>CAXTVX010000083.1:0-13722 GCA_964247755.1 uncultured Acetobacteraceae bacterium | reverse complement strand
TCGTCACCAACGGCTCCATGTCGGGCTTCATCTCGAACCGGCCGCAGCGGCAGGTTCACTACAACGCGGCCAAGGCCGGCGTGCATCACCTGACCCGCTCGCTCGCCGGCGAATGGGCGTCACGCGGCGTCCGCGTCAACGGCGTTGCCCCCGGCTATGTCGACACCGACATCTCCGGCCCGGCGCTCCGCATGCCGGAACTCGGCGGTGTTTGGCTGCCGATGACCCCGATGGGTCGCGGCGGACAGCCGCAGGAGATCGCCGCCGTGGTCCTGTTCCTCGCCTCGGAAGCGTCGAGCTTCCTCACCGGAAGCATCGTGGTGGCCGACGGCGGCTACTCGATCTGGTAGGGAACGGTTCAAACGTCGACCGGGATGGAAAGGAAAGCGCTGTGAAGGCTCTCGTACTCGAGCGCAAGGGTGTGCTCGCCATCCGAAACATCGAGCTGTCCGACGAGTTGGGTCCGGACGACGTCCGCATCGCCATGCACACGGTGGGTATCTGCGGCAGCGACGTGCACTACTACGTGCACGGCGGTGCCGGCCCCAACCAGGTGCGGGCGCCGATGGTGCTCGGGCACGAGGCGTCGGGCACGATCGTTGCGACCGGATCGCGCGTCACCGGCCTGAAGACCGGCGACCGGGTGTGCATGGAGCCCGGGATCCCCGATTTCCGCTCCCGCGCCACGCTGATGGGCAAGTACAACGTGGACCCCGCGATGCGCTTCTGGGCCACCCCGCCCATCCATGGCTGCCTGGCCGGAAGCATCGTCCACCCGGCCGCCTTCACCTTTCGCATCCCCAACAATGTCAGCTTCGCGGAAGCGGCGATGGTCGAGCCGTTCGCGGTCGGGATCCACGCCTCGATCAAGGCGCGCGTCACGCCGGGCGACGTCGCCGTGGTGACGGGCGCCGGCACCATCGGCATCATGATCGCGCTGGCTGCCCTCGCCGCCGGATGCAGCCGCGTCCTCATCACCGACGTGCACCAGCCCAAGCTTGACGTGGCCGGACGCTACCCAGGTATCACCCCGATCAACGTGCGCGAGGCCGATCCCGCCGCGATCATCGCCGACGCAACGGGCGGCTGGGGCGCGGACATCGTGTTCGAGGCGAGCGGAAGCCCACTGGCGATCGCTGCCATCGCCGACTACGCGGCCCCCGGTGGCGTGCTCGTCATCGTCGGCATCGCGACGTCGCCGCAGGGGCTGGACCACGGCGTGGCCATGAACAAGGAGCTGCGGGTCGAGTTCGTGTTCCGCTACGCCAACGTGTTCCCGCGCGCCCTGGCGATGATCTCGTCAGGAAAGGTCGACCTGAAGCCGCTGGTCAGCCAGACGTTCCACTTCGATGACAGCGTGGCAGCGTTCGAGCGCGCCGCAAGCGCCCAACCGGCGGATATCAAGCTCCAGATCACCTTCTGACGCCTCGCACATGCACAGGATGAGCTGACATGCTGGGTCGTAGCGCTGACGCGGATGATCTCGGCCGTGTTCCGCCGCGGCGGCGAGGTATGGTTCGTCGCTGAGGAATTGAAAGGGATCTTCGATCCGCGCGGCAGCCAATGGAGCGAGGGCAGGTATGTGCCGTCCCTGATCGCGGTGATCGGCGCATCCTTGAGCGACACATGATCGCCACTAGCTTCCTTGCAATGCCGGAGTCACTGCCGCAGCCTCGGCAGCGCGACGCGGGTATCGTCTCAGTCAGCGGCATCGGCATGCCGTGCCCGACGTGCAGCCAGCCTAGCGTCGTCAAGGAGGGCGCCTTCCTGACATGCCGCAATTGCGGATGGTCCAAGTGCAGCTAGAGCCCGCTGCCTAGTCGGGCCCGGTAGTTTCGACTTGCAGCGCAACCTGTATCTGTAGTGTTGGCTATGTCGTGAGACACCGAAGCCCGAGCCTGCTTGTCTTGACCAAATCCATTGCTACCTCTTCCATCGGTTTAAGGGTGAAGCGAGACATGGAGTCTTTCAAGGGTAAGCCGCCAGGGTTGGGATCAGGCGAAATGTCGAGGCGCACGCAGGCGTTGCGCCCGCTGATCGCTCTGAGGATTAGGGATAAAACCGTCTGATTTGTCGCAGGCAGATGACGGCGCAGGCGAGTATGGTGAAGGCGAGATGGAGGTCGGCACGGCGCTCGTAGCGGATGCTGAGGCGCCGAAAGCGGGCGAGCCAAGCGAAGCTGCGTTCCACGACCCGTCTGTGTCGGCCGAGATGGGCGCTGCTCTCCACATCACGTCGCGCGATTCTTGGCTTGATCCCACGGGCACGGCACTCCCGGCGGCAGCGCTGATGGTCGTAGCCCTTGTCGGCGTGAAGCTTGTCCGGGCGCTTGCGTGGCCGGCCACGGCCTCTGGTTCGCACGCCCTGCACGGCGTTCAGCGTGGCCACCAGCATCATGCTGTCGTGCCGGTTGGCACCGCTCAAGGCAACGCCGAGCGGCGTGCCGCGAGCGTCCGTGACGAGGTGGCGCTTGGTGCCGGGCCTGCCGCGATCCGTCGGGTTCGGGCCGACCTCGGCCCCCCTCTCGGATCTCGCGTTGAAACCACCTGTCCGTTAGTGGCCATTGATGTCGTTTGACCACCTACCTGAGCGGCTGCTCGATGAAAGCAGATGATCCTGGACGGGGACGGTATGGCTGGGGAGCGCATTCAGGCTTTCTGCGTCAGAAACCGGTTCCGCCCGGGCGCATCGAGTGCTGCTTCAATGCCGACCAGAGCGGCCAGCACCAGCACCGCGACCACCGGCACCGGATCAGTCACTAGCAGGATTGCCAGCACCGACTGCGCTGCGGCGCGGAGCAGGTCGGCAACAATCATGATCCGCCGCGGCGCGAACTGATCCGCCAGCACCCCGGCCAGCAGGATCAGCAGCTGACGGCGCACCTCGACCTGTTCCTGGCTGCCTACAACCACGCGCGCAGGCTCAAGACCCTGAAGGGTCTCACGCCGCGCGAATACACCTGCCGGATCTAGACCGAGGAGCCAGAACGATTCAGGCTTGACCCGTATCACTACACAGTGGGACTGAACAACTAACAAATGCCTCAAACAGGACTTCTTCGGCAGCCTGCTAGCGTACGTAAAACCACCTATCGTGCAGTGACCCCCGGTAGCCGCGAGCTGTGACCTCCGGGCGCTCCGTCACGGCCGGAGACCCATAGTATACGCAGTTCATCCTAATACGCCGCCAGCTGCCATGACTGGTGACGCTATGTCAGCTCCCCGGCGACCACCAGATCCACCACAGGCGCGACGGCTGACAGAACCGTATTCAGCCATGGCGGATGTTCCTCGAGGATCCTCGTGGCGAGGATCCCGGGGAGCAGGCGCCTCAGCACGCTCGCGGTTTGTCGCCCTCGATCTCAGGAATGCGATCAGGCCGCATCAACGGTCGCAATCCCATCCTGGTCGGGAACATCGTGGACGATGCGGCTGGACAAAGCGATCACTGCGACCTCTTCCGCCAACAGGCCGCTTCCGGAACCCTCTGTCACTGGCGTCGATCCGGAGAATCGACCTGAATGAGAGACGACATCGCGTAGAGACCAGAGATGACGTATTCTGACCTGCATCAGCTTGGGCGGAGTGGGCGCCCACCGCCCACATGGTTGACACGCAAGCTTCGCTCGAACCGGATCGGCCGCGCCTGCCTCGATCGAAGGTGGTTCGCTGGCATAGGACTGGGAGCGGACGGCCCCTCGATCTCCCTCGTCGGTCATCACGAACTCGGTCCGACACGTGTTTTTCAAGGAGCAATCGTCCCGTGATACTACCGGAACCCGCAGCGCCTACCCCGCCGCTTGGTCTGATCGCCGAGTTGACACATCGCTGTCCGCTGCAGTGCGGCTATTGCTCGAACCCGCTGGCGCTTGAGCCGCGTCGCAACGAGCTCGAGACGTTCGAGTGGCAGCGCGTGTTCGATCAGGCTGCGGAACTCGGCGTTCTGCAGCTCCATCTCACCGGCGGTGAGCCGATGGCACGCGCCGATCTCGACACGCTCGTTCGCCATGCCGCGATGGCGGAGCTCTATGTCAACCTGATTACCTCGGGCATGCAGCTCGACGAGCGACGGATGTACCGTCTGCGTGACGCTGGGCTGGACCACGTGCAGCTGAGTTTCCAGCACGTCGACGCGACGGAAGCCGAACGGATCGGCGGCGTGCGCGGCGCCCAGGCACGCAAGCTCGAGGCCGCGCGCGTGATCCGGGCATCCGGCCTGCCGCTCACCGCGAACTTCGTCATCCACCGGCAGAACGCATCGCACGTCGCCCAGATGATCGACCTCGGCGCCTCCATCGGCGCGTCGCGGATCGAGATCGCGCACACGCAGTATTACGGTTGGGCGCTACATAATCGTGCGGCGCTGATGCCGGATCGCGGTCAGGTGGATGCGGCCACCGCTGCCGTGGACGCCGGGCGCACCACCTACGCCGGACGCATCCAGATCGATTACGTGACGCCCGATTACCATGCGCGGCGGCCGAAGGCCTGCATGGGCGGCTGGGGGCGCCAGCTGCTGAACGTGTCGCCATCGGGTCGGGCGCTTCCGTGCCACGCCGCGGAGACGATCGGACATCTCGTCTTCCCGTCGGTTCGCGAGAGGTCGCTGGCGTCGATCTGGCGGGACGATCCGGCGTTCAACCAGTTCCGCGGCACGACGTGGATGAAACCGCCCTGCCGGGACTGCGCCCTGCGTGAGATCGACTGGGGTGGCTGCCGTTGTCAGGCACTCGCCCTCCTCGGCGACGCGGCAGCGACTGACCCGGCCTGCGACCTGTCGCCGCATCATGGCATCATGGCGGACGCGGTGGCGGCTCGAGGAGAGCAGTCGCCCAATCTCACGTACCGGAAGGCGAAGCCGGCGGCCTCGTCCCCTTGAAGCGTCATCGAGAGCCGACGGCGGGATGCGAGCGACGCATCGCGGGATCGGCTGCGTTCGCGATGTTCGCGGTAGCCCTATCGATCGGTGTCGGCCACGCTCAGGACGTCCCCATCGCAGGAATCGGCGGACCGGCTGAGCAGGTCATCGTGCGCCCGACGCCGCTCTCGGACATAGGGGAGGACGACACAAGCCTTCCGACCGGCAGCACCACGCTGCGCCGGTCCGACCTCGACTTCACTGGAACGCCTGACCTGCTGGATGCACTCGATACCGACATACCCGGCCTGGAGCTCGACAGCGCGTCCGGTAATCCGCTTCAACCATCGTTGTTCTACAACGGTTTCGAGGCCTCCCCGCTCCAGGGCACATCGCAGGGGCTGGCCGTGTACGTGAACGGGGTCCGCTTCAACGAACCGTTCGGCGACACGGTCGACTGGGACCTGCTGCCGCAGATCGCGATCGATCGTGTCACCCTTGAGGACACCGACCCGATCTATGGACTGAACGCCCTCGGCGGCGCGGTAAGCGTTCACCTCCGCGACGGCTTCGGCTGGCAGGGCAGCGAGGCCGACCTGTCCGGGGGATCGTTCGGTACCATCACCGCAGACGGCCAGTACGGCGCGAGTGCTGGCGACTTCGCGTTCTACCTCGCCGGCGGCGAGCAGCATCAGGACGGATGGCGCGACCTGCAGAGCACCGACGTCCAGACCTTGTTCGCCGACTTGGGATGGCGCCGCGACAGCTCCAACGTCCACGTCAGCCTGTCACTGGCGAACTCCTCGCTCAACGGTCCTGGCACGACGCCGGTCCAGCTTCTCGCGGTCGACCCGCAAGCCCAATTCACCGGCCCGAACCTCATCGCCAACACGTTCGCCCAATTCGAGGTATCGGGGGCTGCCAAACTCGGCTTGGTGTCCCTCGAGGGCAACGCCTATTACGGCTACTTCCTTCAGCGCGTCGTGAATGGCAACGCTGCGGACGACACGCCGTGCGACGACGGCACCGGGCTGCTCTGCACTGACGACCACGATCCATCGACCACGCGCGGCGGCACGCCGATCGCCGACTTCTCGAACGGCGGCCCGATCTCCGAGCTCGACGAGCAGACGACTAACACGAATCGCTATGGCGCCGCGGTGCAGGCGAGCAGGACGGGAAGCGTGATGGGCCTGACGAACCGGGCTCTGGTCGGTGCCAGCTTCGACGGCGCGCAGACATTATTCTCTGCGACCAGCCTGCTCGGCGGCCTGACGCCTGATATCCGCCTCTTCATCGGACCCGGCATCACCATCGACGAGCCCGGCAACAACGTTCCGGTCCGCGTCGGGGTCGACGATGCCTATGGCGGCGTATACGCGAGCGACTCGCTCAATCTCACCAGGCGCCTGACGTTCACCGTGGCCGGGCGCTTCAACGCTGCGGAGGTCAACCTTTCGGACAAGAACGGCACCGATCTCTCAGGTCGTCACGCCTACAACCGGTTCAACCCGACGATCGGCGCGACCTACCGCATCGCGGAGTGGCTGGTTCCCTACGCGAGCTATGCAGAGACGAACCGGGTTCCGACTCCGGCAGAGCTGTCCTGCGCTGGTCCGACCGATACCTGCTCGCTGGCCAATTTCTTCGTCGGCGATCCTGATCTCAAGCAGGTCGTCGCTCACACGGTCGAGGTCGGCGCCCGAGGCACGCTGGACCGGGTCGGCGACAGCAGGATCGTCTACCACGTCAAGCTGTTCCACACCGACTCCGACGACGACATCGTATTCGTTAACAGCCCCGACTTGGATCGCGCCTTCTTCACCAATGTCGGACTTACCCGACGGCAAGGTCTCGATGCCTCGCTTATGGTGCGAATGCCTTGTTGGGACGCCGCCATCAGCTACGCCTACGTCGACGCAAGCTTCGGATCGACGTTCGTCGAGTCTGCCGGAAGCAACCCGGCCGCCGACGCGAGCGGCAACATCACGATCCGACCTGATGATCGGCTGCCGGGAGTACCGGCGCAGCGGCTGAGCTTCCAGCTCGACGGCCGCGCCACGAACCGCTGGACCGTTGGCCTACGAGGCATACTGCAGGCAGGCCAGTACCTGTTCGGCGACGAAGCCAACCTGACACAGAAGCTTCCCGGCTTCTTCACGCTGGAACTGCACACGGCTTATCAGCTGACATCGAGAGTGCAGGTGTTCGGCACCATCGAGAACCTGACGGATGCCGCCTATTCGACGTTCGGCACCTTCTCGCCAGTGCGGTCGGTTCCGCTGTTCCAGGCACCCAACGCGACCAATCCGCGATCATTCAGCCCGGCCGCGCCGATCGGCGGCTTCGGCGGCGCGAAGGTGACGTTCTGATGCCGGTGCGCCGGAAGGATGGCCGCGAAAGCTCAAGACGAGCCCCGCCCGTCGAGGCACGCCTCTATGGCCGAAGGCAAGACCTGTGGAGTCAATGGATCGACATGAAGAGGTGCGCTGGCCGAAAGCAGAGGTCACGTGGCCGTCATTGGGCTTCCATCGAACAGGAACAAGCATTCCTCGGATCGGCGAAGGCCATCGTGGACTATGTAGGTCCGGACGTGATTGGTACGATCACCGCGCCACAGCGAGACGCAGTCATAGGCACCATCCCTGCGCAGGATATAATAGACGATCTCGATGAAGCGAAGCGTCGCCATGTCGTTGCGATACCAGGCGGCGATGCGCCGCAGCGCGTCCATGCCGGCATCGCCGGGCGATATCCCCTTCCTCATGTTCTCCACGATCAGTGCAGCGCCGGCGATCCTGATGTTGGCCTCGGCAGTGCCGCTTGCTGCCGCCGAACCAACATCCGGATCGAGATAGCAACCGGCACCGGGGATCGCGACATCACCGACGGCCCCGGCCATCCGCCAAGGCAGTCCGCTCGTGGTCGAGACACAGGACATCTCGTTCTTCGAATTCACCGCCAACACGCAGAGTGGCGCTGCGGCGGGAAACAACGCCGCGTAGGCAGCGGCCCAGGTCCATTGCGGCTCGACGCCCAGCTTGGCTGCCACACTGGCGAACTGGTTCACCAAATTGTCGAAGTCATCCCCAGAGGCAGGAAGGAATCGAGGTCGATCCGATCTGGACCTCGTGGGATCGTAGCGGACCGGTCCGGTCGGCAAGGGTGAGGCCTGGACCTGCTTCCACAGTGCCCAGATCTTCCTGGTCCGATCGGTGGTCAATTGCTCGGCCGGAAAGCCTTGCGACATTGCGAAGCGCCGAGCGTCGATACCGGTCAGCAACGGGTAGCTTGTCTTCTCCATCACGGCGCGCGCCACCACGGAGGCGTTGCGTATGTCGCCCACACCGGAAATCGCGCCGCTCTTGCGGCTCGGCCCATGGAAACAGCAGGCATCGAGCTGCACGACGCCGTCCTCGTTCGGCAGGCCGCCGAGGCCGGCAGTCGGGTCATTAGGATTGTCTTCCTGCGCCCGCGTGATCTGCAGGACCGCATCAAGCGTATCGGAGCCTTGTCGCAGCATACGGTAGGCAGCGTCGATCTCGATGGAAGCGGCCGCCCGGGACAGGATTGCGGGCAGCCTCGGAACCGTGGGCCGCTTCGGTTTCTCCTCACGGTTCATGTTCATCGCCATCGAACCTTGTGCGCGGCTCGACGTAGCCAGATCGATGGAGGCGGAGGACAGCAGGGCCGCAGCGATGACGTTTCTTCGACTGATGCTCATCGGCTTCTTTAAACAGACGACATAGACTTGCACCCTGATCGGATTGCGTCGAGATGTCCCGTCAGGATCAGTTCACCGGCGTGAAGTTCCACAATTCCCACGACACGTTGTGGTATGGATACTGGTCAAGTGGAGTACCCGCAGTCGTTGATGCCCCGTCGACGTCGAGCACCTGACCAGTTACCTTGTTTGCCAACTCTACGGCCGTGCCTCCCGGTGACGACACGGTCCACTGTTGCCACAGGTTGCCCTGATTCAGGTTCTGATCGACAAGAGCACTGGCTGCGTTGGAGCCACCCTTGACTTCGAGAGCCTGCCCGCTGGCGACATTGGTCAGCGTGATGACGTTGTTCCCGAGATTGGTAACCGTCCACTGCTGATTAGTACCCTTGTTGAGAGTCCACTGTTCCAGGCCCGTGCCGGCCGCCTTCGAGAAAGCGGGATCGTCGATCGCCTGGCCATCTAGAGCACTGGTTACGAAATAAGTCCCGTTCGGAATCAGGAACGTGCCAGTGGGTCCGGTCGACCCGGCGGCCAGTTCCCCGTAGACGCACACCTGTCCGCTCTGCGTCTGCGCGCTGCCGAAGCTGGGGAGATAGACCTTGCCGTTGGCGATCGTCGGATCGGTGAACTTCGCATAGTAGTTGCAGTCATCGCGCACGGCGTTCTGTTCGCTGGTCCAAAGCTGCGACATGTCGGCAAGGCTGTAGGCATAGAGAATGCCTGGCTCGCTCATGTGCCAGGCACCGCTGCCATCGGACTTGCCCTGAGAATTGGTGGCGGCCCAGAGAATCCCGTTGGCGGTGCCGGCCGAGGAGATCGACAACGAGGCGCCCGGGTGACCAATCGCCCGAATGCTGCCGGTATAGGTCGGAGTGGTGTTGAACGTCGTTCCGCCGAACTTGAACACCTTCAGGTAGTCGGATTGTCCCCAAACGTACAGGTTCGAGTTGAAGTAGTTGATCGAATGGATGTGCGACGAGGTGACCAGCCAGTTCTGTACCGCGGTGCCGTCACCCAGATGACCCATGTTGCCGGTGTTCACCAAACGGAGGTTGCCGTCCTTGCCGCCGGCTATCAGCAAGTTGGTGTTCGACAGGAGCATCGGTCCGGAAGCTGTCAGGTCGGCATCGCCGCTATCGAGCTGGGACCAATTGGTCGGCGTGTGCCAATCCTCCAGACTCAGTGTCGAACTAGCTTTCAGGAAGGTTTCGCTGAAGTTTTGGACACCGTCCCACCCATCACTGCCGCTGCTGTTACCGGTCACCCAGTAGATATTACCGGTTGAGTCGGCCGCAGCCCCATTCCCCGACTGCCAGATCCCGTTGCCGTTGACGCTCGGAGCCGCGTCAAAGACGCCCACCTGCGCCAGGGTGGATTGTCTATAAGCAAAGGTCAGACCTTTCCAGGAGCCCTGATCGCAGTGCCCGGCGAAGGAGAAGTAAACGTTGCCGTTGGCCGACAGTAGGGCCGGACGCTGAAGCTCGTCGTAGGAGTTGAGGTCGGCGTCCTGTATTGATACCGGACTGTTCGACTGCTCGGCGCCGGTAGACAGGTTGAGGGAGTGCAGACGGTGGACGGAGGTGGAATTTATATAGGTCTGCGCCACGACGAAGAGGCTGTTGTTTGCGATGACCGGGGTGCTCATGATCCCGGACGAGCCCAGCACGTCCTGGCAGTCCCACTTAGCGATGGCCATGCTCATCGGTGCGCCGAAATTGACGTGCCAGTACTGGGTCCCGGTGTTGGCGTCGAAAGCGTAAACGCTGTTGTTCGCGGTCGCGATATATACCACGCTGTGCGTTCCACCGGCGATGTTGACGTTGGCGACCACCAGCGGCTGGGCAAATACCTGATCGTCCACCGGGATCTTGAACAGGAGGCCGAACTGCGTTTTGTTGACATTCGCTGGCGTCAGCGTGATCTCACCCGCATTGACACCGTCTCGTAGGTTGTCGTTGTGCTGGGTAAGGATGCTGACCTGCGCTCGGGCAACCTGGAACTGCGCCAGGAACAGCGTCGTAACGACGGTGGCGGTGGCCACGGTTCGACGCATCGATACTGAGCGGCCGAACATGGTGTCTCCATTGCAACACTTCGTAATGCTAGTCGGCGTAGCAGATGGCCGGCACTCCGTCGAGCAAAGTTTAGGGGGCAGGATTAGTTAACCTGCGCGTCATCGCCGACGAGGCCCCACACGCGCATGAAGCCGACGTCTTCGATCCGATGTGCGATTATAACGTTCTCGTGAGCTCAGGTATCTATCGACCAAGCGACACGTCGCACGGTGGCCGAATGACGATCATGTTGACGCGACACACGCCCGCATGTGAAGCTATGGCGAACTGTTTCAAGGAAGTGTCATGGCCTGGTCCAAGCCGAGCTATATTGTCATACTGCTTGGCGCCGAAATCAACTCCTACGTGTCGGCGCAGCTACCGAAGTAAGGCTGCTACGCCGGGCCGACCGTCCTGGGATATCGACGGAAGATCCGGAGCCTTGGCCATGCGCGCGATCGTTCTGGGAGCCGCCGCCGGTGGCGGCTTCCCGCAATGGAATTCCTTCGCCGAGGGATGTCGACGCGCTCGTCGTAACGAGCCGCTGACTAAGCGCAGGACCCAGACTTCCGTCGCGGTCAGCGCCGATGGTCGCTTTTGGATTTTGCTGAACGCTTCTCCGGACATCCGTCAGCAGATCGAGCAGACGACGCATCTTCAGCCGGTTACGGGGCCGCGTGCTTCACCAATCGTCGCGGTCGTGCTGACCGGTGGAGAGGTCGATGCGATCGCAGGCTTGCTCACCCTTCGGGAGCGTCAGCCGCTCGCGGTTCTCGCCACTGCCGCGACCCACGCGGTGTTGGACGCTAACCCAATCTTTGAAGTGCTCTCGCGCGACGTCGTGACGCGCACGACCGTGCCGCTTGACAAGCCGGTTCCCGTATCGTGCCCGGATGGCACGCAGTCGGGTTTGGTCGTCAGCCTGTTTCCGGTTCCGGGCAAGATCCCACTCCATGCGGAACGGTCCGGAACCACTCCATCAATCGAGGAAAGCGAGGCCACCGTCGGTTGTGCCGTCACGGACGGCGCGTCAACGCTTCTGTTCATACCGAGCTGCGCGGCGGTGACGCCCGCACTCGCTCGGCGGCTGCACGGTGCCGACACCGTCCTGTTCGACGGCACCCTCGCCGACGACGACGAGATGATTCGCGCCGGGCTCGGTCCGAAAACCGCCGCGCGCATGGGCCACATGAGCATCTTCGGACCGAAAGGTACTCTCGCCTGCTTTGCCGGTCTGGGCGTCCGCCGCCCGATCCTGATCCACCTCAACAACTCGAATCCGGTCCTGCTCGAGGATTCCGCCCAGCACGCCGCCGTTCGCGCCGCCGGCTGGGATGTCGCCGATGACGGCATGGAGATCACTTGGTGAGCACGCCGATGCTGACCCGGGATGGGATGCGCGAGGCGCTGCACGCCGTGGGCGACGAGCGGTACCACATCCACCATCCTTTCCACCGATTGCTGCATGACGGCGGTCTCGACCGCGGCCAAGTGCAGGCCTGGGCGCTCAACCGCTACTACTACCAGAGCCGCATTCCGGTGAAGGATGCGACCCTACTTGCCCGTTTGCCGACCCACGAACTGCGACGCGCTTGGCGCGGCCGGCTCGAGGACCACGATGGAACCGACCGGCAGCCCGGCGGCGTCGAGCGCTGGCTCAAGCTCGCTGAAGGCGTCGGTCTCGACCTTGCCTACGTCCAGTCTACCGTCGGCATCCTCGCCGGCACCCGCTTCGCAACCGACGCGTACGTCGCCTTCGTCCGCGAGCGTCCCATTCTAGAAGCCGTCGCCTCGTCGCTGACCGAGATGTTCTCGCCCGCCATCATCAGCGAGCGGGTCGCCGGTATGCTGACACATTACGACTTCGTCGGACCGGACACCCTCGCCTACTTCACTCCGCGTCTTACCCAGGCACCCAAGGACGTTGAATGGGCGCTTGCCTATGTCCACTCCAATGCCCGCAATCGCGACGACCAGGAATCGGTGCTGGCGGCACTCCGCTTCAAGTGCGACGTCCTGTGGTCCCAGCTCGACGCGCTCCACTATGCCTATGTCGAACCGGGCCGCATTCCGCCCGGGGCGTTCATCCCAACCTCATGAGCACGGTACCCAGCTTCACTCGCGGCTACCGCCTTCGTCACGACGCCGTGCGCGACGCCTTTGTCATCCTTGCCCCCGAGCGTCTGATCATGCTCGACGAACCCGGGGTCGCGATCATGCAGTTGGTCAACGGTAAGCGCACGACGTCGGAGATCACGGCGTTGCTCGCGGCCCGGTTCGACGCCCCGGTCGAGACCATCCAGGCTGACGTCGACGCCCTGCTAAGTGGGCTTCGAGACGAAGGAGCTGTCACCTGTAGCGAGGCCTGACGCTCTCCACAGGCAGAGCGTCAGGCAACCCTCGCGGTCGGGATCCGCTCTGATCAGCAACGTGGTCGAGAGTGCGGCTAGGAAACGCGACCACCGTAACCTCCTCCGTCAACAAGCCGCCTCCGGACCCGCGCCAGCGGACAGCGCCGCTTCCGCAGGCAGCTTCGACACTTCGGCCAACGAGCTGTCCAAGTAGCCGTCTGAGATGCGCGGGCGTGATCTTCCCCGGCTTTTGTGGACGGGTTAAGCGGCTCTGAGTACGTGGCGCAGCGGCTGCAGCGTGCCCCAGTGCGTCCACAGCGACAGCCGGCTTTCGGCCGCGTCGGATCCCAGCATCAGCAGGCGGGGCGGGACCGGCAGCAGCCGGTGCAGGTCGAGCGGGCAGTCGCCGCCGGGCTGAGCCGCCGCCGTCAGCACCCGCTCATGGTGCGCCCCAAAGTTGCAGCGCCGACCCCGGCCTGATGAACGTGCAGGAGGATCTCGGGTGCCGCCAGGAAGCTGGTTGCGATCATGTGCCGCTCGAGGATGCCGCCGATCGCTGCGATCAGCGACGGCACATAGCTGTCCTCGCTCCACTGGCCGCGGCGCGGGTCGAAGATCCCCTTCAACGGTTCTGTCAGGCGTCGCGCCAGTGACGGATGTGGTGGCCGGTAGCTGACTTGACCTGCCCCCGTAGAAGTGGGCCACCGGCTATGAGAGTTCCGGAGGCACTGCG
>CAXTVX010000082.1:0-13792 GCA_964247755.1 uncultured Acetobacteraceae bacterium | reverse complement strand
ACACGTCGGGGTGCGCCTTCTCGATCTCGTCGAGCAGCACCACCGCGTCCGGCGTCTCCTTCAGGCCCCCGGTCAGCTTGCCGTAGCTGTCCGACCCTACATACCCCTTTGGGCTGCCGAACAACTGCGTCGCCGCGTGCGGCGCACTCATCTGCGTCATATCGAAGTGCAGCAGCTTGCGCCCGAGCGCTGCCGCCAGCCGCTTGGCCAGATAAGTCTTGCCGGTGCCGGGAGGCCCCGCCAGCAGGAAGATGCCCACCGGCTTGCCGCGCACCTGCAGCGCCAGGCGGCGCCGGAGCTGCTGCGCCACGTCCTCGCACACCCCGTCCTGCCCGATCACCTGCGAGCGCAGCGTCGCCGACAACGCCACCGCGTCGATGACGGTCGCCTTCTCCTGCTTCGACAGCATGTCCTCGAGCGCGTCGCGATTGGTCAGCCGGGCCAGAACGTCCATCATCCATCCCCGATGTTTGCGTCGCGTCCAGGCAGCGCGGTAGCCGAGGCCGGCCCGTCGCTCCCGCCGCTCCAGGACGCCGGCACGCCATTCATAGCCGATGCCGCCGAGCACCAGCCCCCACAACACCGCAGCACCACCCACGTAGAGCGGCCCGAGACGCGTGACCAGGGATAGCACGATCTCGAGCAGGTGCGCCGGCGACAGGTGCAGCTGCATCAGGATCTGCACGATGGCCAGCGTCAGGAACGCCAGCATCATCAGCGGCATCAGCCGGGCCGCCCCAGACATCAGCCCTTTCATTGCGCGATCACTCCGATCTCGAGCTCCTCGCCCTCGCCCAGGTCGGGGAGGCGCATCGGCCCGGTCGCGGTGATCGCCCCGATGCCGAGCCCGGAGGCCGGCAGCGCCCCCGCCTCGCGCGCCGGCACCCGGAACGTCACCGTGCCGACCCGGTCGATCGGCAGCGTCACCACCACCGGCTGCCGCCCGATCCGGACCAGCCTGGTGTAGCCGCCAGAGGCGACCAGCACCGTGCGGCCGGCATCCGTGCCGTCCGGCGCCGACAACCCGGCATCGAACAACGGCATCTGCACCAGCCGCAGCCGGTCGTGCTTCAGCGCCCCCAGCATCGCCGTGGCCTCCTTGTCCGGGAGGCCGAGCCCGGCCACCGCCGCCGGCTCGCCCGCTCGCGGCAGCAATCCCAGCTCCGCAAGCGCATGCACCGGTGCCCTCGTCGCCGCGTCCCGCGCCATCGCTGCCGCGGGTGCCGCAAGGCCCGGCGCCACGGTTGCAATCTGGTCGTTGAAGCGCACCCATCCCCCAGCCGCCAGCACCAGGGCGAGGAAACCGTACAGCGTCGTCCGCGCCGCCGACGCGCCGCCGGAAGCCGGTATCACCGGTTCCGCGTCCTGAAGGGGGCTGAGCCTGTCCATCGCGTCGATCAGAACAGACGCCTCGCGCGCGCGCAACAAACCGCGCGTGTCGAATGGTTAACGTCGCGGTGACGGGATTTCAAACCGACAGCACCGGCGGCAGATGCGGCAGCAGCTTGTCCGGGGTGATCGGGAAGCTGCGCATGCGCACGCCGGTCGCGTTATACACGGCGTTCGCCACCGCGGCCGCCGAGCCGCAGATCCCCAGCTCTCCGGCGCCCTTGACCCCGATCGGGTTCACCGCCGGATCGGATTCCGCCAGCACCGTCACCTCGACCGCAGCCACGTCGGCATGGACCGGCACGTGGTAGTTCGCGAGGTCGTGGTTGGCGAAGAAGCCCTGCCGCACGTCGACCTGGTTGCCCTCGATCAGCGCGCTGCTCAGCCCCCAGATCATGCCCCCCAGCAGCTGCGAGCGCAGCGTCTTGGCGTTCAGCACCCGCGCCACCGCGAACACCCCCACCATCCGGCGCATCCGCACCTCGCCGGTGATCATGTTGACCCCCACCTCGGCGAAATGCGCCCCGAACGAGGCTTCCGCCTTGCCCGCCGGCTTCTCCGTCTTGGACACCTTGCCCTGTGCCGTCACCCCGTCCGGCGAGACCCGCCCGGCCAGCACGCCCAGCTCCTCGCCCGCATTGCCCGCCGAGATCCGGCCGCCCGCGAACGCGACCTGCGTCATGTCCGCGCCGTGCAGCGGCGAACGCGGATCGCCGACCGCCGCCTCCGCCAGCCGGCCGCGCAACGCCTCGCAGGCCCGGAACACCGCCGATCCGGAGGTTTCCGCCCCGAACGAGCCGCCCGAGCCGGCGGTGGGCGGGAAGCTGGTGTCGCCCATCAGCACCCGCACCTTCTCCACCGGCAGCCCGGTGCTTTCCGCCGCGATCTGCGTCAGTATCGTGTAGGTGCCGGTGCCGATGTCGGTCATGGCAAGCCGCACCACCAGCACCCCGTCCGCGCCCAGCGTCACCTCGGCCGACGCGTCGCGCACCATGTTGCCGCGATACGCAGACGCCATGCCGTAGCCGACCAGCCACTCGCCCTCACGCACCGTCCCCGGCGTGGATGGCCGCCGGTTCCAGCCGAACTGCGCGGCTCCCGCCTTCAGGCAGTCCGCCAGCTTGCGCGTGGTGTAGGGCTGGTGGCTGGTCGGATGCACCATGGTGTCGTTCTTCAGCCGCAACGCCACCGGATCCATGCCGAGCTGCTCGGCCAGCTCGTCCATCGCGCATTCCAGCCCGAGCGAGCCGGGCCCGTCGCCGGGTGCGCGCATCGAGTCCGACCGCGGCAGGTCGAGCTTCGCCACCTTGTGCAGGGTGGTGATGTTGGGCGACGCGTACAGCCCGCGCGTCGGCTGCGCCACGTTCTCGACGAAGTTGTCGTAGCGCGCGGTCTGCACCCAGGCCTCGTGGTTCATCGACTGCAAGGCGCCATCATGGCCTGCGCCGAGCTGGAGGTGCTGGAACGTCTGTGTGCGATGCCTGGTGACGTGGAACATCTGCTGCCGTGTCAGCGCCACCTTCACCGGATGATCGAGCCGCTTCGCCGCGAGTGCCGCCAGGATCTGGTCGGCGTAGTATGGCAGCTTGCCGCCGAACCCGCCGCCGATGTAGCGGCTGATGGTCCGGACGTTGGCCTTCGACATCTGCAGCGTCGCCGCCACCCCGTTCCGGTGGCTGTCCACCATCTGCGACGAGCACCAGATCGTCAGCTTCGGCCCGTCCCAGACCGCCAGGGTGGCATGCGGCTCCATCTGCGCGTGGTTCTGGTAGTCGGTGTCGTAGCGCACGTCGAGCCGCACCGGCGCCGCAGCGAACGCCTTGGCCGGGTCGCCGACATCGCTGACCGGGCTTTCGCCGCCATCCATCTTCGACAGCACCTTGGCCTGGTCCAGGTGCCGTCCGAGATCGGTCTCCGGCGTGTCCGCCTGGTAGCGGACCACCAGCGCCATCGCCGCCGCCCGCGCCTGCTCGAAGGTGTCGGCGACCACGAACGCGACCGGATCGCCGTAGTGCCGCACCCGGTCGTCGCCCAGCACCGGCTGCGACCGCGCAAACCGGTCCTGCGCCACCAGCGGCCCCCACGGCGCCTGCGGCGGCGCGTTGGCGTGGGTCAGGATCAGCCGCACCCCCGGCGCCCGGCTGGCAACGGTGTCGTCGATCGACACCACCCGCCCGGTGGCGATCGTTCCCTGCACGATGTAGCCGACCAGCGGATCCGGGCCGCCATACTCCTCGCCGCGATACTCGTAGGCATAGGGTGCCTGCCCCGTCACCTTCAGCCGCCCGTCGACCCGGTCGATGCCCGGCCCGAACGGCCCGTCCAGGCTCGGTTCGCGCAGCCCCTTGGGGGTCCCGTCAGCCATTCCGCTGCTCCTGCCCGGTATGGACCGCCTGCGCCACCACGTGGGTCAGCAGGCGCCGGACCATCGGGATCTTGAAGTCGTTGTAGCCATGTCCCGCGGCGCCCTGCAGCAGCAGGTCGCAGGCGCGGTCCAACGTCGGACCGTCCGCCCGCGCGCCGGTCAGCGCCGCTTCCGCCGCCTCCACTCGCCACGGCCGCGGCGCGATGCCGCCGCAGGCGAAGCGCGCCTGCCTGATCCGCCCGTCCGACCCGTCCACGATCGACGCCACCGACACCAGCGCGAAAGCATACGACGCCCGGTCGCGTATCTTGCGGTAGCCCTGTATCCCCGGCGGCGGCGGCGGCAGGGTGACGGCGGTGATCAGCTCGCCGGGCTGCAGCACGGTGTCCAAGTGCGGCGTGTTCCCAGGCAACCGGTAGAACCCGCTGATCGGGATGCGACGCCCCGATCCGTTCGCGGTCACCGTCTCGACCGTCGCGTCCAGCACCATCATCGCCACCGCCATGTCGGACGGGTGCGCCGCGATGCAGGCGGCGCTGGTGCCGACCACCGCGTTCATGCGGTTCACGCCGTTCATCGCGCCGCAACCGCTCCCGGGCGTCCGCTTGTTGCAGGCGCTGGCGGTGTCATAGAAGTACACGCACCGCGTACGCTGCAGCAGGTTTCCCGCGGTAGTCGCCTTGTTGCGCAGCTGCGGCGAGGCCCCGCCGAGCAGCGCTTGCGCCAGCACCGGATAACGCGCCCGCACCACGGGATCCGCCGACAGCGCGCTGTTGCTCACCCCGGCGCCGATCCGCAGCCCGCCATCGGCGGTCGGCTGCACCCCGCCCGGATCGAGCCGCCCGAGATCGACCAACCGGGTCGGCGTTTCCACCTCCAGCTTCATCAGGTCGAGCAGGTTGGTCCCGCCGGCGATGAACGCGGCGCCGGACAGCGCGCCGGCCTGGGCCGCACCCTGAGGGCTGCCCGCACGGTCATAGGCGAAGCTCTTCATGCCGGCACCTTCTGCCCGGCATCGGCGTGTCCCGCGTCGTGACCCGCACCCTCGACCTCGCGGATCGCCGCGACGATGTTAGGATAGGCGCTGCAGCGGCAGATGTTGCCGCTCATGCGCTCGCGCAGCTCCAGGTCGGTGAGCGGCGGCGGGGTCGCGGTCAGGTCCGCGGTCACCCAGCTCGGCCAGCCCTCCTTGTGCTCCTGCAGCATCCCGATCGCCGAGCAGATCTGCCCCGGCGTGCAGTAGCCGCACTGGTAGCCGTCATGCGTCAGGAACGCCTGCTGCATCGGGTGCAGCGCGTCGTTCTGCGCCAGCCCCTCGATCGTGGTGACCTCGCCCCCGTCATGCATCACCGCCAGACTCAGGCAGCTGTTGATCCGCTGCCCGTCCGCCAGCACCGTGCAGGCGCCGCACTGGCCGTGATCGCAGCCCTTCTTGGAGCCGGCGAGGTGCAGGTGCTCGCGCAGCATGTCCAGAAGCGTGGTGCGCGCGTCCAGCGTCAGCACCCGCTCCTGCCCGTTCACCGTCATCCGCACCTGCTCCGTCACCACCGGAGCCAGGCCCGGCGCCGGCCCGGGCTCCGCCGGCGTTGCGACCGGCTCGGCCTGCGCCGGAACGCCTGCCAGCCCGGCCGCGACGGCAGTCGCGGCACCGCCCTGCAGCACCCCGCGCCGCGAGACCCCTGCAGCCGGCACCGCCGGATCGTCTCGGCCTTGGCCCATGCTGATCACCCTCGTCTCGTGCACCGCACCATCATGGGCCGACTGCACCGGCTGCGGGAGACGCCGGCACCGCGCCTCTCGCTCACGTGACGGCAATCCGGACGATGTTGCAACACGATCGATTTTGATGGCGTGGTGCGCCCGAACAGACAGGCCCGCCGCACCGTGATCATCCAGTTCCTCCCAGCCAGCCACCGCGACCGCCTGATGCGCGGCATCGCCGGCGCCGCCCTGTCGACCGGCCTGCTCTGCGCGGCACCGCCGGCCGCCACGGCGCAGCAGCCGCCGCAGCCCGAGCCGGCGCCCGCCGTGCCGCCGATCCAGGTGCCGCAGGACCATCCCCGTGCCGGCACCATCACGCTGCGGATCGACGCCACCGACCTCGACCGCCACATCTTCACCGCCCACGAGACCATCCCGGTGTCGGGGTCCGGCGACACCGTTCTGCTGTTCCCGAGATGGGTGCCGGGCGACCACTCCCCCACCGGGCAGATCGACAAGTTCGCCAGCCTGGTGGTCCACGCCGGCAGCACCCGCCTCGCCTGGGTGCGCGACCCGGTGGACGTCTACGCCTTCCACGTTCCGGTGCCGCAGGGCGCCTCCAGCCTCGACCTCGACTTCCAGTACGTGTCGCCGGTGGTGCCCAACGAGGGCCGCGTGGTGATGACGCCCACCATGCTCAGCCTGGAGGCCAACGAGATCCTGCTCTACCCGGCCGGATACTTCTCCCGCGACCTGCCGTTCGACATGACCGTCACCTATCCGGCCGGCTGGACCGCCTTCGCCGGCCTCGACGTCGCGAGCCAGCAGGGTGCGGTGGTGCACTACAAGACGGTGCCGCTGAACACGCTGGTGGACAACCCGATCCTGGCCGGCCGCTACGTCCGTCGCGAGGACCTGTCGCCGCCGGCCTCGGTCCCGGGCGGCGCGGCACCGGTGCACCTCGACATCGCCGGCGACGTGTCGGACGACCTCGCCATCAGCCCCGCCGTGCTGCAGGCCTACCGCAACCTGGTGGTGCAGGAGCAGCGCCTGTTCGGCTCGCACCACTACGACCACTACGACTTCCTGCTGTCAGTATCCGACCAGCTCGGCGACATCGGCGAGGAGCACCACCGCTCCTCGGAGAACGGCGAGGGCGCCGACGACTTCACCGCCTGGGACAAGAACCTCGCCGACCGCGACCTGCTGCCGCACGAATCCACCCATAGCTGGAACGGCAAGTTCCGCCGCCCGTTCGACCTGTGGCAGCCCAACTTCAACACACCCGAGCGCGACACCCTGCTGTGGGTCTACGAGGGCCAGACCGAGTACTGGGGCAAGATCCTGTCCGCCCGCTCCGGCCTGTGGACCAAGCAGGACGGGCTGGACCAGCTCGCCGACATGGCCGCCACCTACGACAACGGCGTCGGCCGCTCCTGGCGCGACCTCGAGGACACCACCAACGACCCGATCATCGCCCAGCGCCGGCCGATCCCGTGGCGCGGCTGGCAACGCTCGGAGGACTACTACGACGAGGGCGCCCTGGTCTGGCTCGACGCCGACACCAAGCTGCGCGAGCTGAGCCACGGCACCAGGTCGCTGAACGACTTCGCCCACGGCTTCTTCGGCATGGACAACGGCAGCTACGTCGTCCGCACCTACGTGTTCGCCGACGTCGTGAACGCGCTCAACGCCGTGGCGCCGTTCGACTGGGCCGGCTTCCTCCGCACCCGGCTCGATGCCGTCGGCGGCCAGGCGCCGCTCGACGGCATCACCCGTGGCGGCTACCGGCTGGTCTACACCGCGGTGGAAAGCCCGTACGAGAAGAGTGCCGCGGGCCTGCGCAAGATGACCGACCTCAGCTACTCGCTCGGCCTCTACCTCACCCATGACGGTGCCGCACGCGGCGTGATCTGGGGCAGCCCGGCGTACAAGGCTGGCCTCTCGGTCGGCACCGAGATCATCGCGGTCAACGGCGCCGCCTACGACGCCGACGACCTCACGCGCACGATCACCGACGCCAAGACTTCGCAGGCGCCGATCGAGCTGCTGCTCAAGGCGCAGGACCACTACCGCACGGTGCGCATCGACTACCATGGCGGCCTGCGCTACCCGCACCTCGAACGCATTCCCGGCAGCACCAGCGGCAGCCTGGACGCGATCCTGGCGCCGCTGCAATAAGCTCAGGGCACGTCGCGCGGCGCGGCGCGGCGTGATCCCGAGGGTGTCGGAGCTGTCCGGCGCCCGACGGTCCGCCGCTGCTCCGCGTCCAAACTTGCCGGATCGGGCCGATCTCCCCGACCTCGCGCTGTGTGCGCCGCGTCGACCACCGCCGCGTGATCAGCCGCATCGTCCGCGTGAGCCGGCACCGCCTGCCCGAAAGGACGCGCCGCGCGGCTGCGGCCCCGGCACGTCAATCCACGGGCGGACCGTCACCGCCCGAACAACCGGCGGAACCCGACGCGTCGGCCAGTCCCTCCACCAGGGCGTCGAACACCGCCCGGCAGCGCGGGCTGGTCCGGAGGTCCTCGTGCATGACGATCCACAGCCCGAGCTGCACCGCCACCTCGTCCACCAGCACGCGCACCAGCGCGGGCTCACGCCGCGCCAGCGCCACCTGACACAGCCCGATGCCGAACCCGGCACGGATCGCCGCCAGCTGCGCCAGGCTGCTGTCCACACGCAGCGCGAACCCGGCGCGGTCGAGCAAGGGCAGGCGCCCGACCAGGGCACGCACCGCCGGCGTCGGCCGGTCGAAGCCGATCAGGTCGTGCCCCGCCAACCCGTCCAGCGACGTCGGGAGCTGCCGCCGGTCGAGATAGGAAGGGTGCGCGTGCAGGCCCAGCTCCAGGGACGGCAACCGCCGCGCCAGCAGCGCGTCCTGCGACGGCTCGACCTGGCGCACGGCGATGTCCGCCTCCTGTTGCAGCAGGTCGTCCACCGAGTCCGACGCCGCCAGCTCGACCACCAGGGCCGGATGGCGTCGGCGCAGCCGGACCAGGATCGGCGGCAGGTGCTCCACCGCGACCACCTCGCTGGCGCTGACCCGCACGCTGCCGCGCACCTCGCCCGCCTGGCCGCTCGCCGCGCGCAGCAGGGCCGCCGCCGCCGCCAGCCTCTGCACGTGAGGGCGGAGTTCGAGCGCCAGCGCCGTCGGCAGCAAGCCCCGCGGGCTGCGCAGGAACAGCCCGCCGCCGACCGCGCGCTCCAGCGCCTCGACGTGGCGGGCCAGCGTCGGCTGCGTCAGTCCGAGCCGGCGTGCGGCAGCCGATAGCGAGCCTTCCTCCATGACCGCGAGGAAGCTGCGGTACAGGTCCCAGTCCGGTTCACCGCTCATCCATTTCCGTATAGCACCTCCACGGACTTCCCCGATTTCCTTCCACATCCCCGTGCCCGATCATCGGCGCGTCGCACGGGGCCTGCCTCGGCCCGCTCCATCGGGAAGGCCACCATCATGACCGCACCAACCGTCGTCCTTGGCTACGGCACGATCGGCCGCCTCGTCGCGGCGAGCCTGCTGGCCCGTGGCGATTCGGTCCGCATCGCCCAACGCACTCGTCCGGCCGACCTGCCGGCCGGGGCGGGCTTCACCGCCTGCGACATCCTCGACCCCGACGCCGTGCGCCGGGCGGTGGACGGCGCCGCGCAGGTGCTGCTCTCCGTGAGCTTCCCCTACGATTCCCGCGTGTGGCGCACCGCGTGGCCCGCCGCGATGACCAACCTCCTGGAGGCCTGCGCGTCGTCCGGCACGCGCATCGTGTTCATTGACAACCTCTACCAGCTCGGGCCGCAGACCGGGCCACGGCGCGAGGACATGCCGCTCAGCGACCACGGGAAGAAGCCGGCGATCCTGTCGGAAGTGACCCGGCTCTGGATGGCGGCCCGCGACCGGGTGCGCTTGGCCGCTCTGCGCTGCCCGGACTTCTACGGGCCCGGCGTAGCCGTGTCGCATCTGGGCGCCGCCGGGTTCGCCCGGATCGGGCAAGGAAGGACCGCCCTGCCGTTCGCCCCGCCCGACACGCCGCACGACTTCGCCTATGTCCCCGACATCGCGCGCGCCGTCGTGACGCTGCTCGACGCACCGGACGACGCCTACGGCGAGGCCTGGAACATGCCCTGCGCCCCGACGCGGACGCCGCGCGAGATCCTCACCCTCGGCGCGGCCGCGATCGGGCGCCGGGCCAGGATCGCAGCCGTGCCCCTGCCGCTCTTGCGGCCGATCGGCCTGGTGTCACGCTTCGCCCGGGAGGTGGCCGATGTCGGCTTCACCTGGGACCGTCCCTACGTCGTCGACGCCGGCAGGTTCACGCAGCGCTTCTGGTCCGACGCGACGCCGTTCGAGATCGGCGCCCCCGCCACGGTCCGCTCGTTCGCCTGATCGAGCATCGTCCGGGTGCACCATGCCGGTCCTAGCTCGCCTGCTGCCAGAGTTGCGTGCAGGCGTGAACTGTTCTCGCTTTCGCGGATGGCTGCCGTAAACCTCCGACGCCGGGCGGCACGGGTCGAAGCCGGCGCCACAGCGCGCCGGAACAGAAGCATCCCGCAATGATCAGGCTCAGCCTAATCAACTGCCCATTGCTGCTGGGCGCGCTTCCGCACTCGCCGAGGCCCCGGGCCGCATCCGCTTGGTCGAGTTCAACGCGCCCCGCAGCGCCACCAAATCATCCCGGCTCTCGCACCCGAGTGCGGCATGCTGCAATGGCAGGTGTCCGCATCCAGCACGGCTTCCTCACGACAAACGGATGACGTCGAGAGTGCGACGCGGATGTGGGTGATCCCGTCTGGCAGGACTGCGACATCGATCATCAGTTGCGCATGGCCGCAAGCGTCTCGACCAGCGTGTTCGCCGCGTTGTGTGCGAGAATGCCGCCGAGCAGGCTGCCGCTGCGCAGCCGGACGATCACGTACCAGAGTGCCATCGGGAACACGTCGAGCACGCGGATCCAGCGAACGTCCAGCTTTCCGTGTTCGAGATGGAACACGTGGCCGGACGTGAACCACAGCGCCGTCACGAGCGACGCGATCAGCTGCGCCTGGCGTCCGGTTTTTCCCTCGTCCGAGAACGCCCTGAGAAGAAGTGCCAGGCCCACGCCCCGGAAGACGAGTTCCTCTACCGGTCCGGGAAGCGTGGCCTCGTAGAGGAACGTTTCGATGTCCGGCCGCGTGACGGGACTCATGATCGCAGGCGGGGTGGCGACGATCAGCGCGCCGACAACCCCGGCGACGGTCCAGAGAACCTCCGACCGGGTCCGCGGAAGCCGCAAGCCGACCTCCCCGTTGCTGAAGTAGAGCCGGGTGACGACAAGAGCGAACAGCAGGGAGGCGCACTGGCCGATCCAGTTCCAGCGACCGAAGTTCCAACCGAGCAGGAGGGGCACCAGCCCGATCGTGTCGTCGGCGACGATGTAGGCGATGAGCCACCCGATGGGACGCAGCCGTCTCTGCCGTGCGAACGGGAGAACAAGAGCCACCGCGACGAGAACCGGAACGACATCCGAGACGTAGGCTTCGCAGAGGACATGCAGGAGCGTGTAGGCGTGCAAGGCGTTCTCCAGTCGGTGTCGGCATCTCCGCAATCGGCACGAAGCCAGCCCCGATCGAGACAGGAACCGTGTTCTTTCGCCGACGCAGGAGCTTGACCTTCGGGCCAAGGAGCAACGCCGGTGCCAATCGAGCCGGACCAGATAACTCACTGAAAAGAAACAGCTTCTTTGTCGGTGAGCCAATTTCTGCGGGAGCTGCGACGTGATCTGCCGCTGTTCTGGTGTCCGCGGCACCAACCATTGGTCGAACCTGCCACCGGCGCGGTCGGCGGCTCCTTGAACCCGCCCTGACGGGCACACAGGCGGACCTGTGAACCAAGCCAGGCCAAGGCACCTGAACGCAGTTCACGGTCGCGATGCACAGCTCCATCGACCCGAGCGCTTCCAAGTGTCGGCCGGTCGTATCGGCAAGCGACCCCCGCAGCTTGATCCCGCCACTCCCACCGCTGGCGACAGGTTGCTGCCCCGTCTATTCGGGCCGACCCGCCCCATGACGGCCCCCGCCCGCATCGACGCCGCAGCCGGTCGCCACCCGGTGCCCGGATCGACGCCCTCCCACGGCCTGGGTCTCTGCCCGTCCGGACGCCGTCGAGCGCCCGGCCGAGAGCCTCACAGCCCGAACAGGGCTTCCGCGTTACGGTGGCCGATCTTCCCCTTCTCCTCGTCACCGACGGCAAGGCGCTCGAGGAACTCCCGGGCACCGGTATTGGTCAGGTAGGGATAATCCACCGAGTAGATGATCCGGTCCGCCCCCAGCACCTCGTGGATGAAGCGGAAATGCGGCAGGTTCAGCATCCCGCTCGGCGTGACGAACACCTGCGACCGGTAGGTCTCGGTGATGCTCCGCGACAGCCCGGTCAGCGTGCGCGGCATCGCATCGTCCATGCGCTGGAGATAGAACGGCACCATCTCGCCCCAGTGCCCGCTGATCACCTGCAGCCCCGGATACCGGTCGAACGTCCCGGACAGGATCATGCGAACGACCTGGATGCCAGCCTCCGCATGCCAGCCCCATCCGAACAGCGACAGCCGTGCCGTCACCGCCTCGTCCAGCCCGCCGTAATACGGAAGTTGC
The DNA here is from genome assembly GCA_964247755.1 of uncultured Acetobacteraceae bacterium. Taxonomy (GTDB): domain Bacteria; phylum Pseudomonadota; class Alphaproteobacteria; order Acetobacterales; family Acetobacteraceae; genus Lichenicola. Next base: position 1,719 of record CAXTVX010000082.1, on the reverse strand, counting down.
ACCTGCGGCAGCGGGATGCCCGGATGGACGTAGAGCGGCACACGCAGCGCATCCAGCATCGCCAGCACCGGCCGGTAGCGCTCGTCGTCGAGGAAGGTCGCACCGGGCCGCCCGACGATCAGCGTGCCCTTGAGCCCCAGCTCCTTGACCGACCGCTCCAGCTCCGCCGCCGCGGCCGGCGGATCCTGCCAGGGCAACGTCGCGAAGCCGGCGAAGCGGTCCGGATGCGCCCGCACCGCCGCCGCGAGCCGGTCGTTCGCCGCCCGCGCCAGCGGGACCGCCTCGCCTGCCGGAACCAGCTGCGCCGGGTTGCTGTAAGACAGCACCTGCATGTCGATGCCATGGGCGTCCATCTCGGCGATCCGCCCGTCCCCGATGTCGAGCGCTCGCCCCGGGATCTCGCGGAACGGATTGAGGCTGGGGCGGTCGGCCAGGCGCGGTACCTCCGCCCCCTTTCCGAGGGCCTTCAGGTAGCCGGCCTCGGCCGCCTGCGGCGCCTCGCTCGCCTTGGCCAGTCCGGGGTCGAACGCGTGCTCCTCGATGGCGATGATCCGCATGGGCTTCCTCCTCGAACCGTCGACAAACTCCGACCTCAAGACCCAACATGCCGCCTGGTTCACCCGGGCCACCACCGGAAGCCGCTGGCCGCGGAAACACCCTCCCGGTTCTGCCGTTGTGCCGTCATGAGCATCGGCGACCTCAAGCTGACGGATGGCACCGAGCAGGTGCAGCCCCGCACGCCGCTGGTGAGCCTGCTGCTCGCCTACGCCGCCACCGTCCCGACCGCTGCCGCCGCCGGTTCCGTGCTGCTCGCGCCGCGTGCCTGGCGCCGGCCCGCGCTGCGGCTCGGCAGCCTGTGGGCCGGCGCCGTCCTGTGCTTCCTGGCCGGCGTGCGACGCGGGTTGAGCTTCCGGCAGCCCGGCGGATCGACCGTCTCCGAGATCGGCGCCACCGTCTCGCTGTTCAGCCTTGGCGCCGGCAGCTTGGTGCTGCCGCGCGGCAGGGCGTCGCTGCTCACGCTGCTGTCCGGCTTCGTCCTGCTCGGCATCGGCGACACCCGGGCCGCGCGCCGCGGGGAAGCGCCCCGCTACTTCGCCAGGCTCCGGCCGGTTCAGCTCCTGGTGCCGCTCGCCAGCCTGTCGATCCTGTTGTGGCAGGCCGGCCGGAGCGGCGACGAGGGCTGAGACCGCGGTCTTTGTGATCGACTTGGCCGGATCCATCGCAGGCAGACAGCGTTGCCCTGCCCGACCAAGAGGAGTGTCAGATGAGTGGCTTGAACGCGACGATGGACGTGTACCTGACCGGGCTTCGGAACCAGCACGCCGTCGAGACGCAGGCGATCGGGACGATCAAGAACCAGCTCGGCCGGATGGAACCGTATCCGGCGCTGCACATGCAGATGCAGCAGGACATGCAGCGGTCCGAAACCCAGGCGGCCCGGCTAGATGCCCTCCTGGCCAAGCGCGACACCGCCAAGTCGGGCGTCAAGGAGCTGGTCGCCGGCACCGTGGCGACCGTGGCCGGCTTCGCCCACGTCACCTCCGGCGACGAGGTGCTGAAGAACGTGCTCGCCGCGATCGGCTACAAGGCCTACGAGATCAGCTCCTACAAGGTGCTCATCACGCTGGCCAACCTTGCCGGCGTTTCCGAGGACGTGGCGGTGCTGGAGCAGTCGATGAAGGAGGAGCAGGAGATGGGCGACTGGCTCGGCAGCCACCT
>CAXTVX010000081.1:0-13957 GCA_964247755.1 uncultured Acetobacteraceae bacterium | reverse complement strand
GTTGCACTCGGGATCATGCAGAACGCGTGATGCGACAGCCTCCTGTCACGAGCGACCAGAACTCTGGCGCGAGTGCTGACAGAACCTATGACGTTGCCTCCCACGCCCACCGACAAGCCAACGTCGTCGCCGGCGTTAATCAAGGACCTGCCACGGAAGGGGCCAGTGCGGCTCGTGCCGGGACAGGTGGCACCCTTGCCAAGACGGGCTTTGGCTTGGCCATGCGGACGGCTGACGGTGATGAGACCGTTACGCCCTTCCGCTCGCCCGACGACCTGCTCGCGGCGATCAAGCCGATCCTGCGTTCGGCCGCCCGAAGCCCGGACGCCGTCTGGTTCTCGATCCAGCCGGTCGATCTCACCATGCTTGAAATCGACGCAGCATAGCGAACTCCTGCTGCAACTGAAGCCCGAAGACCTTCAGAACCGGGACGGTGCAGGTGGGACGGCGACTTCAGGCGCCAGGCCGCAGGGTCGGTCCGCTGCGCACCTCAACCATACGATGCGATGACGCTTCTGCCGGCCAAGGGCCATCGTCACCGCGCTAGTGTCCTGATCGCAAAGTTCATACGATCACCTGGGGATTGGCTGGTGATGGTGATGGGCAAGGCTGCCGTCGCGATTGAGTTGGACGCTGTGGAACGGCGGGAGCTGCAGTCGCTGGCCCGTGCGCAAAAGACCGGCCAGGCGATGGCGCGTCGAGCACGCATCGTGCTGGCAGCAGCAGCTGGCATGGAAAATGAGGCGATCTGCATCGAAGTAGGGGCGGACGCCAACACGGTCGGCAAGTGGCGTCGCCGCTTCGCCGTGAACCGGTTGGACGGGCTTCTCGACGAGCCCAGGCCCGGCACGCCGCACCAGATCGGTAACGGCGAGACTACAGATACGATCCGCCGGACCCTGGAGACGACGCCACATGGCGCCAGGCACTGATCACTCCGCTTGATGGCCAAGGCAGTGGGCTACGCGCCTTCTACCATCCGCCGCATCTGGCGCGCCCTCGGCCTGCAGCCGCACCGGACCGAGACCTTCGAGCTGTCGACCGACACGCTCTTCGTCGAGAAGGTCCGCGACATCGTCGGCCTTTATCTGTCGCCGCCCGAACGGGCGCTGGTGCTCTGCGTGGACGAGAAGTCGCAGATCCAGGCCTTGGACCGCTCGCAGCCCTTGTTGCCGATGCGGCCCGGCCAGGTGGAGCGGCGGACCCATGACTATACCCGCCACGGCACGACGTCCCTGTTTGCCGCCCTCGACATCGCCTCCGGCGCAGTCATCGGCCGCTGCTATCCGAAGCACCGGTCGAGCGAGTTCAGAAGATTCCTCGACCAGATAGAGGTCAACGTCCCGGGCGAGCTCGATGTCCACCTCGTGATGGACAACTATGCCACGCACAAGACCAAGCTGATCCGAGACTGGCTCGCCAAGCGGCCGCGATGGCACGTGCACTTCACCTCCACCGGATCGATCTCCTCCGGAGCTCAATCCTGGATCAACCAGGTCGAACGATTCTTTGCCCTGATCACCGACAAGCAGATCAGACGCGGGGTCCACCGCTCAACCCAGCAGCTCGAAGCCGACATCGGCGCGTTCGTCGGCGTCCACAACGCCGATCCGAAGCCATTCCGCTGGACCAAGTCCGCCGACGACATCCTGGCAGCCATCCAACGCTTCTGCATCAGGACCAACAAAATCAGCAGGACTTCAGAATCAGGACACTAGAGCGCGGCAACATCGGAAAACTCGGGTAGCGGCAGTTCGACAACAACCCGATCGCGGCCGGCTCGTTTGGCCTTGTAGAGCGCCTGGTCCGCCTGCCGAAGCAGCGCGTCGATGCCGTCGACCTGCCTGTCCATCTGGGCGCAGCCGAGGCTAATGGTCACCTTCACCGGCAGGCCGTCTAGTGTCGCCACGCTGTGGCGCATCCGTTCGGCGATCAACGCGGCCTCCGTCCGGTCGGCGTTGGGCAGGAGCACAGCGAACTCTTCTCCACCCAGTCGCGCCAGAATATCAGCCTCATCGAGACAGGCCTTGCAGCGCCGCACCAGGGCTTGCAGCACGGCATCGCCGGCAGCATGGCCGAAGCCGTCGTTGACGCTCTTGAAGTGATCGACGTCCAGCATGACGATCGAGAAAGGCCGCTCGTTCCGTTTGCTCCGATCGAAGGCAACGGAAGCCTGCTCGAAGAAGTAGGCTCGGTTGGCAGCGCCTGTGAGATGGTCGGTGGTCACCAATCGGCGCAGCTCCTCGTTGGTCATCCGCCGCTCGGTCACATCACGCATGACCACAGAGTATCCGTGGATGCCACCGTGTGAGCCTTCCACTGCCGCGACCAGGATCTGACACCAGTAACGTCGCCCATCACGGTGCAAGAAGCGGGCTTCCCGTAGGCTCCAGCCTTCCTGCGCGGCTGCGACGACCTGTTCGGTCATGAGCCTGGCTTTGGGCAAGTCGGCATCGATCAAATTGTCCAAGTCACGCCCCAGCACATCTTCTGCCGGATAACCAGTTTGGCGGACGGCGGAGAGGTTCCAGGAGTCTATCCGACCGCTTTCGTTGAGGGAGAAGAGCGCAAAGTCATTGGCCTCTGTGACGACGGCAGAGAAGAGCGCCTCGTTCTGTTTGAGCCGCTGCTCTTGTTGGACCTCACGGGAGACGTCCTGCAGCACGGCAGTCAGGCAGTCGGCGCTAATCTTGAGCAGCGAACAGGACAGAAAGCGCGGTCCAGGACCCGTGCCACCCACGACGATCCGATGTCCCTGAACGACCTGACCACGATCCGCCGAGAAGGTCCCGGCGATGTTACGCAGCTCCGGGGCACAACGCTCGAGGGCCACGAAGAAGTTGGCAATGGTCCTCATGGGCGAGATCGGTAGCAGCAACTGGACGGCATGAGGATTGATCATCCGCACCGTACCGTCAGCGGCAAACTGGACAACACCTGTCGGACATAAGTAAAGGAACGCCAGCAGCGTCTCGTTCTCGGCCTTGAGCGCGGCGAGATTTGACATGGCTTCCGGCATCGTCAGCGTTGGATCAGGAGATAGCGTCGCAGTAGATCCGGCCTCTTCAGGAGACGCAGCTTGACAGGGGTAGGCCGCATCCGGAACGTGAGAACGTAGTCCATAACGACATCGATGACTTCCTCGTCCTCGAAACGCTGGGCGACCAGAAAGTTATTCATGCAGACCCCTGCCATCAAGAAGAAGGGCTGCCCCACGACGCTCTGGCGTTGCATTCCAGCATAACGGGCTTCCGTTGCGTTGTAGATCTCCGTGATTCCTACCGCCGACAAACCGACGACCCCGAAGGATAGGGTGTCAAGAAAGGCGTCACTGGCTACATCCAGGCATCCAGGATCGATCTCAGCGAACGCTTCTCCCGCAGCGGCCGCGCGGTCTACAGTGAGCATAGGTTGCTTGTCCTACCCGATGACGTGAGGAATTGCAGTTTCACAATGGCGGTCGAGGACTCGTCTCAAAAAAAGGACGCGTTGCTAGCATTTGGCTAGCGCCTTGACTGCTCACCTCTTGGTGGATGAGCCGACGAGTTCACGCTGTGCCTCCAGGGTCGATGAAGCTTCGACGCGAGCCGCGATCCTGGTGACCTCGGTAGTCCCGGCATTGCGGGTCATGATCTCTCAGCTTCTTCTTCGGGTGCACGGGCCAGATCTCAACCATTCCGGTTCTAGTCAAACTTCTTGAACCAATGGTTAAGGCCTGTGCGGCTGAGCTTCTTGAAGTGGTGGTGGGAGAGCGGGATATTGGTGCGGCGGGATGGCCTGGGCCTCCCTCCCCGGCTGCGCCGTTTGGATGTCACACCAGCACCACGCCGCTCGACGCCACATGTTGAACGCGCTCTACCGGGTCAGGAACTCGCCGGCCTGCGACGCAGGGCTGCCCGGCGCGGTGACCATTCAGGCGCACCTCCAGCCCAAGAACGGCTCGCGCTGCCAAGCTCGCCGGCGGGCATGAGGGTCCGAAAGCGGCCTTGATCATCTGGATCCCGGCTGCACAGGCGGCCGCCGGCCAGAAACAGGTAAGGATCTTGAGGGCCAGGCAACCGGTTCCTTGAACCTTCGTTACCAGTCTGAAGAGCCTTCTCACACTTGAAGTGCGTGGCTTACGTCTCAGAACGGCTGTGCTGTGCCGATTTATGATTGGCGAGCCAACAACGAGGGTGGCTCGCTGCATGGCGCAAGACCAGGATCGAAAGCCGTCCGGGCGTCGGGTCACGTCTCCGGAGATGCCCAACGGTGAGGCCGACCTGTTCCGGGCCGCCTTCGACGCGGCCGGGATCGCGATGATCATCACCGGGCCGGATCACGATCCGCCGGGTCCGACGATCGGCTTCGCCAACCGGGCGATGACGGCGCTCACCGGTTATGCGGCGGGCGAGCTCGTCGGACAGTCGCCGAGCCTCCTGCAAGGGCCGGGAAGCGACCGGACGGAGGCTCGCCGGCGCAAGCGCAAGCTGCTCCGCGATGGGATCTACACCGGCGAGGCGCTCAACTACCGCAAGGACGGGACCAGCTACGTCGCCGACTGGACGATCACCGCCATCCCGGGGCGGAGCGGCGACGTCCGGGGGTGGCTCGCGATCCAGCGCAACGAGACCGCACGACGAGATGCGCTGGAAGTGCTGGCCGGCGTCGAGGCGCGTTACCACGCCCTCTTCGAGGGCATCCCGCACCTGGTCTGGCAATCCCATGACGGTGGCGACTGGTGCGCGGCCAGTCCGCAGTGGAAGGCGTTCACCGGGCAGAGCGAGACGGCTAGCCATGGCGCCGGCTGGCGCGCGATGATCGATCCGCACGACCTCGCGGGGACCGACGAGGCATGGCGGCTGGCTGCCGACACCGGCGTGATGGCCATCGAGCACCGCATCAGGCGACATGACGGCGTGTATCGGTGGTTCCAGACGCGGGCACTTCCGGTTCCCGCGGACGCACCTTGCAGCCGCGACCGCCTCTGGATCGGGACGTCGACCGACATCGACGACCTTCGCGGGGCGGAGGAACGCGTCCGGCACCTCGCCTTCCACGACGTCCTGACCGACCTCGCCAACCGCAGCATGCTGCAGGACGTGCTGAGCGGGATGACGCAGGCGGGGTCGGACCACCCGCCGTTCAACGTGCTCTTCCTCGACGTCGACGACTTCAAGCTGGTGAACGACCAGCTCGGGCACCGGGGCGGCGACGAGGTGCTGCTGGAGATCTCGCGACGGCTGCTCGGCCGGTTGCGCGACAGCGACGTCGTAGCCCGCGTCGGCGGCGACGAGTTCGTGCTGGTGCAAGCCAACGCCAGGCCCGAGGACGGCTGGCGACTGGCCGACAGGATCCGGGGCAGGATGGCGGAGCCGTTCGCCATCGATGGCGGGGAGCTCCGCGTGAGCACCTGCATCGGCATCGCGTCGTTCCCGGACGACGGCCTCGACGCGGACGGGCTGCTCTGGCGGGCCGACCTCGCGCTCTACAGCGCGAAGACGGAAGGCGCTGGCAAGGTGCACCACTTCGAGCCGCCGATGGAGTTCGCCCGGCATGAGCGTCTGGCGCTGCAGACCGGCCTCGCGCACGCGGTCGAACGGGACGAGCTCGCGGTCGCCTACCAGGCGATACATGACACCAGCACGGGAACGGTGCACGGCTACGAGGCGCTGGCACGTTGGACGCATCCGGAACGTGGCGCCGTGCCGCCGGCCGCGTTCATCCCGGTCGCCGAGGAAAGCGGCCTGATCGCGCCGATCGGGCAGTGGATCCTGGAGCGGGCCTGCTGGGATGCCATCGATCAGGCATTCGGGACGCGGACGGTGGCGGTCAACCTGTCGCCGGCGCAGTTCCGATCCGAGAGGCTGGCACGGATGGTGGCGGACGTTCTACATCGGACAGGCTTGGCTCCGGAGCGGCTGGAGCTCGAGGTGACGGAGCGCCTGCTGATGGACAGCAGCGAGGCGGTGGACCGGACCTTGCGGGACATCAAGGCGACCGGCGTGAGGATCGTGCTGGACGACTTCGGCACCGGCTTCTCCAACCTCGGCTACCTGTGCCGCTTCCCGTTCGACCGGCTGAAGATCGACCAGTCCTTCGTCCGACGCATATGCGAGGACGATGGCGCCCGGGCGGTGGTAGCCGGGATCATCGCGCTTGCGCACAGCCTGCAACTGCAGGTCACAGCGGAGGGCGTCGAGACGGAGGACCAGCTCGCGATGCTGCGCACGATGGGATGCGATCAGGTGCAGGGCTTCCTGCTCGGCCGGCCGATGCCCGTCTCCTGCCTCAGTCCGGTTTGACAGGGATCCTTGCTCTCGTTGCCGCAGAGCCTTGCCGGAGGCCGCGTGGTGATCGAGTTGGACCGAGGCAGGCGCCAACCGCCAGCTGGCATCATCACCGGATAGCCTGAACACCATGAGGAAGAGTGAGTGCCGCCGTCTCGACCAGTAAATGCCAGCCCGATGATCCGGGCTTATGCGACTGCTCGCGCTTCCGCACCCGGGCACCTGCTTCTCTATCGCGTCGGCGAGTTCTACGAGGTGCTGCACGAAGACGCCGAGATCGTGTCCAACGCGCTCGGGATCCAACTGACGCGCCGTCGTCAGAAGGACGCCGATGACATCCCGATGTGCGGCATCCCAGCTTCGAGCGCTGAGGTGATGGTCGCTCGGCTTCTCCTGGCTGGCCATAAGGTGGCTGTCTCGGAGCAGCCGGTCGAGGGAACAGAGGAGCGGGCGCTGAACCTGCAGACACCCGCTACTTCGGTGGACGCCGCAGTGGTGGCTGGCGGCAGAACGAATAACCTGACTGCAGCCTACAGCGAAGGCGAGGCCATCGCGCTCGCCTGGATCGATCTTTCGACCGGTGACTCTGGCACCTGCATGACCTCGCTGCTCGGCTGCGGGCCGGCCTTGGCCCGCGTCGATCCCTCCGAGGTCCTCGTGATCCGCTGGCCGACAGGCTCCGATGCCCTCGCTGTGGCCCTCCGAAGCGCCGGCACCCGGTCGTCCGACCTCGCGAGGCCGCCTTTGCCGGCGGATGACGCCGACATCCTTCTGACGCAGGCCTATGGCCCAAGGCGCACGGAGGCACTACGAGGCTTCTCGCGATCCGAACTCATCGCGCTGACGGCCCTGCTGGACTACGTCCGATCGACGGTGGGCCGATTGCCGGATAGCCTGGTGCCGCCGCGGCGGGCGCTCATGGGCGACACGATGGAGATCGACGCGCCAACGCTCCGGGGCCTGGAGGTGCTCAGTTCGACTTCGGGCCGGGAGGGCGCATTGCTGTCCGTGATCGATCGCACGGTGACGCAGGCCGGAGCACGCCTGCTTGCTCGGCAGCTGGCTGCACCTCTCACCAATCCGCAGCAGATTGGCCGGCGGTTGGCGATGGTGCGCTTCCTGGTCGCCAACCCGCAGATCCGCTCCGACTGCCGCGAGGAGCTGAGCGCCTTCCCGGACATGCTGCGTGCCTGCGGCCGCCTGTCGCTTAGAAAAGCGGGGCCGCGAGACCTCGCCGCTGTACGGGACGGCCTGGACCGAGCGTCGATCATCGTACGGCACCTTCGGGGTAGTTCGGAACTGCCGCTCGGCCTTGCTTCGGTCACTCGCGATCTGGCGACCGCCCTGGATGCGCCCTGTCATGAACTTGGTCAGGCTCTACGCCATGGCTTGGTTTCGCAGCCGCCGCCGACCCTCAAGGCCCCGGGTTTCATAGCGGAAGGCTACAAGCCGAGGCTGGATATGGCTCGCGTTGACCTGGCCCGGGCGCAGGAGGAGATCCAGTCACTGCAAGCCCGCTATATCCAGGAGTCGGGGATCAAGGGACTGCGCATCAAGACGAACACGCTGGTCGGCTACCATGTCGAGGTGCCGGTCGCAGACGCTTGGAAGCTCGGGCCGAGCTTCACCCTCCGGCAAGGTCTGGCTTCCTCCACACGGTTCAGCGCTCCCGAGCTGGATGGACTAGCCGGCAAGTTCATGGACGCGGCGGGACGAGCTGAGGCGGCGGAGCAGGCCGTCTTTGTTGAACTGTCCAACAGTGTGCTGGCGTTGCGCGAGGTCCTGACGCGCCTCTCGCATGCCGCTGCTGCCCTCGATCTGGTAGCCAGTTTGGCGCAGGCAGCGGCCGAGAGGCTGTGGTCGGAGCCGGAGGTGGTGGATGACAACAGCCTTGAGATCGAAGCCGGGCGTCACCCTGTGGCTGAGGCGCTGCTTGAAGCTTGCCAGGGCGTCTTCGTCGCCAACGACTGCCGGATGACGGAGACGGACCGCATCTGGCTGCTCACTGGCCCGAACATGGCCGGGAAGTCGACGTTCCTGCGGCAAGTCGCGCTGACCGTCCTGATGGCCCAGGTCGGCTCGTTCGTGCCGGCGAAGCAGGCCCGCATCGGCGTTGTCGACAAGATGTTCAGCCGGATCGGCGCCTCCGACGATCTGGCTGCCGGCCGGTCTACCTTTCTGGTGGAGATGCTCGAAACCTCGGCCATCCTCAACCAGGCAACCGTGCGGTCATTCGTCATTCTGGACGAGGTCGGCCGCGGCACATCGACTCACGATGGCTTGGCGATCGCACAGGCCAGCATGGAGTATCTGCACGACGTGGTGGGCTGCCGGACCCTGTTCGCAACCCACTATCACGAGTTGGCGGATGCGGCGGAAGCCATGTCGCACGCGACCTGCATGGCTATGGACGCCTCAGCCGGAAGGCATGGTGCGATCTTCACGTACAAGATCGCTCCTGGCCGCTCGGGGCAGTCCTACGGCCTGAAGATCGCGGCGCTTGCTGGCATGCCAGCACCCGTGCTTGCCAGAGCGGAGGTCTTGTTGAGAAACCTTGCGAAATGACCTGCCGGCAGTCGTCAGCATGATTTCTGGAAGCTGCTACCAGAGGACACGCATGTCCGAAGCGGTCACGGGACAGAATCTGGTCCCTCTTTGGTCTGCTCCTCAGCTGCCGCCTCGGGCTGCCTTGAGGGCGTCGGCGATGATCTCCTGGATGATCTGGCTGGTCTCAAGCGGCCGCCAGTACAGCCAGCGATGCATCGGCATGCTGGCACCATAGGTCAGCGCGATCATCGGCTCCGGCCTGGCAGGAGCGAAGCTGTCCACTCTCAACGCTGCACCTGATGACGGCAGCGGTTGGCGTTGGTTAGTTGCTTCGGCCGTCATCAGTGATGGGTGAGCAGCCCTTGAAGCTGCTTAGGTTGCTCGCGATGGCGGTAGTGCAACCGTGCACTTACGGCCGAGTTCGTATTGTGTTGTAACCGATCAAGGTGGATGGGGTCGAAAGGCACGCCGGTCAACAGACTGCCGTTCAGGGCTTGCCGCATGGCCAACATAAGGGCGGCTTCCATGGTGTATGCTGGTGACTGATCCCGAGCCGTCCGACAATTCTGGTTCTGGTGAGCAAGGTGACTTTGACCCTGCAAACCGTGACGACCACGAGCCTGTCACCCTTGTCGCTGGCCAGCAAAGGTCAGGCCTGATCGTCGGCATCGGCGCATCGGCAGGCGGCATCGACGCCTTGAGGACCTTCTTCTCGAAGATGCCGGCCGACCCTGGGATGGCCTTCATCGTCGTGCAGCACCTCGATCCGAACCAGGATAGCTCGCTGGTCTCGATCATCGCCAGCCGCACCGCAATGTCCGTGTGCCTGGCCGAGGACGGGGTGGCGGTCGCTCCGAACCAGGTGCACGTCATCCCGCCGGACAGCATCCTGACGATCCAGAGCGGGCTGCTTCGCCTCACCCGTCCCGCTTCCTCCGTCGAACGCCGCGTGTCGGTCGACACGTTCCTGACCTCCCTGGCCGCGGATCAGGGCGAGAACGCGGTGGGCATCATCCTGTCCGGGTTCGGCAGCGACGGGGCGCTCGGCATCGCCGCGATCAAGGAGCATGGCGGCCTGACGCTCAGCCAGGCCGAGTTCGACCACCACGCCAAGCAGGGCATGCCGCAAAGTGCCACGTCGGGCGGCTTCGTCGATCACGTGCTGGCGGTCGAGGACATGGCGCGGACGCTGGTCGACTACCGGCAGCACCGCGCGGTCTGCGACTCCCACAAGGGCCCGGACGGCATCCGGCAGGACCTGCCGAACAAGCTGGCGGAGGTCTTCGCCGTGCTGCGTGCCAAGCTCGGGCGCGACTTCAGCGACTATAAGACCGGCATGCTGATGCGCCGCATCCAGCGCCGGATGCATGTGCTGCAGACCGACGAGGTCCCGGATTATGTCGAACAGCTGCGCAAGCTGCCGCACGAGGCGGAGCAGCTGTTCCGTGAGCTGCTCATCGGCGTAACGCGGTTCTTCCGCGATCACGAGGCGTTCAAGGCGCTAGAAACCGAGGTGGTCCCGCTTCTGCTGGCGGATACCGAGAGCCCCGACCCGATCCGGGTCTGGCTCGTCGGTTGCGCCACCGGCGAGGAGGCGTATTCGGTCGCGATCCTCCTCAAGGAAGGTTTGTCGCGGTCCGGGTCCCACCGCCAGATACAGATCTTCGCGACGGACCTGGACGACCGGGCGATCGCCTTCGCACGTGCCGGGCTATATCCCGCATCGATTGCCTCCGACATGACGGCCGAGCGCCTCGCGTCGTGGTTCGTCAGGGAGGACGGAAGCTACCGGGTCGCCAAGGACCTCCGTGAGGCCTGCCTGTTCTCGACGCACGACCTCGTCCGGGACCCGCCCTTTTCGCGCATCCACCTGGTGTGCTGCCGCAACCTGCTGATCTACTTCGAGCCGCAGTTGCAGCAGCGGGTCATGGCCACCTTCCACTACGCCCTCCGGCCGGGAGGTTACCTCTTCCTGGGGTCCTCGGAGAGCATAGCGTCCCAGGCGCATCTCTTCCTGCCCCTGAACAAGCGCCATAGGCTCTTCATCCGCCGTGATGTGGCACCAAGCCTCCCGAGCGTGTCGATCTCGTTGCCGGCGGCCGCGACGACCGAGCCGCCCGCCCGGCCAGTCACGGACGACATCGATCGGCAGGCGGCGCGTGCGATGGCGCCGTATGCGCCGGCGTTCTTCGTCGTGAACCGCCAGCACGACATCCTGCGGTTCTTCGGGCAGACGGCGAAGTTCGTGCAGCCCGCGACCGGCGTTGCCACGCTGAACCTGTTCGCCCTGCTGCACACCGACCTGCGTGCAGCCGTGCGGTCCGCCCTCAAGGAGGCGCGGGCGACGGGAGAGCGTGTCGTGCATGAGAAGCTCTCCTTCGAGATGGACGAGCGCTACGACGTCGCCAACCTGATCGTCGAGCCGATACCCGGCATAGGGGATGGCGGCCTCTTCGTCGTCGCGTTCCAGGATGCCGGTTCGGGCGGAACGGTGCTGCGGCAGACCCCCGAAGGGATACACGAGGGCGGCGAAGCCTCCTCGGCCCTGAGCAAGGAAGTCGTCAGCCTGAGGGAGAGGGTGCGCGACCTTTCCGAAGAGTTCGAGGCGGCGAACGAGGAGAAGCAGTCGTCCAACGAGGAGTATCTGTCGGTCAACGAGGAGCTACAGTCGGCTAACGAGGAGCTGGCCACCTCGAAAGAGGAACTGCAGTCGCTCAACGAGGAGCTGCAGACCATCAACGCCGAGCTGAACAACCGCAACGACAGCCTCGTGAGGTCCAACAGCGACCTTGCGAACCTGTTCGACAGCACCTCCATCGCGACCCTGTTCCTGAACCGCGACCTGCGCATCCGCCGCTTCACGCCGCGCCTGCTCGACATCTTCAACCTGCGGGAAGGCGATGAGGGGCGGCCGATCTCCGACATCGTCAACCGCCTGACCCGGGATGGGCTGGGTCAGGACGTGCAGCACGTGCTCAGGACGCTCACCCCGCGCGAGCGCGAGGTGACGGTAGCCGACGGGGGCCTGAGCTACCTCATGCAGATCCGTCCCTACCGGGATCTCAACGACGTCATCGACGGCGCGGTGATCTCCTTTGTCGACCTTTCCGAGCGCAAGAAGCACGAGCAGGCGCGGTCCAGACTGGCTGCCATCGTGGACTCCTCACAGGATGCCATCATCGGCCACGGCCTCGATGGGACGGTGGTGAGTTGGAACGACGGCGCGAGCCGCCTGTTCGGCGTGCCGGCAGCCGAGGCCGTGGGCCAGTCCATGCCGGCGTTGGTGCGGCAGGCGCTGCCGTGGGACTGGCAGGACATGCTGGACAGCCTGCAGCGGGGAGAGCAGCTGCCAAGGTTCGAGTGTGCAGGCACCGGCGGCCATGGTCGGACGATCGACGTTGCGGTCACGATCTCGCCCGTTCGGGAAGCGGATGGACGGGTCGCCGGCATCTCGCTGGTCGCGCGCGACATAAGTGCGCGCAAGGCCGCCGAGCAGCAGGCGGCGCTCCTGTTGGGCGAGCTCGACCACCGCGTCAAGAACATCCTGGCGATCGTGTCGTCCGTGATCGCCCAGACCTTGAGGACGACCGCGGACCCCGAGGCCTTTGGCCTTGAGGTCAACGGCCGCATCCAGGCCATCGCCAAGGCGCACAGCCTGCTGACCGAGTCCGGTCACGGGGAGGTTTCGCTGCGGGCCATCCTGGAGACCGAGCTCGCACCTTATGATCTAGGCGAGGGCGACGTTGCCATCCAGGGGGTTGATGTCGTGTTCACTCCCAAGGCAGGCTTGGCTCTGGCGATGGCCGTGCACGAACTCGTCAGCAACGCGGTCAAGTACGGCGCACTTTCTACCAGCTCAGGCAAGCTGGCAGTAGGCTGGGACGTGTCCAGGACAGCAAGCGTCGCGATGTTGACGCTTATTTGGACGGAGGCAGGAGGTCCCGCCGTGTCGGTGCCGACCCGAAGGGGGTTCGGAACGACTCTGATCGAGCGTGCGTTGGCACACGAGCTTGATGCCGAGGTGGGCCGTGAGTTCGCGACGAGCGGCTTGCGATGCACCATCGCCATCCCGTTCACCAGCGAAGTCGGCCGACTGGTCCAGGCCGATGCCGGCGGAGAGTGATCATGAACGCGTTCACCAACCTGGCCGGCTACCGCATCCTTGTCGTCGAGGACGACATGATGATCGCTCTGCAAGTCGAGGAGGCGCTGCAAGCGCTCGGCTGTCTGGTGATCGGCCCGGTCGGCAAGCTGGACGCTGCGCTCCGGCTGGCAGGCGATGAACAGCTCGACGCGGCCGTGCTGGATGTCAACGTCCGAGGCGGCCAGGTCTTCCCGGTAGCCGAGAGGCTCATGTCCCGGGGCATACCGTTTGCCTTTGCAAGCGGCTACGGGGACTGGGCGCTTCCCGAAGCCTTCCGTAACCAGCCGCGTCTCACCAAGCCTTTCACGGTTCGGGAGCTCAAGGCGCGTGTCCAGGCTCTCTGCGACAGGCCTGGGGCTGTTGCACCTGCTGCTGCGTCACCCGCGTGAGAGCGCCAGGGGCGTGACGTCGTCTGGGTGCGCCCACTCCTTTTCGAGCAGCTCCCTGAGCGCACCGGTTCTTTCCTTGGCTTCCCGCACCGCTCCCACCCAGAGCGCGGCGGAGCCGGTGTCTTCGGCCTCTCGGCTCCTTTCGGCCATCAGGCGGCATGGCGCTGTTGCATGGATCGGCCTGAGGTTGGGCTGGCCCCTTAACTCGGGGATCGACTCAGCTCGAGCGAATTGAGATTGGCTTGGCAATGCGGATCATGCGGTTGAGGATCTGGACGGCGATGGCGACTTCGCCCCGCTGGCCGTCGGATGATCTGGCACGCAGCTTCTGACCGATGATGTGCTTGTAGCGGCCGATCGCGGTCTCCACGAGGCTGCGACGACCATACCCGGTGGCCTTCTGCCAGGCCATGCGGCCCTTCTCGGCGATATACTTGACATGACGATCCCGAGCCGCCGGGGTGCCGGCGTCGTTTGTGGTGACCAGCGAGGATCCGCGGGGCGGGATGACGATGTCCGGCGGCGGATCGCGCTGACGGACGAGAGCCGCTTTGTATCCGTCCGGTGACTGACGTCTTGCTGGGTTGAGGTGCGGCCGCTTTGCTTAG
>CAXTVX010000080.1:0-14044 GCA_964247755.1 uncultured Acetobacteraceae bacterium | reverse complement strand
CAAGGAGCTGCGCATCGTCAGCGTCGGCACCGACGTGTCGGCGCAGATCGCGGCGGTGGACAACTTCATCAGCGCCGGCTTCGACGCCATCCTGATCGAGGCCAACAGCCCGACCGCGTTCAAGCCGGTGATGCGCCGGGCCAAGCAGGCCGGGGTGCTGGTGGTCACCTTCGACAACACCCTGGACCGCACGCCCACCGAGACGAACCTGGTGCAGGTGAACCAGGACCAGGTGGCGCTGGGCCGCATGATGGGCGAATGGCTCAACCAGACCATGAAGCAGAAGAAGCACGTCATCGAGGTGCGCGGCGTGCCCGGCAACAGCGTCGACCGCGACCGGCACGACGGCTTCCGGCAGGCGATGGCCGAGGATCCGGGCGTGCAGGTGACGGAGCTGGTCGGCAACTGGGACGACGGCACCGGGCAGAAGGCGGTGGCCGACACCCTGGCGGTGAACGGCGCGGTGGACGGCATCTACACCCAGGGCGGCAGCACCGGCGTCACCCACGCCCTGCTCGACAGCCACAAGCCCCTGGTCCCGGTCTCCGGCGAGGCCGAGAACGGCTTCCGCAAGCTGATCGCGGCCAACGCCAAGGACGGCCTGCTGGGCAACAGCGCCGGCCAGTCTCCGGCCCTGTCCGCGGTGTCGCTGAAGGCAGCACTCGCGGTGCTGGGCGGCCAGCCGGTGCCGGCCGAGATCAGCGTGCCCACCACGGCCGTCAACTACAAGACGCTGGCAGCCGGCAGGAACTACTTCCCCGAGCTGAGCGACACCTTCTTCGCCGCGTACGACTTTCCGGTGTGCGGCATCAACCTGACCGCGGCGCAGATCACCGGGGCCGCCGCGAAATGAGCAGCGCCGCCGCATCGACGGATGCGGCGGCACGGACACCGCTGCTGGAGCTGTCGGACGTGGTCAAGCGCTACGGGCCGGTCACCGCCCTGGCGCATGGATCCTTGCGTTGCGACGCCGGCTCGATCCACGCGGTGATGGGCGAGAACGGCGCCGGCAAGAGCACCCTGATCAAGATCGTCTCCGGCGTGGTGGCGCCGACCGAGGGCGAGATCCGCCTGGACGGCGCGCCGGTCCGCTTCCGCGGGCCGCTCGACGCGCAGAAGCGCGGCATCGTCTGCGTGTTCCAGGAGCTGTCGCTGCTGCCCGACCTCAGCGTCGCCGACAATATCGGCATCGTCGCCCCCCCGCGCCGGTTCGGCCTGATCGACCGGCGCGCGCAGATCGGCCAGGCCGAGCGCCTGCTGGCCGAGATCGGCTGCGAGGGCATCGACCCGCGGCAGCGCGTGCGCGACCTGCCCTTGTCGCGCCGGCAGATGGTCGAGATCGCCAAGGCGCTCGGCCACCGCCCGCGCCTGCTGATCCTGGACGAGGCCACGTCCGCGCTGACCGCGGACGACGTCGAGCGGGTCGTGGTGCTGCTGCATCGGCTGCGCGCCGAGGGCATGGCGATCCTCTACATCTCGCACCGGATGCACGAGATACGGAAGCTCGCCGACACCTGCTCGGTGTATGCCAACGGCCGGCACGTCGAGACCTTCGCGCATGGCACCCGCAGCGAGGCCGAGATCGTGCGCATGATGATCGGCCGCGAGCTGTCGCAGATGTTCCCGCCGCGACCCGCTCCGCCGCCCGAGGCGGCGGCCCCGGTTCTGGAAGCCCGTGCGCTCGCCTGGGAGGATCGCCTGCGCGGGGTGTCGCTGTCGGTGGCGCCGGGTGAGATCGTCGGCCTCGGCGGCCTGGACGGGCAGGGGCAGCGCGAGTTCCTGCTGGCCCTGTTCGGCTGCCTGTCCGGCCTGGCCGGCGAGATACGCATCGACGGTACGCCTGCCAGCTTCCGTGGCCCGTCGGACGCGATGGCGGAACCGGCCCGGCTGGCGCTGATCCCGGAGGACCGCAAGACCGAAGGGCTGATGCTGCCGATGACGGTGGCCGAGAACCTGACCGCCGCCACGCTCCGCGCCTGGTGCCGCGGTCCGTTCCTGAACGGTGTTCAGGAACGAGGCGCGGTCGAGGAGATCGTGCGACGCATGCAGATCAAGGCGGTGGTGGATCTGCCGGTCAGCACCCTGTCTGGCGGCAACCAGCAGAAGGTGGCGATCGGCAAGTGGCTGCTGGCAGCCCCGCGCGTGCTGCTGCTGTGCGACCCAACGCGCGGCATCGACGTCGGCACCAAGCAGGAGATCTACCGGCTGCTCCGCGAGCTCGCCGCGTCCGGCACCGCGGTGCTGCTCTACACCACCGACTACGACGAGCTGATCGGCCTGTGCGACCGCGTGGCGATCTTCTATGCCGGCCGCATCAACCGCCTGCTGGAGGGCGCGAGCATCACCGAGGAGGCGATCATCGCCGCAGCACTCGACATCGGCGCCGAACAGGAGCGGGCGGCGTGAACCGATCGGGGTTCCGCCTGCTGCTGCGTCACAATGCCCTGCCGCTGCTGGCGGGCGTGATCTTCGCCGCCATGTTCGGGCTGTATCTGGCGCTGCAGCCGAACGGCATACGCACCGACGTGCTGGTGACCGCGTCCAACAAGGGGGTGCTGCTGGCGCTGATCGCAGCCGCACAGACCCTGCCGGTGCTGACCGGCGGCATCGACCTGTCGGTGGGCGCGATCGTGGTGCTGTGCAACTGCCTGGCGTCCAACCTGGTCAGCGGCAGCGGTGCGCAGATCGCGCTCGGCGTCCTCGGGGTGCTGGGCGGCGGCCTTGCCGCCGGGGCGTTCAACGCGCTCGCCGTGGTGGTCGGCCGGCTGCAGCCGATCATCGCCACGCTGGCCACCAGCACCATGTTCTACGGCGTGTCGCTGCTGCTGCGGCCGAGCCCGGGCGGCGACGTGGACGACGACTTCGCAAGCCGGCTCACCGGCGCCTCCTTCGGCATCCCGGTGAGCCTGATCCTTCTCGCGGCGGTGCTGCTGCTGTTGTGGGTGCCGTTCCGCCGCTCCGTGACCGGCCGCGGCATCTATGCGATCGGCTCGGCGGAGGCGTCGGCCTACATGTCCGGGGTGAAGGTGGGACCGGCCAAGTTCGCCGCCTATGTCGGCGCCGGCCTGTTGTCCGGCCTGGCCGGGCTGCTGCTGACGCTGATCGCGGAGTCGGCGCAGGCCAGCGCCATACAGGCCGGCGACCTCACCCTGAACAGCATCGCCGCGGTGGTGATCGGCGGCACGTCCCTGTTCGGCGGCGTGGGCGGCATCGTCGGCTCGGTGCTGGGCGCCTTCATCCTGCGCACCATCGGCGACCTGCTGTTCGTGCTCAAGGCGTCGCCGCTGTGGCAGCCCTTGTTCCAGGGCCTGATCCTGCTGGTGGCGGTCAGCCTCGGCGCGCTGCCAATGCTGCGGATACGCAACCGTCTGGAAACCTATCGGTGAACGTGCCGGCGCCCGGACCGGCGGCGCTGTCGAGGCGCCCGAGGCTGCAGGACAGGCTGCGGGCACGGCTGCACCGGCTGGATCCGCCGCTGCTGGTGGCCGGGGCCTGCATCCTCGCCATCCTGTTCGGCGGCTCGCTCTACAACAGCAGCTTCCTGTCGCCGCACTACCTGGTGCAGCAGCTCCAGGTCGCCTCGTTCCTCGGCATCGTCGCCGCGGGTGCGATGCTGGTGATCCTGCTCGGGCACATCGACCTGTCGGTGCCCTGGACGCTGGCCGCCGGCGCCATGCTGGCGACCGGGCTCGCCGGCGGCACGCTGGGCGGCATCGCCTCCATCCCGATCGCCCTGGCGGCCGGCGCCCTGATCGGCTTGGTGAACGGGATCGGCGTCACCGTGCTGCGCATCCCGTCGATGATCTTCACGCTTGGCGTCAACGCGGTGCTGCAGGGGCTGATGGTGCTCTACACCGGCGGTTCCGCGCCGCCCTCCTCGGCCGCGCCGATCGTGCGCTGGATGTCGGGCGGGCAGCTGCTGCCGGGGATCCCGAACGCGATCCTGGTCTGGGCCGGCGTCGGCGTGTTCGCCACCGTGCTGCTGCGCGCCACCCCGTTCGGCCGCACCGTGTATGCGATCGGCAACCGCGAGCGAGCCGCCTTCCTGTCCGGCATGAAGGTCCGCCGCGTGGTGTGCCTGAGCTTCGTCCTGGCCGGCAGCGCCAGCGCGCTCGCCGGCCTGCTCCTCACCGGCTATGCCGGCAAGGCGTTCCAGGGCATGGGCGACACCTACCTGCTGCCGGCGATCGCCGCGGTGGTGCTGGGCGGCACCAGCATCGTCGGCGGCCGCGGCTCCTATGCCGGCACCGTCATCGGCACGATCCTGATCGTGCTGCTGCAGAGCATGCTGGCGGTGATGCAGATGCCCGATGCCGGCCGCCAGATCATCTACGGCGCTGTGATCTTCGCCATGCTGCTGCTCTACGGCCGCAGCCGCGCCGGCCAGGCCTGATCCCGCCGTCCTGGCCCCCCGCCCTGGCCCCCGCCCTGGTCCACGGTCTTCACGGCGGCGATCGTGCGTGGCATCCCGGTCCCGCCTTCTGCCAGGATCCTCGATGCGCCCTTTCGTCCTGCTTGCCGTCCTTGCCTGCCCGGTCGCGGCCCTCGCGGCGCCCCCGCTGCACCAGTTCGACGGCGTCGCCATCTCGCCGGACGGGCAGCACGTCGCCTCGATCGAGAACGACGACGTCGACTCCGACACCGCTCCGCCGCTGTCCCTCGTGATCCGCGACCTCCTCGGCAAGGCGGTGACCGTGCCGCTGCCCTGCCAGCCCGGTCCGGACTGCCGCATCGCGTCCCCCACCTGGAGCGGCGACGGGACCCATCTCGGCTTCCTGCTCGACCACGCCGCCGATGGGACCACCGACATCGAGGTGGTCGATGCCGGCGGCGGCGTCCCGCGGCAACTGTTGTCGTTCGACGGGCCGCTGGTGGCGTTGCGCTACGGTCCCGGCGACCGGCTCGCCGTGCTGGCGACGGCCACCGCGCACAAGCGCGTCGGCCGGACGGAGGCCGCGGCGCCGCTGACGGGCGAGATCGGCATCGCGGTCGACGAGCAGCGCGTCGCCGTGCTGGACGGGCAGGCGCTGCGCTTCGTCTCGCCGCCGGACCTCTACGTCTACGAGTTCGACTGGCGGCCCGACGGCGGCTTCGTCGGCACCGCGGCGCATGGCGACGGCGACGACAACTGGTGGATCGCCAGGCTGTATGCGTTCGACGCGAATGGTGGAGCGCGAACGTTGTTCACGCCCGGGCCGCGCGAGCAGCTGGCGTCCCCCGCCGTGTCGCCCGACGGACGCAGCGTCGCCTTCATCGGCGGCTGGATGAGCGATTTCGGTTCCACCGGCGGCGACGCCTACCTGCTGCCGCTCGACGCTCCTGCCGCCGCGGCACCACGCGACCTGACGCCCGGGTCGCACGCCACCGTCACCGCGATCGACTGGCGCTGCGGCGATGGGCTCACCGGCGTGACGCTGGCCGGCGACACGGTGTCGATCAGGAGGCTGGACCGCACCGGCGCTCCCTCCTGGTCCGGGCACGGCGCGCTGTCGTCGGAGCGGCAGGACCTGTCGGTCTCGTGCAGCCGGCATGGCATCGCCGCGGTCGCCGAAAGCTTCACCGACGCGCCGGAGATCGTCGCCGGGCCGATCGGGAGCTGGCACGCGATCACCCATGCGAACGCCGGCGCCCCCGCGCCGTTCACTGCGCGCTCGGTGGACTGGCGCAACGACGGCGTCGACGTGCAGGGCTGGCTGCTGCAGCCGAAGGACGGCGCGGCCGCGACGCGGCGGCCGATGGTGGTGCTAGTGCATGGCGGCCCCGAGGCGGCGGCCACCCCGGTGTTCCCGTCGGCACAGGGCAGCGTGCGCGCGCTGCTGGCGCAGGGCTGGGACGTGTTCGAGCCGAACTACCGCGGTTCCTTCGGCCAGGGCGAGGCGTTCGCCGCCGCCAGCATCCAGGATCTCGGCGGCGGCGACTGGCGCGACGTGCTCACCGGGGTCGACGCAGCCGAGCGTGCGGCGCCGGTCGACGACCGCCGCCTCGGCATCACCGGCGGCTCGTATGGCGGCTACATGACGATGTGGGCGGTCACCCAGACGCACCGCTTCCGGGCCGGCGTGGCCGATGCCGGGGTGTCCGACTGGCTGTCGATCGAGGGCGAGGCGCCGCAGGCGGGGTCGGACGAGGTCAATTTCGGCGGCTCGGTCTATGACAACCCGCAGCCCTACCTGCGCGCCTCGCCGATCACCCACATGCGTGGCGTCTCGACGCCGGTGCTGATCGCGGTCGGCGAGCGCGACGCGGAGTGCCCGATGCCGCAGAGCCTGGAATACTACACCGCGATGAAGGCGCTGAACGTGCCGACCGACTTCGTGGTCTATCCCGGCGAAGGGCATGCGCTGCGGCGCGAGGCGGACCGCGACGACCTGCGCCGTCGCACGATCGCCTGGTTCAGCCGCTGGTTCGCGTCCTCACGGTGACGCCCGCCCGCGCCTCAGGCGAACAGCACGCGCGGCAGGTAGAGCGAGACCACCATGTTCGGCACGTCGACGATCTCCGAGATGCGCAGGTCGGCGGCGACGCTGGCCAGCATGTAGGCCTCGACCGGGTCCATGCCGTGCCGTGCCACGAGGAGGTCGATCATCCCGGACACCGCGTCCCGGGCGCAGCCGTGCAGGTCGGGGCCGATGCCGGTGGTGACGTCGTAGCCGTGCCCGTCGAGATGCCGCGTCACCGGGCCGGGCAGCTCGTAGCGCGGGAACCGGGGTGCCTGGCCTTTCAGCAGCTCGAACCGGAGCGCCACCGTCATCGGGCTCTCGATCGCGGTGCCGCACACCTCGCCGTCGCCCTGCGCGGCATGGGTGTCGCCGATCGAGAACAGCGCGCCCGCCACCTCGACCGGCAGCACCAGGGTGGTGCCGGCGCCGAGGTCGCGTGTGTCGAGGTTGCCGCCGACCCGTCGCGGCGGGACGACGCTGTGCAGGCCGGGCTCGGCCGGCGCCACGCCGATCGTGCCGGCGAACGGCTTGAGCGGCACACGGGCGAAAGATCCGAACGCGGCCGGCGCCAGCGTGTCCGCGTCGTACCGCCACAGGTGCAGCGCAGGATCGGGAAACTGGTCGGCGAGCAGGCCGAAGCCGGGGATGTTCGCGGTCCAGCCCCAGCCGGACGGTCCGAAATGCTCGATCCGCACCACCAGCGCGTCGCCCGGCTCGGCGCCGTCGACGTGGACCGGGCCGGTGACCGGGTTGACCCGCCCGAAATCCAGCGCGCGCAAGCTGTCGAGCGTGCTGTGCGGCGACAGCTGGCCGCCCGAGCTGTCCACCGTCTCGAACAGCACGCTGTCGCCGGGCGCGACCCGCAGCGCCGGCGGGTTGTCGCGGTTCCAGCCGTGGTGATGCCGGTGCGCGTGCAGCGTGTGTCGATGGCCGGTCATGGATGAAACAGGCTCCCCGATGTCGAACTGCGGCGGGCGCGACGCCGACGTCGCGGTCCCCCTGCCAGGGCCATCGGTCCTGCCTGCGCGCCCGTCAAGCCTGCCGGGATGGGCCGGCGGCAACGATCAGGATCATGAAGCGATGCGGACCATGCTGTCGAAGCGGCTCGCCGACGTGTTCGGACCTGCCGCGACCGCCGCGGCGCTGCTGCTCGCAGGCGCCGGGCCAGCGACGGGACCGGCGGGAGGCGTGCTGGCGCCCCCGTCCGGGAACGTCCCGTTCCTGTCGGCGCAAGCGGACGGAACGCAGGACTATGTCTGTCTTCCCGCGGCAGACAGTCCTGCCCACACGGCCTGGCGGCTGCTCGGTCCGCAGGCGGCGCTATCTGCGTCCGGGCCCGGCCAGCAGCCGGACGTGGCCGAGCATGTCCTGGCCGCCGTGCCGGGCCTCGCGACAACAGCGGCGCCAGGCTGCATCGAGGCAGGATCCGGCACGCGGCAGTACTGTCCGAGCTGGCGGAGCCCGACCGACGGGAGCACGGTCTGGGGCGAGAAGTCGGCCAGTGCCGCCGCCGGCACCGGGCCGTCCTGCCCCCACACGGGCTCGATTGCCTGCCTGTTGCTCAAGGCGGTCGCGACCGGCGGCAGGCCGGCCGGCCTGTTCTCGCGCACCACCTTCGTACAGCGCCTGGGAACCAGCGGCGGCAGCGCACCCGATACCGCCTGCACGGCAGGACAGGTGGCGCTGGTCCCGTACCGTGCGACCTATGTGTTCTACGCCCGCCGGCCTTGAGTCACAGACCGTTTCCGGCGATCAGGCGACGGGATCGCAGTAGAGCCCGGTCGCTGCGAGGTGGACGTCGAGAAAGGTGTCCGGTCCGGCTTCCGGCAGGTCGAGTTCGGCTTGGCCGTCTGTCCAGCGGTGGGTGTCCTCCTCGGTGTGCCAGCCGCCGAGCCCCGGCATCCCGGTCGGGACGACCACGTCCTGCAGGCCGCTTCATAGCACCAGTCTGTCGACGGCCACGCCCAAGGTGCGGCGGTCGTCGACGAACGGGCCGATGATCTCGGCCGGTACTGCGGCACGTGACAGCAGGCGTACCGGCCGGGCGCTGCGCGGGATGTGGAACATGTGACGCTGGCCGTTGTACCAGCAGGCGGCCAGCTCGCGGCCGTCCTCGAGCAGCAGCCGCAGGTTCGGCTGGTCCGTTACGGCAGGGACGTCGCCGCCGCACGGGAAGCCGAGCAGGCGGGCCCGGTCCGCGAGGCGAGTCCAGATCGGCTCGACCAGGTCGCGGGCGACGGCGAGCGGCGCCGCCATGGGACGGTCGCGCCTGACCGACACCCCGGCGAGGCCGTCCACGAACAGGTCGCGGTTGCCGGTGTCGAGATAGCTCTCGGTGGGGAGACCTTCGGCCAGAAGGATGCCGTGCATGTCCAGCTCGATGTGGAAGAAGTCTTAGACCGGGATCGAGCGGTCCACGATGATGGAGCTGCCGTTCACCAGCATGCGGGCTGGGACGAGGCCTCTCTCTGCCAGGATGCAGTGCTCCGGCGTGACGAGCAGGTCGCGGTGCGGCACGTTCCCGGCAAAGGCGTCCTTGCGGATCCGGATCGAGGCCCGTGCCGCTCAGGATGCCGTCCGCGTCGGTGAGCACGCCGTTGCTGCTGAGGGTGATCGTGGCGCTGACGGTGGTGGAGCCGGAATCGGTCACCACGGTGCTGGCGAACGGCATGAGCGTGGCGTGATCCGTGCCGGTCTCTGTGGACGCAAGACCGGTGACGACCGGCGTCGAGCCGGTCCCGGTGCTGCCGTCGTTGATCAATCGCAGCGGTGTCGTCGGGCTGCTGCCGTCGCCGTTCAGGATGGGAGGTGTAGAGCGATGGGGTGCCCTCGTACAGCGAGCTCGGGCTTTCCGTCTTCCAGTCGATGTAGAGGGCGCTGTAGGCGCCCCCGTTGGAACCGAGGGAGTGGATCTCGTACGACGTGCCGCTGGCCGACGTCGCGTAGGGCAGCGTGCCCATGCTGGTGAAGGTGGTGGTGCCGCCGCTTCCCGAAACGGTGAAGGTTGCCTTGCTGACGGCGAGGAGGTTGCCGGAGCTGTCGTACTCGGCGGTCCAGGTGCCGGACAGCGTGGACCCGTCGGAAAATTCTGCGCCACTGATCGAGGTCGTAACGAACGTATCGACCATAGATGAATACTGCGTTGATGATATGGTGTTGATCGAGCCTGAGCCGAATCTTCCACTACTTAATCCCAACGAGCTTAGCAAACATTTTGTTTCGCTATACCAACCTCATGGCGTGACGGGATCGGAACAATCTATTCTCTCCAGATGCTGATCGTCCAGTTATTGCGACCATCCTTGCTTGTCCGCGGCGACCGTGGATGGTCGCCCATGTCGCTGCGGCTGCGCGGGCGGCGCTGCCGGCCACACGACGCGGAACTCCGCCTGCCGTTTTCGTGAGCCAATTGTTCAGCAAACAGTAACCAGATTGATCCACATACCGTCGCTCGGGAGGAGCGGCGGCCACATGTTTGTCCACCATGCGATCCAGGCCCTGCGTCTTCGCCGTAGGCCGGAGCGGCATGTCCTGTGCGCGGTGCTCCTGGTCCTGGTCGCGCTCCTGTGCCGGATCCCCGGCGCGCATGCCCAGTTCACCCGGTTCCAGAACTTCACCGACGAGCAGGGGCTCGGGAACCTCAGCATCTATGCCATGGCCCAGGACCGGGACGGCTATGTCCTGTTCGGCACCGAGGCCGGCCTGTATCGCTACGACGGGGCGAGCATCACCGCCTACGAGTCTGGACTGCCCTCGACGGCCTGGGTCCAGCAGGTCGTCGCCGAGAAGGCCGGGCGGGTCTGGGTCGTCACCGCCGACGGCCTCTACGTCCGCAGCGGGCCGACTTTCAACCGGGTCGATACCGGAACATCCGCCCGCCTGCTGTCCTCCCACCTCCTGGCCGCCACCCGCACGCGCGTCGTGCTCGACGTCGGCGGTACGCTTCTTGGCGCTCCGGTCGGCGACGAAGCGGTCGGCAGGTTCTCGCCGGTGTTCGATGCGGCGACGCTGGCGAGGGTCCCGGACCTCGCGGCGGCACGCTTCGTCACGTCGGACATCCAGGGCGGCCTGCTGATCGGCTGCGGCGTCTCGATCTGCCGCGAGACCGGCGGACGGGTCGCGGTGCTGGGCGACGCCGACGGGCTGCCGGCGGATACCTGGCAGGTGGCGATCCAGACGCCGGACGGCACGCTCTGGGCCCGCAGCCTCGACCGCATCGCCTGGCGCAGGCCGGGCCAGGGCCGGTTCGAGGTCGCGGTGCTGCCGGGTGGCCGTGGCCCGGACGTGAGGGCGCCCGGCGAGCACACCTCCTACGTCGCTCATCCGGAACGGCTTGGCCTTCTGGACGACCGGCACGGCGGCGTGCTGACGCAGAGCGCCGCCGGCCTGGTCGACTGGAATGGCACCACTTGGCGCACCTGTGGGCATCATGCCGGCGGCCTGCCCACCAATCGCCTGCAGGCCTTCATGTTCGACCGGGAAGGATCGCTCTGGGTCGGCAGCTTCGGGACCGGCGTGTTCCGGAGTATCGGCATGAACGGCTGGGAGCACTGGACCGCGGATGACGTCCTACCCAGCAACATCGTCTGGTCCATGACCCGGCTGGCGAACCGGCAGCTCTGGGTCGCGACCGACAGCGGCACCGTCGCGATCGGCAGCACCGCAGCGACCGTCTCGCCCGAAACCAACTACGTCGCCCAGGCGACACCGGCCGGCCGGGTCTGGCTGGCGCCCATAGGGGCTCCGCTGGCCCGGATCGATCCGGCGCGCAACACGGTGGAACGGTTCACCTCGATCGGCCGGGTGGTGACCGCGGACATCGACCGGGACGGCCGGCTCTGGCTTTGCACGCCGGCCGGGCTGTTCCTGGTGGCGCAGCCCGACGCGCCGGCATCGGATGTCCGTCCGGAGCTGGTCCTGGCGCACGACGTGCAGCAGGTGGCGACCGATCCCGCCGGGACCGTCTGGGCGCTGTCCGGTGACGGCGTGTTCCGGCGCGATCCTGGCGGCCGGTTCGACCTCGTGGTGCCGCGCGCCTTGCTGAAGAGCGCGCCGTTCACGCTGACCTTCGCGCCGGGCGGCGAGCTGTGGGTCGGCACGGAGGCGACCGGGGTGCTCCGCTTCCGCGTCGCCGGCCGCCGCATCGACACCCTTGCTCCCGTGACGTCACCGGTGATCGGCTCGAACAACGTCCTGTTCGCCCGTCGCGACCGAAGGGGCTGGATCTGGCTCGGCACCGATCATGGCATCGACATGTTCGACGGCCGCTCCTGGCGTCGCTTCGACGGTAGCGAGGGACCGATCACCAACGACATGAACCAGGCTGCCATCTACGAGGACGCGGACGGCTCGATGTGGTTCGGGACCAGCCATGGCCTGTCGCATTTCGTGGATCCGACGGCCCGTCCGCCGGCGGCGGCGCTGCACCCGCTGGTGACCGGCCTGACGTTCGACAACCGGTCGCTGCCGGTGGCTCCGTCGGTCCGGACCGACTGGAGTGCCGCCTCGCTCACGATCCGCTTCGTCGACCTCGACTACACCCATGGCCACAACGTCGCGTTCCGCTACCGGCTGAGCGGGCTGGATACCGACTGGAGCACCACGGTCGAGCACGAGGTGCGCTATGCAGGCCTGCCGCCCGGCAAGCTGCGTTTCGAGCTGGTCGCGGTGGACACCGTGCATGGCTGGACCTCCGCGCCGGTCGGCTTCACGATTCACATCCGGGCACCCTGGTGGCGTCGCTGGTGGTTCTACGGCCTGTGCGTCCTGGCCGCGACCGTCATGCTGGCCGGGACGTGGCGGGTCCGGATCCGGTTGCTGCTTCGCCAGAAGCGGCGTCTGGAGGAGGTGGTGGGCGCCCGCACCGCCGAGATCGAGGAGGCGCGGCGCGAGCTGCAGCGCCAGGCCATGTCGGATGCCCTGACCGGCCTGGCGAACCGGCGCGCGATCATGGAGGTCCTGGAGCAGGCGGTCGCGGCGGCCCGGCAGACCGGTGCGCCGCTTGCCGTCCTCCTGTGCGACATCGATCATTTCAAGGAGATCAACGACTGCTTCGGTCACCTGGCGGGCGACCAGGTGCTGACCGCCTTCGGCGCCAGGCTGGGCGACGCGATCGGCCCGTCCGAAGCGGCCGGCCGCTATGGTGGCGAGGAGTTCCTCCTCATCCTGCACGGCACCCCCGACGCTGTCCTGCGCAGCGTGTCCAGCGTCCACCGTGCCCTCACCGAACTTCCCTATGGTGTTGGCATGTCCTATCGGCCGGTGACGTCGAGCGGCGGGCTTGCCTTCCTCCACGGTCAGGACAGCGCGCTGTCGCTGATCGCCCGCGCCGACGCCGCCCTCTACCAGGCAAAGAAGAACGGACGGAACCGCATCGAGGACGAACGATCCCTCGACGGATCCCAGCTGCCTGCCTTCGCCACGGCCCTAGCGAGGGACGTGTCGCACCAGCCGTCGGGAGATGCGGCTGTCGGGAGCGGCTGGTTGCAGAGCCTGGCGCCGAGCTGATCAGGATCCCGCAACCGTGTTTCTTCCGCAGGCAACGGTCCTGCCCAGGGGGACCTACCGCCACCGCAACGACGTCGGCAAGGCGGCACGCCGTTCTGACGGGCGGCTCCGGCCGTGGAGCCTGCGGCTGCGTGTCGGTTCGTGCGTCGCGCTCGGTACAAGGGCGGTCCGACCGTCGTCCTCGTCGTGCGGGCCGGGCGAGCCACCTGCGCGCTGCGACCGTCCGGGATGTCGGCGGCGCCCTTTCGTCCAGGCCGGTTTGGGAGGATAAGGTCATCCGCTGGCCGGCTTGGCTGCCTGGCCACGAGGATCCGGAACATATCCCCATGAGCGCCGTCCTTTCCGCGGCCGGCCCGACCGGGCAGGCCTGGAGCCCGTCGAGCTGGCGGGACCGCCCGATCAGGCAGGCGCCATCCTATCCGGACCAGGCGGCGCTGGAGGCGGTCGAGGCGCGGCTGCGTGCCTACCCGCCGCTGGTGTTCGCCGGCGAGGCGCGCCGCCTGAAGCAGCACCTGGCCCTGGCGGCGGAAGGCCGTGCCTTCGTGCTGCAAGGCGGCGCCTGCGCCGAAAGCTTCGGCGAGTTCACTGCCGACGTGATACGCGACACCTTCCGCGTGCTGCTGCAGATGGCGGTGGTGCTGACTTTCGGCGCCAAGGTGCCGGTGGTGAAGCTCGGCCGTATGGCAGGGCAGTTCGCCAAGCCGCGCTCGTCGGATACCGAGACGGTCGGCGGCGAAAGTCTCCCCTCCTACCGCGGCGACATCGTCAACGGGTCCGAGTTCACCGAGCGGTCCCGGCTGCCGGATCCGGCGCGGATGGAGACCGGCTATTTCCAGTCCGCCGGCATCCTCAACCTGCTCCGCGCCTTTGCCGGCGGCGGCTATGCCAACCTGCATCAGGTGCACCGCTGGAACCTCGGCTTCGTCGAGCGCAGCCCGCTGGCGGCACGCTACCAGGACCTGGCGCAGCGCATCGACGAGACGCTCGCCTTCATGGGCGCCTGCGGCCTCGGCGCCAACGCCTCGCAAGTGGACGAGACCGAGTTCTACACCAGCCACGAGGCGCTGCTGCTGCCGTACGAGCAGGCGCTGACCCGG
>CAXTVX010000079.1:0-14054 GCA_964247755.1 uncultured Acetobacteraceae bacterium | reverse complement strand
CCGAAGTTGAGCCGGTCGCCGGTGTAGTTCTTGACCACCAGCAGCGCCCCCGCCGGACCGGTCACCGCGCGGATCGCGGCCAGCACGGCATCCACGCTCGGCGAGGTGAACACGTCGCCGACCACCGCGGCGGCCAGCATGCCCGGACCCACGTACCCGGCATGGGCCGGCTCGTGGCCGCTGCCGCCGCCCGAGATCACGGCCACCGCCTGCCGGTCGCCGCGACGCAGCACCACGTTGTCGTCGGGCAGCAGCGCCTGGAACGGCGCCCGCGCCACGCTGCCTTCCAGCATCTCCCGCACCACCCGGCCTGGATCGTTGATCAGCTTCTTCATGCGCCCCGCTCCCCCGTCACTGCCCGATCAGGTCCCACACCTGCAGCTTGACCGCATGGCAGGCATTGCCGAGCCCCTGCGACGAGACCTGCGACGAGAAGCCGGCGATCATGTCGTCGATCGGCTGCCGGTCGAAGCGGTCGCCCTGCAGCGTGCGGCACTGCCCGAGGATCTGCGCGGTCAGCGGCCCGACCTTCACCTGCCGCCCCTCGTCGCACATGCTCTTGCTTTCCTCGGCGAAACGGTGGAGCCGGGAGAAATAATCGCAGCGTCCGGCATCCATCGCCGGCGGCGACAGAGGCTGCGCGAGTGCCGCGCCGGGCAGCAGCAGGACCAGAAGCGGGAGCAGCCGGTGCAGGCAGGGCGTCATGGTCATCCTTCTCGGACAGGCTGCCTGTATCTAACGCTCCACCCGCGGCTTCGGCCAAATGAGCGTCCCTGATGGCGCAGATCCGGATCACCGATCGGCTGTCGATTGACGAGGCCGAGATCACCCTGAGCTTCATCCGCTCTGCGGGTCCCGGCGGCCAGAACGTCAACAAGGTCGAGACCGCGGTGCAGCTGCGCTGGGCGATGACCGCCTCGACCTCGATCAGCGACCGCGTCAAGACGAACCTCAGGGTGCTAGCCGGGCGCCGGCTCAGCAAGGACGGCATCCTGGTGCTGACCGCGCACCGCCACCGCACCCAGGAGCGCAACCGCGCCGACGCGATGGAGCGTCTGGTGGCCCTGATCCAGGAGGCGGCCAAGCCGCCGGCACCGATCCGTCGCCCGACCAGACCCACCCGCGGCTCGAACGAGCGCAGGCTGACCGCCAAGACCGTGCGCTCCGCCCTGAAGGGAACACGGCGGACGGACCGTTCCGATCCCGACACTTAACCCGAGACGTCGTGCAGGGTTCAACGAAAGGATTAACCAGACGCGATACTCCGGTCCGTGATGTTCTCCTTGACCGAGAAGCCATTGGCTGCAGTATCATCTTCTCATACAGCCTCGATCCGGGAAGCGTCGTGCCATGGCACACTACCGAAGCGCCGGAAATCAATCGAAGGGAACCGTTTCCCGTCAGCACACGGAGAGACGATACCAGCGCACGATTGCGCAGCCGGAGCGGAAGGTTGCCCAACCGGAGAGGCGCATCGGGCACGAGTGACAACATCTTGGTCAGCCTGTTGGCGGAAACCATGCGGTTGAGGATGGGATGGCGGCTACTTGTACGGCCTGCGCTCCATCAAGAAGGATCAGTCTGCACAACCAGGAAGAGCGGCGACCCGACGTATGTCAATTGCTTGCAGCATGACGCTCAACAGCAAGGTCTTTACCGTTCTTGAATGCAAGGGCGTAGGAAATTTCCCGGTGTTCTCCGGCACCGGCGCTGGACGAGATAATCCTGCTGACGTGGCGATGGCCGACATAGGCCCCTTGCCACCGGGCCGGTACTACATCGTTGATCGACAGTCCGGTGGTCATCTTGGCTATTTGAAAGATTTCTTCCTTGAACACATCTACGGCACGGATCGGGGAAAATGGTTCGCGCTTTATCGGGACGACGGGGTCATCGACGACTTCACCTTCATCCAGGGGGTCAAGCGGGGCAACTTTCGTCTGCACCCGATCGGGCCACGCGGACTGAGCGAGGGATGTATCACGCTGGCCAATCCAGTAAACTTCGACGCGCTGCGGAACGCCTTGCTCTCGACCAGGCTCATGAATGTCCAGGATTCGCAGGACAGGCCTGTGGAACGGTGGACGTAAGATGAGAACATGTCTCAACCTCGCAGCTGCTGCGATGCTCTGGTTCGGTTTTGCAGTGGCTTTCGGCCATGTCGGCTTCACACCTGGCATGACTGCTGGCCTCGTGCGTCTGAGCTCGTATTTCGGGTTCAATGGTGATGAGGCGGTCGAGGACTTCTTCATGATCCTGTCCGGGGCCGTTGCACTCCTCCTGGCGGTCGGAGTGGTCTGG
The DNA here is from genome assembly GCA_964247755.1 of uncultured Acetobacteraceae bacterium. Classification (GTDB taxonomy): domain Bacteria; phylum Pseudomonadota; class Alphaproteobacteria; order Acetobacterales; family Acetobacteraceae; genus Lichenicola. The sequence continues at coordinate 11,753 of CAXTVX010000079.1, read as the reverse complement.
CTCGGCAATCGAGCCATCCGGCATCGGATGGCCGCTGCATGATCGGATCCCGAAACAAGTAGCTACGGCAGGACCGCACTCCTCCTGCATCCTTGGGCTTGAGCAGTCAACCTGGTCTTAACCGGTCTTTGTTCGTGATCCGCTGTCCGCAACAGCTGGATCGGACAGCGGGGTTGAGCCCGCAAGGCTTTCTTGCAACCCGCAACCGCCCGGCCCGGCAACTCCGGGTCGGCACCCCGCTTTTCATCCCCATGCTGATCCTGCTCCTGGCGCTCGCGGCGTCCGCCCTGATCGTCCTCGTGCTGCAGGACGCCTTCGAGGTGATGCTGCTGCCGCGGCGCGTGCTCCGCCGCTTCCGCGTGGCGCGCTTCTACTTCCGCAGCATCTGGATCCTCTGGAAACGCTGCGCCCGCGTGTTCGGCAACAGCGCGCGGCGCGAGCACTTCCTCAGCGTGTTCGGGCCGCTGTCGATGGTGCTCCTGTTTACCCTGTGGGCCACCGGCCTGATCCTGGGCTTCGGCACGCTGAGCTGGACGCTGCTGGCCCACGCGCCGCATCCCTCCCCGCTCGCCGACCAGATCTACATGAGCGGGGTCACCTTCTTCACCCTGGGCTACGGCGACGTGGTACCGCATTCGCACCTCGCACGCATGCTGTCAGTGTCGGAGGCCGGCCTCGGCTTCGGCTTCCTCGCCCTGGTGATCGGCTACCTGCCGGTGCTGTACCAGCTGTTCTCCCGCCGCGAGGCGCACGTGATCCAGCTCGACGTCCGCGCCGGCACCCCGCCCACCGCCTGCACCCTGCTCAGCCGGCACGGCGAGCCGGAGGGCCTGCTCAAGCTCGACGAGCTGCTGCGCGAATGGGAGGTGTGGGGCTCGGAGCTGCTGGAAAGCCATCTCAGCTACCCGATGCTGGTGTACTACCGCTCGCAGCACGACAGCCAGTCCTGGCTGGCCGCCCTGGCGGCGGTGATCGACACCTGTGCCCTGATCCTGGTCGGCATCGAGGGCACCCGGCCGCTGCAGGCGCGGATGACCTTCACCATGGGCCGCTTGGTGATCGTCGAGATGGCCCGCTCCTTCGGCGTGTCGCCGTCCCGCTACGACGGTGGCGACCGCCTGGACGACGCAGCCTACCGGCGGCTGATCGACAGCCTGACGGAGGCCGGGCTGCACTGGACCGGCGCACCCGGCGCCCAGGGCACCCTGGCCGCGTTGCGCGCCACCTACGAGCCCCTGCTCGACGGGCTGGCCGACCGCCTGCTTCTGACCCTGCCACCCTGGTCGGCGTCGGGAACCACCCCGGACAACTGGCAGATCGGGCATCGCGGCCTGATCGCGACCCGCCTGGTCGAGCAGCTCTCCACCCAGGCGGCGACGGAAAGCGATCGGTCGGAGGACCGGCTGTGGCGACGCCTTCGTGCCCAGCTCGACAGGTAGCTCGCGCGGCGTCGCGACGGAGGGACGACATGGTCGGCAGGCAGGCGATGCGATGGCTGTTCCCGGGGCTCGTTGCGGCCGTCGCGGCTGCCCCGGCCTGCCGGGCACAGGCGCCGCCGACGCAGGCACAGCCTGCGCTTCCGGCCGAGGCTGCCCCGCCAGCCGTCCCGGCGCAGCCGATGCCGCCGGTGGGCTCGCCGGTGTTCGTCATCTATCCCGCCAACCCGCCGTCTCGCGCTACCATCCTGCTGAACACCGTGACCGGGGAAACCTGGCTGCTCGGCGTCAGCGGCCCGGACGGGCAGTACCAGTGGACGCACATCGCCGTCGCCGATCCGAGCGAGACCGCCGCGGCGCCGCGCTGAACACCGCGGGCCACGCCCCGACCTCTTGGCAACCGGCCCAGTCCGGACCAGTCTCGGATCCGACCCTTCCCCCTACGGAGCGCTGCGATGAACGTGGCCGAGCGGGTTCCGGCCGCCGGGCTGCCGGTGCGGCGCCAGCTGCTCGCGCGCGAGCCGGGCTGGCAGTTCAGCCTGATGCTGGCGCTCGAGGTGGTGTTCCTGTTCGTCGCCATCCCCGCGCTGAGCGCCGGCGGCGTGGACCGCAGCGTGGTGACGCTGCTCCAGCTCCTCCTCGCCGGCATCGCGATCGCCCTGCTGGCCCGGTCCATCCCCCTCCGGCTGGCGCTGGCCACCAGCTTCGGGCTCACCCTCCTGTCGCGCCTCCTGCCCGGGCTGCTGCCGCATGCCATCACCCTGGGCATGGCCTTCGCCTACAACCTGCTGGTGACCGCGGCGATGGCCCGCGCCGTGTTCGGGGCCGGCGACGTCAACCACCACCGCATCGCCGGCGCCGTGTTCGTCTACCTCAACCTCGCTCTGCTGTTCGCCATTGCCCTGGCCGGGCTGGCGCTGGTGTCGCCGCACGCCCTGTCCGGCCTGTCCCAGCACCCGTCAGCACACGCGGCCGAGCTGCTGCATTTCAGCCTCACCTCCATCGGCGACGGCACGATCGCGGCCCGTTCGCCGCTGGCCTCCAGCCTGGCCGACGCGGAGACCGTGATCGGCCAGCTGTTCCCGGCCATCCTGCTGTCTCGCCTGGTCGGGCTGCACCTGTCGCGCAGCCGCTGAGCCGGCCTACAGCGCCCGTCGGAAGGTGAGGTTGATGCGCACGGCCCCGGTCGCCGGATGCTCGCCCGCCTTCAGCACGTCGACCCCGTGGAACGCGAGTCGCGACGGACCGCCCCACACCACCACGTCGCCGTGCCCGAGGCGCAGGCGACGCGGCCGGTCGGCCCGCGACGTCCCGCCCCACAGGAACGTCGCCGGCAGCCCGAGCGAGACCGACACGATCGGCGCCCCGAGGTCGCGCTCGTCGCGGTCCTGGTGCAGCGACATCCGCGCGCCCGACGCGTAGCGGTTGACCAGGCAGCAGTCGGGCATGAAGTCCCCATACCCCGCTCGCTCCGCCACCCTGCCTGCCAGCGCCGCGAACGCCGGCGGCATCGCCGGCCAGGCACGGCCGGTGTCGGGATCGGCCGGGGCATAGCGGTAGCCGCTGCGGTCGGCCACCCAGCCGACGGCACCGGCATTGCTCATGGCTACCGACATTTGCCGCCCGCCCGGAACCGTCATGTGACGGAACGGCGCCACGCGCAGGATCCCGTCCAGCGCGTCCAGCAGCGCGCCCGCCTTCTCCGCGGCGAACCCGCCCAGCAGCACCGCCCCCGGCCCCAGCTCCAGCTCACCGGCCGGCAGCGCGAGCTCCCCGATCCCGGACCGCCCGCTCATGAACACTGTTCACGCAGCGCGGTGCCGGGGTGGCCGCCCGCCTGCGCCCCTTCGCGATCGAGCAGCGCCCGCTTGCGCTCCACCCCCCAGCGATACCCGGACAGCGCGCCGTCAGTGCGGACCACCCGGTGGCACGGGATGGCGACGGCGAGCGGGTTGGCGGCGCAGGCTCCCGCCACCGCCCGCACCGCACCCGGCGCGCCGATCGTGGCGGCGACCGCGGCATAGCTCGCGGTGCTGCCGGCCGGGATCCGGCGCAGCGCCTGCCAGACGCGCTGCTGGAACGCGGTGCCGCGTATGTCGAGCGGCAGGTCGAGGCCGATCCGCGGTGCCTCGACGAAGCCCACCACCTGCGCCACCAGCGCCCCGAATGCCGCATCGCCGCCGACCATCTCGGCACGGGGGAACCGGTCCCGCAGCTCGCGCAGCAGCCGGTCCGGATCGTCGCCGATCAGGATGGCGGCGACCCCGCGCGTGCTGGCGGCGACCAGGACCGCGCCGAGCGAGCAGCAGCCGATCGCGAACCGGAGCGTCTCCCCGGCGCCGCCGGCCCGGTAGCGGCGCGGCGTCATGCCGAGCACGTCCCCGGCCTCGGCATAGAACCGGCTGCTCGCTCCGTATCCGGCATCGTGGATCGCCTGCGTCACGGTGCCGCCCTCGCCCAGCCGCTCCCGGAGCCGCGCCGCCCGCCTCGCGCCGGCATAGGCCGCGGGGGTCACGCCGGTCGCCGCCTTGAACGAGCGGTGCAGCCGCTGCGGGCTCAGGCCGACTGCCTCCGCCAGCCCGGCCAGCGGCAACGCCTGCCCGGCCTCGTCGATCAGCCGGCAGGCCCGGGCGACCGCCGCCGCCGCGGGATCGCCGGGATCGTCGGGACGGCAGCGCAGGCAGGCGCGGCAGCCGGTCGCCCGGGCCGCCTCCAGGCTCTCGTGGATGACCATGTTGCCCGGATTGCAGGCACGCGACGGGCAGGACGGCCGGCAGTACACCCCGGTGGTGACCACCGAGTACCAGAACGTGCCGTCGGCCGCCTTGTCGCGCGCCAGGATCCGGGCCCAGCGCGGGTCGCCCAGGAGATCGGGAAGAAGATCCCTTGCCGTTGCCTGCATATCCATGATGGGTTCCTGTGCCAGATCGGTGCCTGCCCCGTCCATGCCGGCACCGCGCGGCGTCCGCACCTCGTTTCCCGTCGCCGAATCCGACAAACCACCCGGACCGACGGCGTGCACGGATGTTGCATCCCTCGCCGGTTCCTGGCCCCTGTCCCCAATCCTGGAAGACTGCATGCGCTGCCTCGTCCCCCTGCTGATCGCCTTGTCCTGTCCGCTGCCGCTCCGGGCCGCGACGCTCCCGGATCCGGCGCCGGCCGGGACGCCGCCCGCCTTTCTCACCGCGATCGAAGGGCCCCAGGCGCTGGGCTGGGTCGGGCAGCAGAACGCCCGCACCTTCGGCGTGCTGGAGCACGACCCCCGCTACGGCGGGTTCCACGCCGACGCGCTGGCGGTGGCGCAGGCGCCGGAGCGGATCCCGACCCCGCAGGTGATCGGCGGGCAGGTGTACAACTTCTGGCAGGACGCCGCGCACCGCCACGGCCTGTGGCGGCGCACCGACCTCGGGTCCTACCGCAGCGCCTCGCCCGCCTGGCACACGGTGCTCGATCTCGACGCGCTGTCCGCCTCGGAACATGCCAACTGGGTGTGGAAGGGGGCCGACTGCGCGGAGCCTGCGGAAACGCGCTGCCTGCTGCTGCTGTCCGACGCCGGCGAGGACGCCACCACCGCACGCGAGTTCGACCTGCCCACCGGACGCTTCGTGTCCGGCGGGTTCGTGCTGCCGCGCTCCAAGCAGACGGTCGCCTGGGAGGACGCGGACACGCTGCTGCTGGCGCGAGACTGGGGCCCGGGCAGCCTGACCGCGTCGGGCTACCCGTTCATCGTCAAGCGGCTGCGTCGCGGACAGGCGCTGGATCAGGCGGCGGAGGTGACGCGTGGCACGCCCGCCGACATCAGCGTGGACCCGGAGGTGCTGGTCGACGGCGACGACCACAAGGCGGTGCTGGTCGACCGCGGAGTCACCTTCTTCACCAAGGCCTATGCCCAGGTGACGCCGCACGGTCTGCTGCCGCTGCCGCTGCCGCCGAAAGCTGTCGTGATCGGGCTGGTGGCCGGGCGCCTGGTGGCGAAGCTGGACCAGGACTGGCAGCCCAAGGCGGGACCGCTGATCCCGGCCGGCAGCCTCGCCTCGCTCGACCTGTCCCGTCCCGACGCCCCGCCGGCCCTCGTGTTCGCACCCGGCCCGCGCCAGTCGGTCGAGGCGGAGTCGGTCGGCGTCACCCATGGCCACGTGGTCGCCGCGATCGCCGACAACGTGCGCGGCCGGGCGCTGGTGTTCACCCCGGACGCCGCCGGCTGGCACGCGCACGCCCTGTCCCTGCCGGACAACGCGTCGGTCAGCTTGGTCGACAGCGGCCCGCACGACGACCACGCCTTCCTGCAGGTGACCGGCTTCCTGACGCCGAGCCAGCTCTGGCTGGTCGACGCCGGCACCGGGGCCGCGGACCGGGTGAAGGCGCTGCCGGCGCAGTTCGACGCCAACGGCCTGGTGGTCGAGCAGCTCGAGGCGCGCTCCACCGACGGCACCGCCATCCCGTATTTCGTGGTGCACCGCCGCCGCATGAAGCGCGACGGCTCCAACCCGACGCTGCTCACCGCCTATGGCGGCTTCGGCGTCTCCAGCACGCCACTGTACTCCGGCGCCACCGGCCGGCTGTGGCTGGCGCGCGGCGTCTACGTGCTGGCCAACATACGCGGCGGCGGCGAGTTCGGCCCCGCCTGGCACGAGGCTGGGCGCAAGACCGAGCGGCAGCGCGTGTTCGACGACTTCGCCGCCGTCGGCCGCGACCTTGTATCGCGCGGCATCACCAGCCCGCGCCGGCTCGGCATACGCGGCCGCTCCAACGGCGGGCTGCTGATGGGGGTGGAGTTCACCCAGCATCCGGAGCTGTGGCGCGCGGTGATCATCGGCGTGCCGCTGCTCGACATGCTGCACTTCGAGACCATGGCGGCGGGCGCCTCCTGGGTCGACGAGTACGGCAGCGTGTCACGTCCCGAGGAACGCGCCTTCCTGGCCCGCATCTCGCCGCTGCAGGCACTCCGTCCGGGCGTCGCCTACCCCGAACCGTTCATCTTCACCTCGACCCGGGACGACCGGGTGGGGCCGGTGCACGCGCGCCGCTTCGCCTGGCGGCTCGACCAGCTCGGCGTTCCGTTCCTTTATTACGAGGATACCGAGGGCGGCCATGCCGGCACCGCCAACCTCCGCGAGATCGCGCACGAGCAGGCGCTGGAAGCCACCTATCTCGCCCGCCGGCTGGTGGACTGAACCGCCTCCGGCTCCCATCCCGTCCACCCGAAGGAGTTCCCGCATACCATGACCCGTCTCGCCGCCATTGCCGTCGCCGCCGTCCTGATCTCCGCCGCCGGCGCCCATGCCCAGAGCTCGTCCAGCCAGAGCTCGTCCAGCCAGGGCTCCTCCGGCCAGGGCTCCTCCGGCCAGGCCTCCCCCAGCCAGAGCTCCGCCGGCAAGTCCGCCCGCGCGCCCGCGGACGCCAACGCCGTCAGCCCCGGCATCTCCTGCCCCGGCGACGCCGTGGTCTGGGTCAACCTTCGCAGCAAGGGCTACCACACGCAGGGCGACAAGTTCTTCGGCCACACCAAGCGGGGCAAGTTCCTGTGCAAGAAGGCAGCTGACGCGGCCGGCGACCACGAGATCAAGGCCGGCAAGTAGGACCGCCAGCCCGCCTCAGTCCTCCCCGGCCCAGGCGGCGTCGAAGAACGCCGCCTCGATCGCCACCGCACGCCGGAACACGTCGCGTGCGGTGTCGGCATCGGCCGGTCCGACCCGGTCCAGCTCCTCGCGCAGGAACGCGACGAACACCCGGAAGTCGGGATTGTCGTGCAGGGTGATCCACTCCGCATGGACGAAGCGCTGCGGCAGCGGCCGGGGCGCGTTCGACGCCCAGTCGAGATACAGCCATTCCGCCACGCACAGCACCGACAGCACGGCCACGTAGCGCCCGCTCGCGGCGGCCTCGCGCATCAGCGCCTTGAACGCCGTGGTGGGTGTGGAATCCGGGATCGCCGCCCGCTCGGCCTCGTCGATCCCGAGCGCGGCGAAGGCGCGCAGGAAGTAGGTGTTCTCCTCGCCCGACACGATCCCAGCCGAGCGCCCGTAGCGCAGCCGTGCCGTCATGGTGTCCGCAGTGGCCATCGCCGCCCCCAACAACATGAGGAAGCCGTCGAGGAAGCGGTGGTCCTGCAGGAGGTAGCGCGCCATGGCCGCGTCGCCGACCGTGCCCTCGCACAGCGCACGCACGAAGTGGTGTCCGGTCGCCGCCGACCAGTCCGGCCGATTCTCGCGTTGCAGCAGGTCGGTGAAGCGGTCGTGCACAGCGTTGCCCTCGCCCGAGGCGCGGACGGGGCCGGTCCGCAGCAGGCCCGCTGTTGTGTCATGCCGGCCGCAAGCCTACCACCTCGCCCGAGCGTGCCGCGGCACACCCGACCGAAGGAGTGCCACGCCGTGTCCGACTACGTGAAACCCGTCCAGATCGTCAGCTCCATGGCCGAGGCCGGGCTGGTGAAGGCGCGACTGCCGGCACTCGACCTGCTGATCCGCTCCGCCCTGGCCGGCGCCTACCTCGCCTTCGTCACCTCCATGGCTTTCCTGCTCGCAGCCCAGACCGGGCAGTTCGTGGTCGGCGCCCTGCTGTTCCCGGCCGGCTTCGCGCTGATCGTGGTGCTGGGGATGGAGCTGCTGACCGGCAACTTCGCCCTGCTGCCGGTGGCGATGTTCGCCGGCCGGATCGGCTGGGGCGCTGTGCTGCGCAACTGGGCGATGGTGTTCCTCGGCAACCTGTTCGGCAGCCTCGTCTATGCCCTGCTGTTCTGGATCGCCGCCACCGAGGCCGGCCACACCGGCGGCGGCCCGGTCGGCGACCGGCTGCGTGCGCTGGCGGTATCCAAGACCACCGCCTACGAGGCGTTCGGCCTGGCCGGACTGCTGACCGTGTTCGTCAAGGCGATCCTGTGCAACTGGATGGTCAGCCTGGGCTCGGTGATGGGCCTTGCCTCGACCTCCACCGTCGGCAAGATCCTGGGCTGCTGGCTGCCGATCTTTATCTTCGTCAGCCAGGGCTTCGAGCACAGCGTGGTGAACATGTTCGCCATCCCGGTCGGCATGATGCTGGGCGCCCCGGTGACCATGAGCGACTGGTGGCTGTGGAACGAGATCCCGGTCACACTCGGCAACGCCGTCGGCGCGTTCGTGTTCACCGCCGCCACCTTCTACGCCACCTTCGGCCGGCGGCAGGACGCCGCGGCGCTGGTCGACGCCCGCTCCTGACGCGGGATCAGCCAGCGAGCGGCCCGGCCGGCTGCACGACGCCGGTCTCGATGCCGGCCCAGTTCCGCACTGCCGGCCGGCAAAACCGGTCCAGCGCAGCTTCCCCATCCGGCGACATCGGCAGGCAGCGCGCCAGCAGCGCCGCCGCCGCGACCTCCGCCGCCCGGGTGGCGCCGTCGGCGCACTTGACCGCAATGCCGAGCCCCTGTTCCGGCAGCGCCAGCACGTGCACCCCTTCCGCTCCGGTCTTGCTGAACACCGCGCTGCCGAACAACTGCATCAGCCTGGTGTCGAATCGTCCCGGCCCCGCCACCAGCTCCGGATGCGCCGCCACCGCCCGGCGCAGCCGCGTCGAGGCCGCAGCCCGGTCCGGTTCCACGCCGGCGCCGCTGCCGAACCGCGCGAAGCCATGCGCCAGGGCGCGCAACGGGATCGCGTGGGTCGGGATGCCGCAGCCGTCGACCGCCCGGTTGGCCGCGTCCATCCGCGCGCCGGTCAGCGCCGCCGCCGCCGCGATCGCCGCCCGCATCACCGGATGCTCCGGCCGGACGTAGCCGGCGACCGGAACGTGCCCGTCGCAGGCGAGACACACGAACCCGGCATGCTTGCCCGAACAGTTGTTGTGCAGCAACGAGGGCGCAGCGCCAACCGCGGCCAGTGCGGCCGCCGCTTCCCGGTCGCTCGGCCAGTGCGTGCCGCATTCGAGGCAGTCCGGCTCCTGTCCCGCCTTGCGCAGCATGGACCGGGCGGTCTCGACATGGACCGGCAGCCCCCCATGCGACGCACAGGCCAGCGCCAGCTCGGCGTCCGTCAGGCCGAGCCGATCCGCCGCCCCGCTCTCCACCAGCGGCAGCGCCAGCAGCGCCTTCACCGTGGAGCGGGTGTAGACCGGTTCCTCGACATCGCCCGCCGCGAACACCACGGCGCCGGCGGCATCCACCACGACCGCGCTGCCCACGTGCCGCGACTCCACCCGGCTGCCACGCAGCACCTCGACCAGCAGCGCGTCCATCATCGATCCTCAAAGCAGACGTCACGGATACAAACACCCTGCCGGTAGAGCGCTCCTTGTGTAACCTCCGCGCCGCCACTGCCAGCGTTTACAGAGATCAACAATTGGCAACGCCGATAGCGCAAACCGAGATCAACCATATGCTCGACGGAAGTACGATTTGGCCACAAGACGAACCTTATGGGTTCTCGCAGCCTTGAGTGTTGCTGCCGCTTGTATCCAGCCAAGCATTCATCTTTGGTCCAAGCTAAGCCCGCGCGTACTCGGTGCAATAAGAGCGCTCAGCAGAACCGCCTGATCTGGTTGAGGCAGACGAGCGCGCAGCCGAGGATGTTGAAGGCCAGGAAGATGTCGGCGCGCTCGATCAGCTTCGCTGCTCAAGCGTAGCGCACGCTCAGGCGCCGAAAGCGGTTCAACCAGGCGTGCGTGCGTTCCATCACCCAGCGATGACGTCCGAGACGTTGACTGTTGTCCACGCCACGCCTGGCGACACGGGACCTGATGCCACGGATGCGGCAGTCCTGGCGGCAGCGCCGGTAGTCGTAGCCCTTGTCGGCGTGCAATTTGTTGGGCCGTCGCCGTGGCCGGCCGCGCCTTCCGTTCCTCACCAAGGGAATGGCATCCAGCGTCGGCGCCAGCATGCGGCTGTCGTGCTGGTTGGCTGGCCCGATCAGCCCACCAGGTGGCGTGCCGCTGGCATCGACCGCGATGTGGCGTTTACTTCCCGGCCTGCCGCGTGCAGACACTCCAGCAACACTTGGTGCAGGGCCACCCACACTCCTGCCTTGTGCCAGTCACGCAGGCATCGCCAGCAACTCATGCCCGAGCCGCAACCCATCTCGACCGGCAGCATCTCCCATGGCAGGCCTGACTTCAGCACGAACAGGATGCCAGTCAGAGTTGCACGGTTCGACAGGCGCGGCCGACCCCCCTTCGGTTTCGGCGCCCCAGGCGGCAAGAGCGGCGCGATCGCCACCCACAAATCGTCGGGAACAAGAGGTCTGGCCATGCCCCCACAACGCGCGAAAAACGGTTCGTTAGGCGCTTTAAATGGTTCCCAGCGCGGTGCAACGTCCTACGGACGGGTAGGACGTGTCCAATCGCTCCAAAACAGGGGGACCACCGCGACAGATATAGGCTCGACCTTCTCCATCTGCCTTATGCACCTCTTTGATGAACGGGATGTGGGCAAGAGACGCTTGCCTCTGCAAACCGGGATCGCCTGAGAGATTTGGAACGCGTTTGCCGCAATCTCGCACGGCCTCCCAGAGATAACTTTCCGCGACATAAGCCTCGCGAATACACGTGGAGTCGGCAACGTTAGCGGGCCGCTGGAACGGCTGTTCGGCGCAAGCGGAAAGAGCAACGACGGAGAACAGCACGCCAGTCAAACGAGGACCCGACATGAACCCGTACCTTCCTGAACTGCGGTGGATGTTGACCTGTTATTATGGCTGTTGCATTCAATACGCAATGTCGTGATGAGAACGCCAATGCGCCTGTCTGACTGTCAAACAGCGTCGACAACTAGCTCTGACTCATGTGTGGACGGCCTCTTGGGCGCAAGAGCGTTCAGCGTGACTTGGCATGCGGTACGAGGGCGGTCGTGCGTCCGACCTGCTTGACGCCGTGCAAACGATCGCCGGCCCAAATGGGTTCCACCGAGCGAGCCCCAAACAATTTCCCGGCCTCGAAGCGCCTGTGGGTCAGGCAGGGTGTCCTGCTCGCCGGTTCGTTGCCTGCACGGCTGATGCCGCCCGGCCGCTGTCCGCCGCCGGTTGAACGTTCCTTCGGCGTCAGACCGAGCCAGGCCGCAAAATGGCGCGCGGATCTGAACTGGCTGGGGTCGACCTTCGTGGCCAACATCAACGCGATGGTCGATCCGACGCCTGGAACCGCTGCAAGCCGTTGACTAACCGGATGAACCCTGTGGCGCGCATCGACGACGGCGAACTGTGCATTCAGCTCGTCGATATATCGACTCAGTTGAGCCAAAGGCGCGATGATCGACCAAAGGGCGTGGCAAACCAGAGAAGACGCCATGCCTCCTCATGACTTAGGCTCAGGACTCATTGATCACAGCCAGAAGATGACGGCGGCGGCGATACAGAT
>CAXTVX010000078.1:0-14301 GCA_964247755.1 uncultured Acetobacteraceae bacterium | reverse complement strand
AGCAGCTCCAGCGTCTGCAGGCTGAACGAGGAGAAGGTGGTGAAGCCGCCGCACAGCCCCACCATCACGAAGGCCCGCGCGTCAAACGAGGCGGCGAAGCGCCCATCGGTCGCGGTCAGCGTGCCGAACAACCCGATCACGAACGAGCCCAGCACGTTGATGGCGATCGTGCCCCACGGGAACGCGGGCCCGGTCAGCCCGGCCAGCGCCGTACCCAGCCAGGCGCGGGCGACGCTGCCGATGGCACCCCCCAGCGCGATCAGCGCATAGGTCGACAGGCTCATCATGGACGCACTCTCCCGCTCGGACCCATGGTCCGTATCAGCCAGGAGTCATCAGCCCACGACGGGCGGTTGAAGGGGAACCCCATCCCTCGTGGCCTACAGCATCGCAGTCCGGCCGGCGCGGCTCAAGCAGAACCCCGGGATACCGCCCCTGGCCTTACCCCGTGTTAACTCGACCGCTGCGTCCCGCCGCCGGATGATCGTATCCGGAACGAGTCGCGGAGAGAACGAGATGCACCGCCCGGGATGGCACCGGCCTGCCGTCGAGATCGCCCTGACCCTGCTCCTGGTCTGCCTCGCGCGCACCGGGCTCGCGGCCTCGTTCAGCGTCGTGTCCGGCTCGATGCAGCCCACCCTGCTGATCGGCGACCGCATGCTGGCCGAGCCGTTCGCCTACGGCTACAGCACCGCCTCGCTGCCGTTCGGCGACCGGCTCGGCTGGCGCGGCGGCCGCGTGTGGGGCGCGCTGCCGCGTCGCGGCGACATCGTCGTGTTCCGCGGCCCTGCCGAGCCAGGCGTAACCTGGGTCAAGCGGGTGATCGGCCTGCCCGGCGACCGCGTCCGGATGCAACGGGGCCGGCTATGGCTGAACGGCCGGGAGGTCGACTGGCGCGACGAGGGCCCGGGCCCGGAGGAGATGGCCGACGGCACCGACCGCCCGGTCGAGCGCTACGACGAGACCCTGCCGGGCGGCCGCACCCACCCGATCCTCAAGCGCTGGGCCGACGGCCCGCTGGACGACACGCCGGAGGTGCTGGTGCCAACCGGCCACCTGTTCGTCATGGGCGACAACCGCGACAACTCCGCCGACAGCCGGGTGCCGGTGGCCCAAGGCGGGGTCGGGCTGCTGCCGCTGTGGAACCTGCAGGGCCGCGTCGCGCTGGTGCTGGCCTCGCGCGACATCGCGCAGCCCGGCTCCGGCCCCGCCGCCTGGCTCGCCTCGATCCGCCCGGACCGCCTCCTGCGCCCGACGCGCTAGTCGTCGCGGGGAGGCGGATCTCCCGGCCGTGCATACGCCGTCGGGCCTGTTCGTCCCCGAGCGCCGTGCAAGGTTCGAGATGAGCTCGAAGCTGCGTGCAGCGGTCGCTTCGGCGGGAATGCTGCTGGCAGCCGGTGCCATCAGCGCCTTGCACGTCAGCCGGTTCATCGCCGGCGGATCGCATCCGCAGATCGCGTTCCGCACCTGAAGCGGAACGATCGTCAGCTATCCACAGGGCGGCATGATCGCCGGGTTCCGTACCGGACAGGCAATCCAGGTCCTGCATGACGCCACCGATCCTTTGGGCCGTGCAGGACTGAACAGGTTCGGCAGCTTGTGGGGCACCAGCCTGGCACTGGCAGCGTGCGGAGCAGGACCGGTGTTGCTCAGCCTCGCATCGCTCGGTCTGCCGATCGGTTTCCCACTCGAAGCGACGCTGAGCGTTCCTGCCCGTCAGGATCATGGCTCGTCGGCGACGGGCCTTCCCGATGCGCCGGAACAGGACCCTTGTTCGGGCGCCGCCGACGCAGTTGCCCAAATGATTTCCGACACGAACAGCTCTTGCATGACACCGTCCACCGATCGTTGCACGGCATCAACCCCACGCGCGTCGTCATGCAGATCGCATCGTTCCGGCACATCTCATTTATGAGACGATGCGTCGAATGTCGAAGCGAGCGCGTGGTCCTGAAGCCAGGCGTGAACCTTTGCATGTTGCATGCAAGACGTATGTGAGTTGTAAGGAGCTGCCTGATGGAACAGGCTGCACGGCGTTCAGGGAGAAAAACAATGAACCCAACCCGTTGCGCCGCAACTGCGGCGGCCGCTCTTGTTGTGCTGCTTGTCGGCAACCGCCCGGGATACGCATCGCCCACTCCCCTTTCGGAGCCGTTGCTCCCCAAGGCCACGCCATCGGGCGCCGTGATCGAGCTCCAGGACTTCGTCACACTTCCCAAGCACGCGGACGGAAGCTCGGCACGCGTCCAGTTCCTGACACAGGCTCCGGACAACACGACCGACCTGTTCGCGATCGACATGGTCGGGATCATCTACCGCATCAGCGCGGACGGTTCGCGCGTGACGCCGTATCTGGACCTGCGCGCGCAGGGGCTTTCGATCATCTCGCCCACGGGCGAGGAAGGACTGGTCGGCGTGGCGTTCCACCCGAACTTCGCCGGCACTCCGTCCAAGCCCGGCTACGGCAAGTTCTACACCGCCTACAGTGCCAACCGTTTGAGCGGGGTTCCGGATTTCCTCGCCAACGACGATGCCGATCATCACCAGGTGATCCGCGAATGGACCGCGAGCAACCCGTTCGCGACGAGCTTCGCCGGCACCTCGCGCGAGGTCCTGCGGGTCGGCAAGTTCGCCTCGAACCACAATGGCGGGGTCATCCGCTTCGATCCGAACGCCCGCCTCGGCTCACCGGACTACGGCAACCTGTACATCGGCTTTGGCGACGGCGGCGACGGCAACGACCCGCGCGGCAATGGCCAGAACATCACCTCGCCGCTCGGCAAGATTCTGCGGATCAACCCGCTCACCGGAACGAACGGCGCCAAGTGGGGCATTCCCACCGACAACCCGTTCCGGACCATGGCGTCGGCGGCCCCTCTGGTGTGGGCGTACGGCCTGCGCAACCCGCAGCAGTTCAGCTGGGAGATCGGCGGCCAGGGCCGGATGTTCATCGATGACATCGGCCAGAACCAGGTCGAGGAAGTCAACCTCGGAGTCCGGGGCGCCAACTACGGCTGGCAGCAGCGGGAGGGAACCTTCGCCACCGGCACGGGCGCCGGAAGCCCGGGCGGCAAGAACGATTATTCCGACTATCCCATCCCGGCGGGCGATGCCGCCAACGGCTTCAGCTATCCGATCGCCGAGTACGACCACAGCGACGACGCGCGGGACGGCGGAACGGTCGCGAGCGGCATCGGCAGCGGCTTCCTCTACCAGGGCTCGCTGGCGCCGCAGTATCGCGGGATCTACGTGTTCACCGAGTTCGTCGAGGGCAAGCTGTTCGCGATCAACGCCAACGCCCCGTTGTCGACGGCGATGGAGGTGTTCTCGATCCCGCTGCAGTACCGCGGTGTCACCTACACCTCCCTGAACCAGTCGCCGGTCGGCGAAAGCACCCGGTCCGATTTCCGCATGGGCGAGGACCGCAACGGCGAGCTCTACGCCCTGCTCAAGGGGCCGGGCGCGATCTACCGGCTCGTCCTCCCGCACTGAGGACCCGGACCAACCGGTCCATCCGCATCGTGATGGCATGTGGCAACTTCGGCCGGCGCAGATCCCTGGACCTGGAACGTCATGGCCTGACCGGTGTCGACCCTTGGTCGGGGTCGCGCTCGGGCTGCCCACGCGGAGGAACCGCCGTGAACCTGAAGGTCGGTTTCCTCGCCGTTGCTGCGACGTTGCAGGCGCACCCGTCGATGGTTGCGGCGATGACCGGCCCGCAGGCGAACAAGCCGGTGACGCGGTCCACCATGGTCTCGCCGGTGCTGCAATCGATGCAGCAGCCGGTCAAGGACGGCTTGCAGGTGGTCAACATCGCAGCCGGGTTGAGCGGTTTCGGCTACCTCCTGAAGCAGGACACGCGCTACGTCACCTGCGCGGTGCAACCCCGACAATGCGCATCCGGGCATGTTCCTGTCCGAATGCCGGGCGATGAACTGAGATGAGCCCAAGGCTACGCGCCGTGACGGTATCGGCAGGCGCAATACTGCTCGTCGCCGCTGCCGTCAACGCTTTCCAGGTCAGCCGCTTCATGGCTGGCAGCCTTCGGGGCCGTGGAACCGTCACCCGGCTAAACGCCGGCGGGTCGCATCCGCAGATTGCATTCCATATGCAGAACGGGTCAATCATCAGCTATCCGCAGGGCGGCATGATCGCCGGGTTCCGTGTCGGGCAGGCAGTCCAGGTGCTCTACGACGCCGTGGACCCGTCCGGCACGGCAAGGGTGCGCAGCTTCGGCAGCTTGTGGGGCATCAGCCTGATGCTGGCAACGTGTGGAGCGGCGCTGCTGGCGCTCGGGTTTGCGTCGCTCGGCCTGCCGATCGAGTTCTACCAGAAGGGGCGCTAGGCGTTCCCGTCCACCCAGACACAGCGGGATCAACGGCGATATTCCTGAGGCCAAGCAGCTGGACGTTCGTGACCTCCGGTACGGGCGGCTTGAACATCGACATCTTCGCCGCCGCTGGGGGCTCGATCGACTTCCTCGACCCGTCGCACAAGCAACAGAACGTCCATCTCGGCAGCGCCGGAGTGGCGCCGGGATCGGCCTGAAGCTGCCCAAGGTAGGCAAGCTGGAGATCCGCCCGGAGAAGCTCGGCAAGGCAATTGGCGGTGTCGTGGCGCCGAAGGTGTTTCCCAACGCCGGCAGCCTCTACATGACGCCGTTCTTCAGCGGACGCGAGCTGGCTGCTGCCGATCTGCGGGGCCTGTGCATTGTGGTCGACGGCGGCGCGGGCCTGCTGGTGGGATATTCGGGCACGCTGATGCTGCTTGGCATCGATCCGGTGCGCTTCGCCATGCAGGTTGCCTCGCCCATCATGAGCCTGTTGCTGGGCCAGACGGAACCGAACGCTGTGCTGGTGACCCGCGGGCTGAACGCCGGCATCCAGGCAGGTGGCGGAGTCACCGGCACGATCGGATACATGGCCTAGGACGCAGCCAGGCGGGCGGCAGCGACAGGCCTGGCCGCGGGCGCCTCCACCAACCTTGAAGTCCGTGCATCGGCCGCACGAAGGATCGCGGGATTGGATGCCGACCCGCTACGAAGCGGGCCGGCAACCGGTTGCGCCGATCCTAGTGGCTGGTCCAGCCGGCATAGCTGTTGACATTGTCCCGCGTCACCAGCTTGGCCTGCATCAGCGTCACCTTCTCGGCCGGCGGGTGCCCGTCCATGATCTCCTTGCCCACCTTCACCGCCAGCTGCCCCATCCCGTAGGGGTCCTGTGACGCCGATGCCACGATCAGCCCGTTCGACTTCAGCGCCGACACGATGTCAGGCGCGCCGTCCACCGAGGTGATGACGATGTTGTTCCGGTGCTGCTGCTTCGCCGCCAGCTCCGAGCCGATCGCCTGCGGATCGTTGATCGCGAACAGCCCGTTCAGGTCGGGATAGCGGATCAGGTAGCCCTGCATCACCGCAAGCGCCCCGTCGCGCGAGCCCTTGCCGTCCTGGTCGGCCGACAGGATCCTGATCCCCGGCGAGCCCGCCAGCGCCGCCTTGCAGCCCTTCACCCGGTCGATCACCGCCGACACCTGCGGCCCGTTCTCGATCACCACGTTGCCCTTGCCGCCGAGCTTCTGTCCCAGGTAGGCGCAGGACATGTTGCCGGCTGCGGTGTTGTCCGTCTCCACCGTGGCGTCGGCACCGGCCGCGGACACGTCGGCCGCCACCACCACGATCCCCGCCGCCTGCGCCCGCTTGATCGCCGGCAGGATGGCGTTCGGATCCACCGCGTTCAGCACGATCAGGTTCACGCCGGCGGCGATGAAGTTGTCGATCTGGGTGAACTGCTTGTTGAGGTCGTAGTCCGCCGACACCGCGATCACCTTGACCTGCCCGCCGCCCGCGTTCGCCGCGGCGGTGATGCCCTTGGTCAGCGCCACGAAATACGGGTTGCCGAGCGATCCCATGGTCACGCCGATCGCCTGGAGCGGCTTGGCCTGCGCCAGCACCGGCGCCGCCAGCAGGGCCGCTCCTGCCAGGAGCGTGTTGCGCAGAAGGGACCACGTGCTGGTGTGGCCGGTCGTCCTGGTCATGTTCTTTTCCCCCGCGTCCCGTTCTTGATTCAAGCGTGCGCCAGACGGACGGAACGCTTCCCGCCAGGCGCCCGGTTCCGGTCAGGTGCGCACGCCGCTGCCCTGCCGGAAGCGGTCCAGCGCCACCGCGCCGATGATCACCAGCCCCTTGACGATGAACTGCCAGATGTCCGAGACGCCGACCAGGATCAGCCCGTTGCTCAGCACCGCGATGATCAGCGCGCCGATCAGCGTGCCCCAGATCGACCCGATGCCGCCCACGAACGAGGTCCCGCCCAGGATCACCGCCGCGATCGCGTCCAGTTCGTAGCTCTGCCCCAGCTGCAGCCCGTTCGCGGCATACAGCCTGGCCGACGACAGCACGCCGCCCAGCCCCGCCAGCAGACCGGACAGCCCGTACACGAACAGCAGGATGCGCGGCACGTTGATCCCGGCCAGCCGCGCCGCCGACGCGTTGCCGCCCACCGCGTAGATCCTGACCCCCAGCACGGTGCGACGCAGCACGTACCAGGATGCCACGATCACCACCACGGCCACGATCGCCAGCCACGGCACCACCACGCCCGGCAGCACGGGGATGCCGTCATTGCCGAGCCAGGCATAGCTCAGCTGCGGGTTGAACACCGTGTTGTCGGCGCCCATCAGCCGCGCGAAGCCGCGCACCGCGGTCAGCGAGCCCAGCGTGACGATGAACGGCGGCAGCCGCCCGAACGCGATCAGCATCCCGTTCAGCAGCCCGATCCCGGCACCCAGCGCCAGGCAGACCGGGATCGCCAGCCCGCTGAAGCCCGGCAGCAGCGACACGATCAGCGCCCCCATCGCCGACGCCGCCAGGATCGAGCCCACCGACAGGTCGATGCCGCCGGTCAGGATCACGAACGTCATGCCCGCACCCAGCACGCAGTTGATCGACGCCTGCTGCGCCACGATCGACAGGTTCTGCACCGTGAGGAAACGGTGGCCGCCGGCGAACTGGAAGCCGATCGCCAGCACGATCAGCACCGGCAGCATGCCGAGCGACTGCAGCGTGGCGCGGAACTGCGCCCGGTTGCTCGGCCGTGCAGCGGCTGGCGGCGTGCCAGCGTTGGCGGATGGAGGCGCCGGGTTCGGCTGGTCGTCTGGCATCGCGCGTCTCCCTCAGGCCGCCAGGCCATGCGGCGCCAGGCCGGCGGCGTGCACCATCACCGATTCCTGACTGATCGGCACCCCGGTATCGCCGCCGACCTCGCCGGCGATCGCGCCCTCGCGCATCACCAGCACCCGGTCGCAGATCCCCACGATCTCCGGCAGGTCCGACGAGATCAGCAGCACGCCGAGCCCGCCCTGGGCCAGCTCGTCGATGATGCGATAGATTTCCGACTTGGCCCCCACGTCCACGCCGCGTGTCGGCTCGTCCAGGATCAGCACCTTGGGGCCGGTTTCCAGCAGCCTGGCCAGCAGCACCTTCTGCTGGTTGCCGCCCGACAGCGAGCCCACCTGCACCACCGGGCTCGACGCCCTGACCCGGAACGTTCCGAACGCCCGCATCGCCCGCTCCCGCGCACGCTGGAGGTTCAGCCGCCCGCCGGCGCCGCTGTCCGGCCCGATCACGCCGATGTTGATGTTGGAGCCGCAGCTCATGTCCAGGAACAGCCCGAGCCCCTTCCGGTCCTCGGTCAGGTAGGCGATCCCGGCATCGAGCGCCTGCTTCGGATGCGACGGCGTCACCCGCCTGCCCTCCAGCGTCACCGTGCCGCCGGCACGCCGGTCCGCGCCGAAGATCAGCCGCGCCAGCTCGGTGCGCCCCGCGCCCACCAGTCCCGCCATCCCCAGCACCTCGCCACGGTGCAGCGCGAACGAGCACGGCCGCACCCGTGCCCCGTCGGTGAGCCCGTCGACCTGCATCACCACCGGCCCGCGCACCGCGGCGGCGGGATCGTGCGTCTTGGTGTAGAACGACGACAGCGAGCGCCCGACCATCATCTGCACGATGGCATCGGCCGACATCTGCTCGCGCTCCAGCGTGCCGGCGCTGCTGCCGTCGCGCAGCACCGTCACCCGGTCCGCCAGCTCGTACACCTCCGCCATCCGGTGCGAGATGTAGATCAGCGCGATCCCTTCCGCGCGCAGCTGCCGGATCAGCGCGAACAGCCGGTCGGTTTCCCGCGCCGACAGCGCCGTGGTCGGCTCGTCCAGCACCAGGATGCGCGACCGGCGGTACAGCGCCCGCGCGATCTCCACCAGCTGCTGCTCGGCGATCGACAGGGTGGACACCGGCGTGTCCGGCCCGAACGGCGTGCCCAGCCGCTGCAGGATCGGCCGGCAGGCCTCCGCCATCGCCCGACGGTCCAGCCGCCCGCCGGGTCGCTGGATCTCGTTGCCGAGATGGATGTTCTCCGACACGGTCAGGTTCGGCGCCAGCGCCAGCTCCTGGTAAATGATGGCAATCCCGGCATCCTTGGCGGTCTGCGGCCCGTCGATCTCGACCACCTCACCGAACACCCGGATCGTGCCCCCCGGGTCCGCGCGGTGCGCGCCCGACAGCACCTTCATGAGGGTCGACTTGCCGGCCCCGTTCTCCCCCATCAGCGCCAGCACCTCGCCGCTCCACGCGTCGAGCCACACGCCGGACAGCGCCCGCACCCCGGGAAACGTCTTCGAGATGCCCTGCATCTGCAGGGCCAGCGGACCCCGCTCCTCCCTGTTCCCCATAGCTTCCCCGAAGGCTTTTCTAATTGTCCGACATGGTGCGCCCGCCGACGCCCGGGCGCAACCGGCGCTGCATCGAAACGGCGTTCCGCTTTCCGCGGTGCAACAAGAAGTGGATCTTGAGCTTTGGCTGGTTCGACATGGCATGACCTTGATCGGCATGAAGCAACCGCAAGGTCTTGCTGCTGATCCGACAGGACAATAGGCTGATCTCTCGTTTCGAGGTCCGGCACCACCAATGCCTTTGCGGAAGACCGGATGGGTCTACTCACAAAGCACTGGACGCCTGACGTATGACGGCCAGGATGTGGCGACCGGCTACAGCGGCGCCGGGATAGGTCGGAACAATTCCGCTCTTCAAAGTCATCCCGACGTCGGACCGGTGCCGCTGGGTCGGTGGTCCGGTCAGCCAACCGTTCAACAGGGCGAGGACCGGCCCGGGGGCGATGCGCCTCTCGCCTTTGCCAGGAACGCAAACGTTCGGCCGAAGCAACCTCGAGATCCACAGTGACAGCATCAGGCATCCTGGAGCGGCATCGACCGGTTGCATCATCCTGCCTCCGGACGTGCGGAGGAAGATCGTCCAGTCGGCTGATCGAACGCTCAGGGTGGTTCCATGAGGCTGCTCCTGGCGTTCATGGTGGGACTTCTGCCGGTCATCGCATGTGCCGCCCCGATGCCGAGTCCACAGGCTATCCGCGCCCAGATCCAGCGCACAGGCCTGAAGGCCACCGTGACCCGTCTCGACAAAGACGGCGACATGGACAGGGTGCTGGACGCGATAGGCACGGGCGATCCGAGATGGATCGCGTTGGCGCCTCTGCTCGCGCAGGGAACGGATGGCGCAGACGGCGAAGGTCTCGGTATCGAATTGGCAGCAGCATTGCCGATCAACCCACGTGCCGTGCTTCAAGTCACGAAACCCGGAAATGGTATCCTTGGCCTGCTACGGGTGTGCGGCGTGCCGTTTATAGAAAGCACGCCGGCGTCAAACGAAGCCTACGTGAAGCGTGCGACCATTGCAGTGGCGGCAATTATCGATCCAGCCTTGAGGGCCTCGCGTGACCAGTGCCTCACACAGCTGAAATCGTGAGGGAAGACCTGTGCCTTTGGCAAGGTTACCTGTAGGGACTAGTCATCGATCAAGGAAGTCGAAATCCCGTCTCCCCATGAGTCGTTAAACGGCGGCGGCTCGCCGAAACGTTGTGCGTAAGCGCCAATAGCTACCGCTTCATGCTTTCGCACGTCGTAGGTCTCAGGAATTGACACTGATAATGGATGACCTTCGATCTCGATGAATATGCGCTCTTTCGCGTGAGCATCATTGAAGCCGCGAAGTATTTTCACGCCGATCTTGTGGGCGGCCGGAGTATTGTAGATCCGGCCACTGCTGCTCTTGAACCGGTACGCACCATAGATACCCGTTCGCAAGCCGCCGAAGCGACCGATGATTGCATCAGACATGCCTATGTAGAGCAGGCCGCCATCATCAACGCCGAGGAGGCATAGAGCTCGTTGACATCGCTCCACGATACCTCATCGAAAGCTGGCAGCTCAAGCTTTTGCATTCCGGTCTCTCGATCCGCTTCATCGAATGATGTCGCTGTTTGTCTGCATTAGGTCAACAACACGTTGCGCCGACACTGATTGCGTCTCCTTTGCGAACCCGTCCCTGCCTGCCCGCTCGTGCAGCTCCACCTGCCGCTTCACTTGCAGCGTCGCCAGCCGCCTTGCCTGCTGCGTCGGCTCCCTTTCGCCGCACCAGAAGCCGGTCCGATCCCGTTCGGGAGGCCGTGCCTCGGCAACCACGCACCTCCCAATTCGAACATCTCCCCTCCCCAGCAACCGGCCCGTGTGCTCTTGTGGACCGTTGCAACAAAAGGGTTGTCCCGTGACCAACTACGTCTTCGACACGAGTCCCGACTACAACGCCGTGGACTGGGGCAACCCATCGAGCTGGTACGGCGGCATCGTGCCGAACAGCGCCGACGCGCAGGTGCTGATCCCGACCGTCACCTACACCAACGGGGGCGAAGTCTACACGACCATCATCACCATCGCGTCCGGCGAAAGCTATGCCGTCCAGTCCGTCACCATCAGCAACAACTCCCTGACCCTGATCGGCAACCTGTCGATGAGCGGCACCCTCAACCTCCAGACCGGCGGCGAGATCGACCTTGCCGGCGGCACGCTATCGATAGACGGCGTCCTCGACCTGCAGACCGGCGGCGAGATCGACCTCGCCGGCGGTACGCTGAGCTTCGGCTCGCTGAGCGACAACAACGGCGACATACAGGGTTACGGCCAGATCGTGACCACGGGCACGCTGGACAACGCTGGAATACTCGATGGTGGCGGCGGAAGCGGGAACGGGCTGATCATAAATGCAGCGACCTTCCGCAACACCGGCACGATCGGTGCCAGCGCGTCCGGCATCTCGACCGCCCCCTCCACCGCCTCGACGCTGACGATCCACGCCGCATCGGACTCTGACCTCGTGGATGGCACGCTCGGCGGCGGCGGCACCTACAGCGCCGACGCCGGCGGCATTCTCGACCTCGATCTTGGTGGCCTGATCACCACCGACGCTGCGACCATCGAGATCGAGAGATACTACGGCAACGGCCTGACCGGCCAGATCAACAGCTTCGACGCCGCCACCAGCACCTATCTTTCCCTGCAATCGACGCTCACGGCGATCGCAGCACCCGGCCGCCTGGTGGTCGACAGTTTCAATTATGTGACGCCGAACGCGTTCCGCGTCGACGGTGAGCTGACCCTGGCTGAGAACGGCACCTTCACCGCGCCCGTGTTGACGATCGACGCCGGAGGCACTGTCGACGGCAGCGGTACGGTGGCGGGGGCAATCGTGAACAACGGTGTCATCGAGTCCAAGAACCCTCCCACCAACGACCCAGTGACCGGACCGCAACCCGGCGACATAATCCTGGACGGCCCGATCAGCGGCACCGGCACGCTCGAGGTCGGTCCCGGGATCGTGTCCTACGAGTACGAGATCAACCCGCCGCCGCGCGTCGTGCAGCGCGCGACCCTGGAGCTCGCCGGTTCGACCGCGCAGAACGTCCTGTTCGCCGACGACACCGGCATCCTGGTCCTCGACGACCCGGCCAGCTTCTCCGGCACCATCACCGCCCAGTTCCCGGCGCCGGACGAGGACATGGTCGTCCTCGACGGCATCTCGCTCAGCGACGTCACCGCCTACGACTACGCCGGCACCAGCAGCGGCGGCATCCTGACCATCGACGAGGGCCAGACCAGCCAGACCCTCGCCTTCAACGGCGACTACACCACCGCCAGCTTCCTGCTGTCGGCCGGCGCGCAAGAGCTGTCGAACTCGCCGCCCAGCCTGGACATCTCCATCGCCTGCTACGCCCGCGGCACCGCCATCCGCACCGATCGCGGCAACGTCCCGGTCGAGGACCTGAAGATCGGCGACCGCGTCACGACCTTCACCGGCGGCGCGCGGCCGATCCGGTGGATCGGGCGGCGCGCGTACAACGGCCGGTTCCTCGCTTCCAACCCCGCCGTGCAGCCCATCCTGTTCAAGGCCGGCTCGCTCGGCCGCTACCAGCCGCGCCGCGACCTGCGGGTGTCGCCGAAGCACGCCATGTTCCTCGACGGCTGCCTGGTCCTGGCCGAATGCCTGGTCAACGGCAGCAGCGTACTGCGCGACACCGCCTGCGCGGAGATCGAGTACTTCCACGTCGAGCTCGACAGCCACGACGTCATCCTGGCCGAGGACGCCCCGTCCGAAAGCTTCGTCGACGACGACAGCCGCACCATGTTCCACAACGTCGCGCAGTACCGCGCGCTCTACGGCGACCGGCCCGCAGCCCCCGCCGCCTACTGCGCGCCGCGGATCGAGCACGGCGAAACGCTGGACCGGATCCGGCGCGCCATCGACGACCGGGCCACCCATCTGCCTGCCGAACGCGGGAACACCCTGCGCGGCCGGATCGACGGGTGGGACGGGCACCTGGTCCGCGGCTGGGCGCGGAACCCCGATCGGCCCGACGCCCCGGTCTGCCTGGAGGTGCTGGCCGACGGCAGGACGGTCGGCCGGACGATCGCCAACCTGTTCCGCGACGACCTGCATCGGGCGGGCTTCGGCAGCGGCTGCCACGGCTTCCTGCTCGCCCTGCCGGACCAGCCCGCCGGCGCCTCGATCGAGGTCCGCCGTGCCGCCGACCAGGCGACCCTGGAGGTCCTGCAGGGCCACCGCGCAGCCTGACACCCCGCCCCGATCCCGTTCCATGCTGACCGGCTCGATCGACGACGCGGACCGCACCCGGATGCGCGGATGGGTCCGCGACGGCCTCGCCCCCGACGCCCCGGTCTGCCTGCTGCTGACGGCCGACGACCGGCTGCTGGACCGGGTCGTCGCCAACCGCCATCGTCCGGACCTCCAGGCCGCCGGAATCAGCAACGGACGGTTCGGTTTCGACGTCGTGCTCCGGCCTCCGCTCGCGCCGACCCGCGCCTGGGTGATCCACCTCCGCGCCGAAGGCTCGGGCGAGGACATGCCAGGCTCGCCGTTGCGGCTGGACCCCTCCTCCGACTTCGACGCCGCCGCGCGCGCCGCCTTCACTGCCTCCCTGCTGGGCTTCGCCGACGACGCCGAGGCGGCACGGCGCCACGACTTCCTGCTCGGGCAGTGCGAGCTGCTCCTGCAGGTGCGCACGGACCGCCAAAGCCGAGACCTCGCGCCATCGGAATCGGGACTAGGCCCGACGCCGCCCCGCATCCTGGTGATCGACGCCCACCTGCCCGACCCGAACCGCGACGGCGGCTCCGTCGCGATCCTGTCGCACATGCACTCGCTGCAACGCCTCGGCTGCCGCGTGACCTTCGCGGCCCAGTCCATGCCCGCATCCGGCGAAGCCTCCGACCGGATCGAGCAGGCCGGGATCCGCGTATGCCGCCGACCGGAGTTCGGCTCGGTCGAGGAGGTCCTCCGCCGCGAAGCCGGCCGGTACGACCTCGCCTACCTGCACCGCCTGCCGATCGCGTCCGCCTACGGGCCGCTGGTCAGGCACTACCAGCCCCGCGCCCGCCTGGTCTACGCCGTGGCGGACCTGCACCACCTCCGGCTGGCCCGCCAGGCGGTGTTCGAGAACCGTCCGGAGATGAAGCCGGCGGTGCACCGAGTGCGGAGGGAGGAGCTCTGGGCCGCGAGCAACGCGGACGCCGTCATCACCCACTCCTCGGTCGAGGCCGCCCTGATCCGGCAGTCCGTTCCCGCCGGGCACGTGCACGTGATCCCGTGGTCGCTCCCGTGCCTGCCCTGCGACGTCCCGTTCGCGCAACGGCACGGCCTCGCCTTCATCGGCAACTACGCCCACGCCCCCAACATCGCCGCCGCCCACGCCCTGCGCGACGCGATCATGCCGCGCGTACGCGCCTCCGACCCCTCGATCGTCTGCCGGCTGGTGGGACCCAACCTGCCGCGATCGCTGCAGCCGCCGCAGGCCGGGCTCGCCGTCCTCGGCCAGGTGGCCGACCTCGACGCCGTGTTCCGCGCCGTCCGGCTGACGGTGGCCCCGCTCGGCTTCGGCGCCG
>CAXTVX010000077.1:0-14320 GCA_964247755.1 uncultured Acetobacteraceae bacterium | reverse complement strand
TGGCCGATCAGCCGGCCGTCGCGCTTGGACAGGCAGCTCACCTCGTGCAGCGACTGCGCATGCGGGTCGAGCGCGTCGAACAGGTCGGCGGCGGCATGCAGCAGGTCGATCTTGTGCGCCGTCACCAGCGCGCCCGCGGAAAGCGGGTCCTCGCGCACGAACGACACCACCTCGCGATACTGGTCTGCCGGCGCGTGCAGCGGCAGGTCGATGCCGTTGATGGCGCACCGGCCCAGCCCGAGCGCTTCCGCCCAGCGCGGGAAAATGCTCATGATCGACGACTGCCCGGTGCTCACGCCGACGAAGTGCAGCGTCGGCACCGTAGCCGGGTGCGGGCGCGGCATCAGGCCGGCTCCCTCGCCCGGCTGGCGAGGCGGACCGCTTCCTCCGCGTTGCGGCGGATCCCCCGCCAGTCGCCGTCGCGGATCATGCCCCGGCTGGCGATCCAGGTGCCGCCCACCGCCGCCACCGATGGCTCCTTCAGCCAGTCGAGCAGGTTGGCCGTCGACACCCCGCCGGTCGGGATGAAGCGCAGCCCGTGCAGGGTGAAGGGTGCCGAGATCGCGCGCAGCACCGTGATCCCGCCGGCCGGTACCGCGGGGAAGAACTTGAAGGTGCGTATGCCGTGCTCCAGCCCCGCCTGCAGGTCGGACGGCGTCATCGCACCGGGGACATAGGCGATGCCAGCCTCCGCCGCCGCCGCCAGCATGCGCGGGCTCAGCCCGGGCGCCAGGGCGAACTGGGCGCCGGCCTCGACCGCCCGCCGGAGGTCGGCCGGCGCCACCACGGTCCCGGCGCCCACCACCAGGTCCGGATAGGCTTCGGCGATCCGCGCGATGACCTCCGCCGCCGCATGGGTGCGGAACGTCACCTCCACCACGCCGAGCCCGGCTTCCAGCAGCGACTCCGCCAGCGCGTCGGCTTCCGCCACGCCGTCGACCTCCACGACGGGGATGACGCCGAAGGCGGTCGCCTCGAGCAGCGCGTCCTGCATGCCGCTCATGTCACTGCGCCGCCGCGACGGCGACGCGCGGCCGGTAGCGCGGGTTCGGGACACGGGTCCAGCCGCCGGCGCCGTCATCGACGACCAGGTCGCGCATGCCGCCGGCGCGGGCGATGATGTCGTAGTCCTGGCCGG
The DNA here is from genome assembly GCA_964247755.1 of uncultured Acetobacteraceae bacterium. Taxonomy (GTDB): domain Bacteria; phylum Pseudomonadota; class Alphaproteobacteria; order Acetobacterales; family Acetobacteraceae; genus Lichenicola. The sequence continues at coordinate 13,182 of CAXTVX010000077.1, read as the reverse complement.
CATCGGCCGGGTAGCAGAACAGCGTGACCAGCGGCTCGGCTCCGACGTTGACGCTGCGGTGGATCCAGTGCGGCGCCACGTAGACCAGGCTGTTCGGCCGCATCTCGTCCGCCTGCACGGTGCCGTCGGCCAGCTCCATCAGCATCACCCCATGGCCGGACTGGCACAGGTAGATTTCCGGCCGATCGCCGACGGCGTGGATGTGGCCGCGGGTGAACAGGAACTCACGGCCGATCCGCCCCGGCTGCAGCGTGCTGGTGCCGAAGATCATGTCGCCGGCGCGGTCGGATGGCCGGAACTCGTCGACCTGGTAGGCGACCTCGGAGCCCTGCGCACGTGCCACGGCGGCGAACGCGGCTTCGTCGGCGAACAGCCCGGCCAGGTCGTCGTAGCGCTTCTCGTAGCGCCGGGTGCGTCCCGTCATCTCTCCGGTTCCAGGCACTATGGAAACGGTGACGGGCAGAGGTATGGACATCGGCAGGCCTTCCAGCAGGTAGGAAATCGGTCAGATTGCGTAGTATTATTACGTGCATGCCGGAGCAGGCAAACGATTTGGCGTCTTTTGCAGCGCAATATGTCAGTTGTCTCTTGTCGATCGCCGTTCCGGGTGTTGTATTGCTACCCCATAAGGGGGCAACGCTACGGAAGTGGTCCGGCGGTGCCTCAGGGAGGACGAAGTCCATGAAAACCATTCTTGCAGCGGCCGCCATGGCCGGTAGCGTGGCACTTGCGGCGGCGCCGGGTGCACACGCGAAGACGATCAAGATCGGCCTGTCGATGCTGACCCAGAACGCGCCGTACTACGCGGCGCTGCAGGTCGCGGTGCTCAAGGAGGCCAAGGCGCTCGGCGCGCAGGTGGTCACCGCGGACGCCAACAACGACATGCTCAAGCAGATCTCCGATGTCGGCGACATGCTGTCGCAGAACATCGACGTGCTGATCATGGACCCGAAGGACGCCAAGGGCCTGGTCGGCGTCACCCGCGACGCCGCCGCGGCGCATGTCCCGGTGATCATCGTCGACAGCTCGATCGACCCGTCGGCGCCGGTGCTGACCACGATCCAGTCCGACAACGCCGAGAACGGCCGCCTGATCGGCGACTGGCTGATCAACCAGGTTAAGGGAAAGGACCTGCACCTCGCCGTGCTCAGCGGCGACCAGGGCAACCTGGTCGGCGAGGCACGCCGCGATGGGGTGATGGAGGGCATCATCGAGGCGCAGCTGCGCCAGCTCGGCCATGCCGGCTTCACCGTGGTCGGCCAGGGCTGGGGCGGCTGGACCCAGGAAGGCGGCGTCAAGGCGATGGAGGACCTGCTCACCGCCCATCCCGACATCAACGCCGTGCTGGCCGAGAACGACAGCATGGCGCTCGGCGCGATGCGCGCGATCCAGGATGCCGGCAAGGCCGACAGGAACATCCTGATCTTCGCGGCAGCCGACGGCCAGAAGGAAGCGATCAAGCTGATCGAGGACGGCAAGTACGGTGCCACCGGCATGAACGACCCGTCGGTGATCGGCAAGATGGCGGTCGACCTCGCGGTCAAGGCGGCCAGCCACCAGGTGCCGCCCGGCACGCCGAAGATCACCTACACGCCGCCGGCCGCGATCACCAAGGCGAACGCCGCGCAGTACTACCACCCCGACGCGGTGTTCTGATCCGGACCATGATGCCTGCCGAAGCAGCGATCCTGACGGACGCCCCCGCCCCCGGCACGGGCAGCGTCGAGATGACTGGGATCTCCAAGCTGTTCGGCGGAATCAGGGCGCTGGACGACGTGTCGTTCTCGGTCCGGGCCGGCGAGGTTCATGCCCTGCTCGGCGAGAACGGCGCCGGCAAGTCGACGCTGATGAAGATCCTGGCCGGGGCGCACCAAGCCACCAGCGGCGAGATACGCATCGGCGGGGATCGGGTCACCATCCCCTCCCCGCACGCGTCCCGCGCGCTCGGCATCGGCATCATCTACCAGGAGCTGGCGCTGGCCCCCGAGCTGACGGTGGCCGAGAACATCTTCCTGGGCGAGCTGCCCGGGCTGGTGAACGCCCGGCAACTGCGCGCCCGGGCGCGCACCCTGCTCGACGAGCTCGGCTTCGCCATCGATCCCGGTGCCGTGGTCGGCACCCTGCCGCTGGCGTTCCAGCAGGCGGTCGAGATCGCCAAGGCGATGTCGCGACAGGTCCGCATCCTGATCCTGGACGAGCCGACCGCGGTGCTGGCGCCGCCGGAAGTCGAGCGGCTGCTGGAGGTGGTGAAGGGCCTGTCGCGTCGCGGCGTCAGCGTGGTCTACATCTCGCACCGGCTGGACGAGATCTTCCGCATCGCCGACCAGATCACCGTGCTCAAAGACGGGCGCACCGTCGGCACCTATCCCGCCGCCGGCATGGACGAGCACCGGCTGATCTCGCTCATGGTCGGACGGGAAACCTCGCAGCTGTTCCCCAAGGTGGCGCGCACCAAGGGCGAGGAGCTGTTGCGGGTCGAGAACCTGTCCGCCGCTGGCTTGGTCAAGGACGTGTCGTTCTCCCTGCATGCCGGCGAGGTGCTGGGCATCGCCGGCCTGATCGGCAGCGGGCGCACCGAGCTCGCGCGCGCGATCTTCGGCGCGGGCGGGATGGAGGCCGGCACGGTCAGCGTGTCCGGCCGGCGGGTCTCGATCCGCACCCCCAGGCAGGGTGTCGCCGCCGGGATCGGCCTGGTGCCGGAAGACCGGAAGTCGCAAGGACTGGTGCTGGCCCTGCCGATCCGGCAGAACGTGACCTTCACCTATCTGCGCCGGTTCACCAACTGGTTCGGGGTGATCCGCCGTGGCGCCGAGCGCGCCTCGGTCGACGACGTGGCGCGACGCACCACGATCCGCGCCCGCAACCTCGACCTGCCGGTCAGCAGCCTGTCCGGCGGCAACCAGCAGAAGGTGGTGCTGGCGAAGTGGCTCGACGCCGGCTGCCGGATCATCATCCTCGACGAGCCGACGCGCGGCGTCGACGTCGGCGCGCGGGCGGAGATCTACGGGCTGATCGAGACGCTGGCGGCGAGCGGCCTCGGCGTGATCGTCATCTCGTCCGACCTCCTCGAGGTGATCGGCGCTTCCGACCGCATCCTGGTGATGAGCGGCGGCCGGATCAGCGGCAGCCTGGAGTCGCGCGACGAGTTCACCGAGGCGCGCATCATGCAGCTCGCCCTGCGCAGCGTGGCCCATGTCGGCACGGGAACGAGGGAGGCCTGAATGGCGGTGGTGCAGACGGCCGAACAGTCCGGCAGCAGCGGGACGAAGCGGCGCCTCGACTGGAGGTCCTTCGCCGCCAGCTACAGCACGATCGCGATCTTCGTGGTGCTGGTGCTGGTCGCGAGCTTCATCTCGACCAGCTTCCTCAGCAGCCGCAACATCGAGAACGTGCTGCGCCAGGTGGCCAGCACCGGCGTGATCTCCATGGGCATGCTGCTGGTGATCCTGACCGGCGGCATCGACCTGTCGGTGGGCTCGGTCGCAGCGCTCGGCAGCATCCTGTGCGCGTCGCTGCTCACCACCCAGTCGCTCTGGACCGCGATCCCGCTCAGCCTCGCCGCCGGCGGCGCGCTGGGTGCCGTCGCCGGCTACTTCGTCGCGGTGCGTCGCATGCCGGCCTTCGTGGTCACGCTCGCGGTGATGACGATCGCCCGCGGCGTCGCGCTGATCGTGTCCGAGGGCCATCCGATCTTCATGAGCGACAACGGCGCCTGGCTCGATGGCGGGTTCAACCGCGGCAGCCTGCTCGGCATCCCGTCGCCGGTGGTGCTGATGCTGCTGGTGTTCGCCGCCACCGCCTTCGTGCTGCGCCTCACCGCCTATGGCCGGCTGATCGTCGCGATCGGCTCCAACAGCGAGGCGGTGCGGCTGTCCGGCGTGCGGGTGATGCCGCGGATCTTCTCGGTCTATGTCGTGTCGGGCGTGCTGTCGGCGCTGGCGGGCATCGTCATCACCGCGCGATCGGGTGTCGGCTCGCCGGTGGTGGGCATCGGCATGGAGCTGGACGTGATCGCCGCCGTGGTGATCGGCGGCGCCAGCCTGATGGGCGGCCGCGGCACCGCGCTCAACACCCTGATCGGCGTGCTGACGCTGGGCGTGATCGGCAACATCATGAACCTGCTGAACGTGCCGGGCTACCACCAGGAGGTGGTCAAGGGGGTGATCATCCTGGTCGCGGTGCTGCTGCAATCCTCGTTCTGGCCGCGCCGGGCCTGATGGCGGGGTCGGGCGGGCGCGACCTGCTGCTGGCGATCGATGTCGGCACCGGCAGCGTGCGCGCCGCCCTGCTGGACGCGTCCGGCGAGACGCTCGCCTTCGCCGCCGAGGAGCACGAGCAGATCGTGCCGCATTACGGCTGGTCCGAGCAGCGTCCGGCGGACTGGTGGGCGGGTGCGGTCACCGTGATCCGGCGCGTGCTGGACCAGCTGCCGGATGCCGCGTCCCGGGTCGCGGCGATCGGTGCCTGCGGGCAGATGCACGCCACCGTGCTGGTGGATGCCGACGGACAGCCGGCGCTGGACGCGGTGCCGCTGTGGAACGACAAGCGCAACCGCGCCGAGCTCGACCGCTTCATCCGCGACCAGCCCTGGCAGGCGCTGCTGCCGGTGGCGGGCAACCCGCCCTCAGTCGCCTGGTGGGGCTTCAAGCTGCAATGGCTGAAGGCGCACCGGCCGGCGGAATACGCCCGGACGGTGCAGGTGCTGAGCCCGAAGGACTGGATCAACTTCCGGCTGACCGGCGCGGTCGCGATCGACGCGCCGGAAGCCTCCTGCACCTACCTGTTCGACGTGGCGCGCGGCGGCTGGAGCGAGGCGCTGGCGCAGCGCCTCGGGGTCGATCCGGCGCTGCTGCCGCCGGTCCGCGAGCCGCACGAGGTGCTGGCCGGCGTGTCGCGGCAGGCGGCGGCGGAAACCGGCCTGCCGGAGAGCGTCCCGGTGGTGGTCGGCATCAGCGACTATCCCGCAGCCCTGCTGGGTTCCGGCGTCATCGAGCCGGGTCTCGCCTCCGACGTGACCGGCACCTCGACCCTGCTCACCCTGTGCACCACGGCCCCGGTGCTCGATCCGATCATCAGCAACGTGCGCGGCGCGCTGCCGAACTGGTCGGCCTTCACCATCCTGGACGCCGGCGGCGACGCGATGCGCTGGGCCAGGCGGGCGTTCCACGAGAAGGGCTACGAGTATGCCCGGGTGGTCGCCCTGGCCGCGGACGCGCCGGCCGGGGCCGGGATGCTGCTGTTCCTGCCCTATCTCAACGGCGAGCGCCTCGGCGAGCGCACCAACTCGCGCGCGCAGTTCATCGGCCTGACCAGCGCGCACGGCACCGGCCACCTGCACCGCGCGGTGATGGAAGGTGTGGCCTTCGCCGCCGCACGCAACCTCGGCATCATGGAGGCTGGCGGCAACCGGCTCGACCGCATGGTGGCGGCCGGCGGCGGTGCCAGGACGGCGCTCTGGCTGGAGATCAAGGCCAGCCTGTACGGCTGCCCGATCCTGACCACGGCGGCGGAGGAATGCGGCGTGCTCGGCTGCGCGATGCTGGCCGGCACCGGGATCGGGCTCTACACGGACCTCGCCGCGGCGGCGTCCCGGCTGGTGCGCTACACCGGTGAGGTCCGGCCCAACCCGCGCTGGGCCGACACCTATGCCCGGCTCAGGCCGGTGTTCGACCGCGCCTACGAGAACAGCCAGGACTACTGGACCATGCTGGAAGCGGCCGAGGCGGCGGCGGGTCCGGCCTCGCCACCCGCCGCCTGAAACCCCCGCCGCCTGAACAAGGAAGCCACGCCTCGTGTCGACACGCTACCTGGACAAGTACGACCTCGGCGGCCGCATCGCGGTGATCACCGGCGGCGGCCGCGGCATCGGCCATGCCTGCGCCGAGGCGCTGGCGCAGGCGGGTGCCCGCATCGTGTTGCTGGAGCGCGACGAGGCGGCCGGTCGCGACGGCGCGGCCAGCCTCGTCGCAGCCGGCGCCGACGCGTCATGGCGCCTGGTCGACGTGACCGATCCCGCCGCCCTGGACGAGGCCGCCGCCGCGATCGAGCGCGAGCTGGGCCCGGTCGCCATCCTGGTCTGCTGCGCCGGCATCGCCATCAGCGGCGTCGCGGCCGAAGCGGCAACCGCGGAGCAGTGGCGCCAGGTGATCGACATCAACCTGAACGGCGTGTTCTGGTCCTGCCAGGCGTTCGGCCGGGCCATGCTGGAACGAGGATCCGGCGTGGTGGTCAACATCGGCTCGATGTCCGGGCTGGTGGTGAACCGGCCGCAGGAGCAGGCCTCGTACAACGCGTCCAAGGCGGCGGTGCACCAGTTGACGAAGTCGCTGGCGGCGGAATGGGCGCCGCGCGGCATCCGCGTCAACGCGGTGGCGCCGACCTATATCGACACGCCGATGACCCGCTACGGCATGCAGGACGAGGCGCTGAAGCACGCCTGGCTGGAGGCGACGCCGATGGGCCGCGTCGGCCGCACCGACGAGGTGGCCTCGGTGGTGCTGTTCCTGGCCTCGGAAGCGTCGAGCCTGCTGACCGGCAGCATCGTCGTCGCCGATGCCGGCTACACCTGCTGGTAGAAGGATCCGTCCCGTGAGCGCCGACCTGCCTGACGTCACCAGCGTGTTCGCGCCCGACCTGTTCCGAAATCGCCAGGTGCTGATATCCGGCGGTTCCAGCGGCATCGGCCTCGAGCTCGCGCGCGGCTTTGCGGGACTTGGCGCGACCGTGCTGGCGACCGGCAGCTCGGCGGCCAAGCTCGACGTGCTGCACGGCGATCCCGCCAATGCCGGCATCCGGTTTGCGCTGCTCGACGTTCGTGACGACGCGGCGATCGTGCGGACGGTGGACGCGCTGGACCGGCTCGACGTGCTGGTGAACGCCGCCGGCATCGCGCGTCCGCAGGAGGAGTACGAGCAGGCCACCTTTCTGGACGTGATCGACGTCAACCTGAACGCTGCGATGCGCACCGCCATGGCCGGCAGGCGGAAGCTTGCCCGCGACGGCGGGTGCATCATCAACTATGCCTCCATGCTGTCCTTTCTCGCCGATGCCGACGTGCCGGCCTATTGCGCGTCCAAGACCGGCCTGCTCGGTCTCACCCGCGCCCTCGCCCACTCGTTCGGCGCCGAGGGCATCCGCGTGAACGCGGTGGCACCCGGCTACCACACCACCGAGATGACGCGTCCACTCTGGTCGCAGCCGCGTCACCACGACGCCATCGCGACGCATGCGGCGTTGAAACGCTGGGGCACCACCGTCGATCTAGTCGGCGCGACCGTGTTCCTTGCCAGTCCCGCCGCCGCCTTCATCACCGGGATCTGCCTACCGGTCGACGGCGGCTACGGCACCGGTGCCGCAACCGGCTGAACTACCTGTTTCTGCGTCAGCCGCTGGCCTGCCACGGTCTCCGGGAGTTGCTGGGGCCACCGCCGCATGGAGGGATCCTGTCCGGGTCGGCTGAACACTTCCACGGGATGGCGTAGGCGAAGACGTGCCTCTTCCCCGGTCCCGGCAGCCTCGGTGATCTCGGCGGGCATCAGGTCGAGGCTGGCGTCGTTGTCGGCTCTGGCGTCGGCACGTCCTGAGACGACGCGGTCGATCCGGTCCGGCCGGATCCCGGCTTCGGAATGGCGTTTCATCAGCACGAGGCAGAGGCCGACGTTGTCGGACAGGAGCTGGGTGAGGCTGCTCCCGTCGCCGAACGTTGCAAGGGCCGCGTCGAATACCTTCGTTTCCTCGGCAAGTCCGTCTGCCGCGCGGCCGCAGCGACACGAAGCGCCGCCAGGTGCGCCGAGGGTGATGTAGCTGGCACCCTGGTCGGCCGTGCCCGGCTGGTAGAGCAGTAGATCGTCGTGCACGGCGCGATCATGGCGGCCGAGCCAGATCAGCGCCTGTGACCGGGTCAGCAGGAACAGCAGCGTCTGGTGACGTGTCGGACCGAACACCGCGAGCAGCTTCGGATAAAGCCGGTCCATTCGGTCGGCGGCGGACGCGAAGTCGCCCTCACCTATCAGCACGCAAGCCTGCATGAACTCGGTCAGGATGGTGTCCGGGTTGTCCGGCCATGCAGCGCCACCTCTTGACGGTCCAGCACTTCCAGGCGTCGTCCTGCCCGATTCCGGTTACCCGCGCGAAGATCGGCGAGGACGATACGCTGATGCAGCAGCAGCCGGGTGTTCGCGTCGATGACGTCCGGGATCGTGTCCGTCTCGTCGGACGCCGCCAGACTCGCACGCCGCAGTCCCACCACGTCGTTCTCGATGATGTCGATGCTGGCACGGGCGGCATGGTCCCAGATCGCGGCCTCCGCCCGTCTCGATCCCAGGGAAGCCAGCTGCGGCTCGGCTCAGGCCAGCAGCGCCCGTGCCGCGTCCAGCGTGCCTGCACCCGCAGCCATCGCCTCCATCTGCGCCAGGCGAAGACGCAGGATGGTCGCGTTGGCGACGCCGGGCGGCTCGGCTTTTTTCATAGGCGGCGCTGGCCTCGCCGTAGAACGCGCGCGCGGTGGCGTAAGCACTCCGGCTGTCGAATGATAGTGTCAGGGAGCGGCTCCTCACCGTGCCTCATCGCGACCGCAAGCCGACAAAGGTGCGACGACCGATACTGCCGTCACGGATGCCGCGTCCGCGGCATCCAGCACCGTGTTGCCCGACGCGGCATGAGGAGCAGCCAGCGCCTCCGTAACCCCGGATGAGCGAGCGCATCCGCGCCTGGTCGGACCGCATGCGTTGCCTGATCTTGCGTCACGAGCAGGAGGCCACCACTCACCTTGCCTTCATCACGCGTACCGCTCCATCCGGGACCGTCCGCGCCTCACCCTGCCATGGCCCACCACAGGAAGTCCGTCGACTGCTTCAAACCCCATGACGATCCCGTCGGCGGACAGGATTGTCCGCCTAGAGTTGTTCCGATGTCGTCTTGAGGAGGCCGGAAGAGCTGCCTGCATGCGGCGGCTTCCCGCCCGCTGTCCAGGAGCCTGGGGCCGTCGTGATCTCGCGACCGCGTGACCTTGGCCGATGTCGGGGGACTGGCGGGCGTCATGGCCTGACAACTCGCTATGGAGAAGGCAGCGACCCCGGGTGCCGGCGGAGCCGGATGCAGTTATAATTCAAGTCCGGTTCGGGAACATCGATCCCCCGTTCGACTTTCCGGTTTGAGATGGAATTGCCCGCTTCTCAACATGGCGGTGGCCGAGCCAATTCTTCAAACGGCCGCGCCGGATCTGGACTGCCCGGCTGTCGGCCTGCAGGGAGGGTGAGCGTGTGACGCCTGCCGGAAGTGAGCCGAAAGCCCGAGACGGCCGAGCCCAGGCAGCTTCAGGGCCGGGCGCCGGAGGTCGAGGCCCACGACCAAGCCGAGCAGGCTCAACTCGATCCCCTCGATCCAGCCGAGCGTCAGGGCGGCGTAGCCGCCGAAGGTGAGCCGTAAGCCGGTCCGCGAGGCGGTGCGGCGCAGCCAACGCCCGTCATGGGGGTAGTCCTTGCCGATCGCAATCGGCGGCAGCACCGCCGGCAGGCCCGGCAGGGCATCGAGGATCGCGGCGATGAAGGTGTTGCTGTTCGGGCCGGGCCAGGCGCGGTAGCTGCCGTGCTCGCGATGCGCGTAGGTGCGGATCGCCTCCTGCACGTGCGGGATCAGCGAGGCGGCGGCGGGACCATCGGCCGCGAACACCACCTCCGGGGCCTGTCCGAACCAGCGCCCGTCCGGCTCGAAGCCGTTCATGCGGATCGGGCCGCCCCAGGCGGTGTAGTCGTAGCGGGTGTAGGGGCGGGCAGCCTCGGGCTTGAACACGATCCAGCAGCGGGTGGCGAGGATGCCGCGCCAGCTCACGGTCCTGGCAGCGAACACCCGCACCGCGGCGTTCGGGGTTAGGTGGGCGGGGTGCAGGTGTCCAATGCTCGAGCGGTCGGCCACACGCCAGAGATGGCCGTTGCCGCGCAGGCGGTAGCGGGCGGCCGCGATCGCCAGGGGAGCCATGAACAGCAGCACGAACAGGAGCAGCGAGACGAGGAGATCGGACACCACAGGTCAGATCGTGCAGCGGACGGCGGATGCAACTCCTTGTGCCGGTATGGAAGCCAGCGGGTTCTGTCGACGTTCCGTTCGAGCAAGCATAAGGAAACGTTCAAGCGTGAGCCGTCCTGTCATCCTGTTCGATCCCCATCCCCGTCGCAGTGTCGACATCCTGGACGACGCGACACGCTCGGAGCTCTGGTCGCTTGGGCAGGTCGTTCTGCACGACGACGGCCCGATGCCGGACGAGATGGTCGACCGGATCCTCCCGGAAGCGGTGGTCCTCCTCGGCCAGACCGCGATGGATACCGAGCGGCTGGAGCGGGCCCCCAACCTCCGCGGCATCGTCAATGTCGAGACGAACTTCCTTCCGAACATCGACTACGCCGGATGCTTCCACCGCGGGATCCACGTCCTGACGCCAGGAAGCGCCTTTGCACCGCCGGTCGCCGAGATCGCGCTCGGGATGGCGATCGACCTCGCACGCGGGATCACCAGCGCCGACCGCGCCTTCCGCCAGGGGCAGGAGAAGTGGGGCCTGGACGGCAACAAGGACTCGTTCTCCCTGCGCAGCGCGCCGGTCGGCCTCATCGGCTACGGCGATCTTGGCCGCGCCCTGCACCGGCTCCTCGCGCCCTTCGATTGCCGGATCCGGGTGTTCGATCCGTGGCTTCCGGACTACTTCCTGAAGAGGCAGGGCCTGGAGCCATGCTCCCTTGATGAACTCCTCAGGCAGTCCCGGGTAGTAATGGTCTTCGCCGGCGTGTCGAGCGACAACGAGGGTTTCATCGGCTCCCGCCAGTTCGAGATGATGCGACCGGGATCAGCATTCCTCCTCCTCAGCCGGGCGGCGGTGGTCGACTTCCCGGCGATGCTGGCGCAGGCGGCATCAGGACGGCTTCGGGTCGCCACCGACGTATTCCCGGTCGAGCCGGTCGAGGCGGCCGATCCGGTTCGTCGGAACGATGGCCTGCTGCTTTCTGCGCATCGGGCCGGGGCCCTGGTGGACGCACTTTACGACATCGGCCGGCAAGCGGTTGCCGACACCAGCCTCATGCTGCGGGGTCTTGCACCGGTCGTGTGCCGCAAGGCGCAGCGCGAGACGGTGCTCCGGTCACGCTCGAAGCCGGTTGAGAGGACCTGACGGATGCGCCGCCTGCGCCTCGGCCGATCCGACGCGAAGTGGGGCGGCGACGGCGTCAGACATTGTGCCAGGTTCCGTCGGCAGCGGCCGCGACGATCGCGTCGATGACGCGCATGTTCTGAACCGCATCGGCGACGGGGAAGTCGAACGGGACGTCGTCGAGCACGGCACGCGCGAAGGCATCGCCCTGAAGGCCGTACTGGTCGGCGACCGGGAAGCTCTCGATCGCGGCACTTGCGCCGTCGAGGGCGCCGCCATCGTCGAGAAGGAGGCGGCACGGCGTGTCGACCGGGGTGTTAAACGGGATCAGCAGCTCGACCCGAGCCTGGCGGCCGACGATCACCACCCGCTGGTAGGGCGCGGCGTCGGTCGAACAGGTGAAGGTGAGATGCGCACCGGGAAACGCGACGAGCGCGCTGGTGAGCCGATCAGTGCGGAACACGGGATGGTGCTCGATCAGGGCAGCGACCCGCGTCGGCTCCGTGCCGAGCACGAAGCGGGCGCTGGCGATCGCGTAGCAGCCGATGTCCATCAGCCCGCCGCCACCGATGTCCGCCTGGTTGCGAATGTCGGCGGCGTCGTCGTTCCGGTAGCTGAAGAAGGTCTGGATCGCGCGGATCTCGCCCAGCGTGCCGTCGGCCACGAGGTCGCGGACGCGTCGCCACCAGGGCGTGTGACGGATCATGAACGCTTCGGCGACGCGCCATCCGGTCCGCGCCTCGGAGTCCACCAGCATCGCGGCCTCGCCGGCATCGAGCGCGATCGGCTTCTCGCAGAGCACATGCTTGCCGGCCTCAAGCGCCCGGATCGTCCAGGGCACATGGAGGTGGTTGGGGAGCGGGTTGTAGATCGCGTCGATGTCGGGATCGGCGAGCAGGGCCTCGTAGCTGCCGTGCGCACGCGGGATCCCGAGCGCAGCGGCCGCCGACCTCGCCTTCTCCAGATCGCGGGAGGCGATCGCGTCCACCCGACAGAGACTGCTCTTGCGCAAGCCCGGAATGACGGCGTCCATGCCGATCCGAGCAGTGCTCAAGACGCCCCAGCGAACCACCCGGTTCTCCATCACAATCTGCTCCCTCGTCACAGCTATCATAGCGCAAGGCGCCGGCCGACGGGGGCCATAATGACCGCCGTCGGCTCAGCCTGCCCGTGACGCACTCGACCAGACTGGACGATTGCTAGACGTAAGCCGGCTGCGTCATGAAAAGAATGCGGCGTTGTTGATCGACAGAGTGTACTTGTTGACGAGGCTCAGGGTGAGTTGCCTGCCGCCTGTCGTATGATCGAGCACCATCTGTTGCAGCGTAAAATGCCGCGACCGCCGACAGCAGCTGCACAGTTCCGATGTCGTAATCAGCTGTCACGACCGAAACAAGTGTCGCATGGCTTTCGACAACGCCGGCGACAGCGCCTGGATCGACGATGCCGTCCGCGCCGACCGAGACGATGACGACTTCAAATCCCCCGTCGGCTGCAGCGCGTGCCGTAGCCAGGACGCACCTGTGCTCGATCGCGCTGACCACGACGCATTTCCGTGTGCGGAAGGCAACGCGTGGGCAACGCCAAGAACTGCGAGATTGTTGGCTTCCGTCGCGCCTGAGGTGGACACGGTTTCGTCCGGATCGGTGCCGACCACCGCCGCGACATGCCCGCACACGGTCTCAACCGCGGCGTCGGCGCTCCATCCAAAGGCATGATCGGCGAAATGCGGATTTCCATACACCGTTGACGAGGAAGGGTGCCTGGCTTCCACAACTCGCGGATCGGCAGGTGTCGTGACCTGATAATCCATGTAGCTGCTGTCTTTCGCTCCGCGCACGCCCATCCGATAATCCGGGTTCTGCCTTGGCTCCACGCTCCACTGATGGCTGTCACCAGTGGGGCTTGACCCTGGCCAGTTCGGAATATCGGAGTGAACTGGTATATCCTTCAGTTCGGCCCCATTCCATGGCGCATGGCTTACTCGGCGACTAGGGCAACATCACCCTGGCCGAGATCAAGGCCAGGCTTGCCGAGCGCGGCATCGA
>CAXTVX010000076.1:0-14384 GCA_964247755.1 uncultured Acetobacteraceae bacterium | reverse complement strand
CATACGGAGAACGGATTCTGCTTATGAACGAGGGCACGTTGGGGGCAGGGTCAGGTGCCTTTCCTGAACGGAAACCATTGATTTGCGCCGTTCCCTTTTTGGTGACCGCAATGCCGGAACGCCTTCCCCGACTTACCAACACCCCCATCAGGCACGGGCCGTTCTTCGTCGGCGAGCCGATGACCACGAGCAGATGGTCTGGGATCAAGCCCAAGGCAGCCCTGAATGCTTCGGCTGCCGTAGGCGCATACCGATCAAGCAGTTCCAGCAGACCGCCCACCGATCGGGGATAGTCGTTCGGCAACGGCGGCCTGTCGAACCACGCTAGGATCCCCGGAGACGGAAGAAGCCTCGCCCCCAGATCTCCGTATGCGTTCTGTGCCCACCTCCTCAACTGGTTTTCGTCATCAGCAAGGATGAAGCCTTGCGGACCGCGGATCGCAGCGATCCTGCGGGTGGAAGGCGTCGGAGCTAACAGACTGAGAAAGGGAGGCAACCCAGGCGAGACGGCCTGCCCCCAATACGACAGGGCTTCGTCACGGAGGTCTTCGCGATTGGTTCCGGCCGCGCCCTGGTCGATCACTTCGCAAGCCCGAGCGAGAGCCGCGTCCACCACATCCGGGATCGGCGTACCGCCAAGGGATGCCCCATCGGGCCAAATGCACAACTTCCTGTTCTTCTCGACGTGCGGCCAGGTCATCGGGGGTGGCGCATCAACCAGGAAGACGAGCGGGAGAGAATTGGGGAAGGCTCGGTCGAAGACGACATCGATCCGGCGTCGTCCGGCATAGTCGGTCAGCAGCGTCACCTGCCACCCCCCGACAGGATGGTGACAGGCGTAGTGACGCAGGTACTGTTCGTCGAGTTCCTTGACCTCACCGGCCTTCTGAAGAAGATGACGCCTCACCTCCTCGGTGGCGGAATCGGTCGGGCGGAGGCTGCCGTCAGGCAAAGCTTCGGGCCTGTGCCGGAAGCACCGTCCGGGACCTGCCGCTCTTCAAGGCGGACGATGAGAAGGCGTTTCCCGCTGCCTGCTTGACGAGGTCGGGTCCTGCGCTGCTGCCGGGATCCTGCAACTCCGGCCCCGTCGTCCGGACCACGAACTCCATGGGCGTCGGGCCCGCGTCGTCCGCATGAAGGGCCGTGTTCAGGAACGTCCCGTCGACGCCCTTCAGGATGGCCTCGTACTCTCTCTTGGCGCCGATGCACGGGGGGTCGTCCTCGTCGTCGAAGATCGGCTTGCTGCTGGCGACGATGAACGCGCCGGAGAGGGCCTGACCAAGAGCATTTCTCGCTTCATTGCAGACCTCAGCCTCACCGTCGCTCTCCGACCAACTTTCGTAGGAAAGAGACCGCCAGGAGCAGTGGTGAGGCGCGCCGAGAATGTCGTACTGCAAGACCGATCGGCGATCCTTATAATCGTTCCAAACCTGCTCCCAGATTCCGACCAAGGCGTCACCACCAGCCATATATCTCGTCGCTTCGAGGAAGAGGCCATTCGCGATCGAGAACCGGATGATCACGCTCGAATGGTTCTTGCTCCTGCGCTCTTCCTCGGCTGCGTCACCCTGTCCCTTCGGCGCGATGAGAAACCCCTTCATCGTCCCGTCATACTGACGACAGATCTTGTCGATGGTCCCGCCAGCCTTAACGAGGATGGCTTCGAGTCGATCTGTCTTGCTCCGACCGTCCCTGCCTGGCTCGTCTTCACCCATGATCTGTATCATGTCTCCAACAACCGCGAAGCCGCTGCTCTTGAAGAGCCTGGCACGGCGACGCGCTTCCTCACACCAAGCCGATGCATCGGGGCACAGAAGATGCTCCTTGGACTGACGTCGAAAGATCATCGGCGAGGACCACATCTCTCGTATGATAATCTTCCCCAACTCGCCTTCCTCGGGTTCCACGTATTCGGCCAACGGACCCATGTGGAAATATTCGACTAGACCTCGGCAGTGGTCCTGGTCGGGATGGGTCAGGAGCATAGCGTCAACGTAGTGGCGCCCCTTGTCGTCCTTCTTCAGGCGGTCGCGGAGGTCGGCTGCAACATCGCGCACCCCCTTCTTCGGCTGCCGGATGTTGATGTCGACGAGTACCGTCCGTCCCGACTGCAGCTGGAACAGCGTCATGTCGCCGTTGTCGACGGGGAAAGTCGTAATCACGGGATCCATTATCAAGCTCCGGTCGGTGTTGGAGGTGCGGTCTCGATTGGGTTCTTCTTCCGACCCTTCTGTCGTCTTCCCCCTGTAGCAATGCCCTCCTTCCCGACGCTCCCTGCACCGGCGGTGGAAGAGCGTCCGTCTGGTTCACAGCACTCAAGCAGGGCGAGAGCGTATGCATCCGCCGCGGAGCAAACCCGCCCTCGCGTGACGAGGCAGGACCACATGACGGCCAGTCCAAGCGCCACCATTGCCGCAGCGATGATCGTGGTTGGCATCATGCCCGTCGCCGTATGTGCCCTGACGGCCGCGATGAGGTCGGTTGCGCTTGCCGCGGAAGCCACGAAAAGGCCGATCCAACGAACGCCGAGGAGATTACGTGCTAGGCCGTAGCTGCCAAGCTTTGGAGCAACCAAGCTCTTCCGCGGCGAGTTCAGCACGTGTCGCCTAAGCCAGTCTCCCGCCGACTCGTACTGGACGTCCGCGCCGTCTGGATGCGCCTCCTCGCCCTCGACGGTGGGGCGGACAATCCCGGCAGCAGCCAGAGTCTTGAAGTACCGCGCCTTCGTGGGTTCCGCGATCGTCCGGTCCCTATGGCGGAGGAAGCGGGTCGTCGGCTTGCCGCCACAGGACGCCCACAAACCGGGTTCCAGCGCCTTCCCGAGGTCGCGCGCCTGTTGCGCCAGGACGGGCGGCAATCCGACCATCACGGCAGTTGCGCCTGCCAGGGAGGCCACGGAAGGAACAAGGGCATAGACGGCCAGGAAAGCGGGAGCCGCGACCGTGAGTACGGGTGCCCATTCGGCCTTTAGGCTGTAGGCGTCGAACCACGATCGTCCCGGGATGGGTGCGCTGCCGCTGATCGACCCCTTGCCCATATTGCTTGCCACCTGGAACCCCGGCAGAAGAGCCACTGGAGAGTTGGCGTTGACGCCATCTCCACCATGGCGCTACCGTAGATCTAGATGGCGCTTCCGTCAAGAAAGGGTTGCGATATCGCCATGAGTGAAAGCGTTGGGACGCACGTCTTCAAGGACAGGCTTCGGGAGGCGCGTCTCCGACGAGGCTTCGGACAAGGAGAACTGGCCACGAAAGCGTCCTTGCCTGCGGCGTCCATCTCGCACTTCGAAAGCGGGGCAAGAAAGCCCTCGTTCGAAAACCTGCGACGCCTCTCTCAAGCCCTGACCGTCAGCACGGACTACCTGTTGGGCCGAACGGACGAGATAGCTACGGCGATGGGTGGCGATCCCCTCTACCGCGACTTTCAGCGTCTGACAGGGAAGGACCGTGAATACGCCGAAGTGTTCCTGAAGGCGCTGGCGGAGAAGGGACGGATCCGGGAAGAGAATACTGAATGAAGTATGACCGGCTGGCGGCTGCGGAGAGCACGGCAGAGCACTGGCTCAAACAAAACGGCTTCCTGACGCTTCCAATTGACCCACGAGATGTGGCCGAACGGCTTGACATCGAGGTACGTGCCAAGCCTGACGCCGATCCAGGCGTCTCCGGGATGCTTCTTCGCAACGGAGACAACTTCGGGATCCTTTATGCGACCCACATCCCGAGCCTCGGCTTCCAGAACTTCAGCATCGCCCATGAAATTGGGCACTTCATGCTTGAAGGACATCCGGACCTGCTGTTTCCGGCCGGTAGCGGAGTCCACTCGTCAAACGCCAACTTCATGTCGACCGCACCCTATGAACGAGAGGCCGATCATTTCGCCTCGTCCCTGCTCATGCCAGATGGCCTGTTCCGATCGGCACTTCGGCGTTCGGACGAAGGACTGGCTGGCATCCAGGCACTGAGGGAGAAGTGCATGACGTCGATGACGGCCACAGCCATCCGTTATGCGAAGAAGACTTCCGCTCCGGCCGCCGTGATCGTCAGCAGCAGCGGAAAGGTCGACTACGCCTTTCTCTCGCACGAGATGAAAGCGTTCCCGAACCTTGAGTGGCTGCGGAAGGGACAGGCACTTCCGCTCGGAACTCTGACGCAACGATTTGCGGCGTCCAAGGACGCCATACGTGCGGGTCAGCAGGACGAGGACGAGGTTGAACTCGACCTGTGGATCGGCGGGCGGAAAGGCATCCAGGCCAGGGAAGAAGTCCTTGGTTTGGGCAGCTATGAAAGGGTGCTGACGGTTCTCACGACGGACTTGCTGCCGGAAGACGATACGGATGACGATGTCGAGGAAAGCTGGCAGCCCCGGTTCCGCCGCTGAGGAGCAAAAGCGCAATCACCCTCGTCCCTCCAGCCACGCAAGCACCATCCCATCGTCTGCGGCACCCGCACCATCCGCTTACCCGGCAGCAACAGCATGATGGCCCCTATGGCGGAAGGAGAAGAAGATCGTGGGCAAATGTACTTTGGGCGGTGAGACGGCGGTGCTAGCTGAGCTGCCTGTCCAGAGGCAGGACCGTCATGCGCCTCCGGACGATGTCCTCGATCTCATGGCGCCAGAGACATGGTGCGAAAGTTTTTGGAAAGCGTCTGTCGACTTCCTCAAGCCGGAGACGCGTGACAAGTTCGTCCAGTGTCCGCCCGCCGCGATTTATCACGACGACCTGTCTTGGCTCGAACCGTTCCGGTGGGACAGGGGGAGGCCAGTAGCCATGGACCTTGTCAGTGCGGTGACCAACCGCTGGCGTGCGCTTCGAGCATGTCATGGCACACGCACGGATGATGTGTGCGGATTCTACCGACATGGTCTGCTGCCGCTCGACCCGCACCAGGTCGCTGAGCGGACCAAACAGGTCCTCCAGGCCACCCATCCCGACCTCGACGACCGCTGGTTTGAGGAGGCCGTACACTCGGTTGGGACGCGCCTAGACGCCGGTCAGGTTTTCCTGGAAGCGAACGAGGAGGACCTGATCGCCACCAGCGGGCACTACATGCTCTATGGTTCGGAATACGGTGTGGCCATAGCGGCTGCGCTGGGGGGTATCGGCAGGATCGACTACCGACAGGCTCTGAAGACCACGGGACGCCCGACGATATTCGTGTGTGATATACCGCTTGACCTGCTGTCACAGCACATCATCGAGGAGCTGGCGGCTAACGTCGCGGTGATCGCGTTCCGGCAGCTCGTCCGCCACGTGGATTGCTTCTCCGACGACCGCGAGACCATGTTCGGCTTCCCGATCAACCAAGCCCTGCCACCTTCCGCCATCGTGGGCCACTATCATCCGCGAAACATCCCGGATCCTCTCCTGGGCTTCCGCAGGTTCGGCTGAACGATGGTCCGTCTGGTTTCCAAATTGAGGGAAAGCCACGTCAGCCTTCTCCCTGTACCCACAGAAACTCCCAAGCCTCCTTGGCAAGGGGCCAGCATTCTCCCTAAATCGTCCAAGAACGTTGCCTCAATTCTACCGACGCACTTCAGCCACCGTTCAGTATCCATTAGGCGAACAACTTCAGAATGCCAGATCCGCTCTTCGACGACAGCCACTGTGCAACTTGTAAAGTAGGCAGCAGGGCCTCTTATCGTGCTGCTGGTTTGCTCGAAACTCTTGGGCGGGACCGGAACGCTTAGCTTGAGGCAGGTCTTTGCAAGCTCTCAGGCCAGCCGCATCATCGGCGTGGACCAAACTTGCTCGTAGAGAAGCTCACGAGTGACGGTGACGGTATCAGGCGTCATGGGCAAGAGCCTGTAGCAGCCAGTGGCCGTTTCTCTGGAACCGTCTTCCCAACGAGGAGCTACCGACTAGGCCCAGCACAGAGGGCAACTTCGAGCGTCCTCAGGACACGAGCGACGTCCCGAGGAACATCGACCGCCTCCGCGACGTCGAGCAACTCGTCGACTGTGCCGCCCTCCTGGACGAATCGCCTCGCTGCCAGAACCCCAACGTCAGCGTCCTCCAGCCATCGCCGGTACCGCAACAGGTCGACGACGGTCCTCGCTGCTCCCGTATGCCGCACCCGGACGCCGCAGACCTCCTTGTCAACAACGCCGACCTCAAGAGCACCCGGGTAGCTCCAGCGCACGATCCGCTGTGGCATCTCTCCCTGCTTGGCTCCATACGCTCCGATCGGAACGGCAATCCAGATCGCCTCGGGTGGCCTGTCGATGAGGTCGCACAGGTAGGCCGCCGACATCAGGCAGACGACGCCGCGGGGCATCCTGGAACACGCCGCCGCCATGCCGACGAGTTCCGGCGCCACCCCGGTTCCCGGCCTGTAGTACGCTCCGGTCGCCGAGCGCGCGATCAGCCCGGCGCTCAAGGCGTCGGCGACGGCCTTCGGTCGAATCCCGGCAGCCCGTAGCGCGGAGGACCGCCTGACCGAGCCGTCGGCGAGAAGCGACTGCAGCTGTTCCTGCTGCGTCATGGGCGTCCTTTGGGTGGTCTTGCCGGAACACGAGGTCGTCTCGCCGTTCCGAGGACGGGTTGGACGCGGCCGGTCATCACGGACGTGGCGCGGCCACGAGCCCGAGGGTTTCCGGGGCATCCGGGTCCATGCCGACGGCTTCCGCCGCCGTCCGCAGCCGGGCGAGCTGACCCTTGTCCGCCGAGGCCGCCGCACCCCAGGCGGTCAGCTCGAAGGCGAGCCGAGCCCCCTCGACGTCGTGGTCGGCAAGCAGCCGCTCGATCTGGCGGACGCTGTGCTCGGTGTCGGGGTCTGGCCCGTCGTCGGCCATTGAGTAGCGGTCGTTCATGGTCGCGCTCCTTGAGGCGCTCAAGCTTGCAACCATTCTACGCAAGCGACCGGATGGCGGGAGACATTTTTCCTGGGGAGCTGTGGGGCGTTAGAGGCGTCCTGGAGGGCCGAAACCGGACCTCGTCGGCACCTCGATGTATTACACTACTTCGTCCTCAGCGAATGCTTGGGGGCGGTTTGAGGGTGCCGTCGATCTCTTGGTTTCATTGGATGCGAGGGTTTCGGGGTCTATGAGGGGCGCTGAGCGATACTTGGAGGCGTAATCAGGTTTTGGGGTCTAGTGTAAGGTTATGGCCTAACTGACATCCCCCGGTCTCGACCGCGATCCGCGCCGCGGTCGCCAGCCGGTCCACCCGCTCGTTGTCCACGTTCCCGGCATGGCCGCGGACCCAGCGCCATTCCACCTGGTGCCGCTTCGCCGCCTCCAGCACCCGTCGCCACAGATCCATGTTGGCGACCGGATCGCCGCCGGCGGTACGCCAGTTGCGACGGACCCAGCCGGTGGACCAGCGGGTGACGCCGTTGCGCACGTATTCGCTGTCGGTGTGGAGCGCGATCCGGCACGGCCGGGTCAGCGCTTCCAGCGCTTCCGCCGCCGCGGTCAGCTCCATGCGGTTGTTGGTGGTGGCCGGCTCGCCGCCGCTCAGCTCGCGCTCGTGGCTTCCAAACCGGAGCAGCGCCGCCCAGCCGCCCGGCCCCGGGTTCGGCTTGCAGCCGCCATCGGTCCAGACCTCGACCACGGCCGGTCCGGCACCGGCCTCCTCGCCGCTCACAAGCCGAGCGTCCCGGGCGTGGCGGCGAGGAGGTGGCGCAGCCGGTGGAGGTAGTCGAGCGGGTCCTTGCGCGTGACCAGCGCGCCGTCCGGTGTGTTCACCCAGTCGAACAGCCGGGTCAGCAGGAAGCGGATGGCCGCCCCTTGCGCCAGCACCGGCAGCGCCTGCCGCTCGGCAGGCTCCAGCCGGCGCACGTCCTCGTAGCCACCAAGGATCAGGCGAGCCTTGGTCACGTTGAACTCAAGGCGGGGGAACTCAAGGCGAAGGGCCTCCAGGTCGGGGGGCTCCGGATCGGGACGCCTCGAACCGGGCTCGAAGCACCAGGCGTTCAGGCAGACGCCCAGGTCGTAGGCCAGCAGGTCGGTGCAGGCGAAATAGAAGTCGATCAGCCCGGACAGCATCCGGGCGCCGGAGCCGCCCGGCTGCCCTTGCAGGAAGAACACGTTGTCGGGGAACAGGTCGGCATGGATCTGCCCGCGCGGCAGCCCATCCGGCCAGGCCGGCAGGATGTGCGCCAGCGCCCGGTCGAGCTCGGCCACCAGCCCCGGCTGCACCCGGTCGCCGGACGACCGGCAGCTATCCAGCAGGGGCGTCCAGGCGTCAGGCCCGAGCCGGTTCGGCCGCACCGGCGCGTAGTCCGCACCCGCCCGATGCAGCCGCGCCAGCGCCTCGCCCAGCGGACGGCAATGCTCCGGCCGCACCCGTCGCGGCCATACGCCCGGCAGGAACGAGGTGATCGCCGCCGGACGTCCGGCCAGCACCCGCAGCGCCTCGCCGTCGCGTCCGGGGATCGGCTGCGGGCAGGTCACGCCGCGCGTCGCCAGGTGCCGCATCAGGCCCAGGAACCAGGGCAGCTCTGCGGCGTCCACCCGCTTCTCGTACAGGGTCAGGATGTAGTCGCCGGTGCCGGTGCGCAGCGAGAAGTTGCTGTTCTCGACCCCCTCGGCGATGCCGCGGAAGGCGACCAGCGGGCCCAGCTCGTACTCGCCGAGAAACGCCGCCAGCGCCTCGTCGGTGACGTCGGTGTAGACCGCCACGAGCCGGCCGCCGGATCGATCGGAAACCGGGCCCGGATCAGCCCAGTGGGGCGGGCAGCTTGAAGATCACGTCCTCGAGCTTCACCGTCCGCTCCTCGATCTCCAGCCGGTAGCGACGCCCGAGCGCCGTCACCATCTCCTGCACCAGCGCTTCCGGCGCCGACGCGCCGGCGGTGATGCCGAGCGTATGCACGTTGTCCAGCACCGACCAGTCGAGGTCGCGCAGGCGTGGCACCAGCAGCGCACGCGGCGCGCCGGAACGTTCCGCCACCTCGCGCAGGCGCTGCGAGTTGGACGAGTTCGGGCTGCCGATCACGATCACCAGGTCGCAGCCGGGCGCGATCGCCTTCACCGCTTCCTGGCGGTTGGTGGTGGCATAGCAGATGTCCTCGCGCTTCGGCCCCTCGATCAGCGGAAACCGGTCGCGCAGGATGGCGACGATCTCGGCCGTGTCGTCCACCGACAGCGTGGTCTGGGTGATGAAGGCGAGACGGGTCGGGTCAACCGGCTGCACCCGGCGCGCCTCCTCGGAGTCGTTGACCAGGGTGACCGCACCCGGCGGCAGCTGGCCCATGGTGCCGACCACCTCGGGATGTCCGGCATGGCCGATCATCAGGATGTGCCGGCTGTCCGGCCCGCCTTCGGCGAAGTGGCGCTCGGCCTCGCGGTGCACCTTGGAGACCAGCGGGCAGGTGGCATCCAGGTAGAGCAGGTTGCGACGCTCTGCCTCGGCCGGCACCGTCTTCGGCACGCCGTGGGCGGAAAACACCACGTGGCCGTCCGCGGGCACCTCGTCGAGCTCCTCGACGAAGATCGCGCCCTTGGCCTCCAGCTCCTCGACCACGGTGCGGTTGTGCACGATCTCATGGCGCACGTACACCGGCGCCCCGTAGCGTCGCAGCGCCTCCTCGACCACACGGATCGCCCGGTCCACGCCGGCGCAGAACCCGCGCGGCCCGGCCAGCAGCAGCTTGAGCTGCGGCAGCGCTCCGGGCACCGGCGTTGCGATCGACTGGTCCAGCATCTGGTCCGGCATCTTGTTCCCCAAACCCGCGTCGGGCCCTATATGGCGTCCCGCCGGCCAGGACGCAAAGCCCTGGGCGACGCCTGCAACGCCGTTCCTGCCTTACAGGGACGGCCGGCCGAAAGTCGAGAATGAACCTGTCGAAGCCGATCCGTGCGTCATGGCCGGTGCTCCCGCGGGCCTTGTCCGCCTGCGCCGCGCCGCTGCTGCCGTCTTTCCTGCTGAGTGGCCTGCTAGGTGGCCTGCTGTCCGGATGCGGGCCGCAGAACCCGGACGCGTTCGCGCCTGCCTGCGCATCGGTCGGGCTGCTGGCCGAGGCCGCCGACTACACCGACTACGGCGCGGACGGCTTCGCCCGGCCCGACCTGAGCCGCCTGGTCAGCCATGGCAGCATCGTCGGCGTGTCCGGACACTGCAGCAATGCCGCCGGCGGCACCGCGCTGCACACGGTGGTGCAGGTGCAGATGGCAATCGACCGCGGCCCGGCCGCCGCCGGCAGCAGCCTGGACATCCCGTACTTCATCGCCGTGACGCTGGACGGCGCGGTGGTCAGCAAGCTGCCGCTCGCAGCCCGGGCGCAGTTCCCGGACAACGGCGACAAGGTGCTGGTCAAGACCGACCCGGTGGCCCTGGACCTGCCGGTCACGCGGCGCCGGCCGGGCTCGGCCTACCGGATCGAGGTCGGGTTCCAGCTTTCGGAGCAGCAGCTCGACTACAACCGCGCCCATCCGGGACGCTGAGGCGAACCAAAGCCGGGCCGGGCGTTCGGCCCCAAGCGACACGACCGCAGAAGGAGACCCAAGCAATGGCCGACATCCGCTACACCAAGGACCACGAATGGGTCCGGCTCGAGGCCGACGGCACCGCCACCGTCGGCATCACCGAGCACGCGCAGGAGGCCCTGGGCGACGTCGTGTTCGTGGACCTGCCGATCGCCGACCGGGTGCTGGCGGAAGGCGAGACCTGCGCCGTGGTCGAGAGCGTGAAGGCGGCCTCCGACGTGTATGCGCCGATGGCCGGCACGGTGCTGGAAGCCAACGAGCTGCTGGCCGACGACCCGTCC
Source organism: uncultured Acetobacteraceae bacterium (assembly GCA_964247755.1). Lineage (GTDB taxonomy): Bacteria > Pseudomonadota > Alphaproteobacteria > Acetobacterales > Acetobacteraceae > Lichenicola. Next base: position 3,672 of record CAXTVX010000076.1, on the reverse strand, counting down.
CTAGTCAACCGCGACCCGGAGGACGAGGCCTGGTTCTTCCGCATGGAGCCGACCGACCCGGACGCGTTCAAGGCGCTGATGGACGAGGAGGCCTACCAGAGCTTCGTCGAGTCGCTGTGACCGGCGCACGACCGGCCGCGACGCCGTGCCTCACTCCGCGCCGCCCACATAGGCCTTGAGGCTTTCCACCTCGCTCGCCTGCTGCACCATGCGCGCCTTGACCACGTCGCCGATGCTCACCATGCCCACCAGCACCTCGTGCTCCAGCACCGGCAGGTGGCGCACCCGGCGCTCCGTCATCATCAGCGCCGCGTCGGCCAGGTCGGCGGACAGGCCGATCGTGCTCCGCACCTCGGTCATGACCTGCGACGCGGTCATGTCGAGCACGTCGCCGGCGCCGTGCGCCTCGGCCAGGGCGCGGATGATGTCGCGCTCGCTGACGATGCCCAGGATGTGCCGGTCGCGTATGTCGAACCGGCTGGCGGCGGGATCGAGCACCAGCACCGCGCCGATCCCGTGCTGTCGGAGGGTCGCGACCACCTCGCTCACGCTGGCGCTCGGCGGGACGCTCACCACGGTGCGGCCCTTGCCGTTCAGGATCGCCTCGATCGTCATCCTGCCCACTCCCCTGCGCCACTGCTTCGGGCTCTGCGTCCCGTGCCGCGAGAGGATGATCCCGTCGGCGCAGAAACGTCCAAGCGCAGTCTCGTGATCGGAGATGATCGTGCGCGCGTGGGCGGCGCGCCGCCATACGAGCCGTCGTCCAGAATGGTCCGGCGCGGCAACCGCCTCGGCGTGATCTTCGCCGCCTTGCCGGCCACGAAGCTGCTGCCCCGGGGACAACGGCCGGCGCACGGTGCCGGCGATGCTGCTGACCGGCACGTTACGGGCGCCCACCAACCCGTCGACCGAGCCGGTCGTCATCCTCTGCGTAGTGCAGCTGATGTCCCGAGGCGGGCCGGTCGCGGCATGGCCGCCCTCCGCAGCATCCGCGGCGCGCCACCGTTCGACCGGACCTGGCACCGGCGGCGATCGCGGACTTGGGCCCCTGCCTGATGGAGGCCGTCGCCCACGGTCACCAGCATGATCCGCCACGCAACGCCGTCAGTGATCGCGGGACGGATCCTGTCCCCGAACGTTCCGGCACGATCCGTCGGCCTCGTCGACGACTCGTTGCGGCACAGGATCGTCGCCGTTGCTCGCCGGCACGCCTCCGGTGTTCCCCGTCATCAGCCTGCTGATGCCGGCCGGCGCCGTCCGCGCGCCCACGCCGCGGGACTTGCCACCCGCGCGATAATGCAACACTCGGGTTCCCCAACCTCGGCACTATCCTGGGAGCCGCCCGATGCCGCCTCGTGAACTCACCGTGCGCGGCCTCGTGCTCGGCGCCCTGCTCACCGTCGTCTTCACCGCGTCGAACATCTATCTCGGCCTCAGGATCGGCCTGACCTTCGCGTCCTCCATTCCGGCGGCGGTGATCTCCATGGCGGCGCTGCGCGGCTTCGGCGGCGGCATCCTGGAGAACAACATGGTGCAGACGCAGGCCTCGGCCGCCGGCACCCTGTCCTCCATCATCTTCGTGCTGCCCGGCCTGGTGATGATCGGCTACTGGCAGGGCTTCCCGTTCTGGCCGGTGGCGGCGATCTGCGGCGCCGGCGGCATGCTGGGGGTGCTGTTCACCATCCCGCTGCGACGGGCGCTGGTGACCGGCAGCACCCTGCCCTATCCGGAAGGCACCGCGGCGGCCGAGGTGCTGCGCGCCGGATCGAGCGAGGCCGGCGCCGGCGCGGAGAGCGGGCTCCGCGCGCTGGTCACCGGCAGCGCGGTGTCGGCCGGGTTCAGCCTGCTGAGCGGCGGCTTGCGCGTGCTGGGCGACAGCGCCAGCCTCACCTTCGCGGCCGGCAGCGCGGTGTTCCGCCTGTCCACCGGGTTCTCGCTTGCGCTGGTCGGCGCCGGCTACCTGGTCGGCATCGCGGGCGGCCTGGCGATGCTGCTGGGCTTCGCGCTGAGCTGGCTGGTGGCGGTGCCGGTGCTGACCGCGCTCACGCCGCGCCCCGTGGGGGTCGACATCGTGAGCTTCGCGACCGGCATCTGGTCGCACAAGGTGCGGCTGATCGGCGCCGGCACCATCGCGATCGCCGCGGTATGGACGCTGCTGACCCTGATCGGCCCGGTCGCGGCAGGCCTGCGCGTCGCCTTCCGCGCCGGCCGGCAGGGACCCGACGACGGCGCCCCGCAGACCGATCGCGACCTGTCGCCGCGTGCCATCGGCGGGCTCGGCATCGCCCTGCTCGCCTGCCTGCTGGCGGCGTTCGGCACCTTCCTGTGGCACGACGTGGCCGCCGCCGGCACCCCGGCCGCCGCCCTGCTCGGCATCGCGATCGTCTGCGTCGTGTTCTGCGCCCTGTTCGGATTCCTGGTGGCGGCGGCCTGCGGCTACATGGCCGGGATCGTCGGCTCCTCGGCCAGCCCGATCTCCGGCATCGCCATCGTCGCGGTGCTGCTGGTGTCGCTGCTGCTGCTGGTCCTGGACGCCGCCGGGCTGCTGCCCGCCGCCTTCGACGCCAACGGACGGCGCCTGGCGATCGGCAGCGTGCTGTTCGTGACCTCCGCGGTGCTGGCGGCGGCGACCATCTCCAACGACAACCTCCAGGACCTCAAGACCGGACAGCTGGTCGGCGCCACCCCATGGCGGCAGCAGGTGGCGCTGCTGGCCGGCTGCCTGGTGGGAGCCGCGGTGATCGCGCCGGTGCTGAACCTGCTCTACGGCGCCTACGGCTTTGCCGGCGCCCTGCCGCGCCCGGACATGGACCCGTCACGGGCGCTGGCGGCACCGCAGGCGCTGCTGCTGTCGACGCTGGCGCGCGGCATCTTCCTGCACCAGCTCGACTGGACCATGGTGCTGATCGGCGTGGCGCTCGGCGCGCTGCTGGTCGGCACCGACGGGTGGCTACGACGCGGCGGCCGCTCGCTGCCGGTGCTGGCGGTCGGCATCGGACTCTACCTGCCGCCCACGGTGTCGGTCACCCTGGTGGTCGGCGCGGTGCTGTCCTGGGCGATCGGCAGGGCGCTGTCCCGCCGCGAGGCAACGGGACGATCCGGGAGCGCCTTGGCGCAGATGCCGGCCGATCCCATGTTGGATGCGACCCGGCGTCGCGGGGTGATGCTGGCCTCCGGCTTCATCGTGGGCGAAAGCCTGATGGGGGTGGCGATCGCGGCGGTGATCGGCGGGACCGGCCGCGACAACGCCCTCGCGGTGGTCGGACCCGGCTTCGCCGGCACGGCCACGTGGCTCGGTGCAGTGGCGTTCGCCCTAGTCTGCGCGGGGTTCGCCCGGGCGATCCTGCGCCGGCGGACGGCCTAAAACCGGGCAGGAAGAAAGGTTCGACCCATGATCCCGTTCTCGGTTCTCGACCTGTCGCCGATCATCGAGGGCGGCGACGCAGCCCTCGCCTTCCGCAACACGCTCGACCTCGCCCGCCACGCCGAAGGGTGGGGGTTCCGCCGCTACTGGCTGGCCGAGCACCACAACATGCCTGGCATCGCCTCCGCGGCGACCGCGGTGGTGATCGGCCACGTGGCCGCCGGCACGCGCACCATCCGGGTCGGCTCTGGCGGCATCATGCTGCCGAACCACGCGCCGCTGGCGATCGCCGAGCAGTTCGGCACCCT
>CAXTVX010000075.1:0-14650 GCA_964247755.1 uncultured Acetobacteraceae bacterium | reverse complement strand
GCCGTACTCGTCCAGCACCAGCACCATGCCGAGCGGATGGGTGCGCAGCTGCTCCAGCACGTCGAACGCGCTGATGGTGTCCGGCACCACCACCGGCGGCAGCATGAGGGCCTCCACCGACAGCGCCCCGCCATCCAGAAGCAGCTCCAGCACGTCCCTGGCCCGGATCAGCCCGACCGGATTGTCGATGCCGCCCTCGCACACCAGCAGCCTTGAATGGCCGGACAACCGGAGCGCGTCGCGCAGCGTCGCGCGGTCGGCGTGCCGCTCCACCCAGACCAGCTCGTTGCGCGGCGTCATGATCGCCCGCACCGGCCGGTCCGCCAGCCGGAGCAGGCGCTCGATCATGTTGCGCTCCTCGTGCTCCAGCACGCCGGTCTGCGCGCCCTCGGCGATCAGCGCCCGGAGCTCCTCCTCCGTCACCGTTTCCCGGCCGGTCATGGTCACGCCGAACACGCGCAGCACCAGCGACGAGGATTGCCGCAGCAGCCAGACCGCCGGCGCCGCCACGCGCGACAACACCAGCAGCGGCAGCGACAAGGCGCTGGCGATCCGTTCCGGACGGCGCAACGCCAGCTGCTTGGGCACCAGCTCGCCCAGCACCAGCATCAGGGCGGTGATCGCGATCACGCACAGCGTCAGCGCCAACTCGTGCGCGAAGCGTGCCAGCATCGGCACCCGCGCCAGCCACGGCGCGAGGCGGCCGGCGATGCTGGCGCCGCCGAAGGTTCCTTCCAGGATGGTGACCAGGGTGATGCCAACCTGCACCGTGGGCAGGAAGCTCTGCGGATCGTCGGCCAGCAGCGCTGCGCGTTCCGCGCCGGGCACGCCACGCCGCACCAGCACCGCCAGCCGCGCCCGGCGCGACGAGATCAGCGCGAGCTCGCCCATCGCGAACACGCCGTTCAGCAGCACCAGGAGCAGGATCACGACCAGGGACAGGACCATGGTCCCAGTCTAGAGCAGCATCAGCCCCGGAGCAGCATCGGCGGATCGGCGTCCCGTCAGGCTTCGCGGTACCAGAGCAGGACCACGCCGACCAGGATGAAGCAGCACGGCCAGACCCAGCCGGCGATCCGACCGCCGCGTCCCGGCAGGCGCAGCTCCAGCCACCGCCCCCAGCCGGAGGCGATCCCGGCCAGGGCCAGCGGGGTGTGGGTCAGCTCGATCAGCTCAGCGTCCTTGACGTTGGCGATCTGGTGCGAGTGCGTCAGCAGCAGCGCCCCGCCCGCCGCCACCATCAGCGGGAACACCAGGGCCGCCCGCCTGCTCTTCAGTCGCCCGGTCTGCACCGACCATTCGAACGCCGCGAACACCAAGATCAGCAGCACGAAGATCCGGTGCTGCACCACCTCCACGTCGCGGAAGGCGGCCATGAAGTCCTCGTTGCCGAGCGGCCACACCTCCGGATCCGACCGCAGCAGCAGGAATAGCGCCAGGCCCAGGAAAATCACCGGCCAGTGCCGCGCCGGCCTGACCCCCGCATGCGCCAGCAGCACCAGCAGCCCGATCGCGATCACGAACAGGCCTGCCCAGTGATGGTTGTACTCCGACCAGGCGATGTCGTCGGCGTTGCGCGGCGGCAGCGTGCCGTCGCCGGGCACGAAGGCGGGGGCGGCGGCGCGATGGGCGCTGGCAGCCTCGGCGTCGATCTTCGCCTGCAGCGCCGGGATCGCCAGCACGTCGTGGTCGGGCGACCGGAGACGCGGCCAGGCCGGCGCGTTGCGCTCCAGGATCTCGTGCCAGGTCACCCGGTCCTGGGTCAGGTCGACCGCAGGCGGCACCGAGGTGAGCGAGGCAGCGGCGAAGAAGATGGAGAAGCCGAGCCCGATCTCGACCTCGGCAAACCGCTTCATCCGCACCACCGAGGCGGTCGGATCGCGTCGCAGGCGCTCGGTGACCAGGAAGTTGCCGGCGCCCAGCGCCAGCAGCCCCATGAACAGGCCGATCTTGGCACCCACCATGACGCCATAGGCGGTGCCGTAGAACGCCGGCAGCGAGCCGATATAGGCGATGAACATGGTGATGCCGGAGACGAGGATGCATCCGACCCCCAGCATCGACAGGCGCGAGAACCTGGCGCCGACGCGCCGCCAGCCGGCGCCGTCATGCACCTCGGCCAGCGCGATCAGGAAGGCGGGGATGCCGCCGATCCAGATTGCGGCCCCCAGCTGGTGCAGCCATTCCACCGCCAGCAGCAGGGTCGACTGCTCGAGCCGGGCCGCCGCATGGGTGGTGGCGGTCGCCGCCGCCAGCTCCACCGCCACCACCGCCAGCAGGATCGGGCCAGGCACCCGCCAGCGCTCGGCCGGCGTCGTGGTGCCCGCGGGCTCCGCCCGCCTTGCGGTGCAGGCCGCGATCAGCAGCGCGCAGGCGATCTTCACCACCGCCGCCACCGCGAAGTTGGCCTGCATCACGTCGCCGAACGACAGGTCCACCGTGGACATCAGCACCGCGACCTGCAGCCCGTTGCCGAGCAGCTCCACCAGCGCCATCGCCAAGGCACTCCAGAAGGTCAGCCGCATGATGCGCGACACGATGCGGGGGCCGCCCGCCAACTCGCCCGCGAACGGCCGCGCCAGCAGCACCAGGAACAGCACCCCGCCCAGCGCCATCGACTGCGCCACGATGGTCAGGCCGTGCAGGACGATGCTGAGGTAGCCGAACAGGTCGACGAGCAGCGACACGGCCCCGGATCCTACTTCGCGACCGCGGTGAACGGCACGTCGCCGCGGGTGATGTGCCCGTCCAGCGCCAGCGCCTGCCAGCGCAGGATGTAGGCGCCCGGCTTCAGCTCGACCTCGGCGTCCAACGCGTTGATGGCGCTCGCAGCCGAGATCGGCAGCACGGTCCGGGTGCCGTCCGGCGCGGTCAGGGTCAGGCGCGAGCGCCGGTGGTCGATCTTGCTATTGTAGCGGAAGTCGAGCGCCTGGTGCCCGGCGGCGATGGTGCCGCCCGTCGCCGGGGTGCTGCCGATCAGGATGGCGTGGGCCAGCGCGGCGCCGGGCGAGACGGCCAGGCCGAGGAGAACGAGGCCGGTCAGCCGGAACGGCTGCAGGGCAGGCACCGGAAGGGTCATGGCGAGGATCCTGGGAACGGGTCGGGCCGCGGAGCGCCCGGTCACGGTGGAGCGTCGGACCCCGGTATCCGGCGCTGCTGCGGACAGCCGCTCTAGGCCAAAACCACCTCCGGTGGAACACTGCGGCAGATGAAAAACCGGTTGGGTTCGGCGGCACTGGCGCTCGGGACGCTCGCCGCGCCGGCGGCCGCGCAGGGACTGCACTATCCGCCACCGGTCGCGGCCCGGTGCTACAGCTCGCCGTTCGGCTGGCGCCATCGGGTCGGGCCGATGGCGCCGGCCGGGTTCCACAACGGCATCGACCTGCCGGCGCCGGCCGGTGCGGTGGTGCGCGCGCCGGCCGCCGGCCGCGTCGCCCGGATCAGGCGGATGGGGATCGGCGGATTGCAGGTCACGGTCGACCATCCGGGCGGCCTGGTCACCCTCTACGCCCATCTCGGCAGCGTGGTGCCGGCGCTGGCCGAGGGGGTCACCCGGCTCGAGGCGGGCGACCCGATCGGGCGGATCGGCCGCACCGGCGTCACCTACGGCACGCACCTGTTCTTTGCCGTGTTCGCGGACGGCAGGGCGATCGACCCGAACCTGCTGCTGGGCCTGCCGCCCTGCTGAGGCCTCAGATGTAGTGCTCGTCCAGCGGCGCGAAGCCGTTGAAGCCGGTCGAGCAGTAGGTCGAGACGTAGGCGCCGGCGGACAGCAACTCCACCCGCTCGCCGGAGGAAAGGTCGAGCGGCAGCCGGTAGCCGCTCTTCTCGTACAGGATGTCCGCGCCGTCGCAGGTCGGCCCGGCCAGCGCCACCGGCCCGGTGGCGGAGCCGTCGTGGGGCGTGCGGATCCGGTACTTGATCGACTCGCCCTCGGTCTCGGCCAGGCCGCCGAAGCGGCCGATGTCGAGATACACCCAGCGCACCGCGTCCTGGGCCCCGCCGGGAAGCCCGCGACGGCTGACCAGCACCACCTCGGAGCTGACCACCCCGGCATCGCCGACGATGAAGCGGCCCGGCTCGACGATCATCTCCGGCAGGGCGTTGCCGAAATGCCGGGTCATGGCATGGGCGATCGCCGAGGCGAACCGGTCGATCGGCGGCACGTCGTCGCGGTAGCGGGTCGGGAAGCCGCCGCCGAGGTTGACCATGCGCAGGTCGAGCCCGGCGGCGACCAGGTCGGTGAACAGCATCGCCGCCCGGCCGATCGCCGCCTCGTAGGCAGCGGTGTCGGTCTGCTGGCTGCCAACGTGGAACGACAGGCCGTACGGGTCGAGCCCGAGATCGCGCGCGCGCAGCATGAGCGCGCGCGCGTGCTCGACGCTGGTGCCGAACTTGCGCGACAGCGGCCAGTCCGCGCCGGCGTTCTCCACCAGCAGGCGGCAGTATACCCGCGCACCCGGGGCGTGGCGCGCCAGCTTCTCCAGCTCCTCGCCGGAGTCGAAGGCGAACATGCTGACGCCCGCTTCGTGGGCGCTGGCGATCGCGCTTGCCTTCTTGATGGTGTTGCCGAACGAGATCGCCGACGGGTCGGCGCCGGCCCTGAGGCAGAGCCCGATCTCCTCCCAGCTCGCCGCGTCGAAGCTGGAGCCGAGCGACACCAAGCGCTGCAGCACCGGCAGCGCCGGGTTGGCCTTTACGGCATAGTAGATGCGGGCGAGCGGAAGGGCGGCCTCGATCTCGCAGTAGCGCAACTCGACCTGGTCCACGTCCACCACCAGGCAGGGCGTGGCCGGCACGTGGTCAGCCAGAAACGAAGCGATCTTGGGAGTCATCGCACCATCCTCCAGTGTCATCCGCCTGTTGGAGGCGACGGACGAGTTGCGAAACGGTCTAACGGACCGGCGACCGAGACTGGAACCCATGCCTTGCGGAGGGGTGCCGATTGCCAGAACGCTTGACGTCGTTGCGTAACCGCGGAGGGCCAGTGGCACGTGCGTTGCTGCGTGGGGGGCCATATGCGGCTGGCCCTGTCCGGATGCAACAGGTAATTGCGGGGGTCGGACGAAAAAGCGCGGCAGGTCCGACCGGCCATGGCGGCAACCCGGTTCGTTCCGCGGGCGTTCATCCGCGTGGCGGCGATCGGGCAGGATGGGGTCGCGGAACCGGAGCACGGCATGGCAGAACACGCACGCGGCGTCGGACCGGTGGCGGACGTCGAACGCAAGACCGACGCCCGGCGCGACGCCACCACCATGCCCGATCTCGACTCGCAGCAGGCCCGGGCGCTCGGGCGCACCGCGGAGCATCCCGCGCGGATCCCCTGGGCAGGGTGGAAGAAGGTGCTGATGCGCACCTTCTCGGAGCTGATTTCCGACCGGATCGGGCTCGCCGCGGCCGGCTGTGCCTTCTACGCCACCCTGGCGCTGTTCCCGGCGATCAGCACCCTGGTCTCGCTCTACGGCCTGGCCTTCGATCCCGGCACCGTCGAGCCGCAGCTGCGCGTGTTGCGCGACCTGCTGCCGCGCCCGGCCTTCCTGCTGATCTCCGAGCGGGTCCACACCTTGGTCACGCAGCCGCGCGGCACGCTCACCATCAGCCTGATCATCAGCACCCTGGTGACGCTGTGGTCCTCCTCGGCCGGCACCAAGTCGATCCTGGCGGCGCTGAACATGGCCTACGAGGAGACGGAAACCCGCTCCTTCGTCCGGTTCCAGTTGACGGCGCTGACCATGACTCTGTGCGCGATCCTGGGGGCCGCCCTGACGGTGGCGCTGCTGGTGTTCCTGCCGGCGGTGCTCGACTTCATTCCGCGCCATTTCGGCTTCGAGGCGGTGGAGGCCGGCACCCAGACCCTGCTCCGGATCGGCACCCCGATCCTGCTGCTTCTGTTCGTCGGGCTGTCGTTCTCGCTGCTCTACCGGTTCGGCCCGTCACGCCGGAGCGCGTCTTGGCACTGGATCACCCCCGGCTCCCTGGTGGCGACCGTGCTGTGGCTGCTCGCCTCGACCGGGTTCTCGTACTATGTCGGCCACGTCGCCAGCTACGACGCCACCTATGGGCCGCTCGGCGCGGTGGTCGGCATCATGATGTGGTTCTTCGTGACCGCCTACGTGGTGCTGCTTGGCGCCGAGCTGAATGCGGAGCTGGAGCTGCAGACGGCGGTCGACAGCAGCGCTGGCTCGCCCCGGCCTATTGGCCGGCGAGGCGCATATGTCGCCGACCACGTGGCGACCGACTGACCGCCTTGCCGGCATCCGCACCCGCGGCGGCGATCGCCTCGGCGCTGGTGTCGTCGTCGGAGGCCTGGGCGACCTCGACCATGTCCGGCGTCGCTTGGCTCAGGGTGACGCTGGCGGTGCCGCTGCCGAGCATGCCGATCCGCGCGGCGGCGGCGCGCGACAGGTCGACGATCCGGCCGCCGAACGGCCCGCGGTCGTTCACCGTCACCACCACGGAGCGCCCGGTGTTCTCCGACGTCACCAGCACGCGGGTGCCGAGCGGCAGGGTCGGGTGGGCGCAGGTGAGCTCCATCGGGTTGAACCGGTCGCCGCTGGAGGTACGCCGCCCGACATGGTCTCCGCCATACCAGCTGGCCATGCCCCGCTCCGACCAGTCCAGCGCGGAGCGTCCAGCCACGGCGACGCTGTGCGCCCGCGCCGCCAGCCGGGCCTCCACTGCCTTCGCCCAGGCGGTGACCGGATGGGCCGTCCGGACACCTGCCGCGTCCTGACCGGCCCCGTTCCGTGCATCGAGGTGGCTGCGGACCGAGCTGGCCCAGCTGGTGCCGGCGGCGATCGTGCTTGCGGTGGAGATCCCGGTCCCGAAGCCCAGGGTCAGGAACGCGGCGAGGGCCGGGGCAGCGAGGCTGGTGGTGGCCACGCGGATCGCGCATCTGCCCTGAAGTCGCCGGTTCCACCGTTGCACGATCGTTCCGTCCCGTCCCGTTCACGAAGAGTAGAGGCTGATCACGTCCCGAATATCAAGGGCGAATCTAGCGTCGAACCCTGAACAGATGCTCAAGAAGGCTGCGGAACCGTTCTGGTCTTGCACCGCACCATGGCAATCCGCAGCACAGGCCAGAAGGTGGCGAAGAAGAAGAAGCCATTACTGCTGCATCCCGGCCATAGTATTGTGCACTGCACCCTGCGGCAGCGCCCCTTCCGACAGCCCCCTGGCCCGGCCTGCACTTGGAGCGCATCGGGCGGCATGCTAACGCCCGCCCTGACATGACGCCGCCGCTGATCGCCGTGCTGAACGGCCCCAACCTGAACATGCTCGGCCTGCGCGAGCCGGCCATCTACGGCCGGGCGACGCTGGACGACGTGGAGCAGGTCTGCATCCAGGCGGCGGAGCGGCTCGACGTGGCGATCGATTTCCGCCAGACCAACGGCGAGGGCGAGCTGATCTCCTGGGTGCAGGAATGCCGCGGCCGCGCCCGCGGCATCCTCCTCAACGCCGGCGGCTATACCCACACCTCCATCGCCCTGCTGGACGCGCTGCACGCGGCCGGCCTGCCGGTGGTCGAGGTGCACATCTCCAACATCCACCGCCGCGAGGACTTCCGCCGGCATTCCTTCGTCGCCCAGGCGGCGATCGGCATGGTCTGCGGCTTCGGCGTGCGCGGCTACGCGCTGGGCCTGACGGCGCTGGCCGACATCATCATGGACGAGGACGAACGATGAGCCGCCTGCCCGTGGACACCGACGCGATCCGCGCGCTCGCCACCATCCTGACCGAGACCGGCCTGACCGAGATCGAGATCGCCGAGAAGGACAGCCGGATCCGGGTGGTGCGGGCACCCGCGCAGCTGGTGCAGGCCTACGCGCCGACCGCTCCCGCACCCTCCCCCGGGATCGCAGCCAACGCGCCGGCGCCCGCGTCCGGCGCGGAGGAGACCGACCTCGCCAAGCATCCGGGCGCCGTGACCAGCCCGATGGTCGGCGTCGCCTACCTGTCGCCAGAGCCCAGCGCCCCCGCCTTCGTGTCGGAGGGCCATGCGGTGAGCGTCGGCCAGACCCTGATGCTGATCGAGGCGATGAAGACCTTCAACCAGATCAAGGCGCCGCGCGCCGGCATCCTGGCACGGCTGCTGGTCACCTCCGGCTCCCCGGTCGAGTTCGGCGAAGTCCTGGCCGTGATCGAGTGAGGCACGCTCCCGAGCGGCGTCGCGCGACGCGAATCCCGGCCGGCCCTCGAGTGATCGCCTGATGTTCGACAAGATCCTGATCGCCAACCGCGGCGAGATCGCGCTGCGCGTGCTGCGCGCCTGCCGCGAGCTCGGCATACGCACCGTGGCGGTGCACTCCACCGCCGACGCCGACGCGATGCACGTCCGCCTGGCCGACGAGAGCGTCTGCATCGGGCCGCCGGCCTCTCGCGACAGCTACCTCAACATCCCGGCGATCCTGACCGCCGCCCACCTGTGCGGCGCCGACGCGATCCATCCCGGCTACGGCTTCCTGTCCGAGAACGCGGGCTTCGCCGAGGCGGTGGAAGCGCACGGCGTGACCTTCATCGGCCCGACCGCCGACCACATCCGCATGATGGGCGACAAGATCACCGCCAAGACGGCGATGCGCTCGCTGGGCGTGCCGCTGGTGCCGGGCTCCGACGGCGCGCTCCTCGATCTCGACGCGGCCCGCACGGTGGCGGCCGCGATCGGCTATCCCGTCCTGATCAAGGCCGCCGCCGGTGGCGGCGGGCGCGGCATGAAGGTGGCACTCGGCGAGGCCCAGATCGAGGAGGCCTGGCGCGTCGCCCGCACCGAGGCCAAGGCGGCGTTCGGCAACGACGAGGTCTACCTGGAAAAGTACCTCGACCGCCCGCGACACATCGAGCTGCAGATCATGGCCGACAACCACGGCAACGTGGTGCATTTCGGCGAGCGCGACTGCTCGCTGCAGCGCCGGCACCAGAAGCTGCTGGAGGAGGCGGGCTCCCCGGCGCTCGATCCCGCCGCGCGTGCCGCGATCGGCGAGACCGCCACCGCGGCGCTGAAGCAGCTCGGCTACCGCAACGCCGGCACGCTGGAGTTCCTCTACCAGGACGGCCAGTTCGCGTTCATCGAGATGAACACCCGGCTGCAGGTCGAGCATCCCGTCACCGAGATGGTGTGCAACGTCGACCTGGTGCGCGAGCAGATCCGCATCGCCGCTGGCCAGCCGCTCGGCTACACGCAGGAGGAGATCCGCTTCGAGGGCCACGCCATCGAGTGCCGGATCAACGCCGAGGATCCGGAGACCTTCGTACCGAATCCCGGCCGGGTCACGGTGTTCCATCCGCCCGGCGGCCTCGGCGTGCGCATCGACAGCGCGCTCTACGCCGGCTACGTCGTGCCGCCCTACTACGACAGCATGGTGGCCAAGCTGATCGTGCACGCTCCCACCCGTCCCGAGGCGATCGCGCGGATGCGCCGCGCGCTGGACGAGTTCGTGATCTCGGGCATCAAGACGGTGATCCCGCTGCACCAGCGCATCCTGGCCGATCCCGGCTTCCAGGCCGGCGACTACACCATCCACTGGCTGGAACGCTTTGTCGCCGGCTGATCCAGGCCGTCGCTCCTGCAGATGCCGTGTCAAGGAGCAGGCTGGCTGAAGCGGAGCGGTCGTCCCACCACCCGAGATGAACTGCGATGAAAGGTCGTCCCCGCTCCCGCCCGTGAACCGGAGGTGTCCGGGGCATGGAGGAGCCGCCAAGGATCATGGACCAGGAGCGGCTGAACGCCATAGGCTTGGCTGGCGCGACGGAACTCCATGGTCACACGATGCTGATGAGCCGCGACTTCACGTTGTTCTTTATCGGCTCCGCCCTGTCCGCCATCGGCACGGCTTTGATACCGGTGGCGCTCAGCTTCGCGCTGATCGGCTCCGGTCGCTCTGCCGGGGCGCTTGGCCTCGTGCTGGCGGCACAAACGCTGCCGACCGTCGTTCTGCTCCTCCTCGGCGGGGTGCTGGGCGACCGCTGGCCTCGGCGGAGCATCATGATCGTCGCCGACGTTCTGCGCTTCGTGGCGCAGTCGGTGCTGGCCCTGGCACTGATCAGTGCCAACGCATCGCTCCCTGCGATCATCGTGTTGACGGCGCTGATCGGGGTCGGCACCGCATTCTTCTACCCGGCTCGCGGCGGACTGGTCGCGCAGATCGTTGCCAGGGACCAGCTGGCACGGGCCAACGGCGCGCTCAGCGGTGCCAGTTCCCTTGCCGCGATCCTGGGGCCTGTCCTGGCTGGCGCCATCGTTGCAACCGCGGGTCCCGGATGGGCGATCGGTATCGACGGCTTGACCTATGCGGCCAGTGCCCTGTGCCTCATGTTCGTCCGACACCGGACCGGGACACGTCAGGCCACGACCTCCCGTTCGCTGCTGCAGGACTTCCGTCTCGGCCTGGACGCCTTCGCAAGCCGACGCTGGCTCTGGCTCGTCGTTGCGCAGTTCGGGCTGCTGAACCTGGTGGCGCTCGCACCTTTCATGGTGCTCGCTCCCGTCCTGCTCGCCCGGCTGCCGCACGGCGCCCAGCTCTGGGGGCTGCTGCTGGGCGCCATCGGGGTGGGCGGCCTGGCGGGGGCCGTCGCCGTGATGCGTTGGCCGCCGGTGCGGGCCGTGTTGGCGATCCAGGCCGCAGTCGTGCTGCTCCTCCTGCCTCTCGTCCTGCTCGCCGCGAGCGCCACCTTTCCGGCTCTCCTGCTCGGCGGCGTCGCCTATGGCGCCGGCGCTGCGGTCGTCAACGTCATGATCGGGACCATGATCCAGCGCGAGATCCCGATGGAGCTGCTGTCACGCGTCTTCTCGATCGTGCAGATCGCGGCCGGTGTGCTCGCTCCCGCCGGCTACGCCCTGGCTGGTCCTGCATCGGCGTTTCTGGATCCGCACGGGGCGTTGGCCGCCGGTGCAGGTATCTCATTCGCCAGCGTCGCTGCGTTGATGTGCCTGGGCGACGTTCGGCGTTCCGGTGCTCGCCAACCCGCAACCTAGAGCTGATCCACGACCTCCGACGGCAGCATGATCTCGATCGTGACCGGAATCCGTACCCATCCGGGCGGAAGCTGCTCGAGCAGCGGCGCATCCGGCGGCGCGTCGCCTGCGGACACCGCAGCGCTCATCGTGAACGGAAGCTTGACGTGGTCCATGGCCGGTCCTTCTTCGCGGGGCGCCATGCTACCCTGTCCCAACGCCGGATCGGCACGCCCGGTCAGTCCGCCGCGTCGGCCTGCTCGGCGTTCTCGATGCCGGCTTCCTCCCGTCCCACCATGCGCGGCGTGATCCGGTTCCACGCGTCAAGGGCGGCGACCTTGTAGGCTTCCGCGAGGGTCGGATAGTTGAAGGTGTTGTCCAGGAAGTAGTCCAGCGTCCCGCCCAGGTTCAGCACCGCCTGGCCGATATGCACGAGCTCGGTGGCGCCCTCGCCGACGATGTGCACGCCCAGCAGCTTCCGCGTCTTGAGCGACACGATCATCTTCAGCAGGCCACCGTGCAGGCCCATGATGTGGCCGCGCGAGGTTTCCCCGAACCGGGCCAGGCCGCACTCGTAGGGGATGTGCCGCTGCCGCACCTCCTCCTCGCTCATGCCGATGGTGGAGATCTCCGGCACCGAGTAGATCCCGTACGGGAAGAACTTGGGCACCCCCGGCAGCGCCTCGCCGAAGGCATGGCAGGCGGCGACCCGTCCCTGCTCCATGGCGGTCGAGGCCAGGCTGGGGAAGCCGATCACGTCGCCGGTGGCGTAGATGTGCGGCACCGCGGTCTGGAACGTGGCCGGGTCGACCTTGAGCCGGCCGCGATTATCCACTGTGAGGCCGCAGCGGTCGAGGTCGAGCGTGTCGGTGGCCCCCACCCGGCCTGCGGTATAGAGCACCATCTCGGCGCGCACCCGACGTCCGCCCGCCAGCATCACCACCGGCTGGCCGTGCTCCATGGCGATCGACTCCACCGCGTCGCCCAGCCGGAACGACACGCCGCGGTCACGCAGCTGGTGGATGAACTCGCCCATCAGCTCACGGTCGACGAAATCCAGGAAAGTGTCGCGCGGCTCGATCAGCGTCACCCGCACGTCCAGCGCGCTGAAGATCGTCGCGTACTCGACCCCGATCACGCCCGCACCGATCACCGCCAGGCTGTTCGGCAGCTTCTGCAGGGTGATGATGCCGTCGCTGTCCACCACCTTGGACCCGTCGAACGGCACGTTGTCCGGACGGTGCGGCCGGGTGCCGACCGCGATCACGATCCGGCTGCCGCGCAGGAGGTGCGTCTCGCCGCTGTCGGCGGCGACCTCGACCCGGTGCGGGTCCAGGAACCGGGCGGCGCCGTGCATGATCTGCACGTGGTTGCGCATGAACTGGTGCTCGAGGCCCTCGACCTCGTGCTCCAGCGTCTTGGTCATGCGCTTGGTGAGGTCGCCGGCGGCGATGTCCTGCTTGACCCGGTACGCCAGCCCGTAGAAGCCGCGCTCGCGCCAGCCGGTGAGGTTCAGCACCGTCTCGCGCAACGTCTTGGACGGGATGGTGCCGGTGTGCACCGACACGCCGCCCAGGCGCGGCATCTTCTCCACCACCAGCACCGAGCGGCCGAGCTTGGCCGCCTGCACCGCCGCCCGCCGTCCGGACGGGCCGCTGCCGATCACGATCAGGTCGTAGTCCCGGGTCATGCCGTGCTCCTCCGTGCGGATGCAGACGCCCACGAGTAGAACATGGAAAGCTTCAGGATTCGTAAGTGACCAGTGCGGAAGCGGGGACGTCCAGCTTCTGCCGGCCCCCCAGCGCCAGGATCTCGATGATCACCGCTGCCGCCACCACGTCGGCGCCGACCTTGCGCAGCAGCCGGGTCGCCGCCGCCAGGGTGCCGCCGGTGGCGAGCAGGTCGTCCACCACCACCACCCGCTGGCCGGGCCGGATCGCGTCTTCCTGGATGTGGAGGCTGTCGGTGCCGTACTCCAGCTCGTAGTCGATCGACACCGTCGGGCCCGGCAGCTTGCCGGGCTTGCGCAGCATCAGGAAGCCGCAGCCGAGCTTGCTCGCCAGCGGTGCCGCCAGCAGGAACCCGCGCGACTCCACGCCTGCCAGCAGGTCCGGCTGCGCCGGTGCCACCGCGCGGGCGAGCCGGCCCATCGCCACCTGCCACGCGTCGGCGTTCCGCAGCAGGGTCGAGATGTCGTAGAACAGGATGCCGGGCTTGGGGAAATCCGGGATGCCGCGGATGTGCTGCTTCAGGTCCATGGCCGAGCCGTCCATCTTCCTCTGGAACCCGGCTCGCGCCCCGGTTCCTCCCCGTCCTGCAGATCTCGAATCTATCCGTTTTGCCGCAATGCGACAAGTTCAGGAAGGGTCACCGCGCCGCATCAGCATCAGCCCCGCCATTCCAGAGGCCGCGAACAGCGCGATCGCCAGCAGCACCTGGACGCCGTGGCCGATCCGGATGCCGGCGCCGAGCAGGGTGAAGATCACCGTCTGCGGCAGGCTGCCGAGCAGCGTCGCGGCCGCGAACGGCAGCACCGCGATGCCCAGCACCCCGGCCGCCAGGTTGAGCGCCAGGCTGCTGCCCACCGGAAGCAGCCGGAAGGTCAGCACGGTGACGAAGGGTCTGGCCGAGACACGCCGGTCGAGCCGCGCGAGCCAGCCCTGCGCCCGGCCCTCGAGCCGGTGCCGGGCCCAGCCGCGCCCGGCCAGCCGGGCCCATCCGAAGCCCAGCAGGCAGCCCGCGAGCGTCGCCAGCGTCGACAGCAGCGTGCCTTCCACCAGCCCGTAGGCGATGCCGCCGGCGAAGCACACCGCCTGGCGCGGCAGGCCCAGCGCACAGATCAGGCCGCCGGCGAGCAGGAACAGCACCCGTCCGGAACCGCCGTCCCGGAGCGTGGCCACCCCGGGCAGCAGCCCGTCCGGATGACCCGGCAGGTGGCGCAGGAGCAGGCCCGCCGCGAGCAGTCCGAGCAGAAGCAGGGCCGGCCCGAGCAGTCGGCGCAGCGAGCCGACTTGCGCCTGGGCGGCCGGGTGGTCCGACACGGGAAGCGACATGACCGCCGGTAGCACCCTCGTCGCGTCCGGCACAAGCCGGCGGTCCGCAGGGCCGGCACGAGCAGCGCCGTCGAGATCCCTTGCAGGAAGGGCATGCGCCCTCCTATTTCTGGCCCATGCCTTATGACGTGCCCGCTTCCTCCGGCTTCACGCCGCGCAGCTTCCGTGCGCCGGCCAGGACGGCGGGGCGGGCGCAGTCAGCACGCGACCGCCGGCGCGTGTCGGCCTGGCTGTTCGCGATCTGCTTCATGCTGCTCGGCATGATCGCCCTGGGCGGCGCCACCCGGCTCACCGGCTCGGGCCTGTCCATCATGGAATGGCGCCCGCTATCCGGCATCGTGCCGCCGCTGACGCATGCGCAATGGGAGCACCTGTTCGCGCTCTACCGGCAGATCCCGCAATACCGGCTCGAGCACCAGGGCTTCGGCCTGTCCGGGTTCCAGCACATCTTCTGGCTGGAATGGATCCACCGCTTCTGGGGCCGGATGATCGGCGTGGTGCTGATCGTGCCGCTGGTGTTCTTCGCCGCCACCGGCGCGATCCGGCCGGCGATGGTCGGGCGGCTGCTGCTGTTCTTCGTGCTGGGCGGGCTGCAGGGCGCGATCGGCTGGTTCATGGTCGCGTCCG
The DNA here is from genome assembly GCA_964247755.1 of uncultured Acetobacteraceae bacterium. GTDB lineage: Bacteria > Pseudomonadota > Alphaproteobacteria > Acetobacterales > Acetobacteraceae > Lichenicola. Next base: position 19 of record CAXTVX010000075.1, on the reverse strand, counting down.
GCTTCGACCCGGACAGCGT
>CAXTVX010000074.1:0-14884 GCA_964247755.1 uncultured Acetobacteraceae bacterium | reverse complement strand
ATCCACCAGTTCCTCGACATCGCCGCCACCCACCACATCAGCACCTTCTTCGTGCTGTTCGACAGCTGCTGGCGCGGCCTGTACGCGCTGGGAACCCAGCCGGCGCCGCTGCCGGGCATCCACAACTCGCAATGGGTGCAGTCGCCAGGCTCGGTGGCACTCGCCGATCCGAGCCAGTACCCGCGCCTGCAGGCCTACGTGCAGGGCGTGGTGGGCGCGTTCGGCAACGACCCGCGCGTGATCTTCTGGGACCTGTGGAACGAGGCCGACAACACCGGCAGCAACGACCCGGCCAACAAGCAGGCGCTGGTGGCGAACCTGCTGCCGCAGGTCTATGCCTGGGCCCGCGCGGTGGAGCCGTCGCAGCCGCTGACCTCGTGCCTGTGGACCGGCGACTGGTCGACGCCCAGCAACTTCGACGCCGTGCAGTCGGTCATCATGGCCAACAACGACATCAACACCTTCCACAACTACGGCACCGTCGAGGTGTTCAGCACGGCCATCACCCAGATGAAGCAGTACGACCGTCCCGTGCTGTGCACCGAGTACATGGCGCGCAACGTCGGCTGCCTGATCGACACCGTGCTCCCGTTGGCCAGGAAGCAGAACGTGGCCGCCATCAACTGGGGCTTCGTGGTCGGCAAGACACAGACCAACCTGCCCTGGGACTCGGCGCAGCACCCCTATGTCGACGCGTCCGCCTATGGCGGCACCACCTGGCAGGCGGTGGTACAGCCGAACGGGGTGACGCCGACGCTGCCCTATGCGGTCGAGCTGCCGCCGATCTGGCAGCATGAGATCCTGCAGGCGGACGGCACGCCGTATCGCGCCTACGAGACCCAGCTGATCTACGACCTCGCCACCGGCGAGACCGGAGCCGGCTGAAGCGGCACGACTGCGCGGCGGGAGCCGGACCGGGCTCCCGCCATTCCGGCCTGCAGGGCCCGTATTGCAGGCTCCGGACCTGCCTCCGCCGCGTGATCCAGCCGATCCTGCGGTGCGACGCAGACTATCGTCGCGGAGACTCAGACACGTCGTAACGGTAACGGACCGAAATCCACGCCTTCATACAGAACGGAGGACGGGATGGGGACGTCGAACTCGTGCAGCACGATGGCGCCGTCCATGCCGTCCACGAGCCGGGCGGCCTGGATCCCGAGACGGTCGTGCTCATCCCGCCCGTAGATCAGGATCCGGGGCTCGTCCTGGCTGATGAGCACGTAGTGCCGTATTCCGGACGTGGCGTCGTAGTCGCGCAGCTTCAGGCTCTGGCCGATCCAGGCGGTGCTCCTGGACAGGACCTCGAACACCGCTGTCGGATCCTGGGCAACCAGGGCTCCGGATATCCGGACGCCACGATCGATCAGGGCATCGGGATGGCGTCCGTCGGCTCCGGCTTTCACCTTCAGGTCTGGGCCCTGGACACGGCAAGGCTCGCCGCGCAGCTGGTCACGCAATTCGGCGCGGAGGTTGTTGCCGATGGTGTCGTGTTCGGCCGTCCCGCCGCCCATGGCCCTGGCTTCGCCGTCGACCAGCTCGTAGCGGATCGGTCGGCGGGCTTCCCATTCGAGGTAGCGCTCCCAGGATCAGGTCTCGCGCTGCTCCGCTTCCGACATGTGGGCCTCCCCGGACGTGACGCGGAGCGTCGCATCCGGGTGCATCTTCGGCACGTCGGTCGTGCAGCGTGTCGCGGCGGTGCCAGCCCCGGGGAGGACGCCGGCCGGCTTTGCGGTGTCGGCGTCTCATGCTCTTGTCCAGGCCTCGTGCCGCTCGCGCGGCAGGCCGGCCAGCCCGGACCGAGACGCATGCAGAGGGATGCCCATGATCCGATCCGCCCGAGTTCTTGCCGCCGCCTGCGCGGTGCTGGTCGGCGATGCCGTCGCCGCCGAGGCCGCTACCAAGGCGGGCGTGACCATGCCCGACACCATGCAGGTCGGCGGCGCCACGGTGCAGCTCAACGGGCTGGGGCTGCGCAGCTTCACCATGCTGCGGATACGCGGCTATGTCGGCGGGCTGTACCTCACCAGGAAGACGCACGATCCGGAGGAGGCGCTGTCCGAGCCGGGGCCGAAGGCGCTGGTGATCGACTACATACGTGGCGCGTCGCTGTCGCAGGTGCACGACCTGTACATGGACTCCAGCCGCAAGTACTGTGCCCACCACAGCTGCAGCGACTCGCAGAAGGCGTCGTTCGAGGCCCTGCTCGGCAGCATACGGCCGGTCAAGCCGGGCGACAGCAGCAGCTTCCTGATGAGCGGCAAGGGGGTGGACGTGCTGTTCGACGGCCAGCCGGTCGCGCATCTTCCCGACCCGGCGTTCGGCCGCGTCATCCTCGACTCCGATCTCGGCGAGATGCCGCCGTCGACCGAGCTGAAGAACGGGCTGCTCGGCCGCGACACCGGCTGATCTCCTCCGCCGCCCCGGTGGGGGCGGCGGAAGGTCATACAGCTCAGCGCTTCCACCAGCCGGTGCGCCGGGCCGGCGCTGGGGCGCCGTCGCCGATCACCACCGGCTGCACGATGCTGGGATCGCGCGCTTGCGTCGTCGATGCGTCGGGTTCCGGCATGGCCGGCTCCACGACCGGCTCCGGGGCGACCGGGTCCGTCATGGCCGGCTCCGGTGCATCCTGCACCGTTGGTCCCGGCCCGGAAGCGGCGGAAGCCGGCTGAACCGGCGCATCCTCGGCCTGCCCGGTTTCCGGCTCGGCCGTCGGCGCAGCGGCCTCGGCGGTGGCCTCGGCCACCGGCGGCTTCTTGGCCCGGCTCGCGCGCGGCTTGCGCGGCTTCGGCACGCGTGCCGCCTTGGCCGGCGGCTCGTCCGGTTCGGCCGGATCGGGCACCGAGTCGACCGGCGTCTGCGACAGCGAGGCGGCAGGCAGCCTGGCCTCCGCCCCCTCGGACGAGCCGAGCGAGGCGGCCAGCGGCTCGGCCAGGGACGGCGTCGATGGCTCCGTCGTGTCGGGCAGGGGCAGCACCTCGGGCTCGCCAGGTCCGTCGTCGGGCACCGTCGCCGCAGCCGGTTCCGGAGCCGATCCGGGGGCGGACGCCAACGAGGCGGCGGAAGCGGAAGGGTCGGTCGCCAGGGCGTGCGTTCCCTCCGCTTCCCGCTCGATCATCTCGAAGATGTCGAAGCTGCCGGCGAACGGGTCGGCCGGGGTCGGGCCGACATACGCGCGGGGCGCCCGGGGCGCCGTGTCGATGTCGACCGGGGCGGTGTCGATCTCCGCATCGGCCGGAACCGGAGGAAGGTCCGGACGCGGCCGGCGCCCGCCACGGCGGCGTCGGCCGCGCGGGCCGGCGTCGGCTACCGGCGGTGCCGTTTCGGCATCGTCACCGACGTCCTGCGGCAGCGGGTCCTGCGACACCGGATCCGGTGCGGCGGCCAGGTCGCCTGGCTCCTGCGCCGCGTCCTCGTCCTGACCGGATCCCTCGTCGGCCTCGGTCGCGTCGGCTCCGGTCCCGCCTGCCGCCGTGCCGTCCTCGCGACGACCGCCGCGGCGGCGCCGGCGGCGCTTGCGCCGCCGGCCGGCCTCGTCGCCCTCGGCCTCGCCGGCGGCGCCGGCCGCGACCGGCGCGTCGAGGATGTCGGGCTGGTCGTCCTCCTCCTCGTCCGGCGCAGCGGCGGTGGCCGGGGGCTGGGCGCGGATCGGGACGTGCATCACGGCGGCAGCGGGCTCGACCGGCTCGGGCGCCGCCACATAGGGGCGGACACGGTCGATGCGAAGCGCCGGCGGCACCAGGCTGTCGTCGGCCGCCAGGTGCACGGCGATGCGGTGGCGGGCCTCGATCTCGCCCAGCCAGGCGCGCTTGTTGTTGAGCACGTAGAGCGCCACCGAGCCGGCGGCGTGGACCATGATCTCGGCCGCCTTGCGTCGGCCGGCCTCCTCCTCGATCGCGCGCAGCACGTGCAGGGCGGAGCTTTCGGTGCCGCGCATGAAGCCGGAGCCTGCGCAATGCGGGCAGGGCACGAAGCTGCTTTCCGCCAGCGACGGGCGCAGGCGCTGGCGCGACATCTCCATCAGGCCGAAATGGCTGATGGAGCCGACCTGGATCCGGGCGCGGTCGTTGCGCAGCGCGTCCTTGAGGCGCCGCTCCACGGTGGCGTTGTTGCGGCGGACCTCCATGTCGATGAAGTCGATCACGATCAGCCCGGCCAGGTCGCGCAGGCGCAACTGGCGGGCGACCTCGTCGGCGGCCTCGATGTTGGTGCGGAACGCGGTCTCCTCGATGCCACGCTCGCGCGTGGAGCGGCCGGAGTTGACGTCGATGGCGACCAGCGCCTCGGTCTGGTTGATCACCAGGTAGCCGCCGGAGCGAAGCTGTACGGTGGGAAGCAGCATGGCGTCGAGGTGGTGCTCGACGCCGTGGGCCGAGAACAGGGTCTGCGACGGGTCGCGCCAGAGACTGACCTTGTTGGCGTTGGCCGGCATCAGCGTGCGCATGAACTCGCGCGCCGCGCGCCAGCCGGGCTCGCCGTCGACCACGATCTCCTCGACGTCGCGGGTGTACACGTCGCGGATGGCGCGCTTGATCAGGCTCGCCTCCTCGTACACCAGGCAGGGGGCGGTGGAGGCCAGCGTGGTTTCGCGTATGTCGTCCCAGGTGCGCAGCAGGTACTCGCAGTCGCGCCGTATCTCCGGGCGCGGGCGCTGCGCGCCGGCGGTACGGACGATCATGCCCATGCCGCGCGGGATCTCCAGCTCGGCGGTGATCTCCTTCAGGCGCCTTCGGTCGGCAGCCGAGGTGATCTTGCGCGACACCCCGCCGCCGCGGGGCGAGTTCGGCATCAGCACGCAGAAGCGGCCGGCGAGCGAGATGTAGGTGGTGAGCGCCGCGCCCTTGTTGCCGCGCTCCTCCTTGACGACCTGGACCAGCAGGATCTGGCGCCGGCGCATCACCTCCTGGATCTTGTACTGGCGCAGGAACCGGGCGGTGCGTCGCTGCGCATGGCCATCGTCGGGGGTGTCGCCACCGACGGTTTCCGGCGCCGGCTCGTCGGGCTGGTCGTCGGCGGCCGGGTCGGCCTCCAGCACGTCGCCCTCGACGGTGTCGGCCTCGATCTCGAGCGGCATCTCGGTGACGGGGCCGGCTTCGGGCGGTCCGGCATCGGCAGCGGGCGCGTCGGACGGCTCGGCGCCGAGGCCGGTCTCGACCCGTCCGGCGTACTGCTCGTCCCGTGGCTCGTCGGGTGCCGGCTCCTCGGCGTCCGGCCCGGCCTGGAACCCGGTGCCGGTACCTTCGTCCTCGTCACCCCGTGCGACCTCTTCCCCACCCTCGTCCGCCGCCTCGTCGTCCCGCCCCTCGTCCTCGTGCTCGGCGCGCGCCTCCTCGGCGCGGGCCTCCTCCTCCTGCAGCGCCAGCAGGCGTTCGCGGTCGGCGACCGGGATCTGGTAGTAGTCGGGATGGATCTCGCTGAAAGCGAGGAAGCCGTGCCGGTTGCCGCCGTACTCGACGAACGCCGCCTGCAGGCTGGGCTCGATCCGGACGATCTTGGCGAGGTAGATGTTGCCCTTGATCTGCTTCTTGGACGACGTCTCGACGTCGTAGTCGTCGAGCCTGTTACCGTCCAGCACGACCACGCGGGTTTCTTCCGCGTGTGTCGTGTCGATCAGCATGCGCTTGGTCATGGTCGGGTGGACTCCGGTGGGCCGGGGCACCGCTCCTGCCGCCGGTCCGGACCGGGGACCCGCGCTCGGCGGGGGGCAGGCAGGGCGTCGCACGCGCGGCGATGGGGGGGATGCCCGGCGACGCCATCCACGGCCCGGCGCCGGCCGACGCGGAGCGGCGCTTGGCCGTCCTCGTCCTGCAGGCGCTGTGTGGGGTGGTGGCGGTCATCGGGTCCTCAGGCGTTCAACGGCGGACCGTGCGCGGCGGAACCGGCACGCCCCGTCCGGGCGATCTGTGGCGCCGGGCGACACGAGGGTCGGTCCGCTGGCACGGCAGGTGCGGGAGCGTCCGGGTGCTCGCCGGTCCGGGCGGACTGATCCGGCCCATCGGCGTGCGCGCCGTCATGCGGAAGGCAACATGCCGGACGGACCCGACCGCGCCCATTCTGCCTGTCCGGCAGCAATAGGCTTCGAACGCGTCCATTCCACCCTGCCGAGTGTGACGAAGATCCGGCCGCTTCGCAAGCGGCGCCATGCCTGGTGGCGTCCGGGCGCCGATTCCCGCTCGCGGATTCCGATCCGGGACTGCATCGGCTTCGACGTCATGCTAGGATCGACGGCAGGCAGGCGGGATGGGTGACCATGGCTGCGACGGGGATGCGGGACCGGTCCGGATGCCGGGCGCGGGCGGCGGCAACGCGACGCACCGTCCTGGCCGCGGCGGCCGTCTCGGTCGCGTCCGGGCTGGCGCAGGCCGCGACGGCTCCGCGCCACCGCCTCGCGGCGCCGGCGGTCATCGGCCGTGCGGCTCCCGACCGGCCGCTGGTGATGCTCGATCCCGGTCACGGCGGCAAGGATCCGGGTGCCATCGGCGTGTCGGGCACCTTCGAGAAGCACGTGGCGGAGGCGGCGGCCGGGGAGCTGCAGCGCCAGCTGCTGGCCTCCGGCCGCTACCGGGTCGAGCTGACGCGCGGGCGCGACGTGTTCATCCCGCTGGAGGACCGCGTCGGCATCGCCGAGGGCCGGCAGGCGGCGCTGTTCGTGTCCATGCATGCCGACGCTCTGCACGATCCCGCGGTGCGCGGCGCCAGCGTCTACACCCTGGCGGCCGGCGCGTCGGACGCGCAGACCGCGGCACTCGCGCACACCGAGAACAGCGCCGACCGCTACGCCGGCCCGTCGTTCCACGGCACCACGCCGGCGGTGCAGCGGATCCTGGCCAGCCTGGTGCGCGAGGAGACCCGGGTGGGCTCGGCGCACTTGGCCGGGCACGTGGTGTCGGCGTTCCGGCCGCGGATCGCCCTGCTCAGCAACCCGTCCCGCCACGCCGGCTTCGTGGTGCTGAAGGCGGCCGACATACCGAGCGTGCTGGTCGAGATGGGCTTCATGTCCAACCGGCTGGACGAGGCGGCGCTGCGCCAGTCGGCGCATCGCACGGCGGTGGCGGGCGCCATGGCGCAGGCGATCGACGGCTACTTCGCCTCCGCCGCCGCCGGCTTCACCCGCCTGTCCGGCTGATCAGTATCCGTAGCCGGGCGGCGGTCCCGGCGGCGGGGGTGCCGCATAGACCGGTCCCGGGGTCACGTAGACCGGCGCCGGCGTGACGTAGACCGGCGGCGGGGTCACGAACACCGGTCCGGGCGGCTGCTGGATGTAGTTGCCGGATGCCACGGTGCACTGCGCGTAGGCGCGGTCGTAGTTCGCCTGGAACGAGGCGCCGGAGCGCGCGGCCGCCCCGGAGCCGATCGCCGAGCCGATCAGCAGGCCGCCGCCGGCACCGACCGCGGCACCATACCCGGCATGGCGGCCGCCACCGCTCAGCAGGGCGCCGGCCGCAGCGCCGATCAGGGTTCCGGCGATCGCGCTGCCGATGCCGCTGCGGTTGGCGGCATCCGCCGGGGTGACCCCGCCATTGGCCTGTGCGGCGTAGTTCCGGCACTTCCCGTCATCGACCTGGAACTGCTGGAAGCTCTTGCCCCGGCCAGGCTGGGCCAGGATGCTGGGGCCGGGAGGGGGCGCCACCGTGCAGGCGGACAAGGCGACGAGCCCGGCGAGGACCGAAGAGGAAACGGGAAGGGCGCGCATCGTGCTGTGCCTGGTGTCCTGAAAGGGTGTGCTGCGGCTATACATCTAGAGACGCCCGGGGGTTGCGTGGAGGGGGCGTGCTGTAACGGAGAGTGGCGAACCTGGCGGGTGCGCACGCCGGGCAGGACCAGATACGGGGTGGCGTCGGTTTGATGCCTGGCAATGAGGGCCGGCTCGGCTAGGATGCGGGGCATGGCTTCCCATGCGTCCCGTCCGGACCGCCTCGCATCCGCGTCCGCAGCACCGGGACGCGGACCCGCCGGCGCGCGACTTCCTCGCCCCTGAGCGGCTGGTCCGCGGCGATGCCGCGGCAGCGCTCAGGGGTGAAGCAGCCTCGGCGTCTTGTTCCATCAGGGTCCGCAGCCCACGCGACCGGCTCGGCGGATCGTTCCACGGAGCCATCATGAGCATCGAGCATCCGAGCTTCGGCCGCGTCGACGACGACCAGGTCATCATCTTCGACACCACGCTGCGCGACGGCGAGCAGTCGCCCGGCTTCTCGATGAACCTCGCCGAGAAGCTGCGCATGGCCCACGCCCTGGCCGAGCTCGGCGTGGACGTGATCGAGGCCGGGTTCCCGGTGGCGAGCCCCGGCGACTTCGACAGCGTGCACGCCATCGCCACCCATGTGCGCGGCCCGGTGATCTGTGGCCTAGCCCGCACCGGCGGACGCGACGACATCGCCCGCGCCGCCGAGGCGGTGCGGCCGGCGGCGCGGCCGCGCATCCACCACTTCATCTCCACCTCGCCGCTGCACATGAAGTACAAGCTGCGCATGGAGCCGGACACGGTGCTGGAGCTGATCACCAGCGGCAACCAGGCGGCGCGCCGGCACACCGACGACGTGGAATGGTCGGCCGAGGACGGCAGCCGCACCGAGCCGGAGTTCCTGTGCCGCTGCGTCGAGGCGGCGATCCGGGCCGGCGCCAACACGATCAACATCCCCGACACGGTGGGCTACGCGACGCCGGAGGACATGGCCAGGCTGTTCAACACGCTCCGCGAGCGGGTGCCGGGGGCGGAGAAGGTGATCCTGTCGGCGCACAACCACAACGACCTGGGGCTGGCGGTGGCCAACACGGTCGCCGCGGTCAGGGCCGGCGCGAGGCAGATCGAGTGCACGATCAACGGCATCGGCGAGCGGGCCGGCAACGCGGCGCTGGAGGAGATCGTGATGGCGCTGCGCACCCGCGCCGACGTGCTGCCGTTCCGCAACGCCATCCGCACCCCGGAGCTGCTGCGCGTGTCGCGCATGCTGGCGACCATCACCGGCTTCGACGTGCAGCCGAACAAGGCGATCGTCGGCCGCAACGCGTTCGCGCACGAGAGCGGCATCCACCAGGACGGGATGCTGAAGAACGCCGCCACCTACGAGATCATGACCCCCGAGAGCGTCGGCTGGACCAAGTCGTCGCTGGTGCTGGGCAAGCATTCCGGCCGGGCGGCGTTCCGCGACAAGCTGCGGGCGATGGGCTACGGCGACCTGGGCGAGAACCAGCTGCAGGACGCGTTCACCCGCTTCAAGGACCTCGCCGACCGCAAGAAGGTGCTCTACGACGAGGACATCGTGGCGCTGGTGGACGACGAGCAGCGCGACCACGCGCGGATCCGCTTCGTGTCGCTGGACGTGTTCTCCGGCTCCAGGCGGCCGGCGCACGCGACGCTGGAGCTGGAGCTGGACGGGGTGGTGGTGGCGTCGGAAACCCCCGGCGCCGGCCCGGTGGACGCCGCCTTCAACGCGGTCCGCGCGTTGTTCCCGCACGAGGCGCGGCTGGTGCTGTTCTCGGTCGGCGCCGTGACCGAGGGCACCGACGCGCAGGCCCGTACCAGCGTGCGGCTGGAAGAGGGCGGCAAGATGGTGGACGGGCAGGGGGCCGACACCGACACGGTGGTGTCGGCGGTGCGGGCCTACGTGCACGCCCTGAACAAGCTGCTGGTCAAGCGCACCCGCAGCGAGCCGGAGGCGATCCCGGCTTGAGGGGCCACCCCGGCCGGCGCGGGCAGGTGATGCGCCCGCGCCGGCCAGGGTGCCAAGCCTCAGTAGGCGTAGCCTCCACCCTGCGGCGGGCCGGACGGGTAGCCGCCCGGCTGGCCGTAGCCGTTCGGTTGCCCATAGCCGCTCGGCTGGCCATAGCCATTCTGAGGCGGTCCGGACGGGCCGTATCCGGGGGGCGCCCCGTCGTTCGGCGGATAGCCCTGCTGTGGGTAGCCCGACTGCGGTTGCGGCGGCCCGTCATAGGCACTGCCCTGTGCGTAGCCCTGAGGCGGCTGCGCATAACTATAAGAAGGCTGGGCGTAGGCAGGCGCATAGGCGGGTTGGCCGTAGCCGGGCGGCGGCGGCGTGGTGGCGGCACCGCCGACCGCGCCGACCGCTCCGCCGGCCAGAGCCCCAATTGCGGCACCCCGTCCGCCGCCGGCGATGCCGCCCAGTGCCGCACCGGCGCCGGCGCCGATCAGCCCGCCGCCGACCGCACGCTGTCCCGGGTCATAGGGGTCGGTGCAGGCGGACAACGTGCCGCCGCCGACGGTGAGTCCCGCCAGGACGACGAGGCGGGAGCGCAGCGCGAAGCTCATGGCGTGGATCCTAGCGCCGGTCCGGCGTGGTCGCAGCGCCACCGACCGCACCGAGCGCGCCGCCCGCCAGCGCACCGACCCCGGCTCCGCTGCCGCCACCGGCAATGCCGCCGATCGCGGCTCCCGCACCGGCGCCGAGCAGGCCGCCACCAACCGCGCGCTGGCCGGGGCTGTACGGATCGCACGCAGACAAGCCGAGGGCGAGCCCGCCTGCGGTGGCAAGGGTGGTCAGGAAACGCAACATGATCGTGGTCCTTGATTGATCGGTGGAAGCGAGCCGTTGGGCGGATCGGGGGATGCTCCGGTCCGCGGGCCGTCCTGGTCCTGACGGCACAACGCGCCGTGATCGTGGCGGTTACGGGTCGGAACGGTGTCGCGGCCAAGGCTCACGGCGCTGTGAAATACGGGACCGCGGATCCAACGGAGGCTTGCCCCATGGCAGGCACGCCGCTAAGCGGTGGCCGCCTCCGCGTTCCCCGGTTCCGGGTCGCGGGTGGGACGCCAGGCGGTCGGTTCCTCCCGATCCCGTCGGTCGTCGCCCGTGCCGGATCGTCCGGGCCTGAGCCTACTGGAGTTCTCCGATGTTCTCTCGCCTGCTGGGCGTCATGTCCAACGACATGGCCATCGACCTCGGCACCGCCAACACCCTGGTCTACGTCAAGGGCCGGGGCGTGGTGCTGGACGAGCCGTCGGTGGTGGCGATCGCCGACGTGCGCGGCAAGAAGCAGGTGCTGGCGGTCGGCAACGAGGCCAAGAACATGGTCGGCCGTACGCCCGGCAACATCACCGCCATACGGCCGCTGCGCGACGGCGTGATCGCCGACTTCGAGGTGGCGGAGGAGATGATCAAGCACTTCATCCGCAAGGTGCACAACCGGCGCGGCTTCGCCTCGCCGATGATCATCGTCTGCGTGCCGTCGGGGTCCACCGCGGTGGAACGGCGGGCGATCCAGGAGAGTGCGGAGTCGGCAGGTGCGCGCAAGGTGCTGCTGATCGAGGAGCCGATGGCCGCCGCGATCGGCGCCGGACTGCCGGTGACGGAGCCGTCGGGGAGCATGATCGTCGACATCGGCGGCGGCACCACCGAGGTCGCGGTGATCTCGCTCGGCGGCATCGTGTATGCCCGCTCGGTCCGGGTCGGCGGCGACAAGATGGACGAGGCGATCATCTCCTACATCCGGCGCAACTATAACCTGCTGATCGGCGAGACCTCGGCGGAGAAGATCAAGATCGAGCTGGGTGCGGCGCGGCCGCCGGACGACGAGTACGACCACGGCCCGCTCAAGGAGGTCAAGGGACGCGACCTGATGAACGGGGTGCCGCGCGAGGTGGTGGTGGGACAGCGCCAGATCGCCGAAAGCCTGGCCGAGCCGGTCAGCCAGATCGTGGACGCCGTCAAGACGGCGCTGGAGAACACGCCTCCCGAGCTCGCCGCCGACATCGTCGACAAGGGCATCGTGCTGACCGGCGGCGGCGCGCTGCTGTACCGGCTCGACGAGGTGCTGCGCGAGGCGACCGGGCTGCCGGTGGTGGTGGCGGAGAACCCGCTCTCCTGCGTGGCTCTCGGCACCGGGCGGGCGCTCGAGGAGATGAAGCGGCTGCGGAACGTTCTCACCACCATGTACTGATCCGGCCGGATCTGCCGGTTGCGGGAAACCGCCCCGCTCGCGCCGACTTGAACACTTGAACGTCCTCAGCAAAGGCGGAGATCCGATCTTGTTCCGTCTGTCGATCCAGCTGCGTCAAGCCTTGTCCAAGCTGACGCTGCCGCTGCTGATCGGCCTGGCCTGCGTCGTCATGCTGCTTGGCCGGGCGGATCGTCGGCTGGCCGAGCAGGCGCGCGTGCTGGTGTCCGACTCGGTGGCGCCGTTCTATGCGCTGCTGGCGGTGCCGATCGAGCAGCTGCGGGGGATCGGCGGCGAGGCACGCAGCCTGGTCGACGTGGCACGGCAGAACCAACGGCTGCGCGAGGAGAACATCCGCCTGCGGCGCTGGTACGACGTGGCGCTGGCGCTGGCGGCGGAGAACGCGACGCTCAAGGCGAACCTCCATTGGATGCCGGAGCCGGCTCCGTCCTTCGTCACCGCGCGCGCAGTGGCCGATGCGAGTGGGATCTATGCCCGGTCGGTGCTGCTCTCGTTGGCGCCGGGGCGGAGCCTGTCCAAGGACATGGTGGCGATCGACGCGGCCGGGCTGGTCGGGCGGGTGACGGAGGTGGGCACCCGCTCGGCGCGGGTGATGCTGATCACCGACATGACCAGCCGGGTGCCGGTGACCCTGGAAGCCTCGCACGCAAACGCTATAATGGCCGGAACCAACGCAGCGGCGCCACGACTGATGGACTATCCCGAAGAGATCCGTCCGGAGGAAGGCGAGCGCGTAGTCACCAGCAGCGTGGCGGGCGCCTTCCCGGCCGGGCTGCCGGTGGGCACCGTGCACTATCTGGGGCCCCAGGCGGTGGTGGAGCCTTATGCACAGCTCGACCACGTGACGGTGTTGCGCCTGTTCGACTACGGACTGTCCGGCATCGTGCCGCCGGAAGCGCCGGGGCACGTGTCCCCCGGGGTGCCGGGACGGACGCCGGTCCCGTCCCCGCCCCCGGCGCCGCACGCAGCGCCGGGCACGGCTCCGGTCGGGCGCGGATGAGGAACCGGCCGCATGCCGCCGCAGGCGCGACCGGAGCGCCATCCGGGCATCCGGCCCCGCCCGACGGTCTGGCGCAGGCTGGACGCGGCGGCGAGGCGGGCGCTGCCGGTGACGTTCAGCGTCCTGCTGGTGCTGCTGCTGTGCGCGCCGCTGGGCCTGCCGCAGCAGGGAGCACTGCTGCCGGGTGCGGCGATGGGTTCGGTGTTCTTCTGGTCGGTGTTCCGGCCGGCTTCCATGCCAGCGACCATGGTGTTCCTGCTCGGGCTGCTCACCGACCTGCTGTCCTTCTCGCCGCCCGGGGTGGCGATCCTGACGCTGCTGATCGTGCATGCGGTCGGGCTCGGCTCCCGGCACGGGCTGGCGCGGCAGGGGTTCCTGGTGGTGTGGCTGGTGTTCCTGCTGGTGGCGGCAGGTGCGATCGCGCTGGACTGGGTGCTGGCCTGCGCCTTCGCCCTGCGCCTGCTGCCGCTGCAGCCAGTGTGCTTCGAACTGGCGCTGGCGGCCGGGCTGTATCCGCTGCTGTCGGCGCTGTTCACCTGGGCGCATCGCGGCATGGCGGATCCGGACCGCGCCTGATCCCGCGTGGGGACCCGGCATGAGGCGTCTGCCCGGCCGCTCGCCCAGCCGTGTGCCCAAGGACGTGCCGTCGCGGGGGATCTTCACCCGGCGCGCGCTCCTGCTGATGGCGGCCCAGGTGGCGGCACTCGGCGCGCTGGGCGAGCGGCTGTACCGGCTCCAGGTCGCCGACGGCCGCAAGTATGCGGAGCTGGCCGAGAACAACCGGGTCAGCACCCGCGAGCTGGCGCCGCCGCGCGGACGGATCGTCGACCGGTTCGGGGTGAGCCTCGCCGGCAACAAGGTCAACTGGCGCGCCCTGCTGCTGGCCGAGCAGACCACCGACGCGTCGGCCACCCTGGACCGGTTCTCCGCCATCATCCCGCTCGATGCGCACGAGCGGGCCCGGATCGACCGCGAGCTGAAGCACGGGCGCAAGTACATTCCCGTGGTGGTGCACGACTTCCTCACCTGGGACGACATGGCGCGGATCGAGGTGAACGCGCCCGACCTGCCCGGCATCCTGGTCGACGTCGGCACCACGCGGCTGTACCCGCAGGGGCCGGTGATGGCGCACGTGGTCGGCTACGTGGCGCCGGCGAACGAGCGCGACGTGGCGGCGGAGCCGGACCTCGCCTTGCCGGGCATGCGGATCGGGCGCGCCGGGATCGAGCAGTTCCACGATGCCGGCCTGCGCGGTGCCGCCGGCTCGGTGCAGATGGAGGTGAACTCGGTCGGCCGGGTGATGCGCGAGCTGGATCGCCGCGAGGGCGTGCAGGGCGAGACGGTCGGGCTGTCGATCGACCTCGGGCTGCAGGGCGCGGTGCTGGCGCGGATCGGCGACCAGGCGGCGCATGCGGTGGTGATGGACGCGCGCAACGGCGAGGTGCTGGCGATGGTCAGCACGCCGTCCTTCGACCCGACCCTGTTCGACTCCGGGGTGAGCCAGGCGCAGTGGGAGCAGTGGACCGGCGACGAGCGCACGCCGCTGATCAACAAGACCATCGCCGGGCTGTATCCGCCGGGCTCGACCTTCAAGCCGGCGGTGGCGATGGCGGCCCTCCAGGCCGGCACGCTCAAGCCCGGCGACCGGATCAGCTGCCCGGGCTACCTCGACATCGGCGGGACGCGGTTCCACTGCTGGGCCAAGCACGGGCACGGCTCGCTCGACCTGCACGAGGGGATCAAGTTCTCCTGCGACGTGTTCTTCTACGAGACCGCGCGCCGCACCGGCATGGAGGCGATCGCCGCGGCCGCGCACGGCTTCGGGCTCGGCACCGCGCTGGACATCGAGCTGCCGCACCAGCGCATCGGCGCCATCCCGACGCCCGCCACCAGGCGGGCCAAGGGCCATCACTGGAACGGCGGCGACACGGTGAATGCCGGCATCGGCCAGGGCTTCGTGCAGGTGACGCCGCT
>CAXTVX010000073.1:0-15441 GCA_964247755.1 uncultured Acetobacteraceae bacterium | reverse complement strand
AGCCTGTGACGGTGCCGGCAGGCGCGGCGCACCGCGTCGCCGCCGTCATCCCGGCGTGGAACGAGGAGGGCGTTTGTGAGGTGGGGAAGCGTGTCGGGACGTAACCTATCCGAGCTTTCCTGCGAAGACTTTCCATGATGCGAGTAGGGCACGATGGGTAGAACTGCTTCGGCAAGCTCAAGACGTCGCGACCGGCGGCTGCATCCCGTTCCGGTCAGGATCATGCACTGGACCAACGCGGCTGCCATGCTGATCATGATCACCTCCGGCTGGGGCATCTACGACGACGACGTCGTGCTGCGCGGGGTGCATTTTCCGCAAGCGCTTCGGCTCGGCGAGTGGGCGGCGCCCTCGCTGAACTGGCACTTCGCCGGCATGTGGCTGCTGGTGCTCAATGGGCTGGCCTATCTGGGCTACGGCCTCGTCACCGGCCGCCTCCGGGAGCGGCTGCTGCCGATCCGCGTGTCCGACCTGGTCAAGACGGTGCGCGACACGCTGCACCTCAGGATCGCGCATGAGGACCTGACCACCTACAACGCGGTGCAGAAGGTGCTCTACGTCGTGGTCATCCTCGCCGGCGCCTCGCAGGTCGTGACGGGCCTGGCGATATGGAAGCCGGTCCAGTTCTCCGGGCTGGTGTCGCTGCTGGGCGGCTTCCAGGGCGCGCGAGTCGTCCATTTCCTCGGCATGAGCGTGATCGTCGGCTTCCTGCTCGTGCACGTGCTGCTGTCGCTGCTGGTGCCACAGACGCTGTGGGCGATGCTGGCGGGCGGCCCCAGGGTCGGCCCGTCCGGGCACGGCGAGCCGGCAGCCCCGCCATGAGGTCGCCGTTCCGGCCGCACGACGTCCCGGATCCCGCGATCCTGGACGACCACCGGATGCTGATCCGGTCGCTGGAGCGGCGGCGGCTGATCCGGGGCGGATTGTCGCTGGGGGCGCTGGCCATGCTGACCGGCTGCAACGTGCGCCGGCCGGACTCGGTGCAGGCGGCACTGCTGGCGATCCGCAACCTGAACGACGGCGTGCAGGCGCTGCTGTTCGATCCCACGAAGCTGGCGCCGACCTATCCGGCCTCGATGGTGCTGAACCCGCCCAAGTTCAACGCCTACTACGACGTGATGAAGGTCAAGCCGGTGGATGGTGCCCGCTGGCGTCTGGAGCTGTCCGGGCAGATCGCCGACAAGCGGCCCTGGACGGTGGAGCAGGTCAACGCGCTGCCGCAGCGCACCGAGATCATCAAGCACGTCTGCGTCGAGGGCTGGGACTATATCGGGCAATGGTCCGGGGTACCGTTCCGCACCTTCCTGGAACGCATCGGTGCAGATCTGCGCGCCAAGTACGTCGCCTTCCGCACAGCCGACGATTATCCCAGCAGCATCGACATGGCGACCGCGCTGCATCCGCAGACCCTGCTCGCGACCCGATACGGCGACGACATCCTGGCCGACCCGTTCGGCTACCCGCTGCGGCTGCGCATGTCGACCAAGCTCGGCTACAAGAACCCGAAATGGATCACCGCCATCGAGGTGACCAACACCTATCCGGGCGGATACTGGGAGAAGTCCGGATACTCCTGGTTTGCCGGGCTCTGAGGCGATCGCGCGTGATACGCTCCCTCACCCTCCTCGCCAGCCTCCTGCTGGGCACCGCGGCGCTGGCGCAAAGCCACACCCCGGGTGGCATGCCGCCACCGTCAGGCATGAGCCTGGCGCAGTCCAACGCCATGCGCTTTCCGCAGCCGGTGCGGGTGGGAAGCCTGCTGTACCGGATGGTGCTGCAACCGGTGGAAAGCCAGACCGTGCTCGGCCGGGTGATGCAGGTCGTCCGCGACAACACCGGGACGATCGAGCTGGTGGTCGCGTATGGCGGCTTCCTGGGGATCGGCAGGCGGCCGATTGCGGTTCCGCTCGACGCGACGGTGCTGCTCGGCGCCGACATGGAGATCGTCGCCTACACGCCACAGCAGTTGCGCCGCCTGCCGACCTACACCACAGCCGGCACCACGCCGGTGCCCCCCGACACGGTGGTCAGGGTCGGGCTCGCCAAGCCCTCGCATTGAGCGGCGTTGATCACGTGCCTTGCACGGGGAGCATCTTCCGCGATTGGGATCGTCGCTTTCCGAAGCGCCGGTCGGCGGAAGTCACACGATAACCGACAATCCTTTGTCTGAATCTCATCATCCTGTAGTCGGAGATTTCCTGATGGGCTCGATCGATGTCCACACCCACTTCATTCCTGACAGCTACCTCCGCGAGTTGGCTGATGTCGGCATCACGACACGGGAGATCGGCTTCCCGATGGCGCGCTGGGTCGAGTCCGAGCGCCTGGAGCTGATGGACCAGAACGACATCCAGGTGGAAGTGCTCTCGCTTTCCTCTCCCGCGCTCCGCTATTTCCAAGGCGGAAAGGCAGCATCTGTTGCCCGTTCGCTGAACGAGGAACTCGCCGGGATCGTTGGAGGGCACCCGACGCGCTTTGGCGGTTTCGCCATCCTGCCACTGCCGGACGTCGAGGCGGCGCTGAAGGAGATCGAGTATTCTCTGGACCATCTGAAGCTCGACGGCGTCGCTGTCATGACGAACTACGATGGTGTCTACCTCGGCAATCCCAGGTTCGCGCCGGTCCTGGATGAGCTCAACCGCCGCGAAGCGGTGATGTTCGTGCATCCCACCGAGGGGCCGTCCAACGACATCCTGGTGCAAGGCTATCCGGCGCCGGCATTTGAGTATCCGGCCGAAAGCACCCGCATGGTCGTAAGCCTGATCGACTCCGACACCATCACGCGCTGCCCGGACCTCAAGATCATCGTCTCCCACGGCGGGGGCACCCTGCCCCTCATCAAGCCGCGGCTTGCCGTGCTGCTGCCCTGGAAGCGCAAGGAAGACCCGCAGGCAGGCGCCAAGCGCGTCAATGCCGCGATCGACTCGCTGTATTTCGACACCGCCATCGTGAGCTATCCAGCATCCCTGGCAGCCATCCACGCCATGCACGACGTGTCGAAGCTCCTGACCGGTTATGATCTTCCCTTCTTTCCGGACGGTGAGATCGCGACATCGCTCCAGAACCTCGCGGCGTTCCCGAACTTCTCGCCGTCTGATCGCGATCGTATCCTGAGCGGCAACGCGACCGGGATATTCCCTCGTTTCGCCGGGAAGCTGGGAGCTCAGGTCGCGTTCGAACCCGATCCGCCGCCTGCCTGATGGACCAGACGCTCTGGGAGGCGTTTGTCACCAGGTTGTGGGTCGACTGACAGGCGAGGTCGTTACGGCGGGTTAACCCTTGATTTGCTGCTCACGGGCTGGACGCGACCGTAGGTCGTGGCACTTCCATCGGCAGCCTGTCGGACTGTCGGCGAGTCCGGGATGGAACGTGAGGCAGTTGTTCCCGATGGCTGCTTGGTCCGCCGCGAGAACGGTCTCCTCACGCTCGGCGGGAACAGACCGCCATCCACGGGTCTCCTTCCAACTCCTGCCCTGTCAGGTAGGCTGTCAGTTCGGGCGGCGGGCGAACAGGAAGATCAGACCGAGCAGGATGGCGCCGAAGATGACCTGGCGCAGTCCTTCGGGCACGTTCAGGCTGACCAGCATTGCCTGCAACAGGATGACGGACAGGCTGCCCGCGATCGTCCCGGCATAACCGCCCTTGCCGCCGGACAGCCGGGTGCCGCCGATGACCACCGCCGCGACCGGCGGCAGCAGGTATCCGTCGCCCATGCCGAGATACGCCTGCGACGCGTAGCCGCTCAGCATGAGACCGGCCAGCGCGGCACCCAGGCCGCTGGCGATGTAGACCATGAGACAGGTCCGGCCGACCGGAACGCCCGACATGAGGGCAGCCAGCTCGTTGCTGCCGACGGCATACACGCGACGGCCGAAGGTCGTTGCGGCCAGGGCGAGGATGGCCGCGAGAGCGCAGACCAGCCAGGCCAGTGCCGCAACCGGAACGCTGGCCACGTTGTCGAGCGCCAGCGCGTGCGCAAGCGGCGGGACGCGCGGGGCGGAGGCGGCGGCGTTGGTGTAGATCAGGGTGATGCCCTGGAGGATCAGGTTCACGCTGAGGGTCCAGATCAGGGAGTGGATCCGCATCACCCAGATCCCGAACGCGTTGACCGCGCCGACCACGGTGCCGACCGCCAGCACCACCAGCACCGGCACCCAGGCCGAAGGATGAGCCGCGTAGAGGTTGGAGGCGGCGATGCCGGACAAGGTCATCGTCCAGGGGATCGACAGGTCGATCTGGCCCAGGAGGATCGCGAGCGTTTCGCCGATCGCCACGATGCCGATGAGGGAGGCCTGCACCAGCTGCAGCCGGATGGTCCCCCAGGACAGGAAGGCCGGGTTCACCGCGACGCTGAGCGCGAACACCACCAGCAGGATGATCCCGGACAGGGTGCCGCCGGACCACGCCTCGCGACGGCGCAAGGGGCGATGCGCGGCGGCACGATCGGTCATGCCCTGCCTCGCCCGATCAGCCTGGTCCAGTCGTCGATCCGCAGGCGCTGCACGCCGGCTGCCATCAGCACCAGGGCGAGCAGGCAGCCCTCGATCAGGTTCTGCCAGAACGACGGCACGCCCAGCACGCTCAGCAGGTTGAGGATCAGCGACAGGATGATTCCGCCGAGGATGGCGCCGACCACGCTGCCGCGTCCGCCGGACAGCGCCACCCCGCCCAGCACGGCGGCGGCCAGCGAGTTCAGGGTGTAGAGGCTGCCGATGCTGGCGTCCCCGGAGGTGGTCTCGGCGGCGAGGAACAGGCCGGAGGCGGCGGCGAAGAAGCCGGACAGCATGTAGGTGGCGACCCGGACGCGCTGCACCGGCAGGCCGGACGCATAGGCGCTGCCATCGCTGTCGCCGATCGCGGTGATGAAGCGGCCGAGGCGGGAGCGGAACACCGGCACCCAAACCAGGAGGAGCAGCACCGCGAGCAGGACCGCCGCGTTCGGCAGCACGCCGAGACTGCCGGTCAGCAGCGTGGCGAAGCCGTCGGCGATGTGGCCGCCCGGCTGCGGGCGGAGCAGCAGGGCCAGCCCGCCATAGATGAACAGGGTCGAGAAGGTGGCGATCAGCGGCTCGAGCCGCCCGTAGGCGATCACCACCCCGTTGATTGCGCCGGCCAGGGTGCCGAGCGCCAGCGAGGCCGCGACCGTCAGCAGGATGCCGACGAGGCCGTCCCCCATGACGCTGGCGGCGAAGCAGTCCACCAGGCTGACGATGGCGCCGACCGACAGGTCCAGGCCGCCGGCCAGCAGCACGCAGGTCTGGCCCATCGCCACCAGGACCAGGGCGAGGGACGCGTTGCCGAGGCTGGACAGGCCGAACGCCGACAGGGCGAGCGGCTGCTCGATGAAGTAGACCACCAGGATCGCCAGCAGCGCCGCGGCGCAGAACACGACGCCCCCCTGCCGCCGCATGATCCGGCCGATCGAGGCCTGCCTCATGCCGCCTCCCGCTCCACGGTCCGGAACGACAGCGCCAGGATGTTCTCCTCGGTGATCCCGGCCTGTTCCAGGCTGCCGGCGATCCGGCCGCCGCGCAGGACGAGCACACGGGAGCACAGGATGGAGAACTCGTTGAGGTCGGTGGAGTAGACCAGGATCGCCTTGCCCTCCGCGGCGAGGTCGCGGATGGTCGCGTACAGGATCTCGCGTGCTCCGGCATCGACGCCGCGGGTCGGGTCGCAGAACAGGTAGATCTCGGCGCCGTGCGCGAGCCATTTCGCCGCCACCACCTTCTGCTGGTTGCCGCCGCTCAGGCTGCCGAGCGGGCTCGCGAGCGACGCGCACCTGATCAGAAGCCGGTCCACCAGGCCCCCGACCAGGGCGCGCTCCCGTTTGCGGTCGAGCAGCAGGGCGCGTCGCAGCCGGTCGAGCACGGCGATCGACACGTTGTCGCCCACCGGCAGGCCGAGAAAGCCGCCCATCGCCTTGCGGTCGTCCGGGATCAGCGCAAAGGCGGCCGCGATCGCCTGCCGTGGCGTGTGGGACCGGGCATCCTGCCCTCGCAGCCTGATCGTGCCGGCCAGGCCGCGTCGGTAGAGGCCGAACAGCGCGAACAGCAGCTCCTTCTGGCCTTGTCCCTCCAGGCCGGCCAGGCCGACCACCTCGCCGGGATGCAGCGCCAGGCTGATCCCGTTCAGCCGGCCGGGCAACGAAAGGTCGCGGATGTCGAGCAGCACGTCGGCGGAATGCGGCGGTGGCGGGCGCAGCCGCTCCAGGTGGTCGGGCGTGTCGCCCAGCATCAGCTCCAGCGCCTGGCCCGGATCGAAGCCGGCGCGGGTCATGGTGCCGACAACCTGGCCGCTGCGCAGCACCGTCACCCGGTCCGACAGGGAGGCCACCTCCTCCATGCGGTGCGAGATGAACACGATCGCGCATCCGCCATGCTGCAACCGGCGGATCACGCCCACCAGGCGCTCCACGTCGGTGCGGCCGAGCGCCGAGGTCGGCTCGTCGAGGATCAGCACGCGGGGCTCGAACGACATCGCCTTGGCGATCTCGACCAGCTGCTGTTGTGCCAGCGACAGCTCGGCCACCGTGGCGTCGGGCGCGATGTCGTGCACGTCGAGCTGCGCCAGCAGCGCACGCGCGTCGGCGACGGAGGCGTCCTCGCGGATCCAGCCCAGCCGGTTGCGCCGTTCCCGCCCGATCGACACGTTCTGCGCCACCGTCAGCGCCGGGAACAGCGACAGCTCCTGGTGGACGGTGGCGACGCCGGACCGGTAGGCGGCCTGGGGGGAGGCGAAGCGCACCGCCTCGCCTTCGAGCACCAGGCTGCCCTCGTCCGGCCGGACCAGGCCGGACAGGATCTTGACCAGCGTGCTCTTGCCGGCCCCGTTGGCGCCGAGCAGCGTGTGCACCTCGCCCGGCACCAGCGCGAGCGACACGCCGCCCAGCGCGACCACGCCGCCGTAGCGCTTGGTCAGGCCGGATGCGGTCAGGATCGGCTGCATGGAGGACGAGCCTACTTCACCACGTCCGTGACCGGGATGCCGATCCCGCATTTGGAGATGTTGATGTCGGTCACGAAGCTGCTGGGGCGGTCGGGAAAGTAGTCGGCGCCGGACTTCATCGTGTCGGAGGTGACGGTGGTCAGCGGGATGCTGGCCGCCTGCGGCAGCGGCTTGCCGGACAGGGAGGCGATCGCCGCCAGCAGGCCGGCGGCGGCCAGGCTCGGCGACTGGCCGATCACCATCACCGGAACGTGGCGCTCGGCGGCCAACTGCATGAAGCCGTTGTCGGACTCGCCGGTCATCGGCACCGGAGAAATGTTGAGCTGCAGGAAGGCCTGCAACGCGCCGGTGGCGCCTTCCGTGCCCCAGACGCCGCCGATGTCGCGATGGGTGGACAAGGCGTCCGCAGTCACCTTCTGGTTGGTGCCGACATCCCAGTTGCCATAGACCGAGATGATCTTCAGGTTCGGGTGCCGGCTGAACACCGACATCGCGCCCTCGGCCTGGCTGTTGTCGACGGTGGTGCCGGCCAGGCCGTGCACCATCAGGATCGACTTGCCGTCCGGCACGTGCGCGACCAGGAACTCGGCCCATTGCCGGCCCATCTCGCGCTGGTCCTCGTTCACCGCGATCGCCTTCGGCGTGGTCACCACGTTGTCGAACGAGACCACCACGATGCCGCGGCCCATGGCCTGGTTCAGCACGCTGTCCAGCCCGGAGGCCGAGGCCGCGTTGACCACGATGGCGTCGTATCCGGACAGGATCATCTCGCGGATCTGCGCGATCTGCTGCGCCACGTCGTTGCCGGAATTGTAGACCTTGAACGCCTTGAGCTGCGACGCGACGTCTGGCTGCCTGGCATAGGAGCCGACAGCGTTCAGCATCTCCGTGCGCCAGTTGTTGCCGTAGAGGGAATTGCTGAAGGCGATCCGGAACGGACCGCTCTTGTGCTGCCCGGCGATGGTGCCGGTCGAGGGCTGTGCCTTGACGAAGCATTGCGACAGCGTGGTGTCGGCGAGCAGGTCGGCGGCCTTCGCGCCGGCCGAAGTGCCGAGCAGGCAGCCGAGCAGGAGAAGGGCGGTGTTCCTCATCGATGGGCTCCTTGGACCGGGATGGTTGGTTCGACGCGGACGGTGCGGGCGGGGGTCATCGGCGGCACGGATCCGTGTTGCGGCCGGCGCGACCCCACAGGCAGCGGGACGGGGCCGGGATCGAACTGGGTCATGGTCCTCCCCGATCGTGCCGCGTCGTGTCGCGCCGCCTGCTTCGAGACCGCCAGCTTTGCTGACTCCGCGCAGTCTGTCCACCGAGTTGCGCGTTGCACGCATGATTAACGGTTACTGACCGCACGGTGGGGCAGCCCGCTTATTCCATTGTCTCGTTGTGCAGTGCGAGATTTCGGGGAATCTTGGCAGGACCAAGTTGGCGTCACGGCTGGTGGCACCGACGGCAGCTACGGTTCAGGCTTGAAAAATGCGTGCAACGCGCAAAAACTATCTCTCGACGGCTGGAGGCCACCAAGGATGCAGTTGCCGATCAAGCGGACGCTGGAGCGGATCCCGGGCGGGATGATGGTCGCGCCGCTGGGGATCGGGTCGCTGTTCGCCACCTTCGCGCCGGGCACCGCCGGCTTCTTCGGCTCCTTCACCGGAGCGCTGTTCCACGGCGCGCTGCCGATCCTGGCGGTGTTCTACGTCTGCATGGGCTCGACCATCGCGTTGGACGCCCTGCCCCGGGTCGCCCGACGCGGCGGCGTGCTGCTGGCCGCCAAGATCGTGCTCGGCATCGCCGCCGGCCTTGTGTTCGGCCACCTGCTGGGCGAGCGCCCGATCATGTCCGGCTGGTTCGCCGGCCTGTCGACGCTGGCGGTGGTGGCGGCGATCAACGACACCAATGGCGGCCTCTACATGGCGCTGATGAACCAGTTCGGACGGCCGGAGGAGGCCGGCGCCTATTCGGTGATGACGCTGGAGTCGGGGCCGTTCCTGACCATGGTGACGCTGGGCGTGGCCGGGCTTTCGGCGTTTCCCTGGCAGGCTTTGGTGGGCGCGATCCTGCCGCTGGCCGCCGGCATCGTCATCGGCAACCTCGATCGCGACATGCGCGCGTTCCTGGGCTCGGCGGCGCCGGCGATGATCCCGTTCTTCGCCTTCGCGCTCGGGACCACGCTGGACCTGCACAAGGTGTGGAGTGCCGGCCTGCTCGGTCTGGCCCTGGGGGTCGCGGTGACGCTGGTGTCGGGGCTGGTGCTGATCGTCGCGGACCGGCTGGCCGGCGGTACCGGGACGGCGGGCATTGCAGCCGCATCGACCGCAGGCAACGCCGCCGCGGTGCCGGCGCTGATCGCGGCGGCCAACCCGATCTACAAGGCGGCGGCAGGGCCGGCGACCGTGCTGGTCGCCGCGTGCGTCGTCGTGACCAGCCTGCTCGTGCCCGTGGTCACGGCGCAATGGGCGCGGCGGAACGGTCGGCTGGTCCCGGTGGGGGACGCGGATGCCTGACACGGTGATCATCGCCGACGACCTGTCGGGGGCAGCCGATTGCGGCATCGCCTGCGCCGCCGCCGGCCATGAGACGATCGTGGTGCTGGGCGAACGGCCGGACGAGCCGTCCTGCCGGGTGCTGGCGATCGATGCGGACACGCGCGGCCGCGACCGGGATGCCGCAGCCGCGGAAACCGCACGCCTGGCGAGACTGCACGCGCCGGCGACGCGCCTGCTGTTCCGCAAGCTCGACTCCACGCTGCGTGGTCATGTGGCCGCCGAGCTGGCCGCGCTGCTCGCGGTGCGACGCGAGGCCGGGCCGGCCACGGTGCTGCTGGCGGCCGCGTTCCCGGCGACCGGGCGCACCACCCGGGACGGCGTCCAGCTTCTGGACGGCGTGCCGCTACAGGATACCGTGATCTGGCAGCGCGAGCGGATGACGGGCATCGCCTTCCTGCCGGACATCCTGGGCACGGCCGGGTTGCGTACGGTCGTGATCGGGCTGGAGCAGGTCCGTGCGGACGGGTTGCGGGAAACGATCGAGCGCCTGGCGTCGGATCCGGTGGTGGACGTGCTGGCCTGCGACGCGGAAACGGATGACGATCTCGCGCGAATCGCGTCAGCGGCCATCGGGTTTGGGCCGTCGTTGATCTGGGCGGGAGCAGCGGGGTTGGCAGCGGGGCTGGCCCGGCTGCTGCGCCACGCCGACCCGTCCGCGTCCCGGCCGCAGCCCTTGCCATTCGGTCCGATGCAGGGACCGGTACTGTTCGTGGTCGGCTCGCTGTCCGCGGTGTCGGCACGGCAGGTGGCGGCGTTGTCGGTCCTGTCCGGGGTCGAGCCGCTGGTCGTGGCGCCGGCGGTTCTGCGGCAGGGCGACGGGTCGCCCGCCTGGCGCCAGGTGGAGGACGCGCTGGACCGGGCGCTCGGTTCGGGGCGCGACGTCGTGGTGTCGCTGGCGGCGGAACCGGACGCCGATCCGCGGGAGGGGCTGGCCTTGTGCCACGCCCTGGCCCGTCTGGCGGCGCCGCACGCGGATCGCATCGGCGCACTGGTGTCCGCCGGCGGGGAGACCGCGCGGGCGGTGCTGCTGGCGTTCGGGGCGACCGGATTGCGGCTGCAGGGCGAGATCGAAGCCGGCGTGCCGCTTGCGGTCGCCGAAGGCGGCCGGGCGGTTCCGGTCATCACCAAGGCCGGGGCGTTCGGCCGCGACGACACGCTGCTGCGGTGTCGCGCCGCGTTGCATGACGGTCGTCTTCCCCACCCTTCCCGATCGGAATCATGGCCATGAACGCCTCATCTTCCCCTTCCGCGCCTGAGTCCACGCCGACGCCGGACCACCCGCTGCCGGTCGTCGCCATCACCATGGGGGATGCGGCCGGGGTCGGGCCCGAGGTGATCATGAAGAGCCTGGCCCACGCGGACCTCTACGAACGATGCCGGCCGCTGGTCGTCGGCGACGCGAAGCGGCTGGAACAGGCGGGCAGAATCGTCGGCGCCGGGCTTGCGGTGCGCCCGGTCGACAGGATCGAGGAGGCGAGGTTCGAGAGCGGAACGGTGGACTGCCTGGATCTCCGCTTGATCCCGGAGGACCTGCCGTTCGGGAAGCTGTCGCCGATCGCGGGCGACGCGGCGTTCCAGTACCTGCGTGTCGCGACCGAGCTCGCGGTCGCCGGCAAGGTGGCGGTGATCTGCACGGCGCCGCTCAACAAGGAGGCGCTGCATGCCGGCGGCCACAACTATCCGGGCCATACCGAGATGCTGGCCGCGCTGACCGGCACGCAGGAGGTGTCGATGATGCTGACGGCGCCGAAGCTGCGGGTGATCCACGTCACCACCCATATCGGCCTGATGGACGCGATCAGGAAGATCGAGCCGGGCCTGGTGGAACGCACCATCGCGCGCGGCTATGGGGTTCTGGAAAAGGCCGGGCTGCAGCGGCGGAAGATCGGCGTCTGCGCGATCAACCCGCATGCCGGCGAGAACGGGCTGTTCGGGCAGGGCGAGGAAGCGGAGAAGATCGTCCCGGCGGTGCAGGCCTGCCAGGCGAAAGGCTGGGATGTCGAAGGACCGCTCCCGGCCGACACGCTGTTCTTCCGGGCCGGGCGCGGCGATTTCGACATGGTCGTGGCGATGTATCACGACCAGGGGCACGGGCCGGTCAAGGTGCTGGGGCTCGAGGCCGGGGTGAACATCACCGTCGGCCTGCCGGTGATCCGGACCTCGGTCGATCACGGGACCGCGTTCGACATCGCCGGCACCGGCCAGGCGGACGAACGGTCGCTGCTCGAGGCCTTGCGCCAGGGGATCGCCCTCGCGCCGAAGACCGCCTGAGGCGGCGGTGAAGGCAGGCAGGGCGCGCCGCGCCGACATCCTGCGCCAGGTCGCGGGCGGGCAGATGAGCGCGGAAAGCCTCGCCGAGGAGTTCGGCGTGTCCTTGTCGACCATGCGGCGCGACCTCGACATCCTGGCCCGCGACGGCGCATTGCTGCGGACCTATGGCGGGGCGGCGCCGGTCGGCTTCCTGTTGCCGGAACAATCGCTGGCGGAACGGACCGGGGAGAAGGCGCCGCAGAAGCGCATGATCGCCCGGCTCGCGAACAGCATCATCCAGGCCGGCGAAACGATCATCCTGGACGCCGGCACCACCACGGGAGCGTTGGCGGACGTGCTGCGGTCGCGGTCGGACCTGCGGATCGTCACCGGCGGCCTGACGAGCCTGAGTGCGCTGGCGGGCGCTCCGGGCATCGAGGTTCTTGCGCTGGGCGGCATGCTGCGGCCGATGAGCCTCGGCTTCGTCGGCCCGCATGCGGAGCACGTGCTGCGTCGGACCACCGCGTCGCGTGCCTTCCTCGGCGCGGACGGCGTCGTTGCAGGGCGGGGGCTCTGCGAAGCGACCGCGGACCAGGCGTCGCTCAAGGAGCTGATGGCGCGACAGGCGGACGCCGTGTACGTGCTGGCGACCGCCGACAAGCTGGGGCGGGCGGTGTCGCAGGCATGGGCGCCGCTCGACCGTCCGTGGACGCTGGTGACCGACGCCGATGCGACGGAAGCCCAGCTGCGACCGTTTCGCGACCTCGGCATCGTGACGGTGTTGCGGGCGAAGAACCCAGGGATCTGACCGTGTTGCGTGAAACGACCGACCGCGGACGCGGCACGTCTGTTGTGGATCAGCTCCGGATGTCGAACCCTATCGGCAACTGAGGCGACACCGGCACGGATGGCTTTCTGTTGCTCCTGCAGGTGCGTCCGACATTCATCCAGTATCCGTCGGCAAGCTTGGCATATGTCGCCGAGTATTTCGCCAACACGACCTGCATTGCCAACCGGGTTGTTCGCGAGCCCGCATACCGGTCAGCATTGCCGTTCGTCCAAGTTGCCGACAGGCCCCCGCTCGACGCAACCGCAGCCGCCACGGCACAGAGGACTTCTAGACCAGAATTAGGCGAATGGCTCGTTGCAGCGTTCCGCTTGTTGAACCGGACGCACGTGTCATGCCGGCGGATCTGGAACGTCCTCACGCGAACGGTGGTCTCTGACCCCCGCGCCGTCGTAGGTGGCTGGAGAAGTTCTCAGTCCGGCTGTCGAGGACACAGCTCCGCGATCGTTCGGCATGGGGCGGAATGTCGTGAGCTGTTCGATCGAAGAAGCATCGCGACAGGTTCGTTTCGCTGGTCCAGCAACTCAACGGCCGCCTGGCGCACAAGATACTGGCGCTGCAGGTTCCTCGTGATCATCCGTGGCTCAATCTGGGCGGATGGCTTATGTCGAGGCCGCACGCGAATGAGTGCCGGCTCGTCCCATGTCTTTGTCCGCCACATCCTTCGCGTTGCGCTGCCGCCGATCCTGGTGCAGGCGACGTTGACCGCTGGTACCGTGGTGCTGGCTCCCGTCAGCTTCTCGTTCCTCGGCCTCGGCGCACAGCCTCCTCTGCCTGAATGAGGAGCGATGATGAGCGACGGACGTAACCATGTTGGTGCCGACATCTGGCCGTCGCTGTTCCCGGGCCTCGCCATCGCCCTGACCGTGCTCGCGTTTGACCGCCCCGGGGAGAGCGTACGCGACCTGTTGGATCCTGGACGCTGAGTCGCCGTTCGAGAAGGAGAAGACTCCCTGATCGAGGTCACCATGCCGGGCTTGTTCGACTCCTATACCCTCAAGGGCGCCACGCTGCGCAATCGGATTGCCGTATCCCCCATGTGCCAGTACATGGCCACGGACGGCCTGATCAACGAGTGGCACCGGGTGCACTACGCCTCGCTGGCACGTGGCGGCGCCGGGCTGGTGGTGGTCGAGGCGACCGCGGTGGCGCCCGAGGGCCGCATCACGTGGGGCGACCTCGGGCTCTGGAACGACGCCCAGGCCGAGGCGCTGCGTCCGGTCGTCGCCTCCATCCGCGAGGCAGGTGCCGTACCCGGCATCCAGATCGCCCATGCCGGACGCAAGGCCTCGGCCAACCGTCCCTGGGAAGGCGACGACCACATCCCCGAAGGCCGGCCCAACGCCTGGACCACGATCGCACCGTCCCCGCTCGCCTTCGGGGGCGCCCTGGACCGGGTGCCACACGAGATGAGCCTGGAGGAGATCGCCCGTGTGCAGGCCGACACGGTGAATACCGTGATCCGCGCCCGCGAGCTCGGCTTCGAGTGGCTCGAGCTGCACATGGCGCATGGCTACCTGGCGCAGAACTTCTTCTCTCCGACCTCCAACCACCGTGTCGACCAATATGGCGGCAGTGCCGAGAACCGCGCCCGATACCTGCTCGAGACCCTGGTCGCGGTCCGCAGGGTATGGCCGCAGGAGCGC
This sequence comes from uncultured Acetobacteraceae bacterium, assembly GCA_964247755.1. Taxonomy (GTDB): domain Bacteria; phylum Pseudomonadota; class Alphaproteobacteria; order Acetobacterales; family Acetobacteraceae; genus Lichenicola. The sequence continues at coordinate 1,207 of CAXTVX010000073.1, read as the reverse complement.
CCGCTGACCTTGCGCCTCGGCGTGGTCGAGTTCGACGGCAACGACACGATGCTGGGCGAGGCGATTGAACTGCTGTCGCGGATGAAGGCCGAGGGGCTCGACTTCGTCGACGTCTCGATCGGCTTCAATACCCCCGACGCCGCCATCCCCTGGGCACCGAATTTCATGGCCGATGTGGCCCGCCAGGTGCGGGAGGAGACCGGTCTGCCCGGAACCACCAGCTGGTACATCTCCAGGCCGTCCGAGGCCGACGCCCTGATCCGCAACAACAAGGTCGACCTGATCATGCTCGGTCGTCCGCTTCTGGCCGATCCGCACTGGCCCTACGCGGCAGCCAAGGCGCTTGAGGTGGAGAACCCGGCATGGGCCACGCTACCACCGCCTTACGCGCACTGGTTGGCTCGCTACCGGTAGTCGGGCATCCTGCGCGCGCCTCGTCCAAGCGATCAGCCAATTCGGCCGGACACTGGTTGTCCTTACGGTCTGCCTCCCTACCGGCCGCTGCTACAGGCAGCTTGTGCCGAGGCCCTACGCGATCGCTCTTGTGGGAGCGGGGCAGTCGCGCAGCGTCGCGACTAGGCTGCTGAACCCGGACAAGTCGACGGTGATTCTGCGAGTGAAGGAGCGTCTGCCACGGACGAGCACATCGTCGCTTGTGCGCCCACCGGGCACGACGAGGGCCCCGGACGGACGCCGGGGCCCTAGAGCGCAATCCGAGCGACCCGACTCAGAAGCTTCTGCCCGACGTGGGGCTGATCTGATTCATCATGCTGGCTGGGCGGGAGGCCAGCATGGATGGCACGGACGCTTTCCCAGGATCTGCGGGACCGAGTGATCGCTGCCGTAGATGGCGGCATGTCCCGCAATGCCGCCGCGGAGCGGTTCGGGGTGGCGGTGTCCACGGCGGTCCGGTGGCTGCGCACTTGGCGGATGGACGGAGTGGCCACTGCCGCCCCAAGGGCGGTGACCTGCGGTCGCAGCGCATCGAGCGCCATCGGGACGTCATCCTGGCCGCGGTGAATGCACAGGTGGACATCACCCTCGTCGAGCTGGCGACGCTGCTGCGCGACCAGCATGGCGTGTCCGTCGCACCCAGCACGATCTGGCGCTTCCTCGACCGGCACGACATGACCGTCAAAAAAAACGGCGCACGCTAGAGCATTTTCGCCTTACGTGAACTCATACCCTGAGTTGGTGAGGTAGTTGC
>CAXTVX010000072.1:0-15653 GCA_964247755.1 uncultured Acetobacteraceae bacterium | reverse complement strand
ACGTAGCCGGCCTAGTCGGGCGACGCTACCTCCCCGCATCCATGCACCAACGCCTGTTGACGATAGATCTTGTTCTCGTGGCTGGGCTCTGATTCAAGGCTCCTCGTTGAGGAACAACTGGGTTGGCATGAGGCGATCTGACGCTCGGCCGTAAATGGTCAGAAGCTGCCGGCACATCGGCACTGTTATCATGTCCGCCTTTTGCGGTCGGCTTCTCCGAAGCGGTCAGTCCGGTATCGGCCACCTCCAGGCGTGGACCGTCAGCTCCGGAGCAATCGTTCGAACAACTAGCGTCTTCTTCGCGCCGAACATCGATTGAACCTCCTGATGATCAGATTTGGTAGCGTCCGGACTTAATCGCGCCGATCGGCTTCTGGAAGCACCGCCAGCAACTGGATGTGGCAGGTGCTGGACCAAGCCGCGCCGCCGCGTCTCAGGTCGTCGCATCAGGCGCTTGGTGGTTGGATGCCCGGCCACCAAACCACCGCCATGCTGAGCGCGTCGAGAGCGAAGTCACGGATCAGCCGCATCGGCTCCCGCTGCGTCCGACGGCGCAGTGGCGCGCGCCGCTCGGAGACCAGGACCAAAGCCACCGCGCTGAGGGCCAGAACAGGCAACACCCGGTCCAGCGACGCACGCGGCGGCCGGCTGGATATCCGTGAGGAACAAGACATCATGCCGCTCCAGATGCGACGGTACCGGATGGAGGACAAGGTTGCCGGCCCAGGCTGCCAATCCCGGCCGGTACATGAGGAGCAGCTGATGCGGTGGACGCACGACCTGATCGTGATTGGCGCCGGCGCGGCAGGGCTGACTGCAGCGGGCGGCGCCGCCCGGCTCGGCCTGCGCGTGGCGTTGATCGAGCGCCACCGGATGGGTGGGGAATGCCTGAACACGGGCTGCGTGCCGTCCAAGGCGCTGATCGCGGCGGCACGGCGGGCGCACCTGATGCGCGGCGGGCCCGCCTGTGGGCCCACCATGGGTATCGCGGCGACGGGAATGCAGGTCGATTTCGCGAGCGTGAGAGCACACGTGCAGGCCGCGATCGCGGCGATCGCACCCCACGACTCGGAAGAGCGGTTCCGCGGCTGGGCCGTTGAGGTGATTCGTGGCCACGCCCGCTTCATCGGGCGCGCCGCAGTGGCGGTGGACGGGCGTTGCCTGACGGCGCCTCGGATCGTGCTGGCCGTCGGCTCGCGGCCGGCGATCCCGGCGATCGCGGGGCTGGATCGGACGCCCTACCTGACGAACGAGACGCTGTTCGACCTCACGGAGCTGCCGCGCCACTTGCTCGTGCTCGGCGGCGGTGCGATCGGGATCGAGATGGCGCAAGCCTTTCACCGCCTCGGCGCAGCGGTCACCCTCATCGAGCCCGGCCGTCCGCTGTCCCGGAATGACCCCGAGGCTGCCGCGATCGTGCTGGCGCAGCTGGCCGCCGAAGGAGTCGAGGTCCGCGCCGGCACGCGGGCGGTGCAAGTGGCAACGGCGCCGGAAGGCGTGCGCGTCGACCTCGCGGCGGGCGCGGCAGTGATAGGCAGTCACCTGCTGGTAGCGGCCGGCCGCCGCCCGGCGCTGGACGGGCTCGACCTGGACGCGGCCGGCATCGCGGCGACGGAAGCCGGCGTTCGCGTGGATCGCTGGCGGCGCACCACGAACCGGCGCGTGCTGGCCATCGGGGATTGCCGGGACGGGCCGCGCTTCACCCACGCCGCGGGCTACGAAGGCGCGCTGGTCGTGAAGAGCGTCGCTCTCGGTCTGCCCGCGCCGGCCGAGTACGACACCCTGCCGTTCGTGACATACACCGATCCCGAGTTGGCGCAGCTCGGACTGACCGAGGCGGCAGCGCGCGAGCGGCACCGCTCCGTGCGGGTGGACCGGGCGGAGTTCAAAGACAATGACCGCGCCGTCACGGAAGGCACGACCTCCGGCTTCATCAAGCTGATCAGGGTGCGAGGCCGGCTGGTCGGCGTCACGGCGGTCGGCGCTTGCGTAGGAGAACTGCTGCTGCCCTGGAGTCTGGTTCTGGCGGGCAAGGCGTCGACTTGGTCGATCTCCGGCGCGATCGTGCCCTACCCGACCCGCTCCGACATCTCCAAGGAGGTGAGCTTCGCGGCGCATGAGGCGCTGATCTTCAGCCGGCTGACGCGTTGCTGGGCGCGTGGACTGGCGAGTTGGCGCTCCCTCCGGCGACCTTCTTGAGATACATTGCCCAACTGCATCGGCGCAGGTGGCGCCGATGAGTTCTTCCTGCCAACGCCGCCGTGCACAGCAAGGAAGCCTTCACCTTGTCTCGCCGTATGTCTGCTTCTCACTGCCGCTCGCTCCGAAACTGACGGTCCGCTTCCGCCCAAAGCTGTGGGGATGAGGGGCTAATCGTGCTTTTCAATCACCTTCAAGATGCGTAGCCATGTCTCAATGTGGATCGGCTCCGAACATCAACCCTTATCAACGCCCAAATTGGCCCCAGCGGAGGCCTGTTTGGGTAGCTCGCTCAGGCACTTAAGCATTTACAGGTAGGGCCAACCTTGGAAGCCGATTAGGGGTCAAACGGCCTGCTGATCCACACCTGTGGGTCATTCGCACAACCCTGGGCGGTGTCCCGCCTGATGGGACTCGCCTCACAAGGTGCTTGACGTGATGCAGGATGGAAGGAAGGCGAGCACGGACGGGAAGTGCCTTCGTGTCTCCGCGTTCAGCCAAGCGCGCGCCTCGCTAGCCAGCCGATCATCGAGGCGTCCCTACGCTCCGCATGTGGATCAGCAGGTCGTTTGACCCCTCATCGGCTTCCAAGGTTGGCCCCACCTATAAAGGCTCAAGTGCCTGAAAGAGTTACTTAAAACAGGCTTCCTCTGGGGTTAGTTTCGGGCGCTGATGAGGGTTGATGTTCGGAGCCGATCCACGGTCGGATCGTCCTCGCCACCGGAATCGGGTTCTGGCTTCGCCTAAATAAGCTGTCCAGCCAGCCTCTGCTTGCTGGCAAGCTGGCTGTCCGGCAAGCAGGCCGTGTGCTTGACCAGGAGGCAGGGTGGCGATATGTGCTGCATTCCGCCTGTATGGATGGGCGGGATGCCGGAGGGCTTAAATGCAGGTCGTCGTGCTGGCCAGCCGAAAGGGTGGAGCTGGGAAAACCACGCTCAGCAGCCACCTCGCGGTGGAAGCCGAACGCGCTGGCGCCGGACGAGTGGCTCTCGCGGACACCGACCCGCAGGGAGGGCTGGCAGCATGGTACAACGTGCGGGCCGCCGAAACCCCGCTGTTTGTTAACATCTCGAAGGGACTGGGGGCGGCCATCGATGCCTGCCGCGCGGGCGGCGTAAACCTGCTGTTTGTCGATACGCCGCCCAGCGTCACCGACACGATCGCATCCGTCATCGCCTATGCCGACCTCGTCGTGATTCCTGTCCGTCCATCGCCAAATGACCTGCGCGCCGTCGGCGGGACCGTGGAGATCGTGCGGAAGGCTGGGAAGCAGATGGTGTTCGTCGTCAACCAGGTCACGGCGCGCGCGAAGATCACGGCCGAGGCGGCGATTGCCCTATCGCAGCACGGGACGGTGGCGCCATCGATGCTCGTGAGCCGGGTCGACTTCGCGACGTCGATGACCGATGGGAGGACCGCCGTCGAGCTGGATCCTTCGTCGAAATCGGCCGCCGAAATTTCGGCGCTGTGGTCTTATCTTGACCACCGCATGAACGAAGGCGCCGACCATGGTTAAGTCGCCTGCCGCTCCGCTGGACGCAGGACTCCTCGGGGTCCCAAAGGGTGCTGCCGCCCCGGCCATGGACGTGACGCCGCGGCAGGAACCCGCACCGGCGGAGGTGACTCTTTCGGGACGGAGGCCGCCCCCTGTTGTCGCGCCGCCGCCGGTGGAGGAGCCGAGGACGGCGTTGACAGTCCGTCTTCCAGTGTCAACTCAGGAGCGCCTGCGCGAAGCGGCTCACCGGACACGCATTGAGAAGCAGGAGATCGTCAATGAGGCGATCCTGGCATGGCTGGACGAGCGGGGCTTCTGATAGGCAATTCAGCGGATCGGCCCTCCAGCAAGCTTGCCAGCTGGCAAGCCGTCTGGGCGGACGTTCGAATGGCAATCAGGGCGCACGGCTGGCCACAGATAGTAAGCGGAGGTTGAGACGCCACTGTCGTGAGGCTGTCGTACCGGGATGGTCGGCGCCCCTTCATCCTGAGGGTGTGGAACAGGAGCCCACCATGAACCTCCCGAACACCCACCAGCCTTGCTTACTCATCCCGGTCGAGGTTGCCCGGGTGGTCCGCCTCTTTCGATAAAAATTCATCTGGATCCAGGAGACGCTTGCAGGGATTTCCGGCCTAACGCTGAGGACCATCCAACCCTGGAGGCAGGCACGCCCTCCATTATCGATACCTATCGGCCGTCGCGCGGGCGTTCTGGTTCGAGGACATCGACTGGCTCTCCAAGCCGCCGCCAATCCTGACCGGCGAGGAGGTAAGGGCGTAACGGGAGGCTTTCGACCGGAACCACCTCGTGCTCGAAGCGAAGCTCGTCGATGGCCGCGGCTTGATGGCGACGATGATCGGCGTGGACTGCGATAACCCTGCCGCCACGATTCTCTCAGAACTGCCGAAAAGGGCCCCGGGCAGCCTTCGCGCGGATTCTCGACTTCACCCGCGACTGCATGGATATCGTGGACGCGATGCCGCGGTCAGATTGCTCGAACACCGAAATCAGCTCGAGGAGATGACTGCGCGGCTGAGGGAGGTGAGGGTCTACCTCGCCGTTGCAACCCGCAGCACGCGCATCACCAAGCCAAGACGGACGTTCGCCATGTCGATGTCGGTCGCTTCTCTCATGGCCGCTGCGGCCGCTGAACCGCCACCGACGGTCCTTGCGGCAAGGAAGATCGAGCTCGGCCGTACCGGGCTGTCTGGCTTGCCAGCTGGCAAGCTGGCAAGTCGTCCTGCAAGCAACATGCCGGTGTTACCTAATTCCAGCCGCGAGGACGGCACGCCCTGTCGAGGTGGGGACTTCTCGGCTGGACCCGGAGCGCTTCTCAGTGGAGAGCCGCCGCCTGAGCGTGCCGGGGCTGCGCGCGCCCGTGGCCATCGATGACCTTTGGGGGTTGAACGAGGAGCGAATGCGCCTCGTGTTGGGTATGCCGTTGCGGTCAACCTACTAGAACTAGGTGCGGGCGGTGCGCGAGCACCGCGACGTAACGCTCGATGTTCTGAATCCGTATCTCCGCCATCCTGGGCATCCTGCACGCGACCGAGCGTGAGGGCGTGGAGTGGATGCGGAAGCCCCACGCGGCGACGGTGTTTGGCGGCAACCCTCCGCTCCTGCTACTGGCAAGCGACCTCTAGAACGACCTGCTGACCGTCCGCCGGTTCTTCGACGCCGCCCCGGAGCGGCGTCTACATGGAGCCGAACGAGATCGACCGGGGGTTTCGGCCCTACGCCGACGAGGACGTCGTCTTCTCGTGACCGCCGCGGCGACGGTCCCAGCGCCTCCCCCCGGCCCACCGTGTCATCCCGTCCCAGTTCCGCCGATCGCCCTGTTCAACACGGTGACGGTTGCCGCCAACCTGCAGGCGGTGATGAATCTCGCGGGCGGGACGGCCGGCTCATGGCTTTGCGCATCGCCTGGCTTCCCGAGGCGGATTGGGTCTGCGGACGACCGAACTCGAACATCGTCATGGCGGCCTTTTTGCACGCGGTTCCGGGCGGGATGCGCTTCAACGGCTTCATGCTCGGGGCGTGGTACGGGGCGGCCAGCCTGACGACGGCGGTGGCCGAGGTCGCCCACCACCTGCACCGCAAGGCCTTCGCTCAAGGTATGCCGAGGATGACACGGGATTACCACTAGTACGTGTCCAGCCTGGAAGGGGGTTAGGTCGACCTGCGCGGCGCCCCGGGGGCAGATGCCCGACGTCTACTACTTGGCGAGCTACACGGCGGGGCAGTTCTTCGGCGAGGAGGTCCGGGCCTCAGGCGGCGACGGCATCCTGTTGAATAGCGTGCGCCATGCGGGCGGCACGAACGTTGTAGCCTACCGTCCTCGTAGGGTGGTCGACGTGACGCAGGTGGAACACTATGAGATCGACGTGGGGGCGGCCGACAACCGAATCGACGCCCGCAGACTCGCGATCTGAGAAGAAGAGACAGGGGAGGGGCTTCAGCCTGCCGATTCGTCCCCGATCCCCGGCCTACCCAGTGTACGAGTCTCGCGGCGACCTCGCTGAACCGCTTGGCGTCGTCTGGGGTCACGACGCCCCCCAACTTGTGGACGACGTCGTTGCGCATCTTGCGAAGCTTGATTAAGGCCTCGGCCTCGTCATCGCTTAGGCCAAACTTCTTCGCCGCCGCATCGATCCTGATTGACGAGGCTTTTCTGGTACCCGACGTAGACGCAGCGCTTTCATCGATGATGGAGTGTATGGTTTCCTCGAAGGTATTCCAGGTCCCGAGGATCAGCTCCTTTGGCGATGCCTCCGCCTTGGCAGCTGCTGTCAGCGACGCCGCTATCACCACCATGTTGAGCTTGGGATCGGACCTCTTGTCGGCGATCTCGAGCGGGGACGGTGGAATCAAGGCTTCCATCGTCGCCAGCCTTCTCTCAAACTCTGCCTTCACGCCCAACACGTTGACTTTAATGGGTGTTACGCGGTCGAACATGGACCGGAGCGGTTGCCGTAGCATCCAGATGGTTCCCGCAGCAACGGCGGGCCACTCGGAATGAACGAGAAACTCGAGGACGTCCAGGTTGACCCTCCCGGGCCGAGGCAGTTTCCCTTGTGGAATCCAGCGAGCCCGAAGAAGTGTGGAATCCAGCGAGCCCGCTGGGGAAAGGCCCCCGGGATCCACGAGAAAATCAGCGGATACCGTGGACCTTCGGCGTTACCGGTGGGCGGCTTGGGTGCAGCACGACGCCCTGCTCCGTAACGTCGAGCCTCGCGTTCGGATAGACGGCCTGCGCGAGGGCCAGCGCACCGGAGAACCGCGGCTTGAAGTGGTACATCTCCTTGAAGCCGGTCCCGAACTGCCCCTTCAGCGCCTTCCATGTCACCAGACGCTGCGAGGGCAGGGAGTGCAGCCGGTAGGCCAGCCATAGGTAGACGTCGAGGGCAGGAGCGTTGTTGTTCAGCGCCTTGATGGCGGCCTCCTCCACGGGGACCGGATGCTTCTGCAGCTGCTCGAAGAAGCCCTCCGAAAGCTTGGCCGTCTCCAGGTTGAGCCGTCCCTGGCTTCCGTCGCCTTCCTCGATGAAGAGCGCACGGTCGACGATGGACTGGTTCACCAGCCCTACTGCCCTGTGCCCGGTCGTCGCGATCTGGAAGGTTAACCGGCACCGCGAAATACGCTCGGCTTGGTCCCTGACCGAGCGCCCCGTCATACCGCCGACGGAGACGCCGATCCTCCCGAGCCACTGCCGGAGAGATCTTCCCAGCTCTATCTCGCGGGATCCCGTCCGGAGGGCTTCCGTCTGCAGGAACAATAGGATGAGCCGGGCGTGAGCACCGAACGGAACTCCGATGAACTCGTAGTCCTGGTTGTCCCCGACCATACGCCGTCCGGGTTCCACCATCAGGCGGACCTTTTCGGACGTAATCGACCAAGGCGCGTCCGGGGCAAGGCGTTTGTGGGGCAGAGCGCACTGGGCCCAGCCGGAGTAGGCGAAGGAGAGGGCGCTGTCCTCGTCACTTAGATACTGTGCGGCGGCTTCGACGACCGGACGGTCGATGCCTGCGTCGATCGCCGCTTGCTTGCCTCTCGCGACCAGGAGGTCGTGGATGGTCCCCATGGTCGTTCACCGCGCTTCAAGAGCAACTGCTCGAAATATGCACGAGGGTCGTGTCCCCGTCGCTGTGGAAAGCAGCGATGGAGCTAGTAGAAGAAGATATTAGATTCCTATTATTAGATTGCTCGCCCGTTTCCTCGGGATAACTCCCGCAAGCCACTGATTCCGGTGAAGTGCGCCTCGCTGGAATCCACACCGGCCTCGCTGGATTCCACACCGGGTTGTGGACATGCTGTACAGCAGGGCTCGCTGGATTCCACACCATGCTGCCGCGACTCGGGTAGGCTCAGGCGGGTTGCGAGGCCTTGCCAATTCCGTTGCGTTTCCCTGCGCAGGGTAGGGCAGAGACCGTGGACCACAACGTCAAGAACGCGACCCGTCGGGCGGGTATCATGGCTCGTTCCCTGGGCGATCTCACTGAGTGGACCCTCGAAGTGGGATACCCTCCGCATCGCTCGCTGGCGCGTGATCCTGACGGGCCGGACAAACTTGACGAACCTGACGAATAATTCCATTCTAGGGTCAGGAGGCCGCAATGGCTCAAGTGCATGAACAGGATCGATCGGCGTCCGCGAAGCAGCCTCGTAGCGGCAAGCAGCGGACGACACGCTCGCCCAACCTGAGCCGGAAGGTGCGGATCCACGCCGGCGAGGAGAGCACTGACGTGCCCGTCTCAAAGGTCCGCTACCAGCGGATCGCCGCCAAAGGCCGGGTGCTCGGCAAGGTGATCACCGGCTACGCCGATACCGCAGCCAAGGCCAAACGGACCGGCAGGACCTGCTCCTTCACCTTCACGGTGACGCCTGACGGCGAAGCGAAAGTCGTGGCCGAGGAGACGGATGATGATCCGCTAGGCGCCGCCCTGGCGCGTGCCAGGGCCCGTGGCATCTCCAAGGTGGCCGCCATCCTGAACAGCGCGGACATGCTGACCGCGCGCGACTTCGGCTCGCTGATTGGCGCTTCTCACGAGACGATCAACGTGAAGCGCAGGCGCCATGAGCTACTGGGTCTGGAAGGGGCGACCCGGGGCGTGCGGTATCCGCGCTGGCAGATCACCGACGTGGGCCTGCCCCTGCCCGGCTTGCCGAAGCTGTTCGAGGTGCTAGGCGGGCAGCCCTGGACCGTCTATCGCTTCCTGCGCACCGTGCACGCCGAACTGGGCGGCCGCACCGCGCTTGAGGCCCTGAAGGCGGGACAGGTCGATGCCGTGGTCGGGGTGGTCAGGAACCAGGCTGCCGGCACCTTCACCTGAGTAGTGTCCGTGTCGCTGAGCGCCGACTTCTCCGGCCGTGCGCTAGTGATGGCGGAGGTGCCGGTTGGCCAGGTGTGGCGGCGGCTCTATGAGTCGCGCTACCCCGATCCTCTGGGTTTCGGGGCTGGTCTCAGCCGCTTCAGCGATCCGACCGGCCTGGCATTCGGCCTAGTCTACCTGGGCTCTAGTGCCAAGGTGGCGTTCGTCGAGACCATCCTACGCGATTGCGCTGACGGACGCGGTGCAGACTGCGTCATCGAGATGGCCGAGATCGAGCGGTGCTCGCTCGCCAGCATCCAGCCGATCGACGTGCTACGTTTGGTCGACCTGACCGGCGACGGTCCGCTGCGCATGGGCGTGCCGTCCGACGTCATTGGTGCACGTGACCAAAGGCAAGCACGGGAATGGTCGGCAGCGTTCCATGTTCATCCCAACCATCCTGACGGGGTGCTCTACCCGTCACGGCTGAACGAGGAGCGTTGCATGGCGCTCTACGACCGAGCCATCGGCAAACTCAAGGTTATCGCCTCACCCAGACTCTCGCATTGCCGTGCGGAGTTGGCGGTGATCCTGGATGACCTGGAGATCGCCATCCACTGAAGTGGCAGGTCAGCATTAGCGCCTCCTCCATCCTCTAATGCTCCCACAGGACATCCGCCTATAGAGAATGACGTCAAATCTCCAGATGGCTGCAACGAGAGACACCCAGCTACAAGCCGTTCAGCTCTACTTGATGGGTATGAGCCTCTTCTACAACACGCCCTTCAATGGATGGCTTTCGAACGGATCACCCATCTCCAGGTACTCGTCGAGCACGGCGTAGCTCTTGTGCCGGCCGTGCTGCTTGAGCCGGGTCGGGTGGATGCCGCGCTCCATGCCCTCGGTCAGCGCGCCGCGCTTGAGGCTGTGGCCGCCCAGGGTGCCGGCCTCGTAGCCCGCCGCCTCGGCTCTTGCCTGGATGATGCGGGCCACCGTGCGCGGGTCGATCGGCTGGCTGCCGACGATCTGGGCTCGAGCCCCGCCCGGGTCATGGCCGCCGCTCGCCGGCGGCTGCCAGATGCGGCGGAACACCGCGCCCTCGCGGATGCCGGCTGCTTCAAGCCAGCGATACAGCGCCTTCACCGGGCACGCCGTCGTGCTGCCGGCCGGGATGGCGACCACGACGCTGCCGCCGCTCCGCGCGCCCTTGCTGGTGGGCAGGGTGAGCTGCAGCCCGCGGGCGCGGAGCTCGATGTGCTCGACCCGGACCGCAGCCAGCTCCGAGCGCCGGAGCGCGCCAGCAAAGCCCAGCAGCAACAGCGCCCGGTCGCGCAGACCGGTCAGATCATCCGGGATCGGCTCGAGGATACGGGTGAGCACGGCGAGCGTGGCGGCAACCTTCTTGCGCGGCCGCTCGCCGGCGTGGGCGGCCGAGCGGCGGATGCCGGCCACGGTCTCGGTGACCTGGGCGTGCGCGGTCGGCAGCGCCACACCGGCCAGATGGTGCAGATAGCGGATGGCGGCCCGGCGCAGATCGACGGTGGTGACCGAGCAGCCGCGGCTGCGCTCGGCGGCCAGGAAGGCGACAACGTCCTGCGGCCGCCCCGGCAGGCAGGGCAGCGCATGGCTGTCGCACCAGCTGCACCAGGCGCGAACGCCGGCGCGGTAGGCCCGCCTGGTGTTGGCGGCCTTGGCCTGCCGCGCGAAGGCGTCGGCGGCACGTCGCGCGGTGGCAAGCGTGCCGTCGTGCACCGGGACCACCGCGTCGGCCGCGTCATCGAACCAGGCGCGGATCAGCGCCGGCGGGTGGCCGAGCGGGGCTGCGCGGATGTCGACCCCGGCTTGCGGCTCGAGGTCCAGAAGCAGGCCCGGGTTCAGGTCGGGATCGGCCATCTATCTCTCCTGGACGCGCATGCTCGCTAGGAGGCTTCGGTGCTCGATCCTGGTCCCTTTCTCTACGCCCGACAATCACACTTATCGGGCGTAAGGAAGATCGAGAGATTAATGGTTGGTGGCGGTGAGGGTCAGAAAAATGCCAAGCAGGGACAATGGGTTAGGCTACGTGTCAGACAGCATCTGAGGTATGTAAACCAAAAGAACAGTCTGTGTGGCGGCAACAGGCAATTGCCGCCTTGTTTGGAGCTTGTCGAACTGCGGACGCCGACAAAGCGCCATCGTGTCCGTGTCGGCTGGATGCCGCAGGAGCTCAACCTGTTCACCTCGCTCGTGACCCAGCGAGACGATCCGGAGCCGCCGGACGGTGCCGCTGTAGGAACAGGCTCGGGAGCGGGCACGCTCAGCTCCAGGACGCGGCAGGTGTATGCTGGCGCCTGGCAGGCCTTCCTCGCCTGGCACAGCAGCCAGGGCGATTGGCTGGACCTGCCGGTGCCGCCGGAGCGGCTCGTCGCCTACATCGAGAGCCTGCCGCCGCTGCTTGGGCCGAACGGCGTGAGGCTGCGCCTGGCGGCAGTCGCCGAGCACCATGAGAGGCAAGGCTTGGCGTCGCCGACTGCCTATGCCGCGGTGCGGGCGGCACTCCGCCGGCGGCAGATGGTGGGCGAGGCGGTGCTGGCCCAGCTGACACGCTGCGGCGAGGATCTGGCTGGCCTGCGCAACCGGGCGCTGCTGCTGCTGGTCCAGGTGCGCGGGCTGTTGCCGGGATCGACCGGGATGACCTGCGCTTCGGGGATGGGGAGCTGGTCCTGTCAGTGCGGGCAGGGGCAGCGCCGGCTGGGCAGCTAGGGCAGGCGGTGCGGCTGCCGCGGCGGCGTGGCGACCCGCTCCGCCCGGCGCAGGCGCTGGAGCGGTGGCTGCAGCGGTCCGGCATCAGCTATGGCGCGGTGTTCCAGGCGGTCAGCGTGCACGGCATGTTGGAGCGCCGGCTCGGCGCCGTCGGCGTGCGCCGGATCCTGCAGGGGATCGAGATGCAGGCGGCTGCCCAGGCCATGCCGGAGGGCCGCAAGCCGGTCCGCGGCGCCTGGCGCAAGCCGGGGAAGGAGAAGGGGAAGAGTATGACGAAAGTCCACAGCTCCGGTGCCTTTGCCAAGGAGGGATCGACCAGGAAGCGCGGTCAGACTCGGTAAGTGCGGATGTGGATACCAGTGAGGCGGCCGATGCCGTGGTGCTGGCACCGGCCGACAGCGACTGGCTGCGGCACACGCTGACGCTGAGCGGTCCGGCGGCAGAGGTGGCGGCGTTCCAGCTCAAGGCGCGCGGGCCGCTGGCGATCCCCTCAACGGGATGCTGCCCGCCAAGCGACACCAGCCACCGTGTTGTCGCAGATATCAACCAACCGGCAGGGCCAGCAGCAGGTGCTTACTGCAACTCACCCAGCACGGCTCTAGCGACGGTGGCCGAGCCGAGGATTCCGACTCTTCAGAACTGCTCCTTTTGCGTCTTTCGACCGAGCGAGCGCAGGTTCTGCCAGCGCCGTCCGCCCCCGGTGACGACCAAAGCTTTCAGAATCGCGCTCGGCCGATGGTGAAGCCGACAGATCGGTGCGGAGCTAGCGCCGCTGTCGGCAATGGCACCGGTTCCTCGGTGACCGGCCGAGCCTGGTGCATCCACTGGCTGCAGCCGGACGGGCAGAGGGTCGGGCCTGATTATCGCTAGGGCTCAGCAACTGGTGGGAGCAGAGCGGCTACTGCACCAAGTTGGCGCTATCTCCCTCGGCCGAGGGAGACCGGAAGACCTATTAGCACATCACCGGCGCCTGTGATGGCTGTGGGGATGGCGAGCGAGTCCTACTTTGGCCCCACTCTAGCCATCGCGTAGCATGGCGGAGCGCATAGCGCGCCCAACCTCAGACAGAGTCAACCTTCAACCAAAGCAACAGATGCATAGGCTTCTTATAGCTAGAATTACCAACCGTTGGGCGATCGTTGTGTCGTTGGTCGAAACGACCGGACTCAACAGCGTCGTGCTATTGCATGGCCCCACAACAGCCTTAACATCTATGATTGACGGATAATTGATTGGCTATCATAACGAGTTGTTGCGTTGACCAGACCAACTGGGTTACAAGTTAAATGGCATGGATAAAGATGCGCATGGTTGGAGTTCCTCAAGTTCTGCGGGACCCTGTTTAAGGTAATCTCAAAACTTAGCATGCATAGATTATCTCTAATCAAGTGGTTCGAAACTATGAAGATCGTGCTGTTCGCTTGCTTGATTGGCGGACCCGCATCGTGTTTTCTTACATGCCTTGCCGTATTTTTAAGGTTAGGCCTCAACATGCTCTTCGAGCAGCAAGCTCGTTCAGCAACAGTTGGCGGCTGTCTTATCAGTGCAGCAAGCACCCTTTTTTTGCCTCTCTTATCAATAATTTTCTCCCCCATCGTTCTGTTTGAATTCTACAAAGCTTTTTTGACGCTTGGCATTTTGCTCGCAGTAGCTCGTCTGTTGATTGGGAACTACCGTTCCGTGTTGGCGTGTGTTGGTGCGGCATACTTCCCTTGCGTTGGTATACTCATTGACAAATACGGTATGGATTGGATTGCAACCATTCCCGATACCAGTGTCCGAGTGCCTGGTCCATCTGCAGTGTCTGCTGCTGTTATCATTGGTGTACCCCTCGGATTAACTGTCGGCTGGTTGAGTTCAGACCTTAGTATGGCAGAGAGTCAAGCAAAGCGGTTATGGAGGCGAATGATTAAAAAACGCCACTAAATCTGAAGCTGATGAAATCAAGCTAAGCGCTTAACATAACCAAGTTTTTAGAGCTTCTTTGCGTCTACTGCTGATTGCATTGACGTTTCGCCTCACTCCATTGAAGCAGGCCTTTCCGCCCTTTGAACGATCGTACGGCCTTGAGACCCGCCCTTTGATATCATAACAATCTTACACTTGGTCGACATAGTCTTGGAAGAGCTCGCCGTTGATAGGTCCGTCGAGGACCATCGGCGCGACCATGCCGCTGTTGCGCAGCCCGGCGACAAGGGTGGTGGTCTTCCAATGCCCGTGTGGGACGACTACGCGCAGGCGCTCGCCGTGACGCGCACGGCCGTGGGTGCGCGCCATCTTCGTGGAGGCCCAGGTCTCGTCGATAAACACGAGCCTGTCTGGATCAAGGTCGATTTGGCCTTCGAACCACTTGTGGCGTCTGCTCAGGACGTCCAGCCGATCCTGCTCCGCGGCCTGGTCCGTCTTTTTTGCACGTGATGCGGTGGCGCTGGAAGAAGCGGCGCCACGTGCCGTAGCCAAACCAATGTCCGCGCTTCCCGAGCGCTGCTTGCAACTCCTCAATGGTGGCGTCGCGCATCTTACCCAGCACCTGCAGGATCAATATTGCCTGGGCCTTGATGCGGCTGGAGCGGCGATCACCGCCGAGCGCGCCCGGCCTGAGGTCGCCCTGCTCGCGCTCCAGCCGGCGCCAACGGCTGACTGAGGCAGCGCTGACGCCAAAACGCGCCGCTGCCTCACGGTGACTGGCGCCCCGCGCCACAGCACCGAGAACACGTGTCCGAAGATCGACCGAGAGAGCCTTCGACATGCCGGCCGGCCTCCAGTCCCCGGCAGACAGTTTGAGTCAGATCCCGGCCGGTCTGGGTACTTCCAAAGATTCACTCAGCTTGGCTACCGCTCTAGGCCCTAACGTCAGCATTCTTTGCAGATGGTTTTACTTTGGCGTCTAGGTCGTGTCCCAAGACGTGGTGTAGGAGGCGGCCACCGCGGTGGGACTGGGTAGGGTTGGGTTGCGACACGCAACTCTGACCTGGGACCACCACGATGACCGATGACAAGATTGCCCTTCGCGCGCTTTTGGAGAAGGGTTCTGACGCGACGTTCCTGCGCGAGATGATCGGCTTCGCCGCCGAGCGCCTGATGCAGCTGGAGACCGAGACGCTGTGCGGTGCCGCTCCGGGCGAGCGGAGCACCGACCGGGTCAACCAGCGCAAAGGCTACCGTGACCGCGACTGGGAGACGAGGGCCGGGACGGTCGAGCTCCGGATCCCGAAGCTGCGCCGCGGCAGCTACTTTCCGTCCTTCCTGGAGCCGCGCCGCATGGCCGAGAAGGCGCTGACCGCGGTGATCCAGGAGGCCTACATCCAGGGCATCTCCACACGGTCGGTCGATGACCTGGTCCGGGCCATGGGCATGGAGGGCATCAGCAAAAGCCAGGTTTCCCGGCTCTGCGGCGAGATCGACGAGCGGGTGAATGCGTTCCTGGCTCGGCCGATCGAGGGCGACTGGCCCTATGTCTGGCTGGACGCCACCTACGTGAAGGTCCGGCGCGACCATCACATCGTCTCGGTCGCGGTGATCATCGCGGTCGGCGTCAACACCGACGGCAGGCGCGAGGTGCTGGGCATGACGGTTGGCCACAGCGAAGCGGAGCCGTTCTGGACAGAGTTCCTGCGTAGCCTGGCGCGGCGCGGCATGCGCGGCACCAGGCTGGTGATCTCGGATGCGCACGAGGGCCTGAAGGCGGCCATCACCAAGGTGCTCAGCGCCACTTGGCAAAGGTGCCGTGTTCATTTCATGCGCAACGCGCTCGCCCATGCGGGCAAGACCCAGCGCCGCATCGTCTCGGCCTGGATCGGCACGGCGTTCGCCCAGGACGACGCGACGGCAGCCCGCAAGCAGTGGCGCGAGGTCCTCCGCCCCACGGTTGAATGAGACATCCCGCAAGCGGACGGTATCCGCGAGAG
>CAXTVX010000071.1:0-17513 GCA_964247755.1 uncultured Acetobacteraceae bacterium | reverse complement strand
CCCGCGACCTCCGGCGTGACAGGCCGGCGCTCTAACCAACTGAGCTACACCCGCATCTGGCGTGGACGGCGGTTTAAAGCGCGGGTCCCGGGCCGTCAAGCGGGCCGGCCAGGGCGGATCGGGGAATGGGCGGTGACGGGATCGAACCGCCGACCCTCTCGGTGTAAACGAGACGCTCTGCCGCTGAGCTAACCGCCCCCTGCCCCGCCCGCAGCCGCCTCCCGGCTCAGCTCACCGCGTCCTTGAGCGTCTTGCCGGGCTTGAACCGCACGGAGGTGGAGGCGGGAATGTCGATCTCCTCGCCGGTGCGCGGGTTGCGCCCCTTGGCCGCCTTGCGCGCCGCGGCGACAAAGGTGCCGAAGCCGACCAGGCGGACCTCCTGCTTGTTCTTCAGTGCCTTCTCGATGGCGGAGAACACCGCATCGACCACCTCGCCGGCCTTGGCCTTCGGCAGGTCCGCCTCGTCCGCGACCGCAGAAACCAGTTCCTGCTTGTTGAGGGGCTTCTCCATGGACTGCCTTTCCTGATCCGGCCGCGACGCCACGAATCGGGCGCTTGGCAGCGAGCGAGACCGGTGCGGTCCGGAAGGCCCGCCCGAGCCGGGGCAGATTACGGGCCTCCGTTCTGCTTCGTCAACGAAGCGCCGCGCCTGGACCCGGGCGCGGCGCACTCCGTCAATGCGGCAGCGAGGCGCCCGGCTCGACCGCGGCGGCGGCGGCGACCGGCTCGGCCGGTTCTTCCCACTCGATCGGGTCCGGCTTGCGCACCAGGGCCTGGCCGATGACCTCGTCGACATGGGCCACTGGGATCAGCTTGATGTGCTTCTTCACCGAGTCCGGGATTTCCGCGATGTCCTTCTCGTTGTCCTTGGGGAAGAACACGGTGGTGATGCCGGCCCGCATCGCCGCCAGCAACTTCTCCTTCAGGCCACCGATCGGCAGCACCCGGCCGCGCAGGGTGATCTCGCCGGTCATGGCGATGTCGCGGCGGATCGGGATGCCGGTCATGACGCTGACCAGGGAGGTGGCCATCGCGATCCCAGCAGAGGGTCCGTCCTTCGGCGTCGCCCCTTCCGGCACGTGGACGTGGACGTCTCGCTTCTCGAACAGGGTCGGCTTGATGCCGAAGCTGGTCGAGCGGCTGCGCACGTAGGAGAGTGCCGCTGACACGCTCTCCTGCATCACGTCACCGAGCTTGCCGGTGGTCTTCACCTGCCCCTTGCCCGGCAGCATCACGCTCTCGATGGTCAGGATCTCGCCGCCGACCTCGGTCCAGGCGAGGCCGGTGACGACGCCCACCATGTCCTCGGCTTCCGCCTCGCCGTAGCGGAAGCGCTTCACGCCGGCGTACTTCTCCAGGTTCTTCCTGGTGATCGCGACCTTCTTGGCCTTGCCGGTGACGATCTCCTTGACCGACTTGCGCGCCAGGTTGGCGATCTCGCGCTCCAGGTTCCGCACCCCGGCCTCGCGTGTGTAGGTCCGCACCAGTTCGCGCAACGCGTCGTCCGAGACCGACCACTCCTCCGGCTTCAGGCTGTGCGCCTCGGTCTGCTTGGCCAGCAGGTGGCGCTTGGCGATCTCGACCTTCTCGTCCTCGGTGTAGCCGGGGATGCGGATGATCTCCATGCGGTCCAGCAGCGGCTGCGGCATGTTCAGGCTGTTCGCGGTGGTCACGAACATCACGTCCGACAAGTCGTAGTCGACCTCCAGGTAGTGGTCGGCGAAGGTCGAGTTCTGCTCCGGGTCCAGCACCTCCAGCAGCGCCGAGGACGGGTCGCCGCGCCAGTCGGCGCCGAGCTTGTCGATCTCGTCGAGCAGGAACAGCGGGTTCGAGCTCTTGGCCTTCTTCATGCCCTGGATCACCTTGCCGGGCATGGAGCCGATATAGGTGCGCCGGTGGCCGCGCACCTCGGCCTCGTCGCGCACGCCGCCCAGCGACATGCGCACGAAGTTGCGCCCCGTGGCCCTGGCGATCGACTTGCCGAGCGAGGTCTTGCCGACGCCGGGCGGGCCCACCAGGCACAGGATCGGGCCCTTGAGCTTGTTGGCCCGGCTCTGCACCGCGAGATACTCGAGGATACGTTCCTTGACCTTGTCCAGACCGTAATGGTCGTGGTCGAGCACGGTCTCGGCCTCGTCCACGTCGTTGCGCACCTTGGAGCGCTTCTTCCACGGGATCGACAGCATCCAGTCGAGGTAGTTGCGCACCACGGTGGACTCGGCCGACATCGGGCTCATGGCGCGCAGCTTCTTCAGCTCCGCCATCGCCTTGTCGTGCGCCTCCTTGGACAGCTTGGTCTTCTTGATCCGGTCCTCGAGCTCGGCGGTCTCGTCCTTGCCGTCCTCGCCCTCGCCCAGCTCCTTCTGAATCGCCTTGAGCTGCTCGTTCAGGTAGTACTCGCGCTGGGTCTTCTCCATCTGCCGCTTGACGCGGTTGCGTATGCGCTTCTCCACCTGCAGGACACCGATCTCGGCCTCCATGTGGGCGAACACCCGCTCCAGCCGCTCGCCGACCGGGATGGTCTCCAGCAGCTCCTGCTTCTCGGAGATCTTGAGGTTGAGGTGGCTGGCGATGGTGTCGGCGAGCTTGCTCGGCTCCTCGATCTGGTTCAGCGAGACCAGCACCTCGGGCGCGATCTTCTTGTTCAGCTTGATGTACTGCTCGAACTGGCCGACCACGGTGCGGCCGAGCGCCTCGACCTCGCCGCCCTCCGGCGCCGCCTCGGGCATCTCGTCGACCACCGCCTCGAAGTGGCTCTCGGTCTCGCGGAACTCGCGGATCCGGGCACGGCGGCCGCCCTCCACCAGCACCTTCACGGTGCCGTCCGGCAGCTTGAGCAGCTGCAGGATGGTGGACACGGTGCCGCAGCGGTAGATGTCGTCGGCGGTGGGGTCGTCCTGCGACGCGTTCTTCTGCGCCACCAGCAGGATCTGCTTGTCGTCCTTGGTCACCGCTTCCAGCGCCCGCACCGACTTCTCGCGGCCGACGAACAGCGGCACGATCATGTGCGGGAACACCACGATGTCGCGCAGCGGCAGCACCGCCAGCGTGTCCTCGGCTGCCGGCTGGGCCTTGTCGTCGGCGGCCGCCCTGCGTGCCGCGGCGGCGCGCGGCGGCCTGGCCGGCTGCTCGCCGGTGTCGTTCGCGGCGACGGCCGGCGGCTCGGGCGCGGCCTCGTTGCCGGCACGCTCCGGTCCGTGCTCCGGAGAGCCCTCGGGCTTCCTGTCGGTTTCATCCACCATCTTGATCTCCTGAAGGACGATCTTCGATCCGGCGCCCGGATACGGCACGCCGACCGGCTGTACGTGCATGACGCCGTGTCATGGCCTCGTCATGAAGCCATGTCGGAACGGCAGGGGGGCGCCGCAAGGCGTCGCGGCGGCGGCGTCCTCAGGCGGACTGTTCCGCCGTCCGCTCCTGGCCGTAGACGAACACCGGGTTCGCCTTGTTCTCGGCGACGTCGCGGTTGATCATCACCTCGTCGACGTTCTCCAGGCCGGGCAGGTCGAACATGGTGCCGAGCAGGATCGCCTCCATGATCGAGCGCAGGCCGCGGGCGCCGGTCTTGCGGGCGATCGCGCGCAGCGCGATGTGCTTCAGTGCGTCCTCGGTGAAGGACAGCTTCACCCCTTCCATCTGGAACAGCCGCTGGTACTGCTTGACCAGCGCGTTCTTGGGCTTGGTCAGGATCTCGATCAGCGCCGCCTCGTCCAGGTCCTCCAGCGTCGCCACCACCGGCAGGCGGCCGATGAACTCGGGGATCAGCCCGAACTTGAGCAGGTCCTCGGGTTCCACCTCGCGCAGGATCTGGCCGGTGCGGCGCTCGTCCGGCGCCTGCACGTGGGCGCCGAAGCCGACGCCGGCGCCCTTGCCGCGGGCGCCGATGATCTTCTCCAGCCCTGCGAAGGCGCCGCCGCAGATGAACAGCATGTTGGTGGTGTCGACCTGCAGGAACTCCTGCTGCGGGTGCTTGCGGCCGCCCTGCGGCGGCACCGAGGCGACGGTGCCCTCCATGATCTTGAGCAGGGCCTGCTGCACCCCCTCGCCGCTCACGTCGCGGGTGATCGAGGGGTTGTCGGACTTGCGGCTGATCTTGTCGATCTCGTCGATGTAGACGATGCCGCGCTGCGCCCGCTCGACGTTGTAGTCGGCCGACTGCAGCAGCTTGAGGATGATGTTCTCGACGTCCTCGCCGACGTAGCCGGCCTCGGTCAGGGTGGTGGCGTCGGCCATGGTGAACGGCACGTCGAGGATGCGCGCGAGCGTCTGGGCGAGCAGCGTCTTGCCCGAGCCGGTGGGCCCGACCAGCATGATGTTGGACTTGGCGATCTCGACGTCGTTGTTCTTGGCGCCGTGCGCCAGACGCTTGTAATGGTTGTGGACCGCGACCGAGAGCACCTTCTTGGCGTGGAACTGGCCGATCACGTAGTCGTCCAGGACCTTGCAGATCTCCTTGGGCGTCGGCACCCCGTCGCGCGACTTGACCAGGTGCGTCTTGTGCTCCTCGCGGATGATGTCCATGCAGAGCTCGACGCACTCGTCGCAGATGAACACGGTCGGACCCGCGATGAGCTTGCGCACCTCGTGCTGGGACTTGCCGCAGAACGAGCAGTACAAGGTGTTCTTCGAGTCGCTCGTCTTGTTGACCATGGCCACTCCTACCCCTCGCGGCCGGGTGCTGCCCATGCCGCTCAGGTCAAGCTGGAAACATTAGACCGGCCCCGGAAACTTCATCAAGGGCGAGCTTCCGACGGATCCGGCCTTTTCGCAACCTCCGGCTGTGGCGGGTGGCGAAAGATCGGCCCAGCGAGCGGGCCGGCCGCGGGCGTCAGGAACCGGTCGGCGCCTGCGGCGACCGGTTCCGGCGTGGCTCAGGCGCGGCCTGGCTCCTCGTTCACCGGTGTCGGCCGATTCTGCAGCACCTCGTCGAGGATGCCGAACTCGCGCGCCTCGTCGGCCGACATGTAGCTGTCGCGCTCCAGCTTGCGCTCGATGTCCTCCAGGGTCTGGCCGGTGTGGCGCTCGTAGATCTCATTCAGGCGGGTGCGGAGGTAGAGGATCTCCTTGGCCTGGATCTCGATGTCGCTGGCCTGGCCCTGGGCGCCGCCGGAGGGCTGGTGCACCATGACGCGGGCGTTCGGCAACGCCACGCGCTTGCCCTTGGTGCCGGCGGCCAGCAGCAGCGAGCCCATGGAGGCGGCCTGGCCGATGCACACCGTGTTCACCGGGGAGCGGATGTACTGCATGGTGTCGTAGATCGCGAGCCCGGCCGAGACCACGCCGCCCGGGCTGTTGATGTAGAAGGAGATCTCCTTCGACGGGTTGACGCTCTCCAGATGCAGCAGCTGGGCGCAGATCAGGGCGCTGACCTGGTCGTACACCGGACCGGTCAGGAAGATGATCCGGTCCTGCAGCAGCCGGGAGAAGATGTCGAACGCCCGCTCGCCGCGCGAGGTCTGCTCGACCACCATCGGCACCAGAGCGTTGTTGTAGATCTCGACGGGATCACGATCCCACATCTGTCTCGTTCCTGACCTGGGACGGCGGCGACCGGTGCATCAGCCCCGGCCGCCGGCGTCGTTTGATGGCCGGCCGGCTCCCGGCCATCCTCTGCTCCAGCACAAGATAGAGATTATCCGGCGCTATGCCAGCCCGCCGGATCAGATGTCTGCGGACGGCATCTCGGCCAGCTCTTCCGGCGTGACCACCCGGTCCTCGACCCGGGCCAGCTCCAGCACGTAGTCGACCACCTTGTTCTCGAAGATCGGACCACGCAGGGTTTCAGCCGCCTGCGGGTTCTTGCGGAAGAACTCGATCACCTGGGCCTCCTGGCCCGGATAGCGGCCGGCCTCGGCCCGCATGGCGCGCACCATCTCGTCGCTGCTGACCGTCACGCCGTTGGTGCGGCCGATCTCGGCCAGCAGCAGGCCCAGCTTCACCCGGCGCTCGGCGATCCGGCGGTAGTCGGCGCGCAGCGTGTCCTCGTCCTTGTCCTTGTCCTCGTCGTCCAGGCGGCCCGCCTTCAGGTCCTGCTCGACGCGCGACCAGATCGAGGCGAACTCGGCCTCCACCATGCCCTGGGGAGCGTCGAACGCGGTCTGGCCGGCGAGCTGGTCCAGCAGCTCGCGCTTGATCCGCATGCGCGACAGCTGGTCGTATTCCTGCTGCACCTGGCCAGCCAGCGCCTCGCGCACCTGCTCAAGGCCCTCGAAGCCGATCTGCTTGGCCAGCTCGTCGTTGATCTCCGGCTCCACCGGACGCTTCAGCGCCTTGGCGGTGACAACGAAGCTGGCGGCCTTGCCGGCCAGCTCGGCCGCCTGGTAGTCGGCCGGGAACGTCACCTCGACCGTGCGCTCCTCGCCGGGGACCAGGCCCTCGAGCTGCTCGGCGAAGCCCGGGATGAAGCCCTGGCCGCCCAGCTCGACGTTGACGTCGCTGGCGGTGCCGCCGTCGAACGGGACGCCGCCGATGCTGCCCACGAAGTCGACGCTCAGCACCTCGCCCTGCGCCGCACCCCGCACCTCGTCGATGGTCTCGAACGAGCGCTGGCGCTTGGCGATGTCGGCCAGCGCCTTGTCCACCGTGTCCGGATCGGGCTCGGCCTTGAGGCGCGTGAGCGAGAGCTGCGACAGGTCGGGCTGCACGATCTCGGGCAGCAGCTCCAGCTCCAGGGTGAACTCCAGGTCGCCGGCGCCACCCGGCTCCGCGCCGCGGACCAGCTCGACCCTGGGCTGCGTCGCCTGGCGCAGGCCACGCTCGGTCATCAGGTCGCGGGTGGCGTCGTTGACCGTCTGCTCCAGCACCTCGCCGGTGACGGCGGTGCCGTAGCGCTGCTTCACGATCGCCATCGGCACCTTGCCGGGCCGGAAGCCCTTCAGGTTCATCCCGCGCCCGAGCTCGGTCAGCCGGGCGGTGCGCTTGGTCTCCAGCTCGTTCGCCGGCACCACCACGGTGAAGCCGCGCTTCAAACCCTGGTTGAGCGTTTCAGTGACCTGCATGAGCCAGGCGATCCTCTCGTGAACAGAACGACGCGTGCCCCGCGCGCCGCAGGGGCGGGCCAGGGATGGCGGGACGGTCGGATGCGCGGGGACGGGCCGGCCTGGTGCGGGCGGAGGGACTTGAACCCCCACGACTTGCGCCACCAGAACCTAAATCTGGCGTGTCTGCCAATTCCACCACGCCCGCGCGCCTCGATGAACCGTCGACCAGGACCCGCATCCGCGACCGCGCGCCTTTAGCTCACACGCCCGCATCCGGCAAGTCCGCCGCCCGGCGCCGGGCCAGCGTTGCGGCTTCCGGCAGGTGCAGCGGCAGGTCCTCGGCGATCAGCCCTTCCCCCGCCAGGCGCCCCGCCTCGCCGTGCAGCCAGACCGCGGCGGAGGCGGCCTCGAACGGCGCCATGCCGGCGGCGAGGCAGGCGCCGACCACGCCGGACAGCACGTCTCCCGAGCCGGCGGTGCCGAGCCATGGCGGCGCGTTGGCGTTGATCGAGACCCGGCCGTCCGGGGCGGCAACGATCGTGTCGGACCCCTTCAGCACCAGCACGGCGTCGATCAGGACCGCGGCCCGGCGCGCGGCGCCGACCCGGTCGGGACCGGGATCGCCGAACACGCGCGCGAACTCGCCGGAATGCGGCGTCGCCACGCTCACCCCGCGCAGCCGCTCCGGTTCGCCGGACGCCTCGGTGAGCGCGCCGGCATCGGCCACCACCATCCGCTCCGCCCGGAGCAGCGCCGGCAGCGCCGCCCGCACCTCGTCCGGCCCCAGTCCCGGGCCGCACACCCAGACGCGTCGGCGCTCGTCCCCAAGCAGCGTGTCCAGCGGCGCGTCGTCGACGATCAGCCCGGGTGCCCCGACGCGGTAGATGTCGGCGCCGTGCTCTGCGGCGATGCGGACCAGCCCGGCGCCGCCGCCGCGTGCCCCGGCGGCTGCGAGGCGGGCGGCGCCGGTCATCTGCGCGCCGCCGCACACGCTCACCACGCCGCGGCTGTACTTCTGTGCCTCCGCGCCGATCTCCGGCAGCCGCCACAGGCCGGGCTCGTTGCGCCAGGCACGGACCAGCTCCCGTTCCAGCGCTTCCAGCTCCGGCGTGCCGGCGCCGAGCCCGATATCGGCCACCTCCAGGCGGCCGAGCCGGTCGCGGCCCGGCAGCAGCAGGTGGCCGGGCTTTGGGCGGTGGAAGGTGACGGTGAGCGTGGCAGGCCGGGCGGCGCCGCGCACCTGCCCGGTGGCGCCGTCGATGCCGCTCGGCATGTCGACCGCCAGCACGCGTCGCGCCGCGGCGAGGGTGTCCGCCGCCAGCCCCTCGACGTCGCGCGACAGCCCGGCGCCGAACACCGCGTCGATCACCAGCCCGGCGCGGGCCGCATCGGCCGGGTCGAAGCTGCGGATCGGGCCGCGCCACAGCGAGGCGGCCCGCGACGCGTCGCTCCCCTCGGCCGGTGCCGCGAGGGCTGCGACCGAGACCGGCCAGCCGGCGCGCGCCAGCAGGCGGGCGGCGACGTAGCCGTCGCCGCCGTTGGCGCCCGGACCGCACAGCACCAGCACCGTGGCCGGCCGCATGTGCCGCATCGCCGCCCGCGCCACGGCGCGCCCGGCGTTCTCCATCAGCGTGTAGGAGCCTTGCGGCGTCGCTGCCGCCGCACGGTCCAGCTGCGCCATCCCGTCCGGCGTCAGCAGGCGCAGAACCTTCGGTATCCCGTCCATGCGACGCGTCCCTTCATACCGGCCGGCCCGGTTCCGCCTTGCCTTGGCGGCCCGAAACCGCGATCAGCGTGCGCCACATCGGGGGAACTTGTCATGACCGGCCAGACCATGAGCAACGGCGCCGACGCCTTCACCAGCCCGCTCTGGGGCCTGGTGCTGGCGGTGCACCTGCTCAGCTGGGCGACCTGGCTCGGCGGGGCCGCCTATGCCCTGTTCGTGCTGCGCCCCAGCCTCGGCCTGCTCGACGTCACGCAGCGCAACTCGGTGCACCTGCAGACGCTGCGCCGCTTCTTCCGGCTGGTCTGGCATGTGATGCCGCTGGTGCTGGTCACCGGCTGGCTGATGCTGGCCTTCCCGCTCGGCGGGTTCAACAACCCGGACTGGCACATCCAGGTCATGCAGGCGCTCGGCGTGATCATGGCGCTGGTGTTCGCGTATGCGTTCTTCGGCCCGTTCCGCAAGGCACGCCGGGCGTTGCGGCCGCAGCCGGGAACGTTCGACACGATCCGCTCGCTGGTCGGCGTGAACCTGCTCCTGGGGGCAGTGGTGGTGGTGGTGGCGTCGCTCGACCACGTGTTCTGACGGGGACGCCGCCGACCGTCAGGCGGCCTCGTCCACCTCGCCGCGCAACGGCACCTTGCGGTCGCGCAGGTGGCCGGCAGCGCTGACCAGGGCCACGTGCGAGAAGGCCTGCGGGAAGTTGCCGACCTGGCGCTTGAGGCGCGGATCATACTCCTCCGCCAGCAGCCCGAGATCGTTGGCCAGGCCGCTGAGCCGGTCGAACAGCGCGTCAGCCTCGTCGTAGCGGCCGAGCAGCACGTAGGTGTCGACCAGCCAGAAGGAGCAGGCGAGGAACGCGCCCTCGTCGCCGGTCAGGCCGTCCGAGGTCTGCTCGGTGCGGTAGCGCAGCACGAAGCCGTCCACCAGCAGCTCCCGCTCGATCGCCGCGACCGTGCCGACGATCCGCGGATCGTCGGGCGGCAGGAAGCCCATCACCGGCAGCAGCAGCAGCCCGGCATCCAGCGCGTCCGAGCCGAAGGACTGGGTGAAGCTGTTCTTGGCCTTGTTAAAGCCCTGGTCCGAGATGGTCTGGTGGATCTGGTCGCGGACGCTGCGCCAGCGGTCGGCCGGCCCCGGCAGGTCGTAGCTCTCGATGTCCTTGATCGACAGGTCGAACGCCATCCAGCAGAACGCCTTGGACACGGTGAACTGCTGCCGGCCGCCGCGCACCTCCCACATGCCCTCGTCCGGCTCCATCCAGATCTGCTCGAGGTGCTCGAGCAGGCCGACCTGCAGCGACCAGCCGTGCGACGCGTCGCGCAGGTTCTCGCGGCGGGCCAGGTGGAGGGCCGCGATCACCTCGCCATACACGTCAAGCTGCAGCTGGCCGGCGGCGGCGTTGCCGACGCGCACCGGCGACGAGTTCTCGTAGCCGGCGAGCCAGGGCACCTCCCACTCCATCAGCTGCCGCTCGCCGCCGATGCCGTACATGATCTGCAGCTGCTCCGGGCTGCCGGCGACGGAACGGTGCAGCCAGTCGCGCCAGCGGCGCGCCTCGTCGTAGTAGCCGCCGGTCATCATCGCCACCAGCGTCAGGGTGGCGTCGCGCAGCCAGCAGAAGCGGTAATCCCAGTTGCGCGGGCCACCGACTTGCTCCGGCAGGGAGGTGGTCGCGGCGGCGACGATGCCGCCAGTCTCGGCGAAGGTCAGCGCCTTGAGCGTCACCAGCGAGCGGCGCACCGCCTTCTCGTGCGGCCCCTCATAGGCGCAGCGCGAAGCCCACTCCTCCCAGTGACCCAGCGTCGTGGCCAGGACGTGGTCGGTGTCGAGCGGCGAAGGCGGCGGAAGGTGCGACGGGCCATAGCTCATCACAAAGCTGATCCGCTCGCCGGACTTCACCGTGAACCGGCTCACGGTCTTCATGTCCTCGCCTTCCAGCGGCACCGCGGTACGCAGCACCACCTGTGCCGGACCGGCGATGGCGACGATGCCGGCATCGTCTGCGAGCCGCGTCACCCAGGGCACGGACATGCCGTAGTCGAAGCGCAGCCGCAGTTCGTGGGTCATCTCGACGCTGCCGCTGCGGCCCTCGACGATCCGCACGATCGACGGCGACGGCACGCCGACCGGCATGAAGTCGATCAGGGCGACGCTGCCGGTATCGGTCTGGAACACGGTTTCCAGCACCAGCCCGTTGCCGCGATAGCTGCGGCTGCTGCTGCGGACCGTGCCCGGCGCCAGCAGCCAGCGGCCGTTCTCCTCGCTGCCGACCAGGGCGGCAATGCAGGCGGCGCTGTCGAACCGCGGCCAGCACAGCCAGTCGATCGACCCGTTGCGGCCGACCAGGGCACAGCTCACGCAATCGCCGATCAGGCCGTAATCCTCGATCGGCAGGGCGGTGTAGGACAATGCGGATCAACCTCGTCAGGGTGCAGCGTCCTCGGAACGGAACCCGAAACGATAGGTTCCCGGGCCGGCTCCGCTTGACTTTCCGAGGCGATGTGCGGATACGCAGCGTGGATCGCGGGCGGCCTGCGCGACGCTCCGTCGTCGCGACCGGCCGCATGCTGCGGCCATGCCGGATGAGCAAGCGGTTCGACCGCCCGATCTGCCCACCCGTCCGCCGCCGCACCATGGCGATGCCCGTGGCGCACACACCCCGAGTTTCGCATGCCAGTAGGGTCGAGAACGTTTTTGAGCGACACCATCACCAGCACGACCGGTCCGACCGACGGGCTGTCTGACGAGCACGTCCAGGCAGAGCCCGGGATCTCCGCGCAGCGTCCCCAACGCGGCGAGGAGGAAACGGCGGATCCCGAGGCGGCGCCGGAGGAATCGCTCGACATGACGGGAGTGGCCATGCACGTCCGCGGTGCCGGCGCGTCGATCGACCCGGCGACGGAGGCGGGGTCCGCCACTGCGCCGCTCGCCGAGGTCCTGCCGCCGTTCACCGAGCTCGGCCTGTCCGAGCCGATCCTGCGCGCGGTGGCCGAGATGGGCTACCGCCACCCGACCCCGATCCAGGCGCAGGCGATCCCGGTCGTGCTGGCCGGCCGCGACGTGCTGGGCGTGGCGCAGACCGGAACCGGCAAGACCGCGTCGTTCACCCTGCCGCTGCTCGACATCCTGAGCGGATCGCGCGCTCGGGCGCGGATGCCGCGGTCGCTGATCCTGGAGCCGACTCGCGAGCTGGCGCTGCAGGTGGCCGAGAACTTCGTGATGTACGGCAAGTACACCAAGCTCACCCACGCGCTGCTGATCGGCGGGGAGAGCATGAACGACCAGAAGGCGGCGCTGAACGCCGGGGTCGACGTGCTGATCGCGACGCCTGGCCGGCTGCTCGACCTGTTCGAGCGCGGCGGGCTGCTGATGACGCAGACGCGCTCGCTGGTGATCGACGAGGCGGACCGGATGCTGGACATGGGGTTCATCCCCGACGTCGAGCGGATCGTCACCCTGCTGTCGCCGACCCGGCAGACGCTGTTCTTCTCCGCCACCATGGCGCCGGAGATACGCAGGCTGGCCGACGCCTTCCTGAAGGATCCGGTGGAGATCACCGTCAGCCGCGCCGCCTCGGTGGCGCCGCTGATCGTGGCAGGCCTCGCGGTGGTGGACGAGATCGACAAGCGAAAGGCGCTGCGCAAGCTGATCCGGGCCGAGGACGTGCAGAACGCGCTCATCTTCTGCAACCGCAAGCGCGACGTCGACATCCTGTACAAGTCGCTCACCAAGCACGGCTTCTCGGCCGGCGCGCTGCATGGCGACCTGGCGCAGTCCCTGCGCTTCTCCACGCTGGAGAAGTTCAAGAGCGGTGAGATCCAGATGCTGGTGTGCTCGGACGTGGCGGCGCGTGGCCTCGACATCGGCGGGCTGAGCCACGTGTTCAACTTCGACGTGCCGATCCACGCCGAGGACTACGTGCACCGGATCGGCCGCACCGGACGCGCCGGCAAGAGCGGGCACGCCTACACCATCGCCGCGCCGGACGATCGCGGCTTCGTAGAGGCGATCGAGGCGCTGACCGGCCATCCGATCCCGCTGCTCGCGGTGGAGGGGATCGCCACGGCGGAATGGTCCGAGGGCGGCAGGCGGGGTCGCGGTCGGGGCAGGACGTCCGAGCGGCCGGCGGCGAGGGCGGGCGAGAAGCCTGCCCGCCGTCCGGAGAAGACCCGGGAGCGGCCGCCTGAGGCACGCGCCGAGGCAGCGCCACCGCCGCCGCGTGCCGAGCGGGCGGAGCGACGTCCGCAGGCCGATCGGCGACCCGAGCGCGCTTCGGAGCGGGCGCCAGAACGGGCGTCGGAGCGGATGATCGAGCGGATGCCGGACCGGGTGCCGGACCGGGCGGCCGAGCCGCGTCGCGAGCAGCGGCATCGTCCGGATGACCTGGGACCCGCGGTGACCGGGTTCGGCGGCGAGATCCCGGCCTTCATGCTGCTGCCGACCCGGGTCAGACGCCCGGAGCCGGCCCACTCCGAGCAGGACGACCCAGACATCGAGCTCGATGCGGACTGATCCGGCGCCGGCATCCGCCGGGCCGGAGCTGGAGCTCGCCATCGACTCGCTGGGGCTGGAGGGTGACGGGGTGGCACGGCAGCGCGGCGCCCCGCTCCGGGTCCGCTATGCGCTCGGCGGCGAGACCGTGCTGGCGCGCGTGACCGGGCGCAACCGCGCGGTCGCCGACCGGATCCTGTCGGCGAGCCCGCACCGGGTAGCGCCGCCCTGCCCCTTGTTCGGACGCTGCGGCGGCTGCGTGCTGCAGCACCTCGACCGCGAGGCGGGCCTGGCCTGGAAGACGGGGCTGGTGCAGGCCGCCCTGCGCGAGGCCGGGTTTGCGGTGTTGGCACCTGTGGCTGCGGTGCAGAGCCCGCCGCGCACGCGCAGGCGCATGGACCTGGCGCTGCGTCGCGGGCCGGACGGGATCACGGTCGGGCTGCACGAGCGTGGGGCCGAGACGGTAATCGGGCTCGACACCTGCCACGTGCTCCATCCCGCGCTGTTCGCCCTGCTGGGCGCGATCCGGCCGACGCTGGGCAGCCTGCAGGGCCTGCGCCGGGCCGGCTCGCTTGGGGTGAACCTGCTCGACAGCGGCCCGGACCTGCTTCTGGCGACCGACGGGGCGCTGCTGCCGCGCGACCTCGCCCTGCTGGCCGGCTTCGCATCGGCGCATGGCGTGCCGCGGATCGCGTGGCAGCCGGAGGGCGTGCGGGCGGGACCGGACGCGACGCCGGAGATTGTCTGCGGCCTGTCGCCGGTGCTGCATCATCTCGCCGGCACCGCGGTGTCGCCGCCGCCGGGCGCGTTCCTGCAGGCCACGAGCGAGGGCGAGGCGGCGATCGTGGCGGCGGTGCTGGACGGGCTGCCGGAGCGGATGCCGCATGGCGCCCGGGTGGTCGAGCTGTATGCCGGCTGCGGCACCATCGGCCTGGCGGTCGCAACTCGGGCGCAGGTGGCGGCCTATGAGGGCCATGCCGGCGCGGTCGAGGCGTATCGCACGGCCGGGGCCGGGCGGCGCGTCACGGTGCGGCAGCGCGACCTGAACCGGCAGCCCCTGCTGGCCCGCGACCTCGCCGGGGCGCAGGCGGTCGTGCTCGACCCGCCGCATGCCGGCGCCGGGGCGCAGATGCCGGAGATCGCCGCCTCGGCGGTGCCGCGCATCGTCTACGTGAGCTGCAACCCGTCCGCCCTGGCGCAGGACGCGCGGCTTCTGGCCGGGGCCGGCTACCGGCTGGAGCGGTTTAGCGTGATCGACCAGTTCCTGTGGTCGGCGCGGGTGGAGAGCGTGTGCGTGTTCGACAAGCCGGCGGTGATCCGGCGCGGGCCGATGCCGAGGCCGCCGCGCTGAGGGGACGTGGTGCCCTCAGACGTGGAAGCTTTCGCCGCAGCCGCAGCGGCCCTTCTCGTTCGGGTTGATGAACACGAAGCCGGCGGACAGGTCCCGTTCCTCGTAGTCCATCGTGGTGCCGATCAGGAACAGCGACGCCTTGCGGTCGACCAGGACGGTCAGGCCGCGATCGCTCACCACCTCGTCGGTGGGACCCGCCGCCTCGACCCAGTTCATGTCGTAGGACAGGCCGGAGCAGCCCTTGGTGCCGACGCTGATGCGCAGCGTCTGGCCGGCGTGGGCGGTGTCGTAGAGCGCGCGCAGCCGTTCCGCCGCGTGCTCCGACAGCGCCATCAGCGGCGGCAAGGCGCGGCGCTTCAGGGAGGTGGTGGCCACGGTCTCGGTTTGGGTCGTGCTCATGGTGGCTTCCAGGTCTCAGAACATGTTCAGCGAGAGACGGGCGTCCTCGCTCATCCGGCTGGCGTCCCAGGCCGGCTCCCAGACGGTCTCGACCTCGCAGGCGGTCACGCCGGGCACCGTCAGCACCGCGTCGCGCACCTGCACCGGCAGCTCCTGCGCGCTGGGGCAGCCGGGCGCCGTCAGGGTCATCTCGACCTTGACCTGGCCATCCTCGTGCAGGTCGATCGCGTAGATCAGGCCGAGCTCGTAGATGTTCACCGGGATCTCGGGGTCGTAAACGGTGGCGATGGCGCTGATCACGTCGTCCTCGCTCACCGGGGCCAGCACCTCGCCATCCGGGGTCCAGCTCGACACCGAGGCCGGCGCCGCCGCCTCGGCGGACGGCGTCGCCAGGGTGAAGTTCGGCAGCCGCCGTGCAGCTGCCTCGGCCTCGTGTCCGGACTGTTCGGGTTCCATCATGCGCCTCCGCCGGATTTGAACGCGGCCAGCAGGGCCGACCACGGCAGGATCGCGCATTTCCGGCGCGACCGGTATTCATGCAGCTCGCCGAACGCGTTCAGCTGCCCGAGCTGCCGCCGCGTGTCGGGGTCGAGTGCCGCGTCGCCTTCCTGCAGCAGGCGCTCGAACCGGGCGAACGAGGCTTCCGCCTCGTCCCGGGTCGCCCCCTGCACGGTCTCGGCCATCAGGTCGGCAGCGGCGGCGCAGATCGCGCAGCCGCGGGTGTGATGCCGCACCGCGGCCGCGCGTCCGTCAGCGTCCCGGCGCAGCGTGACGTGGACGGTGTCGCCGCACAGCGGGTTGGTGCCATCGGCGGCACCGTCGGCCGGCTCGACCGCGCCGGCATGCAGCGGACGGCGTGCGCGCTCGACCACCAGCGCCTGGTAGATCGAGGCCTCCACCCGCATCGCCGCCTCAGACAAGGAAGCTCCTGATGCGCTCCAGCGTGTCGGCCAGCACGTCGATCTCGTGCGTCGTGGTGTAGATGCCGAAGCTCGCTCGCGCGGTGCTGGTGATGCCGAACCGGCGCATCAGCGGCTCGGCGCAGTGGGTGCCGGCGCGCACGGCGATGCCGTTCCGGTCCAGCAGGGTGGCGATGTCGTGCGCGTGCGCGCCGTCCATCGTGAAGGAGATCACGCCCCCGCGGGTCCGTGCCTGGCCGACCACGCGCAGGCCCTCGATGGCGCCGAGGCGAGTCAGGGCGTACTCGGTGAGCCCGGCTTCATGCGCCTGGATCGTGCCCATGCCGATCGCTTGCACATAGTCGATCGCGGCGCCGAGCCCGATCACCTCGACGATCGGCGGGGTGCCGGCCTCGAACTTGTGCGGCACCTCGGCCCAGGTCGAGCGCTCGAAGCTCACCGAGCCGATCATGTCGCCGCCACCCATGAAGGGGGGCATCGCTTCCAGCAGCGCATGACGTGCCCACAGCACGCCGATCCCGGTCGGGCCGTACAGCTTGTGGCCGGTGAAGACGTAGAAGTCGGCATCCAGCGCCTGCACGTCGACCGGACGGTGCACCGCCGCCTGGCTGCCGTCCAGCAGCAGCAGGGCGCCGGCGGCGTGGGCGAGCTCGGCGATCCGCCGCGCCGGGTTGACGGTGCCGAGCACGTTGGACATGTGGGTGACCGAGACCAGCCCGACCCTGCCGTCGGCGAGCAGGGCTTCCAGCGCCTGGAGGTCGAGTTCGCCCGCGTCGTCCACGGGTGCCACGCGCAGCTCGATGCCACGCCGGTCACGCAGCATCTGCCATGGCACGATGTTGGCGTGGTGCTCCATCTCCGAGATCAGCACCGCCTGGTCCGGGCGCAGCAGCGCGCCGTAGCTGTAGGCGACCAGGTTGATGGCGCCGGTGGAGCTTCCGGTGAACACGATCTCCTCGCGGGAGCCGGCGTTCAGCAGCGTGGCCACCTTGTCGCGCACGCCCTCGTAGGCGTCGCTGGTGCGCTCGCTCATCCAGTGCAGGCCGCGATGCACGTTGGCGTATTGGTGGCGCATGGTGTGCGTCATCGCGTCGATCACCGCCGACGGCTTCTGCGCCGACGCGGCGCTATCCAGGAACACGAACGGCTTGCCGCGTATGGTTTCCGACAGGATCGGGAAGTCGGCCCGTAGGTGCGACAGGTCGGGCGTGGTCGAACTAAGCGCGTTCATGCGGATCGGCCTTCCCACCAGGCGGCGACGGCGCGATCCAGCACCGTGCGCGCGTTCTCGTCCTCGACCAGGGCCAGCGCGTCGTCGAGGAACGCGCGCACCAGGACCGCACGGGCCTCGACCAGCGGAACGCCGCGGGAGCGCATGTAGAACAGCTGCTCCTCGTCGAGCGCGCCGGCGGTGGCGCCGTGGCTGCACTTCACGTCGTCGGCGTAGATCTCGAGTTCGGGCTTGGTGTCGATCTCGGCCTGCTCCGACAGCAGCAGCGCCTGGTTCATCTGGTAGCCGTCGGTCTTCTGCGCCACCCGGGCCACGACGATCTTGCCCTGGAACACGCCGCGCGAGCGGCCGGTCAGCACGTTCTTGACGGTCTGGCGCGAGTTGCAGGCCGGCGCGTCGTGCGCGATCACGCTGG
>CAXTVX010000070.1:0-17831 GCA_964247755.1 uncultured Acetobacteraceae bacterium | reverse complement strand
TTCAGGCCCAGGATGCGCGACAGCAGGTCGGCCTTGAAGCCGTTCATCACCGACATGACGATGATCAGCGTCGCGACGCCCAGCGCGATGCCGATCAGGGAGAAGATCGCGATCACGGAAACGAAGCGCTCGCCCTTGCGCGCGCGGAGATAGCGGCCGGCGACGGCGCGCTCGAACGGCCCGAACATGATGCTGGCTCTCGGAGCCGTCAGTGCAGCACTGCGATCTTGGACAGTGCGTCCGCGGCGGTGATCTCGCTGCGTTCGCCGGTGGCGCGCCGCTTCAGCTCGACGCGGTCGGAGGCGGCGCCGCGCGGGCCGACCACGAACTGCCAGGGGTGGCCCAGCAGGTCGGCGTCGTTGAACTTGACGCCGGCGCGCTCGGCGCGGTCGTCGAGCAGCAGGCGGTCGGGAGAGGCGGCGTGGAGGCGCTCGCACAGGGCGTCGCAGGCGGCATCGCCGGGCTTGAGGTTGAGGATCGCGGCGGCGAACGGCGCAACTGCGTCGGGCCAGACGATGCCGGCCTCGTCGTGGCTGGCCTCGATGATGGCACCGACCAGGCGGGAGATGCCGATGCCGTAGCTGCCCATCTGCGGGAACACCGGCTGTCCGTCGGGGCCGCTGACCGAGATGCCCATCGACTCGGTATACTTGGTGCCGAAGTGGAAGATGTGGCCGACCTCGATGCCGCGTCCCTCGCGGCGGCGCTCGGGCGCGACGTTGCTCCAGGCGGTCTCGTCGTGCTTCTCATCGGTG
Source organism: uncultured Acetobacteraceae bacterium (assembly GCA_964247755.1). Taxonomy (GTDB): domain Bacteria; phylum Pseudomonadota; class Alphaproteobacteria; order Acetobacterales; family Acetobacteraceae; genus Lichenicola. The sequence goes on along the minus strand of CAXTVX010000070.1, from coordinate 17,076 downwards.
GCAGCGTAGAACGCGGTGGTGCGGGCGAAGAACGATTCCAGCGAGGCGGGATCGTCGAGGTCGACCGGCTCGGCGAGCCAGTCGCGGGTGTCGAACGCGCCGTCGTAGAACACGCCGCTTTCGCCGGTGGGGGCAAGGATGATGAACTCGTGGCTGAGTTCGCCGCCGATCGGGCCGGTGTCGGCGACCATCGGGATCGCCTTGACGCCCAGGCGCTGGAAGGTGCGCAGGTAGGCCAGCATCATGCGGTGGTAGCTGGCCACCGCGGCCGCGTGGTCGATGTCGAAGCTGTAGGCGTCCTTCATCAGGAACTCGCGGCCGCGCATGACGCCGAACCGGGGACGCACCTCGTCACGGAATTTCCACTGGATCTGGTAGAGCGATTGCGGCAGCTCGCGATAGGACTTCACCGATTGGCCGAACAGGTCGGTGATCATCTCCTCGTTGGTGGGCCCGTACAGCAGGTCGCGCTCGTGCCGGTCGCGTATGCGCAGCATCTCCGGGCCGTAGGCGTCGTAGCGGCCGCTCCGGCGCCACAGGTCGGCCGGCTGCAGGGTCGGCATCAGCACCTCCTGGGCGCCGATCGCGTCCTGCTCCTCGCGCACGATCTGCGCGATGTTGCGCAGCACGCGCAGGCCCGCCGGCAGCCAGGCATAGATGCCGGACGCGGTCTGGCGCACCAGGCCTGCGCGCAGCATCAGGCGGTGCGAGACGATCTGCGCCTCGGCCGGGTTCTCCTTCAGGGTCGGCAGGAAGAAGCGGGACAGGCGCATCAGGATGCAGGCTCTTCAACAGGGGCGGCAGGACAGGCTGCCGCCGGGGTCGGGACCCTAGATCAATCCGTGGTGCAGCGAAACCGCATGACGGTCTCATGGTGCGATGCAATACGGCCAAGCATCATGATGCAGTGCACAAGTAATAGGTGGCAAACGTTGCATTTTGAATGATGACAGATTGGCAATGACCTCCTAAAAGGGCCCACGACGCTTGGTTCCAGCGTGTGGGCCGAGTTTAGGGAGAAAACGCCAGTCACACGCCAGGCTCAGGGGTCAACACCCTGCCCCGGCGGAGATGATCGGCGGATCCGGATGCCGGGTCCACAGAAAATTGCGGTCATACCGTATCAAAAATGAGGCAAACGGCGACGCTGCACAACAACTGTGCAGCGGCCGCCATCAGAAGCCCAGGCCGTGCGCAGGAGCGCCGGACTAGACCCGCATCAGGTGGACGTCGACCAGCGGACGCTTCTGCAGCTTGCGGCCGAGCGCGCGGCGCAGAGCGGTCTTGGCGGCGTCGCGGAACCCGTCCTCGTCCTGGCGCACGCCGGGCGGGATCTCCGCCAGGCTGGCGGCGAAGGCTCCGGTGATGCGCGAGGCTTCGGCGTCGTCGGGATCGAACAGCCCGGGCGCGCTGAGCTTGGGCTGTCCCACCAGACGGCCGCCGGAATCGACCACCAGGCTCGCCAGCACCATGCCGTTGAACAGCATCTTGCGGCGCGCCGACAGCACGCCGCCGTTCATCGGCAGGATGCGGTTGCCGTCCAGCGCCAGCCGTCCGGTGGGCGCGGTATCCACCACCTCGACGCGGCCCGGGGACAGGTTCAGCACGTCGCCGTCCTCGAGCAGGACCGGCGTGATGCCTTCCTCGCGGGCGAGCTCGGCGTGCGCGGTCAGGTGGCGCCACTCGCCGTGCGTGGGCACGGCGTATTTCGGCCTGACCAGTCCGTACAGGCGCCGGATCTCGTCGCGCGAGGCGTGGCCGGACACGTGCACGCTGTGGTCGCGGTCGGTCAGGACGCGCACGCCGCGGCGCACCAGGCTGTCCTGGACCGCCATCACCGCGCGCTCGTTGCCCGGGATCATGCGCGAGGAATAGACCACCGTGTCGCCCTCGCCGAGCGAGATGTTCTGGTGGGTGTCGGCAGCGATCCGCGACAGGGCGGAGCGGGGCTCGCCCTGGCTGCCGGTGACGATCATCAGCAGATGGTCGTCGGGGACGTCGTCGGCGTCCTGCTCGGACAGGAACGGCGGCACGTCGCGCAGGTAGCCGCACTCACGCGCCGCCACGTCGAGGTTGCGCAAGGAACGGCCGACTACCACCACGGAGCGGCCGGCGGCCTCGGCGGCGAGCGCTATGCTCTCGACACGCGCGACGTTGCTGGCGAAACAGGTGACCGCGACGCGTCCGCGTATGCTGCGGACCAGGGCCGCCATGCTGCGCCGGACGTCGGCTTCAGAGCCGGATTCGCCCTCCACCATGGCGTTGGTGCTGTCGCACACCATGGCCAGCACGCCTTCGCGCCCGAGGGCGGCGAACGCCTCCAGGTCGGTCGGCGGGCCGACCAGCGGGTTGGGGTCGAGCTTCCAGTCGCCGCTGTGCAGCACGGTGCCGTGGGGGGTGCGCAGCACCAGCGCCTGCGCTTCCGGCACCGAATGGGTCATGGGCAGGAACTGGAGCCGGAACGGCCCGAGCTCGAAGCTGCCGCCCATCGGGATCACGTGCAGCGGCACCTGGTTCTGCAGCTGCGCCTCGCCGAGCTTGCGACGGAGCACCGTGGCGGCGAACGGGGTGGCGTAGACCGGGCAGCGCAGCTGCGGCCAGAGATGCGCGACCGCGCCCAGATGGTCCTCATGGGCGTGGGTGATCACCAGCCCAAGCAGGGCGGAGCGCCGGTCGACGATGAAGGCCGGATCCGGCATCAGGATCTCGGCCTCGGGCGTGTCGTTGCCGCCGAAGCCGATGCCGCAATCCACCGCGAGCCAGTCCTCGTCGCAACGGTACAGGTTGAGGTTCATGCCGATCTCGCCCGTCCCGCCCAAAGGCAGGAACGCCAGACCCCGGTTCACATCACTCATCAGTCGCCTTCGTTCTCGTGTTGTCGGCTGCTCAGAAAGGGGACCAGGCCCCGCGAATGGTGGGAGACCCTCGAGCGTCGGCTCCGGATCGATCCCGCGAATGGTCATGATGTCGGTCGGCGATGGTGCCGGTCCATCCGCCCGTCCCCCGCGCCGGTCGGCGGGCAGGTCGGGCATCCGGCTTGTGATACGCCATGGATATCGGAACGGCCGGCCTCAGCGACAAGCGGCCGGTCGTTCCGCATCGGCGCCCAGCAGAATTTCGCCGGTATCGACCCGCTCCTGCCGTCCGTCGACCGACAGCAGCAGCGCGCCGTCCTGGGCGAGGCCGGCGAAGCGGCCGGGGCGGCGCGTCCCGCCTACCTCCGCCACCAGCACGGTGCCGAGCGGGTGGGCACGCGCCAGCCAGGCGGTGCGGATCGCCGTGAAGCCGTCGCGATGCCAGGCGGCCTGCCAGTCGTCGAGGGCGTCGAGCAGGGCGCGGGCGACAGGTTCCGAATCGGGAGGCGGGCCCAGAGCGGCGAGGCAGGCGGTGTCGCGGCCGGGCACCGCGGGGGCAAAGGCGAGGTTGGCGCCGAACCCGATCACCAGCCAGTCGTCGCCCGCACCGGTGCCGCGCTCGATCAGGATGCCGGCCAGCTTGGCCGTGTCGAGCAGGATGTCGTTCGGCCATTTCAGGCGCAGGCGGGGATCGCCGCCGAGAGCCTGGTGCAGCGCCAGGCCGGCCAGGAACGGCCACAGGCCCAGGGGGAGCGGGTCGGAGCGGGGACGGAGCAGCACCGACAGGGCGAGGTTGCCGGGCTGGCCGCTCCAGGAACGGCCACGGCTGCCGCGGCCATGCGTCTGCGAGCGGGCCAGCACCGCGAGGCCGGCGGCCTCGCCGGCCTCGGCCCGGGCGATGCACAGGTCCGAGGTGGAGGGCAGGCTGTCGACGATTTCCAGGCGCCAGCCGGTGCGTCCGTCCGTCACCATCCAGCCGGCCGCTTCACCTGAACAGCACGGCGGAGGCCGCCTGGGCAGCGCCGACCACCGGCCCCAGCACCAGCAGGAACAGGGCAGTGACCAGGCCCATCGCGGCGGTGACGGTCGACAGGGTGCGTGTGCCGCGGTCGAACGACGGCTCGGGGGCGTCGAGATACATTACCTTGACCACCCGCCAATAGTAGTACAGCCCGATCATGCTGGACACGATGCCGACCACGGCCAGGGTCCACAGGCCGGACTGCACGGCGGCGGCGAACACCAGCAGCTTGCCGAAGAAGCCGGACAGCGGCGGCACGCCGGCCATGCTGAACATGAACACCGCCATCGCCAGCGCCAACAGGGGGTTGGTGCGGGACAGGCCGGCGAGGTCGGCGATGCGGTCCAGCGGCCTGCCCTGCCGGCGCATGGCAATGATGCAGGAAAACACGCCCACGGTCATGAACAGGTAGGTGGTGAGGTAGACCAGGGTGCCGCGCACGCCTTCGGGAGTGCCGACGGCGACACCGATCAGGGCATAGCCCATGTGGCCGATGGAGGAGTAGGCCATCAGCCGCTTGATGTTGGTCTGCGGGATCGCGGCCAACGCGCCCAGCACCATGGTGCAGATCGCGACCAGCTCGACCAGGAGCTGCCACTGGGTAGTGAGGTGGCCGAACGGGCCGGCCATCACCCGGAGCAACAGCGCGAACGCGGCCACCTTGGGCGCACCGGCCAGGAAGGCGGTCACCGAGGTGGGCGCGCCCTGGTACACGTCGGGGGTCCACATGTGGAAGGGGGCCGCGGACAGCTTGAAGGCGAGGCCCACGAACACGAACACGATGCCGATCACCAGACCGGCCGGCACTGCGCCGGTGCCGATCAGCGCGGTGCGGAGCCCGCCGTATTCCATGGTGCCGGCGAAGCCGTAGACCAGCGAGATGCCGTAGAGCAGCAGCCCGGAGGCGAGCGAGCCCAGCACGAAATACTTCAGGCCGGCCTCGGCGGAGGTCAGCTCGTCGCGGGCGAAGGCGCACAGGATGTAGATGGCGAGCGATTGCAGCTCGAGCCCGACATACAGCGTCATCAGGTTGCCCGACGAGGCCATGACCAGGGTGCCCACGGTGGAGAACAACACCAGCACCGGGAACTCGAAGCGATCCACCTTCTGGCGCACGTTGTAGTCGAGCGACAGCAGCAGGGCGAAGGCGGCGCCGAGCAGGCTCAGGATCTTCATGAACCGGGCGAAGCCGTCGTTGACGAAGGTGTCGCGGTAGCCGGTTCCCGCGGGTGCCGTGATCACCAGCACGGCGGTCACCAGGAACGCGGCCAGCGTCAGCATGGTGCAGGAAAAGGCGGGCGAGCCTTTCGTCTGCAGCACGCCGAATACAAGGATGAGGAGGCCGCAGACGGAGAGCACGATCTCCGGCAAGGCGAGGGTCCAATTGAGCATGGAGCCGTCCATCGCGCCGTTCATCGGAAGATCAGGAACACGGAGGTCAGCGTGAGCAGGCCGATCAGCATGGTGAAGGCGTAGACCGCGATCGAGCCGGTCTGGATCCGCACCAGTTGCACCGAGCCGCCCGCGGTGAGGCGGGCGAGGCCGGCGGAGCTGCCGTCGATGACGCCCTCGTCAGCGCCGTGCCAGAGCAGGCGGGCCAGCACCGCATAGGGGCGGACGAGGATCGCGTCGTACAGCTCGTCGAAGTACCACTTGTTGAGCAGGAACAGGTAGAGCGGCCGGAACCGGGTGGCGAGCCGGGCCGGGAGGGCAGGCCTGGCCATGTAGCAGAACCAGGCGGTGGCGGCGCCGGCCAGGGCGGCCAGCGTCGGCACCAGGGTGAGCAGGAACGGCAGTTGGTCCAAACGCGACAGCACGTGGTTGTCCTGGCCGGAGAAGATCGCGCCGTTCCAGAATCCGGCCTGCCCCCTGCCGATGAAGGCGGGGTAGAGCAGCCAGCCTGCGAACACCGCGCCGAGGGACAGCAGCACCAGCGGGATGGTGATCGAAGGCGGGCTCTCGTGCGCGTGCGCCGCCAGCTGGATATCGCGCGGGCTGCCGTGGAACACCAGGAACAGCAGGCGTCCGCTGTAGAGCGCGGTGATGAAGGCGGTGACCACGCCGAGCACCCAGCCGTAATAGCCGATACCGCCGGCGACCCAGGCACCGTCGATGATGGCGTCCTTGGACCACCAGCCGGAGAAAGGAGGAATGCCGGCTAGGGCTAGCGAGGCGCACCACATGGCGGCGTAGGTGACCGGCACCTTGCGCCACAGGCCGCCCATCCGGAACATGTCCTGCTCGCCGGCGAGCGCGTGGATCACAGAACCGGCGGACAGGAACAGCAGCGCCTTGAAGAAGGCGTGCGTCATGAGGTGGAACATCGAGGCCTGGTACAGCCCGCAGCCGGCAGCGATGAACATGTAGCCGAGCTGAGAACAGGTGGAATAGGCGATGGTGCGCTTGATGTCGGGCTGCACCAGGCCGACGGTGGCGGCGAAGAAGCAGGTCGAGGCGCCGATTACCACCACGATCGCCTTGGCGACGGGTGCGAACTCCATCAGCGGCGACATGCGGGCCAGCAGGAACACGCCGGCGGTGACCATGGTGGCGGCGTGGATCAGCGCGGAGACCGGGGTCGGGCCTTCCATTGCATCCGGCAGCCAGGTGTGCAGGAAGATCTGTGCCGACTTGCCCATCGCGCCGATGAACAGCAACACGCCGATCACCTCGTAGGCGCGCATGGGGCTGCCGAACAGGCGGTAGGTCGCATCCGCGTGCGCCGGAACCAGGGCGAAGATGTTGTCGTAAGCGACGGTGCCGAACTGCAGGAACAGCAGGGCGATGCCGACCATGAAGAACAGGTCGGCGATGCGGTTGACCACGAACGCCTTGTTGGCGGCGCGGGTGGCGTTGGGGCGGTCGTACCAGTAGCCGATCAGCAGGTAGGAGCAGAGGCCGACGCCTTCCCAGCCGAAGAACAGCTGGATCAGGTTGTCGGAGCTGACCAGCATCAGCATGGCGAAGCTGAACAGCGACAGGTAGGCGAAGAAGCGCGGGACCGGCGTGGTCTCGTGGTTCATGTAGCCGACGCTGTAGACGTGGATCAGGGTGGACACCACGGTGACCATCGCCACCATGGAGCCCGAGAGCGCGTCGAAGCGCAGCTGCCAGGGGGCATGGAAGCCGCCGGCCTGGATCCATGACGAGACCGGCACCGCGATCACCTGCGAGCCTGAGGCGATGCCGATCCACAGGGCAGCGACGCCGCAGATCGAGGCCAGCACCATCAGCAGGACGCTGACCAGGAGTGCCGGGCGGGTGCCGATCACGCGGCCGAACAGGCCGGTGACGATGGCGCTGAGCAGCGGGGCGAACACCGCGGTCGCGAACAGCGGGGCGAACGAGGGAGCGACGGACGGCATCTCAGCCCTTCATCAGTGTCACGTCTTCGACCTGGATCGAGCCGCGGTTGCGGAAATACACGGTGACGATGGCGAGGCCGATCGCGGCTTCCGCGGCGGCCACGGTGAGCGAGAACAGGGTGAACACCTGGCCGGACAGCTCGCCGTGGGCTGCGGAAAAGGCGACCAGATTGAGATTGCCGGCGAGCAGGATCAGCTCGATCGACATCATCAGGATGATCACGTTCTTCCGGTTCAGGAAGATCCCGAACACGCCCAACACCAGCAGGAAGGCGCCCACGGTGAGGAAGGGACCGAGCCCGACCGCCTGAAGTCCCGATCCCATCGCCTCAAGCTCCGTGGTGGTGGTCGGCCTGGTGCTGCTCCGGCGCGCGGCCGGTGCCGTGCGACGCGACCGCGCCGTAGCCGTCATGCGGGCGGATGAAGCCGCCAAGCTCGTCCACGCTGGCGCCGAGGCCGAGCGTCATCAGCTGCAGGGTGTCGGCCGGGGTGCGCAGGTGCTGCAGGCTGACGTCCTGGCGACGCGCCGACGGCCGCTCGCGCAGGGTCAGCACGATGGCGCCGATCATCGCCACCAGCAGCACCAGGCCGCAGAGCTGAAACAGCAGAACGTAGTGGGTGTAGATCAGCTGACCGAGTGCGGCGGTGTTGCTGAGCACGGGCGCGCCCGGCGCGGTTGCGGCGGGAACCACGGTCGGGATCAGGTGGTAGCCACCGACGGTGAAGATCAGCTCCGCCAGGAGGGCGAGGCCGACCGCGGCACCCACCGGCGCGTAGCGCTGCAGGCCCTCGCGCATCTGGTCGAAGTTCACGTCCAGCATCATGACCACGAACAGGAACAGCACCGCGACCGCACCGACGTAGACGATCACCAGGATCATCGCCAGGAACTCGGCGCCGGCGATCAGGAACAGGCCGGCGGCATTGAAGAAGGCGAGGATCAGGAACAGCACCGAATGGACCGGATTGCGGGCGCTCACCACCATGATGCCGGACAGCACCAGCACGACGGCGAACAGGTAGAAGGCGATCTGGGTTATCATGGCGGTCCTGTCCGGCTCGGCGTCAACGGTAGGGCGCGTCCTGCTCGAGCCGCCGGGCGAGCACGGCCTCCCAGCGGTCTCCGTTCGCGAGCAGCTTGTCCTTGTTGTACATCAGCTCCTCGCGCGTCTCGGTGGCAAACTCGTAGTTCGGGCCCTCGACGATCGCGTCGACCGGACAGGATTCCTCGCACAGGCCGCAATAGATGCACTTGGTCATGTCGATGTCGTAGCGCGTGGTACGGCGGGATCCGTCCTCGCGCGGCTCTGCCTCGATGGTGATGGCGGATGCCGGGCAGACCGCCTCGCACAGCTTGCAGGCGATGCAGCGCTCCTCGCCGTTGGGGTAGCGGCGCAGCGCGTGCTCGCCCTTGAAGCGCGGGCTGTAATGCGCCTTCTCGTGCGGGTAGTTGATGGTGGCTTTCGGCATGAACATGGCGCGCAGCGTGACGCCGAGGCCGCCGATCAGCTCGGTCAGCAGGAAGGAACGCGCGGTCCGGTCGAGCAGGGCCATCAACTGATACCATGGTGCGGCAGGCCAGGCAGCAGCCCGGTCGCCATGAGGAAGCCCGCGGTCAGGACCATCCAGACCAGCGAGAACGGCAGGAAGATCTTCCAGCCGAGACGCATCAGCTGATCGTAGCGGTAGCGCGGGAAGGTCGCGCGCACCCAGACGAACATGAACAGCACGAACACGATCTTCAGGATCAGCCAGATCGGGCCGGGCAGCCAGGTGAACGGGGCGACGTTGAACGGCGCCAGCCAGCCGCCGAGGAACAGGATGCTGGTCATCGCCGACATCAGGATCATGTTCATGTATTCGCCGAGGAAGAACAGCCCGAAGGCGAGCGAGCTGTACTCGACGAAGAACCCTGCCACCAGCTCGCTCTCGCCCTCCGGCAGGTCGAACGGCGCGCGGTTGGTCTCTGCCAGGGCGGAGATGAAGAACACCACGAACATCGGCAGCATCGGCAGGCAGAACCAGACGTGGCGCTGCGCCAGGATGATGTCGTTCAGGTTCAGTGAGCCTACGATCAGCAGGATCGAGACGATCACCAGGCCGAGTGACACCTCGTAGGAGACCATCTGCGCCGCCGAGCGCAGGCCACCCATGAACGCGTACTTGGAGTTCGATGCCCAGCCGGCGATCAGGATGCCGTAGACGCCGAGCGAGGACACCGCGAACAGGTACAGCACGCCGACGTTGATGTTGGCGATCGCCCAGCCGTTGTTGGTCGGGATCACCGCCCAGGCGACCATCGCCAGCACGAAGGTGAGGAACGGAGCCAGCAGGTAGAGCGCCCGGTTGGCGCCGGACGGGATCACCGTCTCCTTGGTCAGCATCTTGATCGCGTCGGCGAAGGTCTGCAGCAGGCCGAATGGGCCGACCACGTTCGGGCCCTTGCGCAACTGCATGGCGCCCAGGATCTTGCGCTCGCCGTAAACCAGGTAGGCCACCGCCATCAGCAGCGGCACCAGGACGGCGAGGCACTCCCCTGCCGTCAGCAGGAGCAGGCCGAGGGCGGTGTGCAGGAAGAAGTGCTGCACGGGCCGCTACTCCGCCGCCTGCATGACCGGCTGGGCATAGATGCGCGAGCACTCCGCCATGGTCGGGCTGGCGCGGCTGATCGGGTTGGTCTGGTAGTAGTCGCGGATCACGGCGCTGAAGGCGGCGTTGCCCAGGACAGCCTGGCCGCCGGACGGGCCGGACAGGTCGGTGGCGCCGAACCGCGGCAGCCCCTGGCGTGCGAACACCGGGTTGATCTCGGCCAGGCGGGCGCGGATCGCGGGCAGGTCGTCATAAGGCAGGGTGTGGCCGACCACCTCGGAGAAGGCGCGCAGGATGCGCCAGTCCTCACGAGCCTCGCCGGGCGGGAACACCGCCCCGAACCCGATCTGCACCCGGCCCTCGGTGTTCACGTAGGTGCCGGGCTTCTCCAGGTAGGCGGCACCCGGCAGGATCACGTCGGCACGTGCGGCACCAGCGTCGCCATGATGCCCCTGGTAGATCACGAAGGTGTCGGGGCCGATACGGCCGGCGCCGATCTCGTCGGCGCCGAGCAGCCACAGCACGTCGACGCCGCCGCTCATCATGCCGGCGACCGAGCGGGCGCCGGGGCGCGGCACGAAGCCGAGATCCAGCGCCGCGACCCGGGAGGCGGCGTGGTGCAGCACGTTGAAGCCGTGCCACTCGGGCGTGAGCGCGCCGACGCTTGCGGCCAGCGCCCAGGCGGCGGCCAGCACCGCGGCGCCGTCCTCGCGGGCGATCGCGCCGTGGCCGACCACGATCATCGGCCGCTTCGCCGCCTTGAGCACGTCGGCGAAGGCCACGCTGCCCTCGATCAGACCGGTCAGCGCAGCCGGACGGTCGCCGAGCGGCTCGACGTCATAGGTCAGGTCGGGGCCGGATGCCGCGATCACGCCGACCGGAAAGTTGCCGGCGAGCCAGCGCTTGCGGATCCGGGCGTTGATCACCGGGGCTTCGTGGCGCGGGTTGCAGCCGACCAGCAGCAGCGCGTCCGCCTCCTCGATGCCGGCGATGCCGGTGTTGAAGGTGTAGAACTCGCGGCGGGAGGTATCGTACTGCGCGCCGTCCTGCCGACAGTCGATGTTGCCGGAGCCGAGCGCCGTCATCAGGTCCTTGAGCGCCACCATGCTCTCGGCGTCGCACAGGTCGCCGGCGATGGCGCCGATCCGCTCGCCGCGCACGCCGTCGAGCCGTCGCGCGATCGCCACGAACGCGTCCTGCCAGCTGACCGGCTGCAGCCTGCCGTGCACGCGCAGCCAGGGCCGGTCGAGACGGCGGCGCCTGAGGCCGTCGAACGAGAACCGGCCCTTGTCGGCCATCCACTCCTCGTTCACCTCGTCGTTGGTGCGCGGCTGTATGTTGAGGATCTCGGCGCCGCGTGCGCCGGCGCGGATGTTGGTGCCGGTGGCGTCGAGCACGTCGATCGAGTCGGTGCGGTTCAGCTCCCATGGCCGCGCAGTGAAGGCGTTGGGACGGGAGGTGAGCGCGCCCACCGGGCAGATGTCGATCAGGTTGCCGGACAGCTCGGTGGTCAGCGCCTTCTCGACATAGGTAGTGATCTCCATGTTCTCGCCGCGCGAGGTGGCGCCGAGCTCCGGTACGCCAGCCACCTCGGAGGCGAAGCGGACGCAGCGCGTGCACATGATGCAACGCGTCATCACCGTCTTGACCAGCGGGCCGAGGTACTTGTCCTGCACCGCACGCTTGCTTTCGGCATAGCGCGAGTGGTCGGAGCCGTAGGAGAAGGCCTGGTCCTGCAGGTCGCACTGGCCGCCCTGGTCGCAGATCGGGCAGTCCAGCGGGTGGTTGATGAGCAGGAACTCCATCACCGCGCGGCGGGCGCGTCGCACCACCTCGGTGTCGGTCCTGACCACCATGCCGTCCATGACCGGATAGCCGCAGGAAGCGACCGGCTTCGGCGCCTTCTCGATCTCCACCATGCACATGCGGCAGTTGCCGGCGATGCTCAGCCGCTCGTGGTAGCAGAAGCGCGGGATCTCCTTGCCGGCTGCCTCGCAGGCCTGCAGCACGGAGGAGCCGTTCGGGACCTCGACCTGGATCCCGTCGATGGTGAGCTTGGCCATGACCCGCTACTCCGCCGCCATCGGAAGGTTATCCGGCGTGATCACCGCAGGCTTTGCTCCATGCGCCGCCTTGTAGGCGGTGATTCGCTCCTCGATCACCGGACGGAAGTGCCGGATCAGCCCCTGGATCGGCCAAGCGGCCGCATCGCCCAGGGCGCAGATGGTATGACCCTCGACCTGGCGCGTGACCTGGTCGAGCATGTCAATCTCCTCCATCTCGGCGCGGCCCTCGACCATGCGGTACATCACCCGCATCATCCAGCCGGTGCCCTCGCGGCAGGGCGTGCACTGGCCGCAGCTCTCGTGCTTGTAGAAGCGCGACAGGCGGGCGATGGCGCGCACGATGTCGGTGGACTTGTCCATGACGATGATCGCGGCGGTGCCGAGGCCGGACTGGACCGCGCGCAGGCTGTCGAAATCCATCAGCACGGTGTCGCACACCGACTTCGGAATCAGCGGCACGGAGGAGCCGCCGGGAATGATCGCCAGCAGGTTGTCCCAGCCGCCGCGCACGCCGCCGGCATGGGTCTCGATGATGTCGCGCAACGGGACGCCGAGCTCTTCCTCGACCACGCACGGCTTGTTCACGTGGCCGGAGATCGCCATCAGCTTGCTGCCGGTGTTGTTCGGACGGCCGAGGCTGGCGAACCAGGCGCCGCCGCGGCGCAGGATGGTGGCGGCGACGGCGATGCTCTCGACGTTGTTGACCGTGGTCGGGCAGCCATACAGGCCCATCGCCGCCGGGAACGGCGGCTTCATGCGCGGCAGACCCTTCTTGCCCTCGATGCTTTCCAGCATCGCGGTCTCCTCGCCGCAGATGTAGGCGCCGGCGCCGCGATGGATGAAGAAGTCGAAGTCCCAGCCGGAGCCGCACGCATTCGGGCCGATCAGACCGGCCTCGTAGGCCTCGTCGATCGCGAACTGCAGGTGGCGGGTCTCGTTCCAGTACTCGCCACGTATGTAGATGTAGGACGTGTGCGCGCCCATCGCGAACGAGGCGATCAGCGCGCTCTCGATCAGCTTGTGCGGCTCGTGCCGCAGAATCTCGCGGTCCTTGCAGGTGCCGGGCTCGCTCTCGTCGCCGTTGATGGCGAGGTATGCGGGACGCCCGTCCGATACCTTGGGCATGAACGACCACTTCAGGCCGGTCGGGAAGCCGGCGCCACCGCGGCCGCGCAGGTTGGACGCCTTCATCTCGGCGATGATGCCGTCGCGTCCGCGTGCCAGGATGGCCGCGGTGCCGTCCCAGTCGCCACGCGCCTTGGCTCCGGCCAAACGCCATTCGTTCTGGCCATACAGGTTGGTGAAGATCCGGTCCTTGTCGCTCAGCATCGCGTTCTCACACCGTATCCGGGTGGTGGCCCGGCTGTCCGTCGGCCGAGCGCTCGCCGACCTCCTCGAGCAGGGTCGTGCGGCCGCCTATCGGGGCCGAGTTGTATCGATCGATCTGCGGCCCGCGCGGGGGCACCTCGCCGCGTTTCAGCGCTTCCAGCAGCAGGCGGGTGCGCTCGCCGTCGAGGTCCTCGTAGTAGTCGTCGTTCACCTGCATCATCGGCGCGTTGACGCAGGCGCCCAGGCACTCGACCTCGGTGAGGGTGAACATCCCGTCCGGGCTCATCTCCTCGAACTTCGACACCCCGGCCACCGCCTTGCAGGCCGCCACCACGTCGTCGGAGCCGCGCAACCAGCACGGCGTGGTGGTGCAGATCTGCAGGTGGTAGCGCCCGACCGGCCGTATGTTGAACATCAGGTAGAAGGTGGCGACCTCGTACACCCGGATCGGGGGCATGGTGAGCCGCCTGGCGATCGCGTCCATCGCCACGCGCGGCACCCAGGCCAAGCCTGTCTGCCGGCGCATCTGGTCCTGCACCAAGTAGAGCAGCGGCATTACGCCGCTGGCCTGCCGCCCTTCCGGGTATTTGGCCAGGGTCTTGGCGATCTCCGCCTCGCTCTGCGCGTCGAAGGTGAAGCTGCTCGGCTGCTCATGCGTCGACGGGGCCGGTGCATGACCGGGGCTGCCGTGGCCGATGTTCTCTGCGGACGCGAAACCGGACATGTCGCCTACCTGTCAATCTCGCCGAACACCAGATCGAGCGACCCGATGATCGCGACCGTGTCGGCCAGCATGTGACGCCTGGACAGCTCGTCGATCGCCTGCAGGTGCGCGAAGCCGGTCGAGCGGACCTTGCAGCGATAGGGGCGGTTGCTGCCGTCGGCGACCAGATATACCCCGAACTCGCCCTTCGGCGTCTCGACCACCGTGTAGGTGGCGCCGGACGGCACGTGGTAACCCTCGGTGTAGAGCTTGAAGTGGTGGATCAGCGCTTCCATCGAGCGCTTCATCTCGCGCCTCGGAGGCGGCGAGATCTTGTTGTCCTGGATCTTCACCGGGCCCGGCTGCATGCGCGCCAGGCATTGCTCGACGATGCGCACGCTCTGCCGCATCTCGGCGACGCGGACCAGGTAGCGGTCGTAGCAGTCGCCGTTGCGGGCCACCGGGATGTCGAACTCGACCTGATCGTACATGTCGTACGGCTGCGACCGGCGCAGGTCCCACGGCACCCCGGAAGCGCGCAGGTTCGGCCCGCTCCAGCCCCAGTCCAGCGCCTGCTCGGCGGTGAACACGCCGATGCCGACGGTGCGTTGCTTCCAGATCCGGTTGGCGGTGAGCAGCGACTCCAGCCGGTCGACGAAGCTGGGAAACGCCGCGGCCCAGGCGGCGATGCGGTCGGCCAGGCCGGGCGGCAGGTCCCTGGAGACGCCGCCGGGACGGATGTAGTTCGCATGGTAGCGCGCCCCGGACACCGCCTCATAGAACTCGAGCAGCTTCTCCCGCTCCTCGTAGCCCCACAGCGCCGGCGTCAGCGCGCCGGCGTCCAGACCGAACGAGGTCACGCTGAGCAGGTGACTCAGCACCCGGGTGATCTCGGCGAACATGGTCCGGATCCACTTGGCGCGGTCCGGGATGTCGATGCCGAGCAGCTTCTCGGTCGCCAGCGCGAAGGCGTGCTCCTGGCACATCGGCGACACGTAGTCGAGGCGGTCGAAATACGGCACCGCCTGCATGTAGGTCTTGTACTCGATCAGCTTCTCGGTGCCCCGGTGCAGCAGCCCGATATGCGGCACCGCGCGGGTCACCACCTCGCCGTCCATCTCGAGCACCAGGCGGAGCACGCCGTGCGCGGACGGGTGCTGCGGGCCGAAGTTGAGCGAGTGGCTGTCGATCTCGACAGTCTGCATGCTCCGGCCGTCGCCCGACCGGTCCGGGGTCATGGTGTCGGGAAGATCCTTGCGCAGGACGATGTCGCTCATGGCGTCGCTCCTATCGTCCCTGGCCGGGCGGGCCGAACACCTGCCCCTGTCGGTCCTGATGCGCCTTCTCGTCGCCGGGCAGCGTCGTCATGCCTTCCCAGGGAGAGGTGAAGTCGAAGGAGCGGAAGTCCTGCGTCAGCTTGACCGGCTCGTACACCACCTGGCGCCGGTCCACGTCGTAGCGGACCTCGACATAGCCGGTGAGCGGGAAGTCCTTGCGCAACGGGTGCCCCTCGAAACCGTAATCGGTGAGGATGCGTCTCAGGTCGGGCTGGTTGGAGAACAGCACGCCGAACAGGTCATAGCATTCGCGCTCCCACCAGGTCGCGGACGACCACAGCTCATGCACGGACGGCACCGGCGCGGTCTCGTCGGTGGAGACGATCACGCGGCAGCGCTGGTTCAGCGTCACCGACAGGAGGTTGTAGACCACGTCGAAACGCTCGGCGCGCTCGGGGAAGTCGACGCCGCACAGGTCCATCATCTGGCGGAACCGGCAGCGCCCGTCGTCGCGCAGGAACGTCATCAGCGGGATCAGCGCGTCGCGCGACGTGCGCACCACCAGCTCGCCCTTGTCGAGCCCGGCCCAGAGCACGCCGGGCAGGGACGTGCCGAGCCGGAACGCCAGCGCGCCGAGGCGGGCGTCGGCCTTGCGCTCAGTCACGCCGGATGGTCCCGGTGCGGCGGATCTTCTTCTGCAGCTGCAGGATGCCGTAGACCAGCGCCTCCGCGGTCGGCGGACAGCCGGGCACGTAGATGTCGACCGGCACGATGCGGTCGCAGCCGCGCACCACCGAATAGGAGTAGTGATAGTAGCCGCCGCCGTTGGCGCAGGAGCCCATGGAGATCACCCAGCGCGGCTCGGCCATCTGGTCGTAGATGCGTCGCATGGCGGGCGCCATCTTGTTGGTCAGGGTCCCCGAAACGATCATGACGTCGGACTGCCGTGGACTGCCGCGCGGGATGATGCCGAAACGGTCGAGATCGTAGCGTGGCATGAAGGCGTGGATCATCTCCACCGCGCAGCACGCCAACCCAAACGAGAGCGGCCAGAGGCTGCCGGTGCGCGCCCAGTTCACCAGCTTGTCGAGGTTGGCGACCACGAAGCCCTTGTCGGTGATCTCGCCGGTGATGCCCTTGATCACCGCATCCTGCGCCGGTCCGGGCGCCAGCGCCTCGCGGTTCCAGGAGACCGGCCCCATCTCCGGCTCGACCGGGGCACCGGTGGTCGTCAGCGCCTGCCGCGTGTCCATGCCGGTCACTCCCACTCCAGGGCTCCCTTGCGCCACTCGTAGACGAAGCCGACCGTCAGCACGCCCAGGAAGCCCATCATGGACAGGAAGCCGAACAGGCCGATGCTTCCCAGGCTGATGGCCCATGGGAACAGGAACGCCACTTCCAGGTCGAAGATGATGAACAGGATCGCGACCAGGTAGAAGCGGACGTCGAACCGGCGCCTGGCGTCGTCGAACGCGTCGAAGCCGCACTCGTAGGCCGCGACCTTCTCGGCATAGGGCTTCTGCTGGCCGGCCAGCAACGACCCGCCCAGCATGGCGGCCGAGATCGCGGCAGCGATGGCGATGAACACCATGATCGGGAAGTAGTCGGACAACAGGCTCTGCATGTCGGGTCCCACGGTGCGCGCGATACGGGAACGAGGTTAGTCCCATCGGGGTCCCGCGCAAAGTGCGGTGCAGCATAAGAATTGCCTGCACCCGTCTGCGGAAACCGTATCGGCTGCTCGTGATATGGGATCCCGAAGGATGCTTGCCACCTGCCGTCCGAACAGAAGGTGGCGCGAGTGACGGGGCTCGAACCCGCGACCTCCGGCGTGACAGGCCGGCGCTCTAACCAACTGAGCTACACCCGCA
>CAXTVX010000069.1:0-18498 GCA_964247755.1 uncultured Acetobacteraceae bacterium | reverse complement strand
TGCCGTAGAGCAGCGCGTCGTTCTTGGAAAAGGAGGCGGCGACGGCGATGCCGGCAGGGAACTGCGTCACGTTGGTGAGCAGGTCGGCGACGCCGGCCGGTCCGTCCTCGTAGCCGATGCCCGGGATGCACAGCTTCGGATTGGCGGCGGTGAAGAACACGTAGGGCACCGGGGCATTCGGGCCCTCGCCGGCGCCGTTACCCTGCACGAGCGCGATCTCGTCGGCAACGGTCATCTTCGCGAGCAGCATGTTGACGCGGGTTGCAACGGACAGGCTCGGGTTCAGCCAGGGACAATCGGCAGGGTTGCCGACAGGTCCGGCAACCGCCGCGTGAAGCGGTGCGAGTCCCACAAGGAGAGCCGGCAAGGCGGCGCCAGCCCAAAGGAAACGTCGCCTGCCCTTGGAAACCGGACGACTTTCCGGAAGTCGTCCTGCAAGCCGCGCTGCTCGCTGACCGCCATCATCGCTAATCATTCTTGGTATTCCTCAATTCTTTCTGGATCAACAGTCACGTGGTCCCGAGATCATGATCTTGGCCCGCGCCACCTTGGACACGATGGCCGGCGATATGACCTGCTGACGGATCCTTTCGTGAAGGAACGTTGACGTGCCTCGTTGAACGTCAAGAGAGAGGCACGTTCCCAGGAATGACTGTCGATACCAACAAGTTTAGAAAGCCGAACTACGTTCTGCAAGTGAGATCCGGAAACGTTCCGCAAGCGGATGCTCTACCTCCATTTCCGGGCACGCCAGCGCAACGGCCGGCATCGCCAATCGACATGGGAGCGGCGACGGAGCGGTTGGGCATCCGTCAGGCCGTCACGTCGAGCAACCGATATCTGATGGTGTTCACCCGTGGGAAACACACCGGCACGGGCCGATGCGCGGTCTGCACATCGGCCGGATGCGACAGGACAAGCGTCGTCATCTTGCGCGCGAGCGGGCGCCGTTGGTCATCATGTTACTCACAGACGCTTCCTCACGATTTATCATTGCTTGGAGCCGATCGGCCGCATTCCTGCGTCGAGTCTGCTGTGCGGAACCGTGTCGATCATCGTCCAGATGATCTGATGCGGACGTTAGAAGATCATGCAGGACGTTACAAACCTTGCCAGTGCGTTATTCTGCCGCAAACATGCACGATCTGGTGTTGTCGCGGCGCAACATCACGCAATTGCAACCGCCGATGGCGTTGTGAACGCGTTCCGGCACGAATGCATCGTCGCGGCAACGGCGAAATGCTGAAGTTTGCATGCGTCAGCAGCAACACAGCGATGCATGACTGAACGGTTCAGCGCCTGGCGCGTGTCCGGCTGCGCAGGAGCCAGCCGAGCAGGGAGGCGGTCCAGAGCAGGGCGAAGCCGCCGACCACGCCGTAGCCGACCAGTTCGCCGTGCGTGTCGACGACGCGTGCCCAGGTCGGTGTGGCGGCGTCCGGCAGGGGAACCAGGTCCAGCACCTCCGCTGCCCCGATCACCAGCGCCACCAGCACGGAGCCGGCGGTGATGACCATGTTGTAGCCGAGCTTGCGCGACGGCTCGGACAGCGCCCAGCCATAGGCGCCCAGCATCATCACCCCGTCGGCGGTGTCGACCAGCGCCATGCCGGCGGTGAACAGGGCCGGGAACACCATCACCGTCCAGCCGGCCTCGCCATGGGCGGCGCCGACCGCGGCGAGACCGAGCACGCCGATCTCGGTCGCGGTGTCGAAGCCGAGGCCGAACAGCAGGCCGAGCCAGAACATGCCGCGGCTGGTCCCCACCCGACAGATCAGCGGCGCCAGCAGGCGCGACAGGACGCCGTCCGGCCCGGGCAGCGGGTCGCAGGCCGGCTCGCCGCGTCGCAGGCGCGCACGCAGGCGGAACAGGGCCAGCAGCACCAGGAGGTTGGAGCCGCCGATCAGGAACAGGAAGCCGGCGGACACGATGGCGCCCACCGGTGCGCCCCATCCGGCGAGCAGGCCGAGCCGGCTGCGGAACCAGCCCTGCGCCAGCACCACTGCCAGCCCGGCCAGCACCACCACGGTGGAGTGACCGAGCGAGAAGAACAGGCCGATGCAGATCGGCCTCTGTCCCGCCTGCATGAGGCGTCGGGACACGTTGTCGATGGCGGCAATGTGATCGGCGTCCACGGCATGGCGCAGGCCGAAGCCCCAGGCGATCAGCGCCGATCCCAGCAGTGCCGGCGAGCTGCCGAACGCCGCCAACGCCCAGCACCAGGCCAGGAGGTTGGCGCCAAGCAGGGAGACGGCCATCGCCGAGATCCGGCGTTTCTGGCCCGCGGCCTGTCCGGCGCCGGCCGAGAAGCATGCGCCCAACAGGGCGGAAAGGCCGGGACGGCCAGGCGGCGCGGACGATGTCGGCATGGGCCGAGCCTGCGGGACCGGATGTGGTTCGGCAAGACGCCCCCCCGCGTGGACAAGAGCGGGCGTGCTGGCCATCATCCGTCGATGATCCATGTGCATCTGGACCCGCTCGGCGGCATGGCCGGCGACATGTTCGCGGCCGCCCTTCTGGACGCGCTTCCGGCGCAGCAGGTGCGTGTGTCGGAGGCGGTGGCGCGGGCGGTTGCGGTCCGCTGTCTGGTGCTGCCGCACAACGACGGCGTGCTGAGCGGGATGCGCTTCCGGGTGGAGGGTCCGGATGGCCAGGCGGCGGACGCGCCGGGAGGGGATCATGACCACGAGCATGGCCATTCCCATCACGAGGGCCATCATCACGGGCACGGGCATGACCACGAGCATGGGCATGGGCATGGGCATGGGAGCAGCCTCGGGCATCGGGCCTGGCGCGAGATACGGGCCCACCTGCTCCGGTGCGGGCTGGAGCCGGCGGTGTCGGCGCATGCGGTCGGGATCTTCGCGGTGCTGGCGGAGGCGGAAGGGCGCGTGCACGGCGTTCCGGCCGACGCGACGACGTTCCACGAGGTGGGTGCTGCGGACTCGATCGCCGACATCGTCGCCGCCTCGGTGCTGATTGAGGGGATGGGCGCTGCGGGCTGGAGCGTAGGGGCGCTGCCGCTCGGTTCCGGCCGGATCCGCACCGCGCACGGGATCATGCCGGTGCCTGCACCGGCGACGGCGCTGCTGCTGGACGGGTTCGAGGTGGAGGACGACGGCATCGCCGGCGAGCGGGTCACGCCGACCGGGGCGGCGATCCTGCGCTACCTGCGGGACACCGGCCGGCTCCGGGCGCGGCCGTCCGGGCGGCTCGGGGCGACCGGCATCGGCTTCGGCACCAGGACGCTGCCCGGCACCAGCAACTGTGTGCGGGCGCTGGTGATCGAGGCGGAGACGGCCGGCCTGGCTGGCGGCCACCGCACCCTGGGGGTGATCGCCTTCGAGGTGGACGACCAGTCCGGCGAGGACCTCGCCGCCGGGCTGGACCGGATCCGGAGCACCGACGGGGTGCACGATGTCGTGCAGATGGCGGCGATCGGCAAGAAGGGGCGCATGGCGGTGCACGTGCAGGTGCTGGCGGCGCCCGACGCGCTGGAGGCGGTGACCGCCGCCTGCTTCACCGAGACCACCACCATCGGCCTGCGCACGCACCTGGTGCAGGGGCAGGCGCTGCGGCGGCGCATCGCCCGCACGGTGGTGGACGGCGTGCCGGTGGACGTGAAGCTGGTGCAGCGCCCGGACGGGGCGACCGCCAAGGCGGAAGCGGACCACTTGCGTGAGCTGGCCGGCCAGGCAGGGCGGCAGCGACTGCGCCGGCAGGCGGAAGCGCTGGCGCTCGACGAGGAGGCCGGACCATGAGCGATGCCGGGGACGCGCTGGCGCGGCTGCAGGTGCTGCTGGCGGGGCTCGAGGCGCCGCGTGTGGCGATCGCGGTCAGCGGCGGGATCGACAGCCTGACGCTGGCGGCGGCTGCGGCGCCGGTGCTCCGAGACCGGCTGACGCTGCATCACGCCAGCTCGCCCGCGGTGCCGGGCGAGGCCACGGAGCGGACGCGAGCGCTGGCGGCGGAACGCGGCGTGCGGCTGGAAGTGTTCGACGCCGGCGAGTTCGACGACGCGCGCTACCGTGCCAACCCGGCGAACCGGTGTTTGTTCTGCAAGACCAACCTGTATGGCGCCATCGTCGCCCGGCTGCAGGGGTCGGGCGCGCTGGTGCTGTCCGGCACCAACACCGACGACCTCGGCGACTACCGCCCCGGGCTGCAGGCGGCGGAGGCGCACGGGGTGCGGCATCCGTTCGTGGAAGCGGGGATCTCCAAGGCGACCCTGCGCGGGATCGCGTCGCGGCTCGGGCTGGGCGCGCTGTCGGAGCTGCCCTCGGCGCCCTGCCTGTCCAGCCGGATCGAGACCGGGCTGTTCATCGAGCCGCGGACGCTGGCGCTGGTGCACAAGGCGGAGCAGCTGGTGGCGGCGCGGCTCGGAGCGACCGGTTCCAGCCGCACCGTGCGCTGCCGGGTGCGTCGCGAGGGGCTGGTGATCGAGCTCGACCCGGCGTCGCTGCGGACGGTGCAGGACGCGGGCGAGGACGCGCTCGGCAGGACGGTGGCGGAGCTTGCGGCAGGAGCGGGCGAGCCGGCGCGGCCGGTGCGCTTCGCGGCATACCGGACCGGCAGCGCGTTCCTCCGTCCGGCCGGGGAGGCCGGGGCGTGAGCGAATTCCTGCTCGACGGCGAACGGACCGCGCGGATCGGCTTCGGCGAGGCGGTCTACTGCTCGGGCAAGTCGCCGGAGCAGATCGCCGCCATCCTGCGCGCCGTCGGCGACGCGCCGCTGCTGCTCACCCGTCTCGACCCGGTGCGGCTCGACGCCCTGCCGGCCGGACTGCGTGCGCGGCTTGACTACGATCCGGTTTCCCGCACCGCCTGGATCGGTGCTCCGGCGCCGCTGGCGCCCGGGCGGCGGGTGGCGGTGGTGACCGCCGGCACCTCCGACCTGCCGGTGGCGCGCGAGGCGGCGCGGACCCTGCGTTTCTCCGGCCACGATGCCGCCGAGATCGCCGATGTCGGGGTTGCCGGGCTGTGGCGGCTGCTTCGCCGGGTCGAGGAACTTCGCGGCTATGCCGTCGTCATCGTGGTGGCGGGCATGGATGCCGCCCTGCCCTCGGTGGTGGCGGGACTGGTGCCCGGCGTCGTCGTGGGCGTGCCGACCTCCGTCGGCTACGGCGTCGCCGCGGGCGGCAGGGCAGGGCTCGACGCGATGCTGGCGTCCTGCGCACCGGGCCTCAGCGTGGTGAACATCGACAACGGCTATGGCGCCGCCTGCGCCGCACTCCGCGTGCTGGGCGTGGCAGGCTGATCGGATAGGGGAGAACCGGCATGGAACGTCGCGACTTCATCAAGACCGTCGCCGTCGGAATGGGCGCCGCCGCCGCGTCGGGGCTGCCGGCGGAGGCGCAAGTCGCCGCCGGCAACGCCGTGCCGCAACCGGGCAGCGTCACCGCCGCGATCGGCCAGCATCCGGACATGAAGTATCGGGCACTCGGGCGCACCGGCGAGGCCGTGTCTCTGGTCGGCATGGGTGGCTACCACCTGGCCAAGCCGGGCGGGATGACCAACGACGAGGCGATCCGGGTGGTGCATGCCGGGATCAATGCCGGGATCAACTTCTGCGACAACTGCTGGGACTACAACGACGGCGAAAGCGAGGTGCGCCTCGGCCGCGCGCTGGCGATGCAGGGATACCGCCACCGCATCTTCCTGATGACCAAGATCGACGGCCGCACCGCCAAGGCGGCGATGGGCCAGATCGAGACCTCGCTGACCCGGCTGCAGACCGACCATCTCGACCTGCTGCAATTCCACGAGATCATCCGGCCCGACGATCCGGCGCGGGTGTTCGCGCCCGACGGTGCGCTGGAAGCGGTGCTGCGGGCGCGCGAGCAGGGCAAGCTGCGCTACATCGGCTTCACTGGGCACAAAAGTCCGCTGATTCACGCCTCCATGTTCGAGACCGCGGACCGGCACAACTTCCACTTCGACACCGTGCAGATGCCGCTCAACGTGATGGACGCGCACTATGACAGCTTCGAGAAGACGGTCGTGCCGATGGCGGTGGCGCGCGGCACCGCCATCATCGGCATGAAGGCGTTCGGCGACAACTTCATCCTGAAGTCGGGCGTGGTGCCACCGATGCAGATGCTGCAGTACCCGATGAGCCTGCCGATCAGCATCCAGGTAACCGGCATCGACGGCATGGACATCCTGCACCAGGCGCTGGAGGCGGTGCGGACCTATGCGCCGCCGACGCCGGAGTTCCGGGCCGCCCTGCTGGCGCGCAGCGAGCAGGTAGCGATGACTGGGCAGACCGAGCAGTACAAGACCACGCTGCACTTCGACGGCACCAACCACAATCCGCAATGGCTCACCGAGGGCTGAGCTGGATCGCGGTCGGCCTGCTGTTGTCGGCCGGTTCCGCCGGCGCGGCGACGCCGGAGATCGGCTACTGGGACAACTGGACCGACGCGTCGGGGGTGAGCCATCTGACGCGTTGCGCGATGCGTCGCTTCGTATTGCGCAGCGCATCCGCGCCCGCCACGCCGGAATGGCAGGACGTGCAGCCGGCCGCCGCCCGCACGGTGCAGGTCCACGTCGAGCCGCCCGGCTGGGACGGCGGCTGGCACGAGAACCCGGCGGTGCAGTGGATCGTGCCGCTCGCCGGCACCTGGTTCGTGCAGGCGATGGACGGCAGCCGGATCGCGGTCGGGCCGGGCGACGTCGTGGTCGGCGAGGATGGCGGAACGCGTGCCGACGCTCAGGGGCATCGCGGCCACCTGTCGCGCAACCCGGGCACGGTGCCGGTGTCGCTGATGATCGTGCAGATGAGCGGCCTGCCACCGACCAGCCGGCCCTGCCGGTTCGACTGAGGGTGGCCGGCATGGCCGGTGGCCCGGGTGCCGCCGGTCCAGGATCGCGCTTTGCCCTGCTCCGGTCTATATGCGAACAGGTTGCGTTGCGGAAACGGCCGCACGATGCCGGTCCGGTCGACGTACAGGAGCAGATCCCGACATGCGAGGCCGATCCGGCATGAAGAACAAGGTGATCGTCGCTGCGGCCTGGATCGCGATCTCGATCGCAGGCGGTGCGGGAGCCTATGCAGCCGAGCCGGCAGCTGGCCCGGTGCAGCACGAGTTTGTCATCCACGGCTTCCGCACCGAAGGCGGCGCGGTGCTGCCGGAGGCGCATGTCGTCTACGGCACCTATGGCACGCTCGATGCCGCCGGCGACAACGCGGTGCTGCTGCCGTCGCACTACATGGCGGACATGCACGGCTACGAATGGCTGGTCGGCCCCGGCAAGGCGCTGGATCCGAACAAACTGTTCCTGGTTGCGAGCGAGCTGTTCGGCAACGGCCGGTCCTCCTCGCCCAGCAACACGCCGGCGCCGCTGCACGGGCCGGACTTCCCGGCGATGACGATCCGCGACAACGTCGAGGCAGTGCATCGGCTGCTGGCGGAGCAGTTGCACGTGCACCACCTGCGCGCGGTGATCGGCTTCTCCATGGGCGCGCAGCAGGCGCTGCAATGGGCGGTGAGCTATCCCGCGTTCATGGACCGGATCGTGGCCACCTCGGGCACCGCGAAAACCTATGGCCACGGCATCGTCCGGCTCGAAGGGCAAATCGCGGCCCTGACCGAGGACCCGGCGTTCGACGGCGGCCGCTACACGGCCGAGCCGGCCAAGGGGATCGAGGCGACGTCGCTGGTGTGGCTGGGCTGGCTGTATGGGCAGGAATGGTGGCGACGCGAGCTGTGGCGCAGCGAGAACCCGCCCGGCACCACGTTCGCGCAGGCGGTCGCGCACTACACGCACGATTTTTTCGCCGGCGCGGACGCCAACAACCTCATCCTGCAGATGCGGACCTGGGAGTCGAACGACGTCGGCAACACCGCGCCGTTCAAGGGCGACACGCAGGCGGCGCTGCGCTCGATCCGGGTGCCGGTGCTCTACATGCCGTCGGCGACCGACCTGTATTTCCCGGTGGAGGATGCGCGATACGAGGCGCAGTTCATCCCGCACTGCACGCTGCTGCCGATCCCCTCGCTGTGGGGCCATCCGGCGGGAGCCGGCGCGAGCCCGGCCGACGCCGTGTTCCTGAACCGGCACATCGCGGCCTTCATGAAGGACGGCCCGGGCCGCCGGGGTTCGTTGTGACCTGACCTCCGGCGGGTGACCTGCATCCGACCGATCGGACCTGGCGGGGACCGGCCATGGACCGCCTGATCCGCCACGGCAGCCTGCTCGTCCCGTTCCCCGATCGGCGGAGTCAGGGTGCCGGATTTTTGCGATCTCGCCCGGCGTGCCGCGTCCCGGCCATGCCCTGCTGTCGGGGCTGGCCTGGCAGTCAGCGGCATGACCGGTTCGAAGCCTTGAGTGGTCTGCGCCCAGCCGGCGAGGCACGGATACGAACCCTCGCCAGCAGTTTCCGCTGGCTGATCCTGCCGGTTCCGGCCGCGTCCTCGGCCACCGCGGACAGGCCGATTGCCCGTCGGCCCGCTGCCGCCCGGCCATTGCCGTGAGCCCGCAGGCCGGTCCCCATCCCGATCCTGGGCTGCCCAGCAAGGCGCCGCAGGCAACGCTCGCGTTCTGGCTCGTCAAGATCTGCGCGACCACACTGGGCGAAACCGGCGGGGATGCCGTCTCCATGACCCTGGGACTCGGCTATGCCCTGGCGACCGGGATCTTCGCGGTCTTTTTCGCCCTGGCGCTGGCCGCGCAGCTGCGTGTCCATCGTTACCGCCCCGGGACCTACTGGCTGACGATCGTGTCGACCACCACGGTGGGCACGGTGACCTCCGACTTCATCGCTCGCACGCTTCGTCTCGGCTACGTGCTGTCCTCGGTCCTCCTGCTGGCGTCGGTGGTGGCCATGCTGCTGGCCTGGCGCGTGACGACGGGCAGGATAGAAGCGGATCGCATCGCCTCGCGGCAGGACGAGGTGTTCTACTGGCTGACGATCCTGGGCTCCAACACGTTGGGCACCGCGCTGGGCGACTTCACCGCCGATCGCAGCGGCCTCGGGCTCGGCTTCGAGAACGGCGCCCTGTTGTTCGGCTGCCTGATCGCGGTCGTGGCGCTGCTGCACCTTTTCCACCGGCTGCCTCGGACGATCCTGTTCTGGACTGCCTACGTCCTGACCCGTCCTCTCGGCGCGACGCTGGGCGATACGCTGACCAGGTCGCATGAACAGGGCGGCCTCGCGTTCGGGCGCATCACGGCCTCGCTCGCGATCGGCGGCGCCATGGTGCTGCTGGTCGCCGCCGCGCCGAGCCTGCGGACGCCGGCATCCCGGACCAACCACGCCTGAGGAGGCGGCATGCAGACCCGACACGTTCCCGCGATCGACCGGCGCTACTGGTTCGGCATTACCTTCGCCAGCATCTTCGGCACCAACCTCGGGGATTTCTATGCCCACGAGAGCGGCCTCGGGCTCGGGCTCGGCCTGCTGGTGCTCGTCCTGCTGTTCACGGCCACCTACCGGATCGAGGCGAGGGATCCGACGGCGCACGAGGCGTACTACTGGCTGGCGATCATCATCATCCGCACCGGGGCGACCAACATCGCCGACTACCTGGCGTTCCGCGTTCGCGCTCCGGCCCCGCTGCTCGTGTCCGGACTTGCGGCGGCGATCGCGATCCTGGCGTGGCTCGGCGCGAGGTGGCGGTCGCAAGCCGGACCGGATCCGGCCAGTCCGGCGCTGGCGAAGACGAACCTGCCCTACTGGGGGGCCATGCTCGCCGCTGGCGTGTTCGGAACCGTCGTCGGGGACATCTGCTCGCATCATCTTGGCCAGGGGCCCGCATCGATCGGCCTCGGATTGATGCTGGCACTTCTGCTCGCCGTCGCGAGATCTCGTGTCGCCACCGGCGTGGCGGCATACTGGTGCGCGGTGGCTCTCGCCCGCACCGCGGGCACCTGCATGGGCGACTGGCTTGCCGAGAACAGGATCCTGCATCTCGGCCTGCCATTGTCGACCCTGCTCACCGGAACCGCGTTCGTCGCGATCCTGACGGTCCGGCGCGGCGCCCGCCGGGACGCACGCGCCGGCGCATGAGACGGGCTGCCTACTGCGAGTCGGTCCGGGTGTGCGCGGTGCCGGCGGCGACGCTATCGAGCGCGGCCGGGACGAACGGCGGCGCCTTGTCGATCGAGGGCGTCGTGACCGGCGTGCCGGACTGCTGCCAGCCGCCGCCAAGCGCCGTGTAGAGGGTGACGACGTCCTCGGCGAGCGACATCTCGATCTGGTCCAGGTTCTGCCGGGCGCTGGTCAGGGTCTGCTCGGCGTTGAGCACGGTGATGAAGTCCGACAGCCCGTTCTGGTAGCTGTTCTGCGACAGCTGGAACGACCGCTCGGCCGACTTCACGGTTTCCGTCAACCTGTCCCGGGCGTCACGGTCGTTGCGATACGACGCCAGGGCGTTCTCCACCTCGCGCAGACCGTTCAGCACCGTGCTGCGGTAGCTCAGCACCGCCGCCTTCTGCTGCGCGCGGGCGAGCCGCAGGCTGGAAGTCAGCCGGCCGCCCTGGAAGATCGGCAGGGAGGCGCTCGGGCCCACCGAATAGAACCGGCTGGCCCAGCTGGTCAGGTAGCTGACGTCGATCGCCCGTATGCCGAGGCTGCCGGTCAGGGAGACGTCCGGATAGAAGCTGGCGACGGCGACGCCGATGTTGGCGGTGGCGGCATGAAGGTTGGCTTCCGCCTCGCGTATGTCGGGACGGCGCCGCGCCAGGGTGGACGGGATGCCGATGCCGACCACGTCCGGGGTGTGCGGCAGCGGCGCCGGCGGCGACAGCACGGCGTCCAGCGCGCCCGGCGCCTGGCCGGTCAGCACGCTGAGCTGGTTCTCGGCCTGCTGGATCTGCGTCGCATAGACCGGGAGCTGGCGCTGGTAGTTGTAGAGCTCGGTCTGCGCCTGGTCGACGTCGAGCTCGGTGGCGAGCCCGCCGACCTGGCGCCGGTGCGTCAGGGTGAGCGTGGACGACCCGGCGCGGATGTTGGCTTGCTGGGTGGCGTAGAGTGCCTGGGCGCCGCGCAGCTGCACGTAGGCCTGGCCGACCTGGCTTTCCAGCATCACCAGGGAGTCGTTGGCGGCCTCGGCCTGCGCCTCGGTGGTGGCGCGCGCCTGCTCGACCGAGCGGCGCACCCGGCCGAATAGGTCGAGCTCCCAGGACGCGTTCAGCCCGTACTGGAACAGGTCGATCGGCTGCTCGGCCTCGTTGAGGGCGGAATCGATGCCCTGGCCGACCGCGGCGGACTGGCCGCCGAGCAGGCCCGATCGGCCGGCCAGCAGGCTCGACGAGTTGTCGATCCCCTGCGACTGGAGAATGCCGCGCAGGCCGAGCTGCTCGCGGTTGTAGCTGGCGGTGCCGCTCAGGGTGGGCAGGCCGGCAGCGCGCGCGGTGACCACGTTCTCTCGTGCCTCGACCACGCGCAGCAGCGCCTGCTGCAGGTCCAGGTTGCCGGCGATCGCCTGGCGGATGAGATCCGTCAGCACCGGGTCGTCGAAGCCGTTCCACCAGGCAGGGTCGGGGTTGCTGGCCTGGCTGACCGGGTTGAAGCTGATCTTCCGGGCCGACGGGTCGTTCCAGTTGGCGGCCACCGGCGGATGGTATGGCTTGAAATTCGGCCCGACCGTGCAGCCGGCCATGGCGAGCAGGCCGGCGCCTGCCGCCGTGCTCATCACCAGGCGCATCGTTCAGTGTCCCCCGCCGCTCGGTCCGGAGGACAGGTTCAAGGAAGGCATCGGACAACGGGCCAGCCCGCCAGAAGTGATCGCATGCTTCACCGGGACCAGGTTCATCACCCTGCTGATGCTGGCAATTGACGCGATCAGCAAGAGGAGACCCGGCAGCGGCAGGAACCTGACCAGGATGGCAGCGTGTCCGGCCTGCTGCCTCGCCCGCAGCGACACGGAGCTGGCTCGGTCGGCGCGGTGCTCATGCCTGAACTCGATCCCCGATGGACGGCGCCGCATACATACGTTCCAGCACGTATGTCAACGTGCAGGGGAACGGAATGCAGCCGGGGCCATGTCCCGCTCAACCGGGGTCGGTGACACCCAGGCCTTGCGCAGGGCGTCGATGAAGGCCCTGATCGCGACCACGCCCTTGCCGATCGGGAACTCGTCCGGCGAGCGCAGCCAGCGCATGAACGAGCCGTGCACCACGACCTGCAGCACCTGGGCGGCCGCCTCCGGCTGCCAGTCGGATCCCGGCGCGGGCGGCGGGATCACGGCGTTGAAGTAGTGCTGCAGCTCGTTGAAGAACGACCGGGTGATCGCCGTCTGCCGGTCCAGCGCCGGCGCCATCTCGTCCACGTAGTCGCAGCGCAGCAGCATGACGGTGAGCCGCACCCGCGCCAGCTCATCGGACTGGATGCGCTCGAATGCGTCGACGATGCTGGTTTCCAGCGCCTGCATGGCCTCCAGGGCGTTGCCGGCCCGTGGCACGCTCGACCTGAGTGCCGCGCGCATCTGCTCGTACGGCTGTCTGGCCCGGTTCTCGACCGCGATGAACAGCTCGACCTTGTCGGCGAAGTGCCAGTACACCGCGCCGCGCGTGACGCCGGCCTCGCGTGCGATCTCCTCCAGCGAGGCACGGGAAACGCCGCGCCGGTAGAACACCTGCTCGGCGGCGTCGACGATCCGTTCGCGCGTCTGCTCCGCGCGCTCCTTGGTTTGTCTCGCCAACGGCTTCCCTTCGCACCGCCCGTGCAGCGACCATCCGCTGCCAGCACCTCGCACGGATCATGTCCGGCGCCTCGTGTCTGCCTCACGTAGAACGGGAAATGCAGGCTGTCCAAGCGGATCGGCAGGCAGGAGGCGCTGCACGGGATCCCCCGGATCGGCACCGCCATGGCAGCGTCTTCGACCGTATTGCTGCGATACAGTTCTTCACGGATCACGAGGATCGGGCGGTCCCATCTGTGTCAGGACGACGATCACGTTTGGCGGCGGACATTCCGCCGCCACGGTCGCGCCTTCGTTTGGGCGCCTTCCGAGCCCATCTGATCCAGACAGTAGTAAGAGCTCAAGGAGTTCGATGATGCGTAGATCCTTTATGGTCGCTGCTGCGGCGCTGGGACTGGCCGGGGCGACTCTCGCGGCGACACAGCCGGCAGAAGCCTACGGTGGCTACGGCAACCGTGGCGGTTATGGCTACCACGGTGGCTATGGCTACCGCGGCGGTTATCGCGGCGGTTACGGTTATCGCGGCTACGGCTATGGCTACCGCGGGTTCGGGTTTGGCGGCCTTGGCGTCGGGCTCCTGGCCGGTGCGGCGATCGGCGCGGCGGTCGCAGCACCCTACGGCTATGGCTACGGTTATCCCGCCTACCGCTACCCAGTGGCGCCATATCCGGTCTACGGCTATCCGGCTGGAGCGGTCTACGCCGCGCCGACCTACGGAGCCTACGGCTACTGAGGTCCTGATCCCGGTTGCTGCTGCCGCTCAAAATCGTGACGGCGTAGCAACCGGGACGGGGTCCGGATCTTCTGACCTCGTTCATCCTGGAACGGGGCGGTCATGGATTCGAGATTCTGGCTCTGGCTGACGACAGCCGTCATGTTGATTGGCGGCTTGGCGATCCTGCTTATCGGGAAACGTCGAACTCCGAACGAGGAGTTGCAGACGGTGATGCACGGCATCGTGCCGATCATCGCTGCCAGTTCCTATTTCGCCATGGCGATCGGTCAAGGCGCGATCACGCTTCCCGTCAGCGCATCCGCCGGGGAGACCACGACCCGCATCTTCTACTACGCGCGCTACGTCGATTGGTCGTTCACGACGCCATTATTGCTGGCAACGCTGGCGATCACCGCGATGCATTCCGGACCGAAGCGCCCGGGCATCATCGTCGGCGTCATCCTGGCCGACTTGATCATGATTGCCACCGCCCTTTTCTTCGGCATGTCCGTGGTCACGTGGATCAAGTGGACCTGGTTCGTCATCTCCTGCGCTGCCTTCCTTGGCGTCTACTACGTCATCTGGGTGTCGCAGGTGGAGGCCAACCGCCTCGAGCGCGACGATGTGCGGAGCAACTATCGTCGCGACGCCGCCATCCTGTCGGTGCTGTGGCTGCTCTACCCAGTCATCCTGTTCTTCGCCCCTGACGGGCTCGGCGTGTTCGGTGACGCGTTCAGCGTGTTCTGCATCGCAGTGCTCGACGTGGTGTCCAAGGTCGTCTACGGCCTGATGACCACCCTGTCCGACGCCAAGATGGTCGATCGCGACCTGGCCGCGACGCGGACCACCACCGCCACCGGGCGCATGGCGGCGTGACGTGATGCCGGGAGAGGCTCTCCCGGCCATGTCATCTTCCACTGCCTCGCCGCTCGCCTTCCGCCTAGTGCGTCTGAACCCGGTCCTGGTTGCAGGACCGGTCCTGGCTTTGCTGACGCTGCTGCCGCCGGGGCAGCGCACCCTCGTGACCCTGGTCGCGATCATCGGTCTCGGCGTCCCGCACGGGGCGCTGGATGGTGAGCTCGCCCGCACGGCGCTGGGTCCCCGCTTCGGCCCCGCCTGGTTCGGTGTGTTCGCCCTGCCCTATCTGGGCCTGTCGGCCCTCGTTCTGCTGGCCTGGCATTTCGCCCCGACCCTCACCCTGGCCGCCTTCCTGGCCGCTTCGGTCTGGCATTTCGGTGTCGAGGAGACCGGATCCACCGATCCGGTGTCGATAGTCGCCGCCGGTGGGGCGCCGGTCGCGCTTGCGGTGCTGGCGCATCCTGGCGCCACCGCCGCCATCTTCGCCACCGTGTCCCGGATTGCCATGGGCCAGCCGCCGGACTGGCTGTGGGTGGCGTCCCTGGTGTGGCTCCTTCCCGCAGCCGTGCGGGTCGGCCGGCTGGTCCGGACCGGCGACACTGCCCTGCTGGTGACCGCGTTGCTCGCCGCGACGGCGATCCTGCTGCCGCCGCTGACCTCGTTCGCCATCTATTTCGTGTGCGTGCACGCGCCGGCGCACATCCAGGCGCTGATCCGCGACCGTGGCCACGGCGCCCGGATCGTCGACGAGACCAGCGCGATCCGGCTCGCCTTGCCGGTGACCGTCCTGACGCTGCTGCTGGGCGCAGCCCTCTGGCCGCTCTACTCCGGCGCCACGTCAGACAGGCTGCTCTGCCTGACGATCCAGGGACTGGCAGCCCTGACCCTGCCGCATTTGCTGTTCGAGGTCTGGCTCAGCCGCCGCGCGCCGCCGCGATGAAGGCGCGGATCAGCGCCGGCTGCTTGACGCCCGGCGCATCCTCGACGCCGGACGACACGTCCACCGCCGGCGCCCCGCTCTGCCGGATCGCCTCCGCGACGTTGTCCGGGGTGAGACCGCCCGCCAGCAGCCACGGCGCCGGCGCTACCCAGTCCGTGGCGATCGACCAGTCGAAGCGAACCCCGTTGCCGCCTGGGCGATCCGCGCCCGCCGGCGGCCTGGCCTCGATCACCAGCCCGTCGAGATCGGTGCATGCTGGTAGGTCGGTCCGGCTGCGCACCCCGTGCGCCAGCCAGACCGGCCGGTCGAAGGCACGGCGCAGG
Organism: uncultured Acetobacteraceae bacterium; assembly: GCA_964247755.1. Lineage (GTDB taxonomy): Bacteria > Pseudomonadota > Alphaproteobacteria > Acetobacterales > Acetobacteraceae > Lichenicola. The sequence continues at coordinate 3,019 of CAXTVX010000069.1, read as the reverse complement.
GCAGCGGCCCGTGCAGGATCAGCGTAGAGCTGCAGCACGTCGAGCGGCACCGCGTCCAGCGCGCGCGCTACCTCGTCGTCGCTCGGCTCGACGAACAGGCCGACCCGCCGCACCGGGCGTGGAAGGCGCCGTTCCAGCGCCGCCGCCGCCGCCAGCGTGACCAGGCGTGGCGAACCGGCGGCGAACACAAAGCCGATCCAGTTTGCCCCGGCCTCCGCCGCCGCGTCCAGCGCCGCCGTGTCCCGGATGCCGCAGATCTTGATGCCGACCGGCGTGCTCACGGGCCGAGCTCGGCGGCGATGGCCGCCGCCGCCGCCGCCGGGTCGGCGGCCCGGGTGATTGGCCGGCCGACCACGATCCAGTCGGCACCGGCATGGCTGGCTTCGGCCGGCGTCATCACCCGCTTCTGGTCGCCGGCCTCGGTGCCTGCCGGCCTGACTCCGGGCACCACGAGGCACGGCTCGCGTCCCAGCGCGTCGCGCAACGGCGCCACCTCGTGCGGGCTGCAGACCAGCCCGTGCGCGCCCGCCTGCATCGCCATGCGACCGAGGCGCAACACCTGCTGACGCGGGCCGCCGGCGATCCCGGTGGCATGCAGCGCCTCCGCGTCCAGGCTGGTCAGCACCGTGACCGCGAGCAGGACCGGCCGCGCGTCCGCCGCAAACCCGTCCTCGACCGCTTCCCGTGCCGCCGCGATCATGGCGCCGCCGCCGGCCGCATGGATCGTCAGCATGGCTGGCCGAAGCGGTGCGAGCGCCCGGATCGCCGCCGACACCGTGTTGGGAATGTCGTGCAGCTTGAGGTCCAGGAACAGCGATCGGCCGGCGCCAAGTTCGCGCACCGCATCCAGCCCCCGGCTCAGGGTGAACTCCAGGCCGAGCTTGACGGCATCGCAGGACGCGGCGGTGGCGGCGATCCAGCGCCCGGCCAGCGCCTTGTCGGTGGTGTCGACGGCGAGGATCAGCCGGGTGCGTCGGGTCGACATCCCAGGGAGCGCCATCTCACGGGGCGATGGACAGCGGACCCGAGCCCGGCTGCGTCACGACCGTGGTGCCGTGATAAGCGACGTTCTGTGCCACCGCCTGCGACAGCTGGGTGCGCAGCTCGGCGACCTGGGTTTCCAGCGTGCGGACCTGCTGCTCTGCCCGGCGGGCGCGGCGTCGCTGCCGCAGTTCGGCGAACCACACGAACAGCGCGCCGACCAGGAAGAAGATCACCGCCGTGATCAACGCGATCACGCCGACCGAGGACTGCCAGGACAGGTAGGGCAGCTCCATCGCGCCCGGCGTCTGGTTGAACAGCACGAACACGACCAGCAGGATCAGGAACGGCAGCGTGAGGATCAGGCGAAGCATGACCGGCTCCTATCGTCGCGCTGCCGCGCCTGCAAGGGTTGGCTAGGAGCGGCGCCCTTCGCCGGGCTCGTGGCGCTCGTGCCGGGTGCCGCCATGGGCGCTGTCGGCGTCCTCGCGCGGATGCTTCTTCTCGACCGGGGTGTTCTGGTGATGGGCGCCGGCGGAGTCCTTGTGCTTGCCGCTGGTGTCGACGTGGCTGCTGCCCGGGCCGCCGCGGGAGCGGTCGGTGGCGGGGATCTTCTCGCTGGTGCTCATGGGAGGCATTGCCTTTCTGGGGTCGTTCCAAGCAACGGAGCCCGGCAGTACGGGTTGCAACCCCAGGCCTTGCCGGCAGGAGGGAGCCATGGTCTCGTCGGTCGCGATGGCTCCCGCTCCGCCCACCCGGACACGCGCCGCATGACGGACATCATCCCGTTCTCCCGCCCACCCTCCCCCCATGCGGTGTCCGCCGACGAGCGTCCGCGCGAGGACCGGATCTGGGCGGTGATGGCGGAAGCCGGCCGGACCAGCCGGATCGCCGAGATCTATGCCAGCCGCGACGCCGCCCTGGCCGACCGCGACTGGCGCGAGCAGCAGGTCCGTGCCTACGCGCACTTCCTGCGCAGTGCGCGCCAGCCGATCCCCCGCTACAGCATCGCGCCGATCCGCCGCGCCGACCTGCCGCGGAGCTGGACCCCGCTCCCGGCGCTGGGATTCCTGCGCGGCCGCTTCATCTGAGCCGTCTCTCGCCGGGCGCTCGGCGCTCCTGTATGATCGCGCCCGGACGACGAGCCCGAACGAGCCCCCGAACGAGCGATGTGAGCCATGTCAGACAGACCGATCGACAGCGTCGTCGGCGGCACCCAGCACGCCACCCCGGCGGTGCCGCCCCTGGTGCTGAGCAACCAGTATGTCCGCGACATGGTGTTCCGCGTTCCCGGCGCCCCTGGGATCTACACGGTGCAGAACCTCCGGCCGCACGTGACGCTGAGCCTGGACGTGCAGGTCCGCCGGGCGCAGGAGGGCCATCCGGTCTACGAGGTCACGCTGCTGCTGGGATGCAGCGCCACCACCCACGCTCCGGCCGAGAACGCGGAGCCGCCCGCCGTCGCCTTCGTGGTCGAGCTCGCCTATTGCGGCATCTTCACCCTGCAGAACGTGGCGCAGCACGTGGTGGAGCCGATGCTGTTCGCGGAATGCCCGCGCCTGCTGTTCCCGTTCGCCCGCGCAGTGTTGGCCGACATCACCCGCGAGGCCGGCTTCCCGCCGGTGATGCTGCAGCCGATCGACTTCGTGGCCTTCTGGCAGAACAAGCGCACCGCTGCCGCCCAGGCCATCCAGCCCGGGGAAGCGCCCCCGGCCTGAACGCCGGCCGCATCGAGACCGATCTGCCGCGGCCGGGCTGACAAGCGGCGCGCGCCGGCGCACCATGGCGTCATGAACGCCATCCCGCCCGCCGCCGCCCCTGGTCCTGCTCCTTCGGCCGCCCTCGACAGCGTCGACAATGGGCTCGACGCCAGCCTGGAGCGGCTGTTCGCGCTGCTCCGCATCCCCAGCATCTCCACACAGGCCGCGCATGCGCCGGACTGTCGCCATGCCGCGGAGTGGCTGTGCCGCGACCTGCAATCGCTGGGCTTCGAGGCCAGCGTGCGCGACACCCCCGGGCTGCCGATCGTGGTCGCCCA
>CAXTVX010000068.1:0-18537 GCA_964247755.1 uncultured Acetobacteraceae bacterium | reverse complement strand
CCGGCGGTGTAGCCGGACAGGCCGAGGGTCGAGCGGAAGGTGGTCCAGTCGGCGGTCTTGTAGACGTCGGTGTCCTCGATCACGACGATCGTCTGGCCCTGGCCGGAGGTGCCGGCGCCGAACAAGGGGGTGAGGTCGTAGATCGTGGCCAGGTCGGCGGGAACCACGGCGTGGTAGGTCGAGCCGCCGCTGGTGAAGGTGTAGGCCGGGCGGGGCCTGTACTGCGGATGCGGCCGGAAGTCGTTGAGCGACACGATGCCGCGGACGATGCCGGCGAGCGCTGCGGGCACGGTCGGGTCGCTCGCGTTGGCGATGTGGGTGACGCCGTTCACCGCGAACCGGTGGATGGCGGTGCCGAAGGCGGCGCGCAGCTCGGCGGCGGTGCCGGAGAAGTCGATCACCATCCGGTTGGGCTGCACCTCGTTGACGGTGAAGCCGTGGTCCTGCAGCCAGCCGACCACTTCCTGCACGTCGGAAGCGGACGGGCCGAAGCGGGTGCCGAACTGCGCGGCGGTCAGCCAGGCGTGGTAGTCGGGCGAGCGGGGATCGTTCAGGCCGGCGATGAAGCCGTCGAGGGCGGCGGCGGTCGCGGCGGGACGGTTCAGCAGCAGCTGCATGTGGTCGAGGGGCTGGTCGTCGGCGACCGCGCCGCGGTCGTTGGCGGCGGTGGCCTCCGGACGCAGGTTCCCGGGAAGGGGAACGGTGTGGCGGTCGTCGATCGTGGCGGTCACCAGCCGGTCCGCAGTTTGGGCGATGGATCGCGTCGCGGGGGTGGTCAGCGCGACCAGGCCGAGGACCACGGTCGCTCGCAGCAAGGAGGACATGCGCTTCTCCGTCACAAGGGACATCATCCGGATGCCGGAGGGCGTGCCCGCGGTTGGTCGGGTCATTAGGCGAAGATCGCATGGCCGTTGCAACGGCATATGCGGCCGCAGGCATCCCATGAATAAGACGATGTCCTGGCCGGGCATCGCGGGTCGGAGGAACGGGGAGCGGATGGGACGCGAACGGTTGACCGCCTTCAGCGACGGGGTGATCGCGGTGATCATCACCATCATGGTGCTGGAGCTGAAGGCGCCGGCGGACGACACGCTGGCGGGGCTGGCACGGCTGGCGCCGCCGTTCCTGTGCTACGCGCTGAGCTTCGTCTATGTCGGGATCTACTGGAACAACCATCATCACGTGTTCCAGCTGGTGGAGCGGGTCAACGGGGCGGTGCTGTGGGCGAACCTGCACCTGCTGTTCTGGTTGTCGCTGATCCCGTTCGCGACCGCCTGGATGGCGGCGCACGGGCGGGCGCCGGTGCCGGTCGCGGGCTACGGTGCGGTGCTGCTGTTGTCGGCGCTGGCGTGGTCGGTGATGCAGGCGGCGGCGGTGCGGGCGCAGGGCACGGAGCGGAGGCTGGCGGCGGCTCTAGGGCGGGACCTCAAGGGCAAGGCGTCGCCGGCGCTATACCTGGCGGGCATCGGTTCCGCCTTCGCGGATGCCCGGATCGCCGAGGCGATCTATGCACTGGTGGCGCTGATCTGGCTGGTGCCGGACCGGCGGATCGAGAAGGCGGTGGACCCTTGAAGCGGACGGCCGCTCATGGTGAGGTCGGAACCATGATGGTCCGCCTTCTCGCCTTTGCCTCGCTCCTTCTGGCTCCTGCCGTTCTGGGAGGATGCAGCTCGAGCTTCGGCAGCGGCGGTGGTGGCTCCAGCCCGAGCCGGACTTATGTGGTGCTGCCGAACGGGCAGACGGCGCCGGTGCAGACATACAGCCACCCGCCCGGGAGCTGAGCCGGGATCACGAGGCGCCTCCGATCGCGCAGGCCGGGCCGGCGCGGCGGGCGATGCGGGCCATGACCTGCCCGGCGAACACGACGCCGGCCGGACCCGGCGCCACCCCCGCCCGGTGCAGGGCGTCCTCGGTCCAGGTGTTGCAGGTGTAGAGGCCGGAATAGCCGGGGCGGGCTGCATAGAACACGCTGCCGGGAAAGAAGCCGGGGCCGATCCGGCGCGGCTGGCCCTGGCGGTCGAGCGCGAAGCTGCGCCAGAGAAAGGCGGACAGGCGGTCGGCTTCGTCCGGCGACAGCGGCAGGAGCGCCTCGGTGCCGTCGGCATAGGCGCGGTCGGGGGGTGCGGTCAGGCCGGCGAGCAGAAGCACGCCGTCGCCGGGGAACGGGCCGATCAGCAGATCGTCGAGGCCGGTCACCGGGGCGGTCATGAAGGTGCGCCGGCCGAAGCCGACCAGCAGCACCGTCATGCCGGGGAACACGGTGCGGAACACGGTCATGGGGCCGCGCAGGCTGCCGGTCGGGATCGCGAGGTCGGTGTGCCAGCCGTGGTCGACCACCCAGACCGCGTCGCCGGCCGGGAACGGCCGGTCGAGGCAGGCGGACGGCGAGGTGGCACAGCCGGACAGGAGGGCCAGCGCCGGGGCGGCCAGCAGCGGAAGTGCCGCCCGCAGGCGGGCGATGCCGCTCAGGGCGTGCCGGCGTAGAGGGCGGCGATGTCGTGCGACAGGGCGGCGCGGCTGTCCGGCCTGGTGTAGAGCATGTGGCCGCCGGGGTAGACCTTGAGCCGGACGCGGTCGCGGCCGACCGGCATGTGCTCGATCAGCCAGCGCGAGGAGCCGAACGGGCAGGTCATGTCGAAGTAGCCGTTGGCGATGAACACGCGGAGCGAGGGGTTGATGGCCAGCAGCTTGCGCAGGTCGGGCATGCCGCGCGAGATCAGGTCGCCGTCCTGCTTGTAGTCCCAGGCGCCGTTCACCTTGAGGTTCAGCAGGTCGTACTTGAGCTCGGTATGGTAGCCGAGCGTGTCGCCGACATAGCCGGTGAAGGCGTTGCCGAACGCCAGGCCATAGCCGGACAGCACCGGCTCGGGGCTGTCGGCATTGTCGATGCCTTCCGGGTAGGGGTCTGCGATGGAGACGGTGTCGTCGTACAGGCTGTACAGGCGGCCGTCGCGGCTGCGCACGTCGTGCGCGAACGGGTCGAGCTGGGCGCGCTCCTTGGCCACCACGGCCTGGGGGATGCCGCTCATGTCTGCGACCTTGGCATAGAAGGCATGGGCGGCGTCGGCGTCGAGCGGCGGGCCGGCCAGGGTCGAAAGGTAGGGGCCGAAGGCGTAGCGGTAGGCGTCGTCGACCGCCTGGGGGGTGAGCTTCCCGGCCCGCTCCAGGGTGGAGGCGGCCAGGCTCGGCAGCAGCATGGCGTTGGACAGCGGGTTGGTGTTGTCGGTGATCAGGCTCATCTCGATCGCCGGCGACACCATGACGATGCCGGCGAGCTCGATGTTCTGCTCGGTCTGCAGCGCATAGGCGGTCTTGATCGAGCGGATGCCGCCATAGCTTTCGCCGACCAGGTACTTGGGCGAGCGTTCGCGGTGGTTGCGCTCGAGCCAGATGCGGATCGCGTCGGCAAAGGCGGAGCCGTCCTGCTTGACGCCGTAGAACAGCTTGTCTGCCTTGTCCGGGTGCTCGGGCTGGCTGTAGCCGGTGCCGATCGCGTCGATGAACACCATGTCGGTGAAGCGCAGCCAGCTGTCCGGGTTGGGGCCGAGCTGGGCGTTGGCGCCGTCGGTGGGGTTGGAGGCCGGGAAGTTCAGCACCACCGGGCCGGCGGCGCCGAGGTGCAGGAACGCACTGCCGGCGCCGGGACCGCCGTTGAAGAAGAAGCTGACCGGGCGGTGCTGTGGCGGCTGCCCGTCGGCGGCGTAGGACACGAAGAACACCCGGGCGGACGGGGCGCCCTTGTCGTCGCGGAGCGTCAGGGTGCCGGCGGTGGCGGTGTAGCCGAGCGAGATGCCGGGACCGGTATAGGTGTGGTGGGTGATGCTGTCGGCGGGCAGCAGGTCGATCAGCGGGTTGTCGGACTTGGCCGGCTTGTCGGCGGGAGCGTCATGTGCGGGAGGGGCGGCGGAGGTGGCGTGCGCGTCCTCGGCCCGGGTGGTGCCGACGGGAACGGCCGAGGCGGCGAGAAGGATGGCGCCGAGGAGCAGGGCGGACCGCTGCATCGGACGGGTGGACAGTGGCTGGGCAGGAGGCATGCGGGACCCGACGCGTTATGACAGCCGGACTGTTTCGCGGAACAGGTCGGGCGTCCAGCCCTGAAGGCAGCGAAGTCCCGGCATACTGGCCAGCGTCGAGAGCCGGTGCGGGTCGCAGCCTTTGACCGAGCCTGCGCGCCTGGCTCGACCAGGGGCAACCGGCGTGGTCTGCCTGCGGGAACCCGGGAGGCGGCGCAGGCGGAGGTTGCGGCCTGGCTACCTCCTGCTGTCATCCGGCTTGTTTCCGGCGGGAGGGATACAGGACCGACCGTGCACCGGTGGATGGGTCGCGCCGACGCGGAACGCGGGGCTCGCGCGCGCCGTTACCCAGCCATGACGGTTATGGCACTTGGCGACGAAGCCTTCATGCGACGCGCCCTGACGCTGGCGGAGGCCGGGGCGCGGACCGACGGGGCGTCGCCGATCGGCTGCGTGGTCGTGCTGGACGGGGTGGTGGTGGGCGAAGGCCACAACGAGGTCGGGCTGCGCCATGACCCGAGCGCGCATGCCGAGATCGTGGCAATCCGGCGTGCCTGCGAGGGGCTCGGGCGCGACGACCTGCGCGGCGCCACGCTGTACTCGACGCTGCAGCCGTGCGGGATGTGCAGCATGGCGTGCGTCTGGACCAGCATCGGCCGGATCGTCTACGGCGCGCGCCGGCAGGACGTGCACCGGATGTACTTCGAGGATCGGCATCTCGACGTGCTGGACATCATCGACGACGCGTTCCGCAACGACATGAGCGCGGTGGGCGGGGTGCTGGCCGAGGAGTGCGCGGCGCTGTGCTACCGGCCGGACGACGCGCCGCCGCCGGAAGCGCAGGCGAACGTTTGAGGTTCAGCCGGGGACGGCTTCGCTGCGCGCGGCCCTCATCGCGTCGTCGGTCAGGCGCTTCTCGTTGTGCTTGAGGAACATGAAGGCGCTGCCCACCACGATCACGGCGACGATCCCGATTGCCAGGCCGAGCGGACCGGAGATCCGTTCCATCTGGCGGCCGAGCAGGTAGGCGGCGAGTGAGTAGCCACCGGCCCAGCCGATCCCGCCCAGGGCGTTGTAGAGCAGGAAGGAAGGCCAGGGCATGCGGTTGGCGCCGGCGAGCAGGGCGGCGAAGGTGCGGAGGATGGCGATGAAGCGGCCGAAGAACACCACCTTGCCGCCGTGCAGGCGGAACAGGTAGCGGCCGAGCGTCAGCCGGTCGTCGGTCAGGCCGATACGGCCTCCCCAGCGCGCCAGCAACGGGAAGCCGAGGGACCGGCCGATCAGGTAGCCGAGATTGTCGCCCATAATCGCGCCGGCGATGGCGACGGCGATGACCCATCCGATCTCGAGCTGGTGCGTTGCGGCGCAGTAGAGGGCGGTGCCGATCAGCAGGCTTTCGCCAGGCAGCGGCGCGCCCATGCTTTCGAGCATCACGACCAGGCCGACCACGCCGTAGCCGTAATGGGCGAGGAGGTGGTCGAGGTGATGGAACACTGCTGTTGCGCGCCCCGCGATGAAGCCGTCAGGAACCGGCTGCGGCTGGTCCTGTCAAGGGCGTGGCGGAACCGGGTACGGCGGGCGACGCGCCGTCGAGGCGGGACAGGAGGAGGGCCGGATCCAGTCCTTCGGGAATCACGAGCATGCGGCTCGGATCGGCGCCGTGCAGCACCGTGACCGCGTTCTTTGGGCACACGCCGAGGCAGCCGACCTCCAGGACCCGCACGTCCCGCCTGCGACCGGAGCCGCGCAGGGCGTGCCTGACGGCGCGCGGCAGGGAGTCGGTGCCGTCGGGGCCGAAGCCGCCGTCGAGCTTCCGGCTGCACTTGCGGCAGATCAGCAGGACGTCGCGCCATGGGCCGGCGACAGTCAGGATCTCGCCGGGTGCAGCCTTGCGCTTCTTGGCCATCCTAGTCCGCCTCGACGCGGGGCCGACGCGCTGGTTGGCGGAACGATGTGTCCGCGTCACGCCACGGCGGCGGTGGTGGAGCTGAGGGGAATCGAACCCCTGACCTCTTGAATGCCATTCAAGCGCTCTCCCAACTGAGCTACAGCCCCGGTCCAGGCCGGTCGAGCGCCTGCATGGAGCAGGAGACCCTTGGGTGGCCCGCCTATAGCGGTGGTTTCGGGGGCTGACAACCCTGACGCGGCGGAGCGCCGTGGCCGGTCGGGCGGACAGGAAACTCAGCTCTGCAGCAGGCCCTGCCGACGCAGGAAGGCGAGCAGCGGCAGGATCGGCAGCCCCAGGATTGCAGCGTGCTCGCCCTCCACCGCGTCGAACAGCTGGATGCCGAGCCCTTCCAGCCGGTAGGCGCCGACGCAGGACAGGAGGGCGGTCCCTTCGGCGGCTACATAGGCGTCGATGAAGCGATCGGACAGCGCCCGCATGCGCAGGCGCGGAGTGGCCACGTGCTGCCATGCCACCCTGCCCTGCCGCAGCACGACGATGGCGGTGTGCAGGCGGTGCTCGCGGCCGCGCAGGCGGTGCAGGTGGGTTGTGGCCAGCTCGAGGTCGGCCGGCTTGTCGAACCAGTGCCCGTCGCAGGTCAGGATCTGGTCGGCGCCGATCACCAGCGCGTCGGGATCGGGAATGGTCGCGGCCTTGAGCTCGGCGAGCCTCAGGGCAGCGGCGTCGGGCTCCCATCCTGCGGCCTGGGCAGCACGCTTGATCGTGTCCTCGTCGAGGTCGGCCGGCTGCACCAGGACGGGCAGGCCTGCGGCCCGGAGCACCGCCAGGCGTGCCTGCGATCCGCTGGCGAGGATCAGCCGCGGAGTCGCGGCAAGCGACAGCAGGGGCGACAGGCCGTCCGGCAGGCTGCTCATGGCTGGGAGAGTCGCGGGGTACACGGGGATGAACCGGGGCGCGGGCGCACCAGGTACCGAGTCATGTGGATGACGGGTACAGTCTCGACGGGGGTGGAGTTGTACACAGGCTCGATCGGACATCTCCTGGACAAGCCGGAAAACCGGTGCCGCATCAGGGGCTTGGAAGTTGTACACGCTGTGGGCAAAGCGGGGTACGTTTTCCGCAAGCCGGGTACCCCGACATCCACAGGCTCCCCTAGGACTCCATCCGATCTTTTCTTCTTCTTTCATGTTTAGATCAAAGCCATGACGAGCGAGACCGGGTCTGCCGGAGCGCCTAACCCGGACGATCCGACGATGAGCGACAAGCGGCTGCTGCGCGTGCTGCGAGGGGAAGCGGTCTGGCCGCCGCCGGTCTGGCTGATGCGCCAGGCCGGCCGCTACCTGCCGGAGTTCCGGGCGCTGCGGGCGCAGGCGGACTTCATCACCCGCTGCATGACGCCGGACATCGCCACCGAGATCACCCTGCAGCCGATCCGGCGCTACGGCATGGATGGGGCGATCCTGTTCAGCGACATCCTGATCCTGCCCTGGGCGATGGGACAGTCGCTTGCCTTCGTGGACGGGGTCGGGCCGGTGCTGGAGCCGGTGCGGTGCAGGGCCGATCTGGACCGGCTCCGGCCGGAGCGGGTGGCGGAGGCGACGGCGCCGGTGATGGAAACGCTGCGACGGCTGCGGCGGGCGCTGGACGGCGAGGTGGCGCTGGGGGCCGGACGGGCCGGTGCGACGGCGCTGATCGGCTTCGCCGGGGCACCGTTCACGGTGGCCTGCTATATGGTCGAGGGCGGCGGCTCGAAGGAGTTCGCGGAGACGCGACGCATGGCGTACGCGGAGCCGGCGCTGTTCGACCGATTGATCGACCTGCTGACCGAGGCCACGGCGATCATGCTGTGCGCGCAGATCGAGGCCGGTGCGGAATCGGTGATGCTGTTCGACAGCTGGGCCGGGCTGCTGCCGCCGGCGCAGTTCGAGCGACAGGTGATCGCACCCGGCCGCCGGATCGTGTCGGAGGTCAGGCGTCGCCATCCCGGGGTGCCGATCGTGGGGTTTCCGCGTCTGGGCGGGCTGCTGGTCGGGCGGTATGCGGCGCGGACCGGGATCGACGCGCTGGCGCTCGACACCGCGGCGGACCTGACGCTGGCCGCGGCGCTGGTGCCGACGGAGGTCGCGCTGCAGGGCAACCTGGATCCGCTCTGCCTGCTCGCCGGCGGCGATGCGCTGCCCGAGGCGGTCGAGACTATCCGCAGCACGCTGCGCGGGCGGCCGCACGTGTTCAACCTGGGGCACGGGGTGCTGCCGCAGACGCCGCCGGAGCATGTCGGGGCGCTGGTCGAGGCGGTGCGGCGGCCGTGGTGATCTATGCCCTCGGGCCCTGGCTGCAATGGGAGAAGGCATTCCACCTGATGGCGGTGATCGCCTGGATGGCTGGGCTGTTCTACCTGCCGCGGCTCTACGTCTACCACTGCCAGGCGGAGCCGGGATCGGCGCAGAGCGAGGGCTTCAAGGTGATGGAGCGGCGGCTGCTGAAGCAGATCACCACGCCGGCGATGCTTGTGGCCCTGCTGTTCGGCAGCCTGCTGATCATGACGCCGGGTGCTGTCGACTGGTCGGCCGGCTGGTGGCACGCCAAGCTTGCAGGGGTGGTGCTGATGCTGGGGTTCCATGGTGCCTGTGCGTCGTGGCGCCGGGACTTCCTGGCCGATCGCAATCGGCGTCCGCAGCGCTTCTACCGGATGGCGAACGAGCTGCCGACGGTGCTGATGGTGATGATCGTGATCATGGCGGTGGTGCAGCCGTCGTTCGGCTGAACGGTTCTGATCGAGGCGGCGGCCTCACGTGGTTGTGGTTCGGGGTCCGGGTCGGCGGCGCGTTCACTGCGATGGGTGCGGCGCGCCGTGCCGCCGGACCATCGGAGTGCCTGCCATGGATCGCCGCAGCCTGTTTCGATCAGCCGCCGCGGGCGGGCTTCTCGGTATCGCCGGCAAGGCGGCGCTCGGTGCCGAGACGTCCCGGCCGGACGTCCTGCCGGTCACCGGGCCGCAGGGGTTGCTGCCGCCGTTGCCGCAGCTCACCGACCCGGGCGAGCGGCGTGGCGACATGCTTTATCGCAGGCTCGGGCAGACCGGCGAGACCGTGTCGGCGATCGGCTTCGGCGGCTCGCACTTCGCCAAGCCCGGGATCGAGGAGGCGACCTCCATTCGACTGTGCCACGCGGCGCTCGATCGCGGCATGAACTTCATGGACAACGCGTGGGACTACAACGACGGCGCGAGCGAGCGGCGCATGGGGGTGGCGCTGTCGCAGGGAGGCTACCGCAACAAGGCCTTCCTCATGACCAAGGTGGATGGCCGCAACAAGGACATCGCGCAGACGCAACTCGACCAGTCGCTGCGGCGCCTGCGCACCGACCACCTGGACCTGTGGATGTTCCACGAGGTGCTGCGTTACGACGATCCGGATCGCGTCTTCGCACCCGGCGGGGCGATCGAGACGGCGATCGCGGCCAGGCAGGCGGGCAAGGTCCGGCATATCGGCTTCACAGGGCACAAGGACCCGCGCATCCACGTCTACATGATGGAGGTGGCGCGGGCGCACGGGTTCCAGTTCGACGTGGTGCTGATGCCGTCCAACGTGATGGACGCGCATTTCCGCTCGTTCGCGCGCTTGGCGATGCCGGTGGCATTGCGCGAGCGGATCGGCGTCATCACCATGAAGGCGTTCGGCGGCTCGAACGGGGTGATCCTCAAGAGCGGCGCCCGGGTGGCCCCGATCGACTGCCTGCACTATGCCCTGAACCGGCCGACCTCCGTGGTCATCACCGGGATCGACAACGAGGCGGTGCTCGACCAGGCGTTCCAGGCGGCGGGCAGCTTCAAGCCGATGTCGCCGGCGGAGGAGGCGCGGATCACCGACGCGACGGCCGACCAGGGACGCGACGGCCGTTACGAGCTGTTCAAGACCACGGCGCATTTCGACGGTACCGCCCACAACCCGGACTGGCTCGGGCCGGACCGTGAGGCGACGCTGGCGTTGGCGCCGAAGAACGGCGGCTGATCGCGTGGGTGCTGCGTCGATTGGTCAATATGGCGCCCGACAGCGTGCCCTGCTGGCGCGGCGCCGAGTTTGACTGGGCTAATGACTTCAGGATGCGATGGGAGGGAACCAGTGGCGGGCTCGGATCAAGCTGCGGAAGGCACCGTCTCGTCGCCGGCGAAAAGGGGCGTTCCGGAATGCCAGACCTTCCAAGGAGACCGGAACGGCGTGCCTGCGAAAGACCCTGGTGGGCGCAGTAGGATTCGAACCTACGACCCGCTGATTAAGAGTCAGCTGCTCTACCAACTGAGCTATGCGCCCCTCGCGGAGTGACGGCGCTATAGCAGCGCCGGCACGGCATGGAAAGGGTGGAGCCCGGTGATTTCGGAATGCCGATCAGGAGGCGGCCCGGTTCAGCAACATCAGCACGCCGTCGAGCTGGTCCAGCGTGTCGTAGTGGATGCGCAACTGGCCGCTCCGGCCGTCGAACCGCACCTCCACCCTGAGGCCGAGCGTCTGCCGCAAGTCGCGTTCGAGGACCGCAAGCTCGGGATCCCTGCCCTCGCGCGGGTTGATCGCAGCACGGGCTGCAGGCGGTGCCACACGGGCGGCGTTGATGTGGCTTTGTGCCAGCGCCTCGGTCTGACGCACCGACAGGCGCTTGGCGATCACGGCCAGGGCGGCCTTCGCGGGATCGGGATGGCCGATCAGGGCGCGGGCATGGCCTGCAGACAACGCGCCGTTGATCACCTCGCGGCGTACGCTGGCGGGGAGCTGGAGCAGGCGGATGGTGTTGGCGACGTGGCTGCGGGACTTGCCGATGGCGCCGGCGAGCTCCTCCTGCGTCATCGCGTAGTCGCGCATCAGGCGATGCAGGCCCTCGGCCTCCTCGATCGCGTTGAGGTCCTGGCGCTGCAGGTTCTCGACCAGGGCGGCCGCCATCGCCTCGGCATCGGCCAGTTGGCGTACATGCACCGGTACCGCGTGCAGGCCCGCCTTCTGCGCCGCTCGCCACCGCCGCTCGCCGCCGATGATCTGGTAGCGACCGGGTCGGTCGGGGTGCGGCCGGGCCAGGATCGGTTGCAGGATGCCGCGGGCGCGGATCGACTCCGCCAGCTCCTGCAGCGAGTCCGGCTCCATGACTTGGCGCGGCTGGAACGGTCCTGCTTCCAGCAGCTCGATCGGCAGGGCGTGGATGCCTTCGCCCTGGCGGTCCGGCCCGTCCTGGGCGCGGTCGCCGAGCAGGGCGGCCAGCCCACGGCCGAGCCTCGGCGGGGTGCTCATCGGGCAGGCTCCCGGTCGGCGCGGCCGAGCAGCTCGTCTGCCAGCCTAACATAGGCGAGCGCGCCGCTCGACCTTGGGTCGTAGAGGTGGGCCGGCTTGCCGTGGCTCTGGGCTTCGGAGATGCGTATGTTGCGCGGGATCATGGTCTCGAACACCTGGTCGCCGAAGAAGCCGCGCGCGTCGGCGGCGACCAGCTCGGACAGGTTGTTCCTGCGGTCGAACATGGTCAGCACCAGGCCCTGCAGACGGAGCGTCGGGTTGAAGGCGCGGCGGATCCGCTCCACGGTGCGGATCAGCTGGCTGACGCCCTCCAGGGCGAAGAACTCACATTGCAGCGGCACCAGCACCGAACGGGCGGCAACCAGGGCGTTGAGGGTCAGCAGGCCCAGGCTCGGCGGGCAGTCGATCAGGACGAAATCGTGGCCCTGCGTGGCCTCCCCGGACAGGGCATCGCGCAGGCGGTACTCGCGCCGCTCCATCTCGACCAGCTCGATCTCGGCGCCGGCGAGCTCGTTGTCGGCCGGAACGACCGACAGGCCCGGGATCTCGGTCAGCACCGACAGCTCGTCCAGTGGCTGCGCCTCGGCGATCAGGGCGTAGCTGCCGGCGCGCCGGCCGTGGTCGATGCCCAGGCCGGTCGAGGCGTTGCCCTGCGGATCGAGGTCGATCAGCAGCACGCTGTGCCCCTGCACCGCGAGCGCGGTAGCCAGATTGATGGCGGTGGTGGTCTTGCCGACGCCGCCCTTCTGGTTGGCGATGGCCAGGATGTGCGGGGTCTGGGTGGCGGAGTCGCCGGGCCTACCGGCCGTGCGCGCGGTCGGGCTGTCTGACACGCCTGATTTCACTCAGCCTGAGGATGACGCCGTCCGGGTCGGTCCGGCTTGGGCGTCGGGAGACCGCCATGTGCCATTCCGCGGCGGCTGCGGTCAATTCGTCCTCGGCGCCGCGTCCCTTGAGGAACAGGCAGATGCCGTCGTTGGTCAGGAGCCGTGCCGACCAGTCCAGCAGGCGCGGCAGTGGGGCCAGGGCGCGCGCGGTGAGGTAGCGCGTCGGCGGCAGATCCGCCTGCTCGATGCGCCTGGCGATCACGGTGGCCACCGTCCCGGTTGCCCGAGCCGCTTCGCGCAGGAAGCTGGCCTTGCGCTGGTCTGCCTCGACCAGGGTCACCGGACTGTCGTTGGCGATCGCCAGCACCAGTCCCGGGAAACCGCCGCCGGAGCCCAGATCGACGAAGGGGGTGCCGTGTGGAAGCTCCTCAAGGAGCTGCAGGCTGTCGGCGACGTGACGGCTCCAGAGCTGCGGCAGGTCATGCGGCGAGATCAGGTTGATCCGCTGGTTCCAGCGTTGCAGCAGCTCGGCGAACACGGCCAGCCGCTGCGATGTTTCACGTGAAACATCCGGAACGGCCTGTGGAGACGGGACGCCGGACGTCATGCCGCCCGGACATGCGCCAGCAGGGCCATGAGAGCGGCCGGCGTGACTCCGGGGACGCGCTGGGCGGCGCTGAAGTTGGCAGGCCGAGCCAGGGTCAGTCGCTCCCGCATCTCGCTGCTCAGGCCACCAATCGTGTCGTAGTCCAGGTGCGGCGGCAGGCTCAGCGTCGTTTCCGTTCCGAGCTGACGGATCTCGCGTGCCTGCCTGCCGAGATAGCCGCGATAACGTGCTTCCGTGTGCAGATGCATCCTGACCCGGTCCGGCAGCTCCGACAGCCAGGGAGCGACCGCAGCCAGGGCAGCAGGCTCGACGCCGGCCGCCAGCAGATCGATCACCGACCGCCTGCGGCCGTCCGATGTGGCAGGCAGACCATGGCGGAGAAGCTGTGCCGGCATGAAGCCTTCGTCCTCTGCCTGCTGCATCGCGGCGTCGATCGCCGCTTGGTCGGCGATGAACAGGGCTGCCCGTGCGGGGCCGACACAGCCCCAGCGGATGCCGGTTCCGGTCAGGCGGAGGTCGGCGTTGTCCGCTCGGAGCGTCAGCCGATATTCGGCGCGCGAGGTGAACATCCGATAGGGCTCGGAGACGCCCTGGGTGGTCAGGTCGTCGATCATCACCCCCAGGTAGCCGGTCCCACGGTCCACCACGATCGGGTCGCTGCTGCCGGCGCGCCGGGCTGCGTTGATCCCGGCGAGCAGGCCCTGGGCTGCGGCCTCCTCGTAGCCGGTGGTGCCGTTGATCTGGCCGGCGAGGAACAGGCGGTTGATCTGCTTCAGCTCCAGCGTCGGCCAGAGCGCGCGCGGGTCGACGTAGTCGTACTCGACGGCATAGCCGGGCCGGACGATCCGGGCCCGCTCCAGGCCGGGCATGGTGGACACCAGCAGCGCCTGGATGTTGGTAGGCAGGCTGGTGGAGATGCCGTTCGGATACACCAGCTCGCCGCCGGGATTGCCGGGCAGGGCTTCCGGTTCCAGGAACACCTGGTGTCGCTCGCGCTCGGCGAACCGGACCACCTTGTCCTCGATCGACGGGCAGTAGCGCGGGCCGCGTCCGGAGATGGCACCGCCATACACCGCGGAGGATTGGAGGTTGTCGCGGATCAGGGCGTGGGTCGCCGGCGTGGTGGAGGTGATCCGGCACGATAGCTGAGTGTTGTCGATCCGCGTCGTCAGGCGGCTGAAGGGGACGGGGGTGGCGTCGCCCGCATCCTCCGGCAGTGCCTCCCAGTCGATGCTGTCGCGGGCGAGCCGGGGCGGGGTGCCGGTCTTCAGGCGGCCGAGCGGCAGGCCAAGGGCTTCCAGGCGTCGGCCGAGGACCGTCGCCGGCGCTTCCCCCAGCCGGCCGGCCGGTGTCGTTTCGTGCCCGACATGGATGACGCCGCGCAGGAAGGTGCCGACCGTCAGCACGACCGCGCCGGCTCGGAACTCGCGCCCGTCCTGGCAGGCGACGCCGCAGGCGCAACCGTCCTGGTCGAGCAGCAGATCCTCCACCGCAGCCTTCATCACCTGCAGCCCGGGCGTTGCCGACAGCAGCTCGGTGATGGCGGCGCGATACAGCGAGCGGTCCGCCTGTGCCCGCGGGCCGTGCACCGCCGGTCCCTTCGACCGGTTCAGCAGCTTGAAGTGGATGCCTGCGCGATCGGCCGCGATCCCCATCAGCCCGTCGAGCGCGTCGATCTCGCGGACCAGGTGTCCCTTGCCGATGCCGCCGATTGCCGGGTTGCAGGACATGGCGCCGATCGTGTCCAGCCGGTGCGTCAGCAGCAGCGTCCTGGCACCGGTGCGTGCGGCCGCGGCGGCGGCCTCGCAGCCGGCATGGCCGCCGCCGATCACGATCACGTCCGTCCGGTCGCTCATCCGCATCCCCTGCCTCGCGTGCGGCCGGACGCGCATGTCACTTGCCGATGCAGAACTGGTTGAACACGGTGTCTAGCAGATCTTCCACGCCGATGGCGCCGGTCAGGCGTCCCAGTGCCTGCATGGCAAGCCTCAGCGCCTCGCCACGCAGTTCGGCCAGTTCCAGGAGACGTGCCGCCTGCAGATGTCCCGCCGCTTCGGAGATCCCGGCGCGATGCCGCGCGCGCGTCAGCGGCGGTCCGGCGGTGGACGCGGTCAGGCTGCGCACTGCCTCGGCCAGCCGGTCCTCGAGCAGGGCGATCCCGTCGCCGGTTCGTGCGCTGACGCCGAGCCAGCCTGGAGGTGCTGCGGCCAGGTCCACCTTGTTCCAGACCTGCATGCCGACCGGCAGGCCGTCCGGTACGAGCCCGCCGGCTGCAACGCGTATGACCAGGTCGGCCTGTTCCGCCTGGCGACGCGCACGACGCACCCCTTCGGCTTCCAGCGCGTCCTCGGCATCGCGCAGGCCGGCGGTGTCGACCAGGGTCACCGGGACGTCTCCCAGCACCAGGCGCACCTCGATCGCATCCCGCGTCGTGCCGGGACGATCCGAGACGATCGCCGCCTCGCGCCCGGCCAGGCGGTTCAGCAGGCTGGACTTGCCCACGTTCGGCGGCCCGACGATGGCGATGAACAATCCCGACCGGACACGCGTTCCCCGATCGCCCTCGGCCAAGTGTGCCGCCATCTCGTGGCGGAGCGTGTCCAGCTCCCGCATCAGGGCCACCTCGATCTCGGGTGGCAGGTCCTCATCGGGGAAGTCGATCAACGCTTCCTGGTGCGCCAGCATCCGACGCAGCCGTGCCGCCCAGTCGGCGTAGAGTCGGCTCAGCGCCCCGTCCGCCTGGCGCAGCGCCTGTCGTCGCTGCGCTTCGGTTTCCGCCTCAATCAGGTCGGCGATGCCTTCCGCTTCCAGCAGGTCGAGCCGGTTGTTGAGGAACGCCCGCCTGGTGAACTCGCCCGGTTCCGCCGGTCGTGCGCCGGACGCCGCCAGCGCCACCGAGACCGCCTCCACCACGGCGGGGCCGGCATGGAGGTGCAGCTCGGCGCAGTCCTCGCCAGTGTAGCTGGCGGGTCCCGGGAACCAGAGCACGAGGGCCCGATCCAGCAGCTCGCCGGCAGGCTCCGCGTGCAGGGTGCGCAAGGTCGCATGACGGGGTTCCGGCCGGTGGCCGCACAGCCGGTCGAGGATCGGTCCGCTTCGGCTGCCGCTGATCCGGATCACCGCAATTGCGGCGCGTCCGGCTCCGGTCGCGCGGGCGAAGATGGTCGCCTGCTCATCTCCCTGCTCCAGCCCACAGCCGGTCACGTGCGGCAGCCCACGCTTGACACGGCGTTGGACGTGGACTGCGATGGCTGGATGATGCCGGCGCCGGGCTGAGAGGTACTGCTTGCCACAACTGTCACTGCACTCTCCGTTGGGGCCGCTGACCCTGACACAGGAAGAGGATGCCATAGTTGCCCTGGATTGGGGCTGGAGCAGCGAGCAGTTGCAGACCCCCCTGCTCCACGCGGCGCGCGACCAGCTGCAGGCATATCTCGATGGCGAGCTCGCCTGCTTCACCATCAAGCTGGCGCCGGTCCCATCGACGCCGTACCAGCACCGGGTCTGGGAAGCGCTGCGTGCGATCCCGTATGGTGAGACCCGCACCTATGCCGAGCTTGCTCGCACCGTGGGCGGCTCCGCCCGGTCGATCGGGCAGGCCAATGGATGCAACCCGCTGCCGATCCTGGTTCCGTGCCACCGGGTGGTGGCGGCGAGGCACCTTGGCGGCTTCTCGGCCCAGGGCGGCCTCGACACCAAGCGCTTCCTGCTTTCGCTCGAGGCCGCACGCCTGCCCTGGCAGGCAGACGGTCTTGCCGCATGAGCAAGGCGGTCCGTGTCCATGCCTATGGTGGTGCGGAGGCGCTGAGCTGGGACGACGTGCCCACACCGTCGCCGGCGGCAGGGGAGATCCTGATCCGCCAGGAGGCGATCGGCCTCAACTTCATCGACATCTACTACCGCACCGGCCTGTACAAGCTGCCGACGCTGCCGGCCGTCATCGGCATGGAGGCGGCGGGCGTCGTGGAGGCGGCAGGCAGCGACGTCACCACCCTGGCGGTGGGTGACCGCGTTGCCTATCCGACCCAGCTCGGCGCCTATGCCCGCTACCGCACGCTCGCAGCCGACCTGGTGGTGCGCCTGCCGGAAGTGATCGACACCCGGACCGCAGCGGCGATGATGCTGCGCGGCCTGACCGTGCAGGCGCTGCTGCGCCAGGTGCACGCGCTGGCGGCGGGCGAAACGATCCTGGTGCATGCCGCAGCCGGCGGGGTCGGCCTGCTGCTGTGCCAGTGGGCGGCCTATCTCGGTGCGACGGTGATCGGCGTGGTGTCGACGCCGCAGAAGGCGGAGCTCGCCGCCCGTCACGGCGCCATCCACACGATCATCGGCCTCGACGACCTGCCGCAGAAGGTCAGGCAGCTGACCGGCGGCGCCATGGTGCCGGTGGTGTATGATAGCGTCGGCCGGGACAGCTTCGTCCCGAGCCTGGACTGCCTGGCGCCGCGCGGGCTGATGGTCAGCTACGGCAACGCGTCCGGCGAGGTCACCGGCGTGTCGCTCGGCATGCTCGCCGCACGCGGCAGCCTTTACGTCACCCGGCCGAAGCTGACGAGCTTCATTGGCCGGCGCGAACAGCTGGAGCAGGCCTCCGCGGAGCTGTTCGACGTCGTGGCGCGGGGTGCGGTGCGGATCGAGATCGGATCCAGTTTCCCGCTTTCACAGGTAGCCGACGCGCATCGGGCACTGGAATCGCGACGCACCACTGGCAGCACGATCCTGATCCCCGACTGACGGACGCGGATCCGCCAGCCGGGCTTCTGTCAGGTATTCATCGCGTCGAAGAAGTCCTGGTTGGTCTTGCTGTACTTCAGCTTGTCGAGCAGGAAGTCCATCGCATCCATGGTGCCCATCGGGCTCAGGATGCGACGCAGTACCCACATCTTCGACAGCGCGCCCTTGTCGACCAGAAGCTCCTCCTTGCGGGTGCCGCTCTTGGTCACGTCGATGGCCGGGAAGGTGCGTTTGTCGGAGAGCTTGCGGTCGAGGATGAGCTCCGAGTTGCCGGTGCCCTTGAACTCCTCGAAGATCACCTCGTCCATGCGAGATCCGGTGTCGATCAGCGCGGTGGCGATGATGGTCAGGGAGCCGCCCTCCTCGATGTTGCGCGCGGCGCCGAAGAAGCGCTTCGGTCGCTGCAGCGCGTTCGCGTCGACGCCGCCGGTGAGCACCTTGCCGGAGGACGGCACCACGGTGTTGTAGGCGCGCGCCAGGCGGGTGATGGAGTCCAGCAGGATCACCACGTCGCGCTTGTGCTCGACCAGCCGCTTGGCCTTTTCAAGCACCATCTCGGTGACCTGCACGTGGCGGGTCGCCGGCTCGTCGAAGGTGGAGGACACCACCTCGCCCTTCACCGTACGCGCCATGTCGGTGACCTCCTCCGGCCGCTCGTCGATCAGCAGCACGATCAGGAACACCTCGGGGTGGTTCGCCGAGATGGCAGTGGCAATGCTCTGCAGCATCACCGTCTTGCCGGTACGCGGCGGGGCCACGATCAGGGCGCGCTGTCCCATGCCGATCGGCGACACCAGGTCGATCACCCGCGGCGTGAAGTCGCGGCTCTGCCCTTTGGCCGGGACCGGCGCGCTCTCGTTCTCCATCTTCAGGCGGCGGTCGGGGTACAGCGGCGTCAGGTTGTCGAAGTTGATGCGGTGCTTTACCGCCTCGGGCGGCTCGAAGTTGATGGTGTTGAGCTTGAGCAGGGCGAAATAGCGCTCGCCGTCGCGCGGCGCCCGGATCTGGCCCTCGACGGTGTCGCCGGTGCGCAGGCCGTAGCGACGCACCTGGCTCGGGCTGACGTAGATGTCGTCCGGACCGGGCAGGAAGTTGGCTTCCGGCGAGCGCAGGTAGCCGAACCCGTCGGACAGGATCTCCAGCGTGCCCTCGCCGTGGATCGCCTGGTCGTTCTCGG
>CAXTVX010000067.1:0-18590 GCA_964247755.1 uncultured Acetobacteraceae bacterium | reverse complement strand
CCTCGTCGATCAGGCCGAGGCGGATGAACGCGTACATCGCGAACGACGCGTCGCGGATCCAGACGTAGCGGTAGTCCCAGTTGCGCTCGCCGCCGAACTCCTCCGGCAGGCCGAAGGTCACGGCGGCGACCGGCGCTCCGTGCACCGCCGAGGTGAGCAGCTTGAGCGCCAGCGCAGAGCGCGTCACCACCTCGCGCCAGCGGCCGGAATAGTGCGACCGCTCGACCCAGCGATGCCAGAAGGCCAGCGTGTCGGCAAAGGCGGCATCCGCCTCCGCGCAGCTCGCCGCCGGCGAGGAGCTCTCCGGATTCACTTCCAGGAAGAAGCAGGCCTCGCCGTCGCGGTCGAGGTGGAACCCGGCGTGGAGGTTCCCCTCCTCGACGCGCAACGGCACGGTAGCGCGCAGGCGCAGCCGGAGGCTGCCATCCTCCGGCACGAAGGTTCCGTCGGCATCCAGCGTGTGCCCGCAGCGCCCGTAGTCGAAGCGCGGCGCGCAGACCATGTCGAAGTCGAACGCGCCGCGGATCACCCGGACCCGTCGCTGCAGCCGCTGCGGCCCGCCGGACCCGTGCAGCGGCATCAGGTCGGTCAGCTCGGCGATGCCGTCCTCCGACATGAAGCGGGTGAGCAGGATGTTGGTGTCCGGCAGGTACATCTGCGAGGTGCGCAAGGCCTCGTTCCGCGGAAGGATGCGGAAGGTGCCGCCGGCCGGGTCGAGCAGGGAGGCGAACACGGTGGGGCTGTCGAACTCGGGCAGGCACAGGAACGCCACCGCGCCATCCCGGGCGACCAGGGCCGCGGTGCGGAGGTCGCCGACCAGGCCGTGATCCTCGATCGGGTGCGGGGCGCTGATGGGCAGGGCGGTCATGAACGGGCTCGCGATGGATCGAGTCCATTGTCGGGTCTCGCAGTGCCGAGTCTAGAGCCAGGGCGCCGTGTTGCGCCGATTCCACGTCGCCACGGGGGCGTCCGGCACACGGATGGACGGATGACGCGTCGGGCGCCGGCCGGCATCATGGAGCCGCATGGACGGGAACCTGATGGCCGCGACCGAGATCCTGCTGCTCCGGCACGCCGAGAAGCCCGGCGAGCCCGGCGCAGGCGATGGGGTCATGCCCGACAGCCGGCATGATGCGAAGTCGCTCACGGTCCGCGGCTGGCAGCGCGCCGGCGGCCTCGCATCGCTGCTGGCGCCCGGCCCGCTGCCCGCCCGGCGCCTGCCGCGACCGGACCGGATCCACGCCTCGGCGTTCCGGAAGGGCGGCGGCCACAGCCGGCGGCCGGAACAGACCGTGCTGCCGCTGGCGGCGAGACTGGGGCTGGTCGTGGACCTCCGCTGGGCGCTGCACCAGGAGGAGGCGTTCGGCGCGGCGCTGGCGGCAGAGGCCGGAACCGTCCTGGTGTGCTGGCAGCACCAGGGGCTGCCGGCGCTGGCCCGTGCCGTGGCCGCTCCCCAGATCCTGCGGGAGCTCCCCGACGGGTGGCGCTGGCCGAAGACCTGCTTCGACCTGATCTGGTCGCTGCGCCGGGAGCGGCCCGGCGAGGCCTGGCGCCTCGACCAGCACTGCCAGGAGCTGCTCGCCGGCGACAGAACCGAGCCTTTCGACCTGCCGGGCGCGGCGGCCTGACCCGTCAGCGCTTCACGGGTGAAGGCCCGGCCTGCAGCTCGGACAGCTCGGCCATCGCCGCCTTGGCCGTCCCGCCCGGCACGTCCATCGCCACCCCCGGCCCGGCCTGCTCCGGTCGCAGCCGGCGGGTGACGGCGAAGGCGGTGAGCACGGCCAGGGTGCCGAACACCACGCCGCCCGCCGCCTGCCCCAGCAGCACGCCGACCGGGCCGTAGCGGGTGCCGAACGCCACGAACGGGATCGTGCCCAGCGTCGCCCGCCCCCAGTTGAACAGGGTGGACAGCAGCGGGTGGCCCAGGTTGTTGAACGCGGCGTTGGCCACGAACAGAGCGCCGACCCACAGGAAGCCCGCCACCGTCAGCGAGCAGAACAGGTGGATCAGCACGGCACTCGTGCCGGTGGCGGAGAACACCACCACCACCTGGTCCTGAAGTGCTGCCAGCAGCGCCCACATCGCCAGCACGCAGCCCAGCACCAGCAGCAGGGAGGCGCGCAGGGTTTCGCGCACCCGGTTGCACAGGCCCGCACCCAGGTTCTGCGCCATGATCGGCCCGACCGAACCGGTCAGGGCATAGATGAAGGCAAACGCCACCGGGGTGATGCGGTCGATCGTCGCCTGGCCGGCCACCGCCTGCAGGCCGAACCGGGCCAGGGCGTGGGTGGTGTAGGCCGCCCCCACCGGCGTGGCGAGGTTGGTCAGGATCGCCGGCATCGCCACGACGCCGACCCGCCTGGCGTCCGGCAGCAGCCGGGCGAGCGCCGGCCTGTGCAGCAACCCGTGCTGCCGCACGCTCAGGTAGCCGAGCAGCGCCGCGGTGCCGCGCGAGGCGACGGTGGAGATCGCGGCCCCGACCAGCCCCAGATGCAGCCCGGTGACGACCCCCAGGATCAGCAGCGGGTCGAGGCAGGCGGTCACCGCGGCTCCCCACAGCGTCACCGTCATGGAACGGCGCGCGTCGCCCAGCGCCCGGAGCAGGGAGGAGAACCCCATGCCCAGCGTGATCAGCGGCAGGCAGGGCGAGACGATCCGCACGTATTCCGCCACCGCGTGGAAGGTGCCGCCGGTGGCGCCGAGCCCGAGGAGGATCGGACGGAGCAGCACCACGGTGAGCAGGCCGATCAGCAGCATCACCGCCGACATCACCAGCAGGGCGGAGGACGCGACCCGTCCGGCTTCCTCGAACCGGTTGGCGCCGATCAGCCGCGACACCACGGCACCCAACCCGATCGACATGCCGATCGAGACCGCGAGCTGCAGCATGCCGACAGCGCCGGTGAAGCCGATCGCAGCCGTCAGGCCGCGGTCGCCGAGGCGGGAGATGTAGAACAGGTTGAGCAGGTCGACCGCGAACACCGCGATCAGCCCGACCGCGCCGGTGCCGGCCATCACCGCGGTGTGGCGCATGATCGAGCCGGTGCAGAACCGTGCCCGGCGCCCGCTCCCCGCGGCCCGGACCTTCATGGGTCCCGCCGATGCAGCCTTCATCCCCGGAAACCTCGACACGATCCGGTTCTCGCCCATCCCGTCCCGCCTGACCAGGGTTCAGGCGAGCCGAAGGATCGGCTTGTGACGCCACACCAGCCGGAAGTAGAGGAGATCCGCCAGCGCCATGACGACCGTGGCGGCCGGGTAGGCGATCCACACCCCGTCGAGGCCGATGAGGCGGCTCAGGCCCCACGCCACCGGCACCTCCACCACCGCGATCGACAGCACCAGGATCAGAGTGGGCACCAGCACCACCCCGCTGGCGCGCATCTGCCCGGACAGGATGCCGGTGATCCCGCTCACCACCACGCTCCACAGCACGATGTGCAGCAGGCTTTCAGTGGTGCCGACCACCGCCCGGCTGGCGATGAACAGCGCCACCAGGCGGCGCGAGAACAGGGTGGCGACCACCACCAGGATCCCAGTGATCACGAGGTTCAGCAGCAGCCCGGTGCGCAGGATCGCCGGCAGCTGCACGGTCCGGCCGGCGCCGATCGCCTGCGCGCTCAGGATGCTCACCGTGATGCCGACCGACATCGCCGGGAACTGCACGTAGGCCATGACCTGGTTGACCGCCCCGTACGCCGCGGTCGCCTCCGGCCCGAACCGGTTGACCAGCCCCAGCAGCACCATCTCCGCCAGCGCCATCGCCACCATCTGCACCGCGGACGGCACGCCGAGCCGGAGCACCTCCCCCAGGATCCGCCGGTCGGGGCGCATGGCGCGCACGAAGCGCCGGTCCGGCGCCATCGGGCTGCCCTGCCGGCGCAGCGACCAGGCGAGCCACGCCACGCCGACCGCCCAGGCCAGCACCGCGCCCCAGGCGGCGGCGGCGACACCCAGGCGCGGCAGGCCGAAGGCGCCGCGGATCAGCGCCGGCGTCGCCACCATCGACACGCCGAGCGCGATCGCCAGCGCCCGCAGCGGGGCCACGGTGTCGCCGACGCCGCGCAGCAGCACGGTCAGCAGCAGGAACGCGAACAGCAGCGGCATGAAGCCCAGCATCACCGTGGCGTAGGCGACGGCCCCCGGCAGCACGGCAGCCGGGGTGCCGAGTGTTTCGAGCAGCGGACGGGCCAGCGGCGTCAGCAGCAGCGACACCGCGAAGCCGCCGGCCAGCACCGCCGTCATGGTCGAGGCCGCCACCCGGCGCACCAGCCCGACATCGCCGGCACCCCAGGCCTGGCCGATCAGCACCGAGGCACCCGCCCCCATGCCGATCACCAGCGACACCAGGAAGAACACAAGGGGGAAGAACACGCTGGCCGCGGCCATGGCGTCGATGCCGATCATCTGGCCGAGAAAGATGTTGCTGGCGGTTCCCGACCCGGCCTGCAGCACGTTGCTCAGCATCATCGGCCCGAGAAAGGCGAGAAAACTGCGCCACAGGGGCGGGCCCGGGCGGAGCGCTGCGTTCATGCGGACGGTTCAGACCACAACCGCTGCGGTTCCGCCAGACACCCGGATAGGTTGAGGCGGCATCGCGCGGGGCTGGTCCGCGGAGAGGGCAGGACTGGCAGGAGCAGGGCTGGCGTGGGCAGGACTGGCACAGGTTGCCGGCATCCTGTCCCGCCAGGCGGCATCCTCCCGTTCTGGAACAGGGGACACGTCGCAAGGAGCTTCTCCGCGGGCGCCGGAGATCGCTGCCTCGGAGGCGGCGCAGCGTCGGATCTGCCGGCCCGTCCAGGACATCGACGCCGCAGACGCCGCGCTGCGCTCGTTCCAGCCGGTCATCGGGATCGTGCGCGTCCGGTCGACATCGCGCCGCTACGTCGTCATGCGGGGCGGATGGCCTTGTCCGTCCCTCCCACCGGGCCGTCGACCAGCGCGCCGTCCACTTCCTGTGGCGGGTGACCGCGTTTTCCGCCCGGTCGGGGCGATCCACCGGTCGGGAACTGTTGTAGATCGTGCCGGCCATGACCCTGCTCGCCGCCGACTACGATTTCGTCCTGCCGTTGGAGCGGATCGCCCAGGAGCCGGCGCGTCCGCGCGAGGCCGCCCGCCTGCTGGAGGTGCGACGGGACGGGCTCGCGCACCGGGTGGTGGCGGCGCTGCCGGAGCTGCTGCGCGCGGGCGACCTCCTGGTGGCCAACGATACGCGGGTGATCCCGGCACAGCTCGAGGCGCGTCGGGGCGAGGCCTGTATCGGCGTCACCCTGGACCGCGCGCTGCCGGATGGCAGCTGGCACGTGCTGGTACGCAACGCCCGGCGACTGCGCGACGGCGACGTGCTGCGCTTTCAGGGCACAACGGTGTCCGCCCGCGTGCTGGAGCGCGAAGCAGGCGGCGGCGCAATGCTGCGCTTCGACACCGGGGGCGGAGCGTTCGATGCCTTCCTGCGCGCGGCAGGCACCCTGGCGCTGCCGCCCTACATCGGCCGGCCGGCCGGACCCACCGCGGCCGACGCGGCCGACTACCAGACCGTGTTCGCGGCGCATGACGGTGCCGTCGCCGCCCCCACCGCCGGGCTGCACTTCACGCCCGCCCTGCTCGACGCGGCGCGGGCGCTGGGCGTCGGCCACGCGACGGTGACGCTGCATGTCGGCGCCGGCACCTTCCTGCCGATGCGCGAGGCGGCGGTGGACGCGCACCGGATGCACCCCGAGCGGGGCATCGTCAGCCGGGAAGCGGCCGACGCGATCAACCGCGCGCGCGCCGGCGGCGGCCGGATCATAGCGGTCGGCACCACGTCGCTGCGTCTGCTGGAAACCGTCGTCGATGCCGACGGCACCGTGCATCCGTTCGACGGCGAGACCAGCCTGTTCATCCGGCCCGGCCACCGCATCCGCAGCGCCGACCTGCTGCTGACCAACTTCCACCTGCCGCGCTCGACCCTGTTCATGCTGGTCTGCGCCTTTGCCGGCCGCGACCGGATGCTGGACGCCTATGCGCAGGCGATCGCCACCGGCTACCGGTTCTATTCCTATGGCGACGCCTGCCTGCTGGAGCGGGGGGCGTGACCGGCTTCTCCTGGACGGCAGAGGCGACCGACGGCGCCGCCCGCGCCGGGCACCTGCACACCGCGCACGGCACGGTGCCGACGCCGACCTTCATGCCGGTCGGCACTGCCGGCACGGTCAAGGCGATGACCGCGGACGCGGTGCGTTCGACCGGCGCCGGCATCGTGCTCGCCAACACCTACCACCTGATGCTCCGCCCTGGTGCGGAGCGGGTGCAGGCGCTGGGCGGCCTGCACCGGTTCATGGACTGGCCCGGTCCGGTCCTGACCGATTCCGGCGGGTTCCAGGTCATGTCGCTCAGCACCTTGCGCACCCTGGACGCGGACGGCGTCACTTTCCGCTCGCACCTGGACGGCACCACGCACCGCCTGACCCCGGAGCGCTCGACGGCCATCCAGCACGCGCTCGATGCCACGATCACCCTGTGCTTCGACGAGTGTCCTGCCCTGCCCGCCGGCACCGACGCGATCGCCGCCTCCATGCGGCTGTCGATGCGCTGGGCCGCCCGCTCCCGAGAAGCCTTCGTGCCCCGCGAGGGCTACGCCCAGTTCGGCATCGTCCAGGGCGGGGTCGAGCCGGAGCTGCGGGCGGAAAGCGTGCGCGCGCTGCGGGAGATCGGCTTCGAGGGCTACGCGGTGGGCGGGCTCGCGGTGGGCGAGGGCCAGGCGCTGATGTTCGCCACCCTGGACTCGACGGTGCCGCTGCTGCCCGCGGACCGGCCGCGCTACCTGATGGGCGTCGGCACCCCGGACGACCTGCTGGGCGCGGTGACGCGCGGCGTCGACATGTTCGACTGCGTGATGCCGACCCGCGCCGGCCGTACCGCGCGCGCCTATACCGGCTCCGGCACGCTCAACCTGCGCAACGCCCGGCACGCCATCGATCCCGGTCCGGTCGAGCCCGGCTGTTCCTGCCCGGCCTGCGCCCGGCACAGCCGCGCCTACCTGCACCACCTGTTCCGGGCCGGCGAGATGCTGGGGCCGATGCTGCTGACCTGGCACAACCTCCACTACTACCAGCACCTGATGCGGAGCCTACGCGAGGCGGTGGTCGCCGGCCGGCTGGCAGCCCACGCCGACGCCGTGCGCGCCGGCTGGGCGGCGGGCGACCCGCCATGAACGGCGCGGCCCTGCGCGACCGCATCCGCGACCACGCCTTTTCCCTCGGCTTCGACGCGTTCGGGGTATGCGACGCCGCCCTCGGCCCGGAAGCGCGCACCCGCCTCGCCGACTTCCTCGCCAGCGGCCACCACGGCGAGATGGGCTGGCTCGCCGAGCGCACCGATGCCCGCAGCCACCCGCAGGCGCTGTGGCCGGAGGCGCGCAGCGTGCTGTCGCTCGGCCTGAGCTACGCACCGGGCGAGGACCCGCGGCACATCCAGGGGCGCCCCGATCGCGGCGGCATCTCGGTCTATGCCCGGCACCGCGACTACCACGACGTCATGAAGGGCATGCTCAAGCACCTGGCGCAGTTCGTGGTGAAGCAGGCTTCCGCCGACAGCCCGCTGGTCAAGGTGTTCGTCGATACAGCGCCGGTGATGGAGAAGCCGCTCGCCGCGCGCGCCCGGCTCGGCTGGCAGGGCAAGCACACCAACCTGGTGTCTCGCGCGCATGGTTCATGGTTGTTCCTGGGCGAGGTCTACACCACGCTCCCCCTGCCGCCCTCCGAGCCGCGCGCCGGCGGCTGCGGCTCCTGCACGCGCTGCCTCCAAGCCTGCCCGACCGACGCCTTTCCGGCGCCGTACCGGCTCGACGCCAGGCGCTGCATCTCCTACCTGACCATCGAGCATCCCGGCCCGATCCCCGACGAGTTCCGCGCCGCCATCGGCAACCGGATCTATGGCTGCGACGATTGCCTGGCTGCCTGCCCATGGAACCGGTTCGCCGTGCTCGGCCGCACCGCCAAGCTGCAGGCACGCGCGGACCTGCGCGCGCCGCACCTGGCCGAGCTCGCCCGGCTCGACGATCCGGGCTTCCGTGCCCTGTTCGCCGGCACGGCCGTCAAGCGCATCGGCCGCGACCGCTTCGTGCGCAACGTGCTGATCGCGATCGGCAACTCCGGCGACGCCGCGCTGCTTCCGTCGGCGCAGGACCTGCTCGCCGATCCCGACCCGGTGGTGGCCGACGCCGCCGGCTGGGCCTGCGCGCGGCTGGCGGCGGCGCGGTGACGCCGCCCCGCGCGATGCTCAAGCGCAGCCTGGTGCTGTCCGGCCACCGCACCAGCGTGGCGCTGGAGCCGGAGTTCTGGGCCGCCCTGGAGTCGCTTGCCTCCGGGCACGGCCGGAGCCTAATCGCCCTGGTGGAGGCGGCGGATTCGAGCCGGGATCCCGCCCGCAGCCTGGCGTCCGCGCTCCGCGTGCTGGCACTGTCCGGGCGTAGTTGAGAAAAATCGGTCGGGCCTGAACGGTGTTCACGACCCGTTAACCATTGGCCGGCAATCTCCTCCTCGACGCCAACACGGCGCCGGTTTCCCGAGGAAGAACTCCGATGCATTCCACCAGCACCCACCCGTCCGAGACCCGCAACGAGGTCGTCAGCCCGCTGCTGCTGTCGCACCAGCTGCTGTCGCTGGCCGAGGACGCGCACCGCGCCGGCCTGCCGCAGAGCGCCACCCGCCTGCTCCGCCTCGCCCACACCGTCTGCAACGACCGTCCGCGTATCCGCTGAAGGAGAAGCAATGGCACCACGCCCCGCAGCCGAGCCGCTTCCCGCAGCCCCCGCCCAGCGACCACACCCCGGGCAACGCCCTGGGCAAACCCTGCCCGTGTTTCCCGTTGAAACGGGGAGCCCGCTGAGTCCGGGGGTGTGATACAGGCATGGGCATGGCGATCTGGGGCAAGCTGTTCGGCGGCGTGACGGGCTTTGCGATGGGCGGCCCGATCGGCGCCGTGCTGGGCACGGCGCTGGGCCACGCCGCGGACCGCGGCGCGCTGCTGGACCCGCCGGCCGGCACCTGGGGCAGCTGGGGCGGCACCGGCTTCCTCGGCAGCGAGCCCCAGGCGAACAGGGGGCAGCGCAAGGCGGCCGATCCAAACGGGGCGGCGCTGCGGCTGGCGGCAAAGATGGCCGCGGTCGCCGGCAAGCGCGACCAGCTGTTCGCGATCGTGGTGGTGGTGCTGTCGGCCAAGCTCGCCAAGTGCGACGGGCCGGTGAACCGCCAGGAGATCGACAGCTTCAAGCGCTCGTTCCGCATTCCGACCGAGTCCACCACCGAGATCGGCCGACTGTTCGACCAGGCGCGCACACGCACCGACGACTTCGCCCCCTTTGCCGAGGAGCTCGGCCGCGCCTATGCCGACCAGACCGCCGTGCTGGAGGAGGTGCTGGCGGCCCTGTTCGCCATCGCCCGCTCCGACGGCGCCCTGACCCGGCCGGAGCTCGACTTCCTCGGCCGCGTGCATGCGCTGTTCGGGCTCGGACATGGCGCCTGGGACCGCGCCGAGAACGGTGCCGCGCGGCCCTCCACCGACGAGCCGGATGCGTATGCCGTGCTCGGCGTGGCACGCCACGCCAGCGACGACGAGATACGCGCCACCTGGCGCCGGCTGATGCGCGAAACCCATCCCGACTCGCTCGCCGCACGTGGCGCCAAGGCGGCCGAGATCGCCGTCGGCGCCGAGCGGGTGGCCCGGGTCAACGCCGCCTGGGACCGGATCAAGCGCGACCGGGGCCTGTAAGCTTATGGACCTCGCGATCATCGAGCATCCGAGCCCGAACTGCCGTGCGCGGGAACCAGGCTCGGCCGTCGACACGCTGGTGCTGCACTACACCGGCATGCAGGACGGCCAGGCGGCGATCGACCGGCTGTGCGACGCGCAAGCGCAGGTGTCCTCGCACTACGTGGTCGAGGAGGATGGCCGGATCGTGCGGCTGGTGCCCGAGGCGCTGCGGGCCGCCCATGCCGGGGTGTCGTTCTGGCGCGGCCGGCGGATGCTGAACGACAGCTCGGTCGGCATCGAGATCGTCAATCCGGGCCACGAATGGGGCTACCGGCCGTTCCCGGACGCGCAGGTCGAGGCGGTCGAGGCGCTCTGCCTCGCGATCCTGGGACGCCACCCGATCCCGCCGTCGGGCGTGGTCGGGCACAGCGACGTCGCTCCCGACCGCAAGCAGGATCCGGGCGAGCTGTTCCCCTGGGCGCGGCTGGCGCGACGGGGGATCGGGCTGTATCCGCACGGCGTGCCGGACCTCGGCACCGCGGAGGACGGCGGCGACATGGCGCCGCTGCGCCGGGCCCTGGCCCGGATCGGCTACGACATCACCGGCGAGGAGGACGGCATGGACGAGGCGCTGGGGATCGTGCTGACGGCGTTCCAGCGGCACTGGCGGCCGGAAGCGGTGACCGGACGCGCCGACCGCGGCACCCGTGCCCGGGTCGAGGCGGTCGCGCGGCTCGCCGGGCCCCGGTGAGCGACACCCGACAGCCGGTCGACCGGCCGGAGATCTTCGCCACCGTCGAGGGCGAGCGCCTGCTCGGCTGCCGCACCGACGGCGCCTGGAAGGACTGGGGCCCGTACCTCAGCGACCGGCAATGGGGCACGGTGCGCGAGGACTACAGTCCCGGCGGCGACGCCTGGGACTACCTGCCGCACGACCACGCCAGGAGCCGCGCCTATCGCTGGGGCGAGGACGCGATCGCCGGCTACGGCGAGCGCCGGTTGCGCTGGTGCCTGGGTGTCGCACTGTGGAACGGCCATGACCCGATCCTGAAGGAGCGGCTGTTCGGCCTGACCAACGGGGAGGGCAACCACGGTGAGGACGTCAAGGAACTCTACTACCACCTCGACAGCACGCCGACCCATTCGTACGCGCGGATGCTCTACAAGTATCCGCAAGGAACCTATCCCTATGAGAAGCTGGTGGAGGAGAACGGCCGGCGCGGCCCCGACCAGCCCGAGTACGAACTGGTCGACACCGGCATCCTGGACCGGAACCGCTATTTCGACGTGTTCGTCGAGTATGCCAAGGCGGCGCCCGACGACATCCTGATGCGGGTGCGGGTGGTCAACCGCGGTCCCGACCCGGCGCCGCTGCACCTGCTGCCGCAGCTCTGGGCGCGCAACCGCTGGTCCTGGACCACCGGCGCCGTCCGTCCGATGCTGCGCGCGCTGTCCGACACCGCCGTGCTGGCGCAACAGGACGGGATGCCGGAGATGCGCCTGTCGGTCGAGCACGGCGCCACCCTGCTGTTCTGCGACAACGACACCAACGTCGACCGGCTCTATGGCGAGACGGCATCCGGCTTCTTCAAGGACGGCATCAACGATTGCGTGGTGGATGGCCGTGCGGCGGCGGTGAACCCGGCGCGATGCGGCACCAAGTGCGCCGTGCTGCACCAGCTGGAGATCCCGGCCGGCGCCGAGCGCGTGGTGCGGCTGCGGCTGCACGCCGGGGACCCGGACGCCGACCCGTTCGCGGAGTTCGACGCGGTGTTCGCCGCACGCATCGCCGAGGCGGACGCGTTCTACGACGCCCTGCAGCAGCGGGTCGCGGATCCGGACGCGCGGCTGGTGCAGCGCCAGGCGTTGGCCGGCATGCTGTGGTCGAAGCAGTTCTACCGCTACGACGTGCAGCGCTGGCTCGACGGCGACCCGGCCGAGCCGCCGCCGCCAACGTCGCGGGCTACCGGGCGCAACG
Organism: uncultured Acetobacteraceae bacterium; assembly: GCA_964247755.1. GTDB lineage: Bacteria > Pseudomonadota > Alphaproteobacteria > Acetobacterales > Acetobacteraceae > Lichenicola. The sequence goes on along the minus strand of CAXTVX010000067.1, from coordinate 6,880 downwards.
CCGACTGGCGCGGCCTGAACATGGCCGACATCATCTCCATGCCGGACAAGTGGGAATACCCCTGGTTCGCGTCCTGGGACCTGGCGCTGCACACGGTGGTGCTGGCGCTGGTCGATCCCGACTTCGCCAAGGCGCAGGTGACCGTGCTGATGCAGGCCGGCGCCATGCACCCGAACGCCGCTCTGCCAGCCTACGAGTGGTCGTTCGGCGATGCCAACCCGCCGCTGCACGCCTGGGCCGCGTGGCGGGTGTTCGAGACCGACCGCACCCTGAACGGCCATCCCGACCACGACTTCCTCAAGCGCGTGTTCAACAAGCTGTCGATGAACTTCACCTGGTGGGTGAACAGGAAGGACGAGCAGGGCCGCAACATCTTCCAGGGCGGCTTCCTCGGGCTGGACAACATCGCCATCTTCGACCGCTCGGCGCCGCTGCCGACCGGCGGCACGCTGAGCCAGTCCGACGGCACCGCCTGGATGGCGATGTATGCGCTGGCGATGCTGCACATCTCGATCGAGCTGGCGTTGCAGGACCCGGCCTACGAGGACGTCGCCACCAAGTTCTTCGAGCACTTCCTGCTCATCGCCGGCGCGGAGGGCAACGCGCTGTGGGACGAGCAGGACGGCTTCTTCTACGACACCCTGACCCTGCCGGACGGCAGCCGCATCCCGCTGCGGGCCCGCTCGATGGTCGGCCTGATCCCGCTCTACGCGGTGACGATCCTGCGCCACGACGAGCTGGCCCGGCTGCCCGAGTTCTCCGCCCGGATGCGCTGGTTCCTCGAGCACCGTCCGCAGCTTGCCGAGTTGGTCTCGTCCTGGGAGCGGGTCGGGCAGGACGACACCGCACTGCTGGCGCTGCTGCGCACCCACCGCATGACCCGGACGCTGGGCCGCATGCTGGACGAGACCGAGTTCCTGTCCGTCGGCGGCATCCGCGCGGTGTCGAAGGCGCACGAGGCGGCGCCGTATCGCTTCGAGTGGCAAGGCCAGAGCTTCGAGCTGCCGTACTGGCCGGCGGAAGGCCGCTCGCGGCTGTTCGGCGGCAACTCCAACTGGCGCGGGCCGGTCTGGATGCCGGTCAACTACCTGCTGATCGAGAGCCTGCTCCGCCTGCACCGCTACTACGGCGAGGGCTACCGGATCGCCTGCCCCACCGGTTCGGACCGGCAGATGACGCTGGGCGAGGTGGCGGCCGAGCTGTCGCAGCGCCTGGTCGGGCTGTTCACGCGCGGGCCGGACGGGCGGCGGCGCGTGCATGGCGACGTGGCGCTGCTGCAGGACGACCCGCACTTCCGCGACCTCGTGCTGTTCTACGAGTACTATGACGGCGACACCGGGCGCGGCCTCGGCGCCTCGCACCAGACCGGATGGTCGGGGCTGGTGGCGATGCTGATCCACAACCTGGCCTGGAGCGGGCCGCAGGCGATGCCGACCGGGCGTTAACGATTGCTTCAGGATCGTCTGCGAGGATTTCCGGATCATTCATAGCAACCGGACCCACGTCATGAGCGCCACGATCGGCCTGACCTCCTCCGCCACCGCCTCGCAGCTTCTGTCGGGCTCGGAGAGCAGCGCCCAGGGCCTGACCGGCACGGCTGCCGGCGGAGGCAGCACCGGCGTCAGCAGCGGTGCCGGCGCGTCCGGCGGCGGCAGCAATTCGTCCTCGGGCGACACCACCAGCGTCACCACCAACGGCGACGGCTCGGTCACCACCACCGTCACGGACTCGACCGGCAACGTCATCTCCAGCAGCACCGCCCCTGCCAGCAATCCCAGCAGCAGCGATCCCGCCGGCTCCCGGCTCAGCCTGCAGGCGTGACCGCACACGCCGCCGGCTGCGGCCTGATCCCCAGGATGTGCGCGATCGCATAGGTCAGGTCGGGCCGGTTCAAGGTGTAGAAGTGGAACTCGTCGATGCCGTTCGCCTGCAGCAGGCGGACCTGCTCGGCGGCGATCACGACACCGATCATGCGCCGCGTTTCCGCCTCCTCCTCGGCGCCGGCAAACATGTGCTCCAGCCAGTCCGGCACCCGCGCCCCGCACGATTCCGCGAACCGCCGGGCCGGGCCGAAGTTCGACACCGGCATGATCCCCGGCACCACCGGGGCGGTGATGCCGACCGCGAGGCAGCGGTCGATGAACCGGAGAAAGGTGTCGCCGTCGAAGAACAGCTGGGTGATCGCCCGCGTGGCACCGGCGTCGAGCTTGCGCTTGAGGTTGTCGAGATCGGCCTCCGGGCTCGACGCCTCCGGGTGCACCTCCGGGTAGGCAGCCACCGAGATCTCGAACTCGGCGACCCGCTTCAGGCCCGCCACCAGCTCGGCAGCGCTCCCGTAGCCGTCGGGATGGGCCTCGAACCGGCCGCCCTTCACCGCCGGGTCGCCGCGCAGGGCGACGATGTGGCGGACGCCGCAGTCCCAGTAGCGGCGGGCGACGTCGTCCACCTCGCCGCGGCTGGCGCCGACGCAGGTCAGGTGGGCGGCGGGCACCAGGTCGGTGTCCCGCACCAGGCGCGCCACCGTGTCGTGGGTGCGCGCCTGGGTGGAGCCGCCGGCGCCATAGGTGACGGACACGAAGCTCGGCCGCAGCACCTCCAGCCGCCGGATGCAGGTCCAGAGCTGCTGCTCGAGCGCCTCGGTGCGGGGCGGGAAGAACTCGAACGACAGCAGCGGCGGCGCCCGGTCGGCACTGGGTGCCGGCAGCCCGGCAACGCGCGGGCCGGTCAGCCAGCGCTCCAGCGGCGGCAGCGTCCGCCGTGCCGCCTGCGCCTCGGTTTCCCGTGCGGGATCCCGCTCCCGCACCGGAGCGAGCGGCTGCAGCAGCTGGTTGTCGTGGGGCTGGATCATGTTCCTGTAGTCTGGTGGCCGCTGCCGCAAGGTGCAAGCGCCACGCCCGGACGCGGCCGCACATTGCGCGGCGCCGAAGCCATGTTAGACATTCCGGCAGCAGATCCCGGAACGGTGGGCAATCGGCTGTCGTGCCGGGCGCCCGCGATCCGGCACCGCGGCGAGGCAAGGCGAGGGTCAGAAGATGCGTCCGGACGGCTGTCCTCGTCGATCTCCGCGTGCCGGGACCGGCAGTCTCGCCTGCGCCGCCCTGCTCCTGCTGGCCATGACCGGTTGCGCCACCAGACCGACCGATCCCGACGCGTTGGCGGACTACACCCGCGCCAATGACCCGTACGAGCCGGCCAACCGCTTCTTCTACCGGGTCAGCAACACGGTCGACGCCTACACCCTGCGCCCGGTGGCACAGGCCTACGTATGGGCGGTGCCGGAGCCGGCCCGCACCGGCGTGCACAACGCGCTCGCCAACCTCGCGAGCCCGGCGGTGCTGGTCAACGACGTGTTCGAGACCAGGCCGAGGCGGGCGGGCGACACCTTCATGCGGTTCCTGATCAACTCCACCGTAGGCATCGGCGGAGTGCTCGACGTGGCAAAGGGCTGGGGCTACCCGGCCAGCCCCGCCGACGGCGGCATGACGCTGGCAAGCTGGGGCCTGCCGGAAGGGCCCTACCTGTTCCTGCCCCTGCTCGGACCAAGCAACCCGCGCGATGCCACGGGGTTCGGCATCGACATCGCGCTGGCGCCGCTCAACTACGTGCCGCGCGGCTACGGCCTAATCACGCTGAACTGGGCGTTGTACGGGATCGGCACCATCGACGCGCGTGCCCAGGTGCTGGCCGACCTCGACCAGGTGAAGAAGAATGCGCTAGACCCTTACGCAACCATACGCAGTCTCTACCGGCAGCACCGCAACGCCCAGATACAGGCGATGCGCGACGACCACCGGGCGACGGTTCCGGACTGGTATTCCCACTGACACGGGGCAGGATCGCCATGCTGAAGACCCTCATCCGCCTGCCGGCGGCCACCATAGTCCTGGCCGGGCTGCTGCCTGCGGCGCTGGTGGCGACGCCGGTGCTGGCGCCGCTCGGCCTCGATCTGGTGCCGGCGGCCCACGCCCAGGCCTCGTCGGACACCGAGTTCGTGCGTGCGCTCAGCGTCAAGCTGACCGCCGTGGTCAACGGGCCGGGCAACACCGCGGAGAAGAAGACGCAGGTGCTGCCGCTGCTGAGCCAGGACGTCGATGTCGATGCGATCGGACGGTTCTGCCTGGGCCGGTTCTGGCGCACCGCCAGCCCCGACCAGCAGCAGCGCTACCTCGCGCTGTTCCACCAGGTGCTGGCCAACTCCATCACCGGCCACCTCGGCGACTACAAGGGCGTCGCCATCACCGTCGGCAGTGCGACCGCGCAGGGCGACGGCAGGACGGCGGTGCCGACCGTGATCAGCCGGCCCGGGCAGCCGAACACCGACGTGCAGTGGATCGTCAGCGACTCGTCCGGCTCGCCCAAGGTGGTGGACGTGATGGCCGAAGGGGTCAGCCTCAGCATCAACGAGCGCGACGACTACACCAGCTACCTCGCCCGCCACGGCAACAGCGTCGACGCCCTGATCTCCGCCCTGACCCGGCAGGTGTCGCACGCCTCCTGAACCGGTGGCGCTCAGCGCCGCACGCTCTCGTAGACCAGCATCGGGGAGCCGTCGCGCTCGAACCCGCCTGCCACCGTCATGCCGATCCCGCCCAGCGTGGTGCGGGAGGCGAAGTTGTCCTCGCGCGCCACCGCGATCACCCGCACCTCGCCCGCGTCATGCGCGAAGCGGAGTGCCGCCCCCGCCGCCTCGCGGGCGATGCCGCGCCCGCGCGCGGAGGGGAACAGGGCGAAGCGGAGGCTGAGGCCGCGCCCGTCCGGACGCTCGTGCAGTCCGGTCATGCCGAGGAACCGGTCCCCCTCGCGCACGGTGAAGATGCCGACGCCGCGCCTGGCCCAGAAGGCGAGGTCGTCCGCCATCTCGGCTTCCGCCTGCACGCGCGAGCGCACGCCTCCCAGCATCAGCCCGAACGCACCGGCATCGCCCTTCAGCGCCGCCATCTCGTCCATGTCGCGCCATCCGACCGGCGCCAGCAGCAGGCGGGCGGTGCGGACCACGCGGCCGATCGGAGGGCTCATCACGACGGGACCGGACGCGCCCGATGGCGCGTACCGGTCCCCTGGCGTCCGGCGCTCAGCGCGCCAGCGGCCGGTACTTGATCCGGCTCGGGTCGGTGGAGTGCTCGCCGAGGCGGCGGCGCTTGTCCTCCTCGTAGGCCTGGAAGTTGCCCTCGAACCATTCCACGTGGCTGTCGCCCTCGAAGGCCAGGATGTGGGTGGCCAGACGGTCCAGGAACCAGCGGTCGTGGGAGATGATCACGGCGCAGCCGGCGAACTCCCCCAGCGCGTCCTCCAGCGCCCGCAGCGTGTCGACGTCGAGATCGTTGGTCGGCTCGTCGAGCAGGATGACGTTGCTTTCCTGACGCAGCATCTTGGCCAAGTGCACCCGGTTGCGCTCGCCGCCCGACAGGATGCCGACCTTCTTCTGCTGGTCGGAGCCCTTGAAGTTGAACGCGCCCACATACGCCCGGCTCTGTACCGCGCGCTTGCCCAGGTAGATCGTGTCGGTGCCGCCGGAGATCTCCTCCCAGACCGACTTCCCGTCGTCGAGCGAGTTGCGCGACTGGTCGACATAGCCGAGCTTCACCGTGTCGCCGACCCTGAGCGCCCCGCCATCGGGCTTGTCGTCGCCGATGATCATCTTGAACAGGGTGGACTTGCCGGCGCCGTTCGGCCCGATCACGCCGACGATGCCGCCAGGCGGCAGCTTGAAGTCGAGGTCCTCGATCAGCAGCCGGTTGCCGTAGCCCTTGCGCAGCTGGTCGGCCTGGATCACGGTGCCGCCCAGGCGCGGGCCCGGCTGGATCACGATGTCGGCGGTGCCGCCGGCGCGGTCGTGGCTTTGCGCCAGCATCTCCTCGTACTTCTGGATGCGGGCCTTGTTCTTGGCCTGCCGCGCCTTCGGGCTGGCGCCGATCCATTCCTGCTCGGCGGCCAGCGCGCGGGAGCGGGCGCTTTCCTCCTTTTCCTCCTGCTGCAGGCGCTTGCGCTTCTGCGTCAGCCACGAGGAATAGTTGCCCTCGAACGGGTAGCCGCGGCCGCGTTCGATCTCCAGGATCCAGTTGGTGACGTTGTCCAGGAAGTAGCGGTCATGGGTGATCACCATGACGGTGCCCTCGTAGTCGCGCAGCGTGCGCTCCAGCCAGGCGACGCTTTCGGCGTCGAGGTGGTTGGTCGGCTCGTCGAGCAGCAGGATGTCGGGGCGCTCCAGAAGCAGCCGGCACAACGCCACGCGGCGTCGCTCGCCGCCCGACAGGGTGGTCACCCTGCTTTCCGCCGGCGGGCAGGCCAGCGCCCCCAGCGCGATTTCGATCTTGCGGTCGAGCTCCCAGCCGTCCTTGGCCTCGATCTCCTCCTGCAGCGTCGACTGCTCGGCGAGGAGGTCGTTCATCTCGTCCTCCTCCATCGGCTCGGCGAAGCGGTTGGAGATCTCGTTGAAGCGGTCCACCGCCGTCTTCAGGGTGCCGAAGCCCAGCGCCACGTTCTCGCCGACGGTCAGGCTCTCTTCGAGCTTGGGCTCCTGTTCCAAGTAGCCGATGGTCACGCCTTCCGCCGCCCAGGCCTCGCCGCCGTGCTCCTTCTCGATGCCGGCGATGATCTTGAGCAGGGTCGACTTGCCGGCGCCGTTGACGCCGAGCACGCCGATCTTGACCCCGGGCAGGAAGCTCAGGGTGATGCCCTTGAACACCTCGCGGCCGCCCGGGTAGGCCTTGGTCAGGTCCTTCATCACGTAGACATACTGGTAGGCGGGCATGATGCGGCTCCCGGGCTTCGGTGGGCGTATCGGCTTGGCTGCGGCGCATGCCGGGCGGCGACGGACGGCGGACCTGCGCCCGGCAGGACTCGAACCCGCAACCAAGCCGTTATGAGCGGCCCGCTCTAA
>CAXTVX010000066.1:0-18689 GCA_964247755.1 uncultured Acetobacteraceae bacterium | reverse complement strand
GCGCGTTCGGGTCCTGCAGCCAGGGGATGATCTCGTCCACCGGGTTGCCGCCGCCCGGCGCGTATTCCGGGTCGCGCTTGGGCGCGTACTCGCCGTGGTTGAAGTGGTCGGATGCGTACACGTCGATGAAGGTGTTGAAGCCCTCGTCCATGAAGGCGTTGCGCCGCTCGTTGGTGCCGACGATCATCGGAAACCAGCCGTGGCCGAGTTCGTGGGTGGTGATCCAGAACAGCGGCTTGCCGGCGTCGTCGATGCCGTCGAACGCCATCGCCGGATACTCCATGCCGGCGCCGTGCCCGGCCAGGTTGACCGCGTTCGGGTATGGGTAGGGATACCAGCGGGCGGAGAAGTACTCGATCGCGTGCTTCACGTACTCGGTCGAGCGGGTCCAGTTCGACGCCGCTTCCACCGGATAGATCGACATCGCCAGGCGCGGCGTCGGTGCGGGTGCCCAGGGTAGCCAGGAGGGCATGCGGGAAACGGGCTCGAGCGGCGGCAGGTCGAGCCTGGCCGCGTCCCAAGCAAAGGCGGCGGAGGCGGCGAAGGCGACGTCGCGGGTGTTCCGCATCCGGAAGTGCCAGGTCTGGGTGCCGGACCGGGTCGGCCGCGTCGACGGATCGGTCACCTCGGAGGGGCTGCGGATCATCACGGCCTGGTCGCTCCTGGCCGCCTGGGCCAGCCGGTCGCGCTCGGTTGCGGTCAGCACCTCGTCCGGGTTGAGCAGTGCGCCTGATCCTTCCACCAGGAAGTTCCACGGCACCGTCACGCTGTAATCGATGTCGCCGTAGTCGAGGTAGAACTCCTGCCCGAGATAGGGAGCGGTGTCCCAGCCGCGCAGGTCGTCGTACACAGCCATGCGCGGGAACCATTGACCCATCTCGTAGATGTCGCCGTTCCGCGTCGGCGTGACCGCGGTGCGTCCGCCCCAGGGGCCCGGCACGGTGTGGTGCCAGGCGATCTGCAGCCGCAGCCGGCCGCCATGCGCCGCCAGGACCGCGGGCAGCCTGACCTGCATACGCGTGTCCGAGATCAGGTAGGGCACGGACGCGGTGTGCGTGTCGTCCCCTACCGACACGCTCTCGATCACGTCGCCCTGCGTGCTGTTGCTGCTCAGATAGCCGTCGGCGTACCGGGCCCGGCTGTCGGCGCGGTAGATGTTCTGGTCGAGCTGCACCCACAGCACGTCGAGCGGATCCGGGCTGTTGTTGGTGTAGGTGATCGTTTCGGTACCGGACAGGACGTGGGAGTCGGGGTGGATCGTCGCCTTGATGACGTAGTCGGTGCGGTTCTGCCAGAACGCCGGGCCCGGCCTGCCGCTGCCGGTGCGGAACGCGTTCGGCCGGTTCCCCATGTCGATCGGGGCGAAGATCACGCTGGGATCGGGCGTGCCGGGCAGCGGCGGCGGCGCCCCGGAGGGCTCGGTGACGCTGCCATGGTGCGGCGGCTCGCCGGTGGGCGGCCCGGCATGGGCACGGGTGACGACCGCCAGGCACAGGACCGGCAGCAGGAGGGAGGAACGCAGGGGCATGAGGCATGGTCAAGGCTGCGGGTTCGTCGTGCAAGGCCCGGCCGGTTCCCTGATGGCCGTCCCCTGGTGCCGGCGCCGGCAGCAACGCTGCGGTGTGCCGCGAGCCGGCTGGTGCATGGGAAGGCGTGTTGCAACAACCCGCTCCAGGCGTGACATCGTGGGCGGTCCCTGCCATGAGCCGTCGGCCGGACCTCGGAGACACCTGACCCATGCGCCTGGCGGAACTGGCCGCGTTCAACTCCGCCAGGACGCGGTCGGCCAGGCGTTCCGCGTCGGCAGGAACCTGCCTGTTCCTCGGCGCCGCGGGCGTCGCCGCGTCCCGGGACGCATCCGGTGCCGCAACGGCGATGCTGGCCGGTCTCGGCGCCGCCCTCCTGGTGCTGGCGGCCGGATGCCTGTCCGCCGGCCTGCTGGCGCAGGCGCGGGACATGGCGCTCCGCGCAGAGCTCGTTCGTCCGGCTCCGGCCGATGTTGCCGAGGCCGGGGCCGTGCCGGCGGATGACAGGCTGTCGCGCCGTGGTCGCCGCCGGGCCACCTGGCAGCAGGCCGCCGGCGGCGGCGTCCTGGCGGCGATGGCGGTCGCCGCGGCGGTCGTCGCCTGCAGCGTGGACAGGGCCTGGAGTGCGGCTCCGGGCACGACCGCTGCCTGTGCAGCCGCCCTGCTGGCCCTTGCCTTCGCGCTGCTGGTGCTGGAGCGCCATCTCGCGGCGGCCGATCCGCTGGCGGATCCCGAGGCGCCGGGGCTTGCGGCCCTGGTGCGGGTTCCGCTGGCGGCGGCCCTGTGCTGCGGCGTCGGCTGCCTGCTGCTCTACGCCGGGATCGGCGCGGGCAGCTATGCCGGCCGGGTATCGGCGATCCTGTGCCTGCTGGTGGCAACAGAGATGACGCTGCGCGCGTGCGCCACGCTGTTCGTCCCGTTCCCGCCGATCACCGAGGCACGGGCGGTCGCGACCAGCGTGCTGGCTGCGGCGCTGGGCCTGCCCCTGGGCCTGCACCGGCCGCGGCGCGTGGCGGCGGCGGTGCGCGACCTGTTCGGCATCGACCTGTCGCGGAGCTGGGCGATCGCCTTCGTGCGCGCGGCACTGGCGCCGGTCCTGGCGGTGCTGGTCCTGTTCGGCTGGGCCCTGAGCGGGGTGGAGGCGCTGCGTGTCGACCAGCGCGGCGTCTACGAGCGGTTCGGCCGTCCGGTGGCCGTGTTCGGCCCGGGCCTGCACCTCCGCCTGCCCTGGCCGGCCGGCCGGCTGCGGCCGATCGAGCTCGGCACCCTGCACGACGTGCCGATCGTGTTCGACGGCGCCGACACCGGCGGAGCGTCGCCCGCCCGGGCGCCGCTGCCGGACGTCGAGGGACAGCCGGGCCCGTCGGCCGACCGGCTCTGGGACGAGAGCCACCCGTCCGAGGCGGCCTACCTGGTCGCCAGCCTGTCGCGCGGGCAGCAGAGCTTCCAGAGCGTCAACATCGACCTGCGCGTGGTGTATCGCATCGGCCTGTCGGATGCGGCCGCGCTGGCCGCCGCCTACGCCTCGGACGATCCGCGGCGCCTGGTGCAGGCGATGACCAGCCGCCTGCTGGCGCACTACTTCGCGCATCACACGCTGCCGGGCGTGCTGGGCGCCGACCAGGCCGGCTTCTCGCGCGAGATCGCGGCGGGCCTGCAGGCCGAGCTGGACGCGATCCCGGCCGGGGTGCAGGTCATGGCGGTGGTGGTCGAGGCGGTCCATCCGCCGCCGGGTGCGGCAAGCGCGTATCATGCGGTGCAGACCGCGCAGATCAGCGCGCACACCGCGATGGCGGAGCAGACCGGCTACGCCATCGGCCACACCAGCGACGCCCTGCGCGACAGCGGCCTGCAGCGGGACGCGGCGGCAGCCGCGTCGCACGAGGCGGTGGCGGACGCGACGGTGCATTCGACCGGCTTCGCCACCGACCGGGCAGCCTACGCGATCGGCCCAATCCCGTTCCTGCTCGAGCGCAAGCTGGAACGGCTGGTCGCCGGCCTCGCGCACCGGCAGGTGCTGATCGTCGACCACCGGCTGCAGGGGCGCGGCGACAGCCCGTTCATCGATCTTCGCCGCGGGACCGGCAGCAGCGCTGCGGACCTGCCGCCGCCCCAGCCATCGCCGTAGGAGCGGGCGTGTTCGGTCATCACCATCACCATGCGCACGACGACGGCCACGACCATGGGCACGACCATGGGCACGACCACGGTCATGCCCACCACGATCACGATGGCCCGGGCGACGTGGATGCGGGCGTGCTGCGGCTGCGTCGCTATGGCCGGTTCGGCCTGGCCGGGCTGATCGCAGTACTCGCCTTCGCCGCCGCCTGCCTCCTCGTGGTCGAGCCCGGCGAGGCCGTGGTCGTCACCGCGTTCGGCAACCCGGTGCGCATCCTGACCGAGCCCGGCCTGGCGTTGCGCTGGCCGGTGCCGTTCGAGGCCGCCATCCCGGTCGACACCCGGTATCGCACCACCTCAACCGGGCTGCACGACGTCGGCACACGGGACGGGTTGCGGATCCTGGTGCAGGCCTACGTGGTGTGGCGGGTGCCGAAGGATCCGGCCGCGATCTCGCAGTACCTGCGCTCGGTCGACAACGCGCCGGCCGAGGCGGCGGAGCAGCTGCGCTCCTATGTCGGGTCCTCCCTGGAGATCGTCGCGGCGCAGTTCGACCTGTCGCAGCTGGTGAACACCGACCCGTCGCGGGTGCAGCTCGACGCGTTCGAGGCGGCGTTGAAGGCGCGGCTGGCGGCACAGGTGCGCGCCACCTACGGGATCGACATCCTGCAGGTCGGCGTCGAGCGGCTGACCCTGCCGAGCGACACGCTGGAAGCGACCGTGGCCCGCATGACCGCGGAACGGGACACCGTCGCCAACCGCGTCACCGCCGAGGGCGACCGGGCGGCGGCGGAGATCCGCTCGCACGCCGACCGCGATGCCCGCATCACCGTCGCCGACGCCCATGCCGAGGCGGCGCGGGTCGAGGCGCAGTCGCGGCTGGACGCGGCGCGCATCTATGCCAGGGCGTATAATGGGGACCCGGAGCTGTACACCCTGCTGCGCTCGCTCGACACGCTGGGTGCGATCGTCGGCGACAACACCCGGCTGATCCTGCGCACCGACGCGGCACCGTTCCGCGCCTTCGTCGACGGCCCGGCGGCGCCGACCAGCCCGGCGGCCGCATCGCCCGCGGCACCGGCCCGATGAGCGCGGCGCAGGCGGGAGATGCGGGCCAGGCCGTCGGACAGGCTGCCGGACAGGCTGTGGGACCTTGGGCGCAGGCGGTCAGCCTGGCCTTCCGCGTCGTGTTCGGCCTGGTCCTGCTCGCCGCCTGCGCCTGGCCGTTCTCGAACATCCGGCAGGTGTCGCCGGACAGCCGTGCCGTCGTGCTGCGGCTCGGGCGCGTGGTGCGGGTCCAGGGATCCGGACTGCTTCTGGCCTGGCCCAGGCCGTTCGAGCAGGTGCTGCCGCTGCCGTCGGCGGAGCGGCAGATCGAGTTCTCGTTCGAGCCGCTGAAGCCGCCGACCGATACCGGCTACGGTGCCGCATCGGGATGGACGGTGGTCGACGACATCCGCCAGGACGCGGCGTTCTTCATGACCGCGGACGGCATCGTCCACCTGACCGCCACGCTGTTCTACCGGATCACCGATCCCGCCGACTACATGCTGCAGGCATCGCACGTGCCGCCGACGCTGTCGGCGCTGACCACGGCGAGCCTGGTGTCGCTGATCGCCGCGCGCGACATCGACACGCTGGTGGTCACGCGCAGCGGCAGCACGCTCAGCGACGCGGATCGCGGCCGTCGCGAGCGGCTGCGCTCCGACCTGGTGAGCGCCATCAACCGTCGCCTGGCCGGGCTGAAGGCGGAAGCGGCCGGGCTCGGCGTCACGATCAGCCGGGTCGACCTGGGCGTCGACCTGCCGAGCGAGGCCAAGGCGGCGTTCGACGGCGTGCTGATCGCGAGCCAGCACGCCGATGCCGGGGTGGCGGAGGCACGCAGCGAGGCGGCCCGCACCGGACAGAAGGCGCAGCTGGAACGCACGGCCGTTCTCGCCAACGCCAACGCCGCGGCGGCGGAGCGCACCAGCCTCGCCACCGCGCGCACCGCCTCGGTCGCGACGCTGTCGCAGGAAGCGGACGGGGTGTCGGGACGTGCGCTGCTGACCAAGATCTACACCGACCGGATGCAGGCGATCCTGCACCAGGCCGGAACCGTCGACGCCTTCGATCCCACCACTGGCGGCCGGCTGCTGCTTCCGGGACGGGCCCCTTGAGCGCCGCCTCCACCAGCGGGACCCCCAGCTTGGGCGGCCTGCTCAGCATGCGCGAGCGGCGCACCCTGGGCGTGCAGCTGACGCTGGCCATGTTCACCGCCGGCCTGCTGCTGATGGCGGTGGGGCTGCGGGTGCTGCTGCCGGACCGCTCCGAGCTGGTGGCGCTGGTGGCGGGCCTCGCGGCGCTGCTGGTGGCGGTCCCGGCGATGGCGTCCGCGTATCACAGCCTGCGCCATCCCGACCTGCACGGCCTGACCGATCAGCTGGTGGCGCTGGCGGTGATCGCGTGCTGGGCGGAAGGCGACCTGTTCACCGCCGCCCTGCTGCCGCTGGTGATGACGGTGGGGCACGTGCTGGAGGAGCGCTCCCTGATCGGCGGGCAGGAAGCGCTGCGGGCGCTGCGTCGCCTGACGCAGACCGCGACCCGGCGGGTGCTGCCGGGCGGCGCGATCGAGGACGTGCCGACCGCGGCACTGCGTGCCGGCGACGTGATCCAGCTTCGCGCCGGCGACCGGATGCCCGCGGACGGAATCGTGCGTACCGGGCATTCGAGCATCGACAACGCGCCGATCACCGGCGAGTCGGTGCCCGACGAGGTCGGTCCGGAGTCCCCGGTGTTCGACGGCTCGATCAACCTGTCCGGCCTGCTGCTGGTGGAGGTGACCCGGGTCGGCGACAGCACCACGCTGGGTCGGGTGATCGGGCTGATGCAGCAAGCCGAGCGGGCCAAGCCGCCGGTGACCCGACTGCTGGAGCGTTATGCCGGCCCGTACATGGTGCTGGTGCTGCTGCTGGCGGCCGGTGTCTGGTTCGCAACCGGGCTGGTGTCGACATCGCTGGCGGTGCTGGTGGCGTCGTGTCCCTGCGCGGTGGTGCTGGCGGCGCCCGCCACCTCGGTGGCCGCCCTGGCGGTGGCCGCGCGTCACGGCATCCTGGTGAAGGGGTCGGCCTTCCTGGAGCAGCTCGCGACGGTGAACTCGGTGATCCTGGACAAGACCGGCACGCTGACGCTGGGCGCGCTTCGCCTGGTGGGGACCGATCCCGAGCCGGGGGTGGCGCCGGACCGGCTGATCGACATCGCGGCGGCACTCGGGGCGGGCAGCACGCATCCGGTGTCGCGGGCGCTGGCGGCGCTGGTCCCGGCGGACCGCCACCTGCCGCTGGACGACCTGCGCGAGTTGCCCGGCTTCGGCGTGACGGCGCGACGGGACGGGTCGCTGCTGGCGATGGGACGTCCGGCGCTGTTTTCCGAGCTCGGCGTCGCGGCCCCCGCGGCCCCGGACCATGACGGCCCGATCGCGGGGCTGGCGGAGGACGGACGGTTCCTCGGCTGGCTGAAGCTGGCCGACGAGCCGCGCCCGGAAGCGGGCGCTGCACTGGCGGATCTCCGGCGGCTGGGGCTGAACCGGATGCTGCTGCTGACCGGCGACCGCATCCCGGTGGCGCGGCGCATCGCCGCCCTGCTGCAGATCCCGCAGTTCCGGGCGGAAGCGCTGCCACAGGAGAAGCTCGACTGCGTGCTGGACGAGACACGCGCCGGGTACCGGCCGATGGTGGTCGGCGACGGCATCAACGACAGCCTGGCGCTGAAGGCGGGCGCCATCGGGGTGGCGATGGGCGGGCATGGCACCGACGCGGCGCTGGCCTCGGCCGACCTGGTGCTGATGAGCAGCAACCTCGGACGCCTCGCCACCTGCGTCCGGCTGAGCCGGCGGTGCCGCACCACCATCCACGTCAACGTCGGCCTGGGCCTGGGCTGGACCGCCGCCATCATCGCGTTGGCCGCGACCGGCGTGCTCGGTCCGAGCGGGGCACTGGTCGCGGCGGTCGCCCACAACGTCGGCACGCTTGCGGTGATGGGCAATGCCGGCCGGCTGCTGAAGTTCCAGGAGCGGTAGAGCCGCCTCGTCAGGACAATGCGGAGGCGCGGGCCGCCGGCTCACGTTCCGGCAGGTGTTCCCCCGGCCTCCTGGATGTCAAAGCGGGTGACCTTGCCGTCCTGCAGGCGGAAGACGTACCCGACCACCCTGTCCGTCAGCCCATGCGTCGGGTCCTGTAGAGGCCTGCCTTCGAGATCGCGGACAGATTGCCGGACTTCCACGACGATCGCTCCGTCCGCAGCCTTGTCGAAGCTCACCGGCTCGACGTGCGGACTGACCACGGCCCACTGTCGTGTCCAATATTCCCGCACCGCCACGCGCCCTCGAACGTGGCCGCCGTCCATCCCGTTGGCCCAGGCGACATCGTCGGCGAGCGCGACCAGGACGTTGTCGATGTCTCTCGCGTTGAAGCGGTCATAGATGCGCTTCAGGACTTCCACGTCACCATCCATCGAGGTCTTCCCTGTCTGCGTGCTGCCGGGCGCGTCGGCCTTGACCACCGTTCGGCCAAGACGATGCAGGCCGCGAGCGCGGCAGTGCCATCGCATCCCGGCCTGCGTGGCGCCGGTCGGACGGACTGCTGACTGCATGCCCCGGCTCGTGATACATAGGCGACGATACATTTGGATAGGCACCTATGCAAGACGATCGGTCGATGTCGGACGTGCTGTCGACACCAGGACACCTGATCAGCCTGGCGGCGCGCGGGTTCGCGCGCCTGAACGAGGCGCGTCTCAAGCCGCTGGGCTTCGGTGTCGGCCACCTGCCGGTGCTGGTTGCGCTTCAGGATAGGCGAGACGGGTCGCAGCGCGACCTGGCCTTGTTCGCGCGGATCGAGCAGCCCTCGATGGCGCAGATGCTGGCCCGCATGGAGCGGGACGGGTTGATACAGCGGGCGCCCGACCCGGCCGATGGGCGCAGCAGCCGCATCTCGTTGACGGAGACCGCACGATCACGCCTGCCGGCTGCCTGCGCGGCGCTGTTCAAGGGCAACCGCGAGGCGCTGGGCGGCTTCAGCGATGAGGAAGCCGCCCAGCTTGCCGCCCTGCTCATCCGCCTGATCGCGAACCTGGACCGCATCGCGGGTGCCGTGGCAGCACCTCACAGCGACTGAAACCTGGCAGGCCGGTCGACGGTCGGATCGTCCGTTGCGGATCGGCTGCCGTGCCCGCGTCGCGCCGATCCCGGACGGCGCCGCGGAGCCTGCGCCGGACGGTGAGCCGGAACGGCTCGAGCCGAACCCGTCTCACCACATTCCGGGATACCGGCCTCGATCAGGCGCACCGCCGGCTCGATGGTTCGGGGACCTTGTCGAAGCGTGCCTCATCGTTGCTGGTCATGCCCGCCCGGAGGCCGTTCATGGCGTTCGGCCTGTCGACCCTCCGACCTTCCGGTCGAGTGCACGCCCGGAGCGGCGGCAGGTCGCCTGTCCGGCATCCGGCGACCAGGCGGTGCCGGCGGGAGCAGCGAGGACGCTAACCTGCGGCTTCCCTGCTCAGGAACGCGGGCAGCAAGGCCAGACAGGCGACGGCAGCCGCGATCCAGGGCAGTGATAGATAGCCGACACCGTTCGCGAGCAGCGTTGCGCCCAGGGCCGCTCCGAGCGCATCACCGAGATTGAAGGCGGACTGGTTCAGCGTCGATGCCAGGCTGGAAGACCGACCCGCCGCCGAGACGACCCTGTTCTGCAACGGGGGTACCAGTGCGAATGCAGCGACTCCCCAGATGAACACCGCAACGAAGGCGAGCGGTCCGTGCCGGACCAGGAGACACAGGCCAACCAGGGCGATCGCGTCCGTGACGAGAAGCGTGCGCATTGCCAGCAAAGTGTTGCGATCGGCGAAGCGACCACCAGCCAGTCCGCCCACCGTCAGGCCGGCTCCGAACAGGAAGAGTGTCAGGGCGGCGCCGTGCGGCGTCATCCCGGCTTCCTGCTCCAGCAAGGGCGTGAGGAACGTCAGGACCGTGAACAGCGCCGCGGAAGACAGCGTGCTGACAAGCATGGCGAGCCAGATCTGAGGCTGTCGCAACGCAGCGAGTTCGTGCCGGACTCCGTCGGAGGCGCGTCCGAGACGACGCGGCATCCAGATCATCATGGCCGCCAGGGAAAGAGCCGCGAGGACCGCGACGAATGCGAAAGTCGTTCGCCAACCGGCCGCCTGTCCGATCCAGGTGCCGACCGGCACTCCCAGGATGTTCGCAACGGTCAGCCCCGTGAACAGGAACGCAACCGCCCGAGCGGCCTTTCCGGGAGGTGCGAGCTCGGCCGCGACGGCCGAGGCGATGCCGAAGAAGGCCCCGTGCGCCAGCGCCGTGGCGATACGCGCGATCAACAGGAAGCGGAAATCGGGGGCGATCGCGCAGGACACGTCGCCGGCGACGAATGCCAGCATCAGCGCCACGAGCGCTCGACGCCGCGACACGGGCGAAAGGAGCGCTGCGACGAAGGGCGATCCGAAGGCGACGCTGAGCGCATACACCGAGATGAGAAGGCCAGCCGTCGGCACCGGAACGTGGAGGTCGGACGCGAGGCCCGGGACAAGGCCGACGATCACGAACTCGCCCGTTCCGATGGCGAAGCTTGCAGACATCAGCGAGTAGAGCGCCCGCCTGCCTTCGTTCCCGGCCGCCGCCTCCGCGGACGGGAAGGCGCGAGGGGAGCCCGCATTCGGCACTTGTCGTTCCTACCGCCCGGGAACGATCATGGAGGATGCTGTCAACGCAAGCTGCGAGCTCTCCTTGATCGCTTCCAGGACCATGACCGTCTCGGTCCGGAGGACGTCGGATTGGCTCTTGATGTGGTCCGTCAGGAGACGCTGAAGCGCCCGCGTGTCGCTGACCCGGATCTTGATCAGGTAGCAATGCGCCCCTGCGACCTGGTGGACCTCCTGGATCTCCGGCCGGGCAGCGATGGCAGCGCGGAATCCGGCCTCGTCGGGATGAGGTGCGAGATCGATGAAGACGAACGCGCACAACGGCAGGTCGACGTGATCCGGGTCAAGCACCGCGTAGTTCCCGCGGATGACTCCGGAACTGTTCAGGCGGCGCACACGCTCATTCGCGGCCGACACGGACAGGCCCACGGCGGAACCGATCTCGGCGTTCGACAGCCGGTTGTCGGTCTGGAGTAGGCAGGCAATCTTCCGGTCTAATTCGTCCATGACCGCTGTTATGACGTTCTACCGCTCTTCTGTCAGGTAAAGCGTTTGTCACCGTTGGTCTTGCCTGACCGACGGTGGTCGAGCGCGATTCCGCGGGAACGATCATGGGGTTCAGGGACTGCCTTCGTCTGGCCGCCGACCGGATCCGATCGGATGTCAGGTGCGGGACGAGGCGGGCATGGGATTGCGGCCGCTGGACAGGCAGGACAGGGCATAGACCAGCGCGCTCAAGGCGGTGATCCAGAACGAGGCCGGCCAGTCGGTCGTCCAGGCCAGGGCGATGCCGCCCCAGGCCTCGCCCAGGGCCAGGGCTACCGCGAGCAGCACGCCGCGGCCGAGGCGGATGGTGAGGCGCTGCGCAGCCGCGGCCGGGCCCACCATCAGCGTGAACACCAGCAACACGCCGACGATCTGCGCGCAGCCGGCGGTGCAGAGCGCCACCAGGGCAAGGAACAGCACCGGCACCAGGGGCGGCACCCCCTTGGCTTCCGCCAGCTCCGGCTGCAGCGTCGCGAACAGCAGCGGCCGGGCGATCGTCCCGAGGCCTGCGACCGTGAGCAGGCACAGCCCCGCCAGGCCAGCCACGGTGGACCGGTCGACGCCGAACACGTTGCCGAACAGCAGGGCCGTGGCCTGGCTGGCATAGGCGGTGAAGAAGTGCAGGAACAGCAGCCCCAGGCCGAGTGCCGTCGACAGCACCATGCCGATCGCAACGTCGCGGCCGGCGAGCCGGTCGCCGAGCAGGCCCATGCCGATCCCGCCGGCGACGGTGACGCCGACCAGGCCCCAGAACGGCGACACCCCGAGCAGCACCGCGCCGGTGGCGCCGGTGAAGCCGACATGCGACAGCGCATGGCCGGCGAAGGTCTGTCCGCGCAGCACCAGAAAGAAGCCGATCAGCCCGGCCATCACCGCGACCAGGCCGGCGGCGGCAAAGGCGTTGCGCATGAAGTCGTAGCCGAGGATGCCGGTCACCGGCGCCCTCCGGCGGCAGCGGCGGACGGTTGCGGTTCGTGCGCCGGATGGTGGCAATGCGGATCCTGCCCGGGATCGGTGCCGCCGATCACGAAGATGCGGCCGGCGGCGCGCACCACCTCGATCGGCGCGCCGTACAGGCGCGACAGCACCGGCGTGGTGATCACCTCGTCCACGGTGCCCAGGCTGGCCTGGCCGCCGCCGAGATACAGCACCCGGTCCAGCGCGCCGAGCAGCGGGTTGAGCTCATGGGCGCTGAACAGCACCGCGATGCCCAGCGCCTGCTGCACCTCGCGCACCAGCCGCACCACCTCGCTCTGCCGGTGCGGGTCGAGCGAGATCAGCGGCTCGTCCAGCAGCAGCAGGCGCGGACGTCCGAGCAGGCTCTGCGCCAGGAGCAGGCGCTGCCGCTCGCCGCCGGACAGCTCCGCCAGCGGGCGCTCGGCGAGCGGCAGTGCGCCGACCAGGTCCAGCGCCTCGTCCACCGCCAGGCGCGCAGCCCGGCCGAGGGTCGGCAGGCCCCAGCGATGCCCGTCCGCCGCGGCGGCGACGAAGGTGCGGCCGTCCAGCCGCGCCGTGATCGCGCTGCGCCCCTGCGGCATGTAGCCGACCAGCGTGTTGCCGCGTCGCACCGGCCGGCCGTGCACGGTGATCCGGCCGGCCGCCGCCGGAACCAGGCCCAGGATCGCGCGCATGAGCGTGGTCTTGCCGGCGCCGTTGGGGCCGAGCACGCCGACGAACTCGCGGTCGGCGATCTCCAGGCTGATCCGCTGCAGCACGATGCGGTTGCCGAGCCGGAGCGTCACGTCGTCGAAGGTGATCGCGGTCATGGCGGCGGAGCGGACAGCGCCCGGTCGAGCGCGTCAAGCTGGCCCAGGGTCCAGTCCTGGTAGCGCCCGGCCCCGCGCGGTTCGGTTTCCGTCACGCCCAGCACCGGGATCCCGGCCGCGTGCGCGATGCCGAGCAGCCGTTCGGCGGCGCTGTCGGTGGCCTGGCTGTTGTAGATGAACAGCCGGACCTTGCGGCCGCGCAGGTCGTTCTCCATCGCGGCGACGTCACCGGCACTCGGCTCGGTGTTGTTCATCACGGCGAGCTGGAAGCGCCCGTTGCGCATCACCAGGCCGAGTGCCGCGGCCATGTAGCCGAACACGGGCTCGGTCGCGGTCACCGGCAGGCCGGCATACCGGGTGCGCAAGGCCCGGACCTTCCGGTCGATCGGTTCCAGCGACCGGAGGAAACGGTCGAGGCGCGCGTCGTAGTCCTGCCGGTGCGCGGGATCCGCCGCGGCCAGGTCGGCGGACACGGCGCGGGCGACGGCCGGTATGGTCGCGGGATCGTACCAGAGATGCGGGTTGTCGCCGGGGCGGTGACTGGTCAGCCGAGCGGCGACCACCTCCTGCCGGGTTCCCGAGCGGGCGGCGGACAGCAGCTTGTCCATCCAGGGGTCGTAGTCGGCGCCGTTGAACACGACGATCCGGGCGGCCGACAGGCTTCGGGCGATCGACGGACTGGCCTCGAACAGATGCGGGTCCTCGTCGGGATTGCTCAGGATGCTGGTCACCGCCCAGCCGGGCCCGGCGAGCTGTCCGGCGACGTCGCCGTAGAAGTTCTCCGCCGCGACGATCTCCGGAAGGCCGGTTGCTCCGCGCGCGTCCGGTCCAGAGCCGAGCGCCAGGACGGACAAGGCTGCCGACAGGCGCAGGCTGCGCAAGCCGACGCCACCGGTGCTGCGACCATTCGACATGCACTCGTTTCCCCAGCCTAGTACGTTATAACATCTAGTAAGCGGGCCGTAACCTGACGGGCTTTCGCATCCCTGGCACTGCTACGTTATAACTCTGTCGAGCGGAAGGCTTGTCGTGTCTGCGTCAGGCGTCCCCGAACAGGGCAGCACGCTCCTGTAACAGGCCTCGCTGGCCCCCTGGCCGGTGCAGTCAGGTGACGGAGCCCGGCGAGGTCGCATCAACCACGCGTCGGTCGAAGTCGGACGCCAAAGCGGCTTCGACCAGCACGCCGTCGTGGAAGCAGGGGGCATCCGCAGCGCGCGCTGGCCTTCCAGCCGGCACATCAGCCGAAGCATGGAAGCGACATGCTCACGATGGCTCGATCAGGTTCCCGGCGATTGGCCTGATCACTGTTCATTAACCGCGAGTGGGGATGTTCGGTCAGTCTTCCGGAATCCTTGCCATGCGTCCGTTCCATCACCTTCAGCTCACGACAAAGCTCACCCTGACAGCAGTGCTCAGCACGCTTCTGTGCGCGGCGATGATCCTGGCGATCACGCTGATGACCTTGCAACAGGCTGCCCGGCGCCAGGAGGCGGAACGGCTGGACAGCAACCTGCGGGTGGCGTGGGAGCTGGTACATGAACACGGCACGGAACTGCGGCTGGTCGCGGACCGGCTGCAGATCGGCGCGACGGTGCTGGATGGTGACGTCGCCATCGTGGACCGGCTGCACGAGCTGGTCGGCGGCGTGGCCACCGTGTTCCGCGGCACGACCAGGGTCGCCACCAACGTCAGGGCCGCGAGCGGCGTGCGGGCGACGGGAACGCGGCTCGCGCCAGGGCCGGCCTACGACGCCGTGGTCCGCCGGCACGCACGGTTCAGCGGCGGCGTCAGCATCCTCGGCAGGCCCTACGTGGCGGTCTACGATCCGATCCTGTCGCCCGACGGGACGCTGCTGGGCATCCTGTTCGTCGGACAGCCGATGGCCGAGTTCGAGAGCTCCCTGCGGAGTACCCGCGACCGGATCCTGCTCGGCGGTGGCGTCGTCATGCTGCTGGTCGGGCTGGGCTTCGCTCTCGTCACCCGTCACATGTTCCGTCCGCTGCGCGGCATGACCGTGGCGATGCGCCGCCTGATGGAGCGCGACCTGATGGTCGAGGTGCCGGGCTCCGGCCGGGGCGACGAGATCGGGGCCATGGCCAAGGCGGTGGACGTGTTCAAGGACAGCCTGATCGCGGTCGACCTGGCGGCTGCGAACGACGAGGCCGGGCGACGGGCGAAGGAGGCACGGGCGCTGCGGACCGCCAGGCTGGTCGACGGCTTCGAGGGCCAGATCAACAGCATGGTCGGCATCCTGTCCTCGGCCTCCACCGAGCTGGGGGCCACCGCCCGGGCGATGACGAGCTCGGCTGGACAGACCAACAGCCAGGCAGCGGTGGTGGCGGCGGCGGCCGACCAGGCGAATGGCGGCATCCAGACCGTGGCGGCGGCAGCCGAGGAGCTGTCTGCGTCCATCGGCGAGATCACCCGGCAGGTCGCCGCCAGCGCCTGCATGACCGCCGAAACCGCGGAAGAGGCACGGCGCACGGACAGGACGGTGCGGACCCTGGCCGAAGCGGCGGCACGCATCGGCGACGTGGTCGGGCTGATCAGCGGCATCGCCGGGCAGACCAACCTGCTGGCGCTGAACGCGACCATCGAGGCGGCACGCGCCGGCGAGGCCGGCAAGGGTTTCGCGGTGGTGGCCTCCGAGGTGAAAAGCCTGGCGCAGCAGACGGCCAAGGCGACGGCGGAGATCGGCGGCCAGATCAGCCAGATCCAGGATGCCACGGTCGAAGCGGTGGCAGCGATCCAGCGCATCGCCGCGCGCGTGGAAGAGGTGAGCGGGATCTCGAGCTCGATCGCCCTCGCCGTGGAACAGCAGGGAGCGGCAACGGCGGAGATCGCACGCAACGTGCAACAGACCGCAGCCAGCGCCAAGGAAGTGACGGTCAACATCACGAGCGTGAGCGAGGCGGCCAACGACACCGGAGCGGCGGCGCGCCAGGTTCTCGGGGCAGCCACCGACCTGTCCAGACAAGCCGAGCGCCTCACCGGCGAGGTGCAGGGCTTCGTGCGGGAGGTCCAGGCGGCATGAGCCACCGACGGGCCACAACGGTGAGCGCACCGACATAGTGCGTCGCGCTCCCGAGCGGCCGCATTCGCGGCAAGGTTGCGCCATTCCCTGCGACGAAAGCCGCTCGCGTCCGACGATACGCCGCCTGGGGAGGAGCGGCGGCTCCGCGTTCGACAAGGTCCCTGACGGCCGCCATGGCGTCTGGGGGTCTGGAACGGCAGTAGACAACCCCGCCTTTATGGTACTTTATAACGTACCATACCGGTGTAACGATTGGCCGTGTGCTTCGCCCAGGCGCGGCACGCAAGGATGTTCGATGGCGAGCTGGCGCATGATCCTGGTCGCGGTGCTGCTGGTTCCGGCCGTGCCCGCCATGGTTCCCGTCGCTGTCGCCCAGACCAGCAGCGCCAGACCGCCCGCAAGCGTCGGCGTGCAGGCGCCCGCGCCTGATGCCCCCGATGCGACCGCGCCCCCATCGGGCGGCAGTGCGGCTGGTGCCGCCACGACGGACCGGATCGACGCGTCGTCCGGGACGGAACAGGTCACCGTCCGGCTCGACCGTGCCCGGAGCGGGCTGGAGCCCGACCTCGGCGCCACCGTCTACCGCTTCGGCCGGGGCAGCCTGGAAACCCTGCCGCAGGGGGACAACACCCCGCTCAACCAGGTGCTGCTGCAGGCGCCGGGCGTGGCGCAGGACTCGTTCGGCCAGATCCACGTCCGCGGCGACCATAACGAGGTGCAGTTCCGGCTCGACGGGGTACAGCTTCCCGAAGGATTGTCGGTGTTCGGCCAGGCGCTGGAGACAAGGTTCGCGCATTCCCTGTCGCTGATCACCGGGGCACTTCCGGCGCAGTACGGCTTCGACACCGCAGGCGTCATCGACATCACCACCAAGAGCGGCACCACCGACCCGGGCGGCGAGATCTCGATCTACGGCGGGGAGCGCGACTACTTCCAGCCCTCGTTCTCCTATGGCGGCCATACCGGCGCCGTGGACTACTTCGTCACCGGCGACTTCCTGCACGACCGCGTCGGCATCGAGAACCCGACCAGCACGCTCAACCCGATCCACGACCTGAGCAACCAGACCCACGGCATCGCCCACATTGCCTGGACCGTGGATGCCGACACTCGGGTCAGCCTGCTGGCCGGCGCCTCCAACGAGTTCTTCGAGCTGCCGAACAATCCGGGCCAGACGCCGTCGCTCGGCCTGTCGGTGAACGGGATCAGCACCTTCGACAGCAACGATCTCACCGGGCACCAGCGCGAGATTACCGACTTCGGCATCCTGTCGCTGCAGAAGGAGATCGGCACGCTGGACGTCGTGACCTCGGTCTTCACCCGCTACAGCAGCCTGTACTACACGCCCGATCCGCTCGGCGACCTGTTGTTCGACGGCGTAGGGCAGACGGCTGCCCGGTCCGTGCTGTCCACGGGAACCCAGACCGACGCGAGCTGGCACGTGAGTGACACACATACCATCCGTGCCGGCTACCAGGTCATCGGCGAGCGCCTGGTCTCCAGCACCACCTCGCAGGTGCTCCCGGCCCTGGGCGCCGACAACGACGACACCAACGGCGCCGGCCTCGCCTCGGCCATCCAGCCGGATGGCAGCGCCGGCGCCGCTACGTCGACCGCGCCGTTCACCATCCAGGACGGCCAGGGCAAGACCGGCGGCCTCTACGGCGTCTACGTGCAGGACGAGTGGCACCTGCTGCCGCATGTCACCCTGAACTACGGTGCCCGCTTCGACGTGGTCGACGAGTACACCCACGAGAACCAGTTCAGCCCGCGGGTCAACGTGGTGTGGCAGCCGACGCGGACCACGACGCTGCACGCAGGCTACTCGCGCACCTTCGTCCCGCCGCCGTTCGAGCTGGTCGGCGGCAAGGACATCGACCTGTTCAACGGAACCTCCGGTGCGGCGGCGGTCACCGAGGACACCACGGTCAAGGCCGAGCGCGACAACTACTACGACGCAGGCATCTCCCAGATCCTCCTGCCCGGCCTGCAGGTGACCTTCGACGCCTACTACAAGGAGGCGGAGAACCTGATCGACGAGGGACAGTTCGGTGCGCCGATCATCCTGTCCGCCTTCAACTACGCCCATGGCGACGATCAGGGCTACGAGCTCAGCGCCACCTACGACCGCGGGCCGCTCTCGCTCTACGCCAACGTCGCCCGGTCACGCGCGGTCGGCAAGGACATCGTCTCGGCGCAGTTCAACTTCTCCGCGGCCGATCTTTCCTACATCTCGCAGCACTTCATCTACCTGGACCACAACCAGACCTATACCGGGTCCGGAGGGGCGGCCTACACGCTGTTCCGCAAGACGGGCTATCCGGCGCGGCTGTCGGCCGACCTGATCATCGGCAGCGGCCTCCGCGCCGACGGGACCGTCCCCAACGGCCAGGCGCTGCCGGGCTATGCCACGGTCAACCTCGCCGCCGTGCAGACCTTCAAGACCGGCCCGCTGCGCAGCACGCAGCTCCGCCTCGACGTCATCAACCTGCTGGACCGGATCTACGAGATCCGCAACGGTACCGGCGTCGGCGTCGGCGCGCCGCAGTTCGGCCTGCGCCGGACGATCCTGGTCGGCATCGCCGAGCGGTTCTAGCCGCTGTTGCCACCACCAGGACCGGGATATCCGCTCGACAAGCGGCCCGATCCTGGGCATGTGGACGCCGGAACCAGCAGGGGCGCGCGGTCGCGGAATGACGTCGATGACACGATACGGGCTGGCTGCCCTGCTTCTCGCCGCCTCCGGCCTGACCGGGGCCGCCCGCGCCGACGAGGGCATGTGGACGCTCGACAACCTGCCGAAACAGGCGATGCAGCAGGCCTACGGCTTCACCCCGGACGGGCAGTGGATCGACCGCGTCATGCACGCCTCGCTGCGCATGGCCTCGGGATGCTCGGCCTCCTTCGTGTCGCCGAACGGCCTGGTGATGACCAACCACCATTGCGTCGCAAGCTGCCTCGGCGACCTGCAGAAGGCCGGGCAGAACTACGTCCGCGACGGCTTCG
>CAXTVX010000065.1:0-19172 GCA_964247755.1 uncultured Acetobacteraceae bacterium | reverse complement strand
TCTGTATCGCCGCCGCCGTCATCTTCTGGCTGTGATCAATGAGTCCTGAGCCTAGTCGTCTTCCAGTTACGAGAGCGGGCTCAAGAGGTATTTAGTTTAGTCACCGATCAGCCTCACGCTTGAACAGCCACTGTCGCTTGTCATTTGTTGAACGACGCTACTACTGCTGAGACCGGCGCTGCGGGCGCACCTCGCGGCGATGATCAGCACCGAGGCGGTGGCGCACCTGCTGGCCGGATGGCGCTGATGGGGGGCTGCAGGCGGTTCCGACAGTTGGCGAGGCGGCGGACGCGGTGTTCCTGGGCATGGCGCACGCGTATCCGGGCTGGGACAGGCGGCGGGCGCGACGGATGCGCTGATTAACCCTGGAGGTACGGTCCTGGACGCGGTCGCGTCCAGGATGGCGAGGTCAGCGGTGTTCCAGCAGAACGAGGCTGCAGATGCGGTTGGACGAGGCGATCCCTCAGAACAAGAAGCAGCGATGGAACTATCGGCGCGGCACCCAGTGCGGCGCGGCCCGGCCGGCGTCGCCGCGCTTGCCGAGATAGGTCTGCAGGTCGGCGACCGGGCGGGGCTTGGCTCCATCGTGCCAGACCAGGCCGGACTTGCTGTCGAAAGGGCGGGCGTCCAGGAGCGGGCCCTTGAGCAGGGCGACGCCGGAGCCGCGGCCGAGCACGGGGAGCTGGGAGAGCGGGAACACCAGGAAGCGGCGGTTCTCGCCGAGGGCCGCCACGTGGTCGCCGGTGATCCCGGTGCAGACCACGGCGCGCTCGCCGGGCTTGAGGTTCAGGACCTGCTTGCCGGTGCGCTTCTCGGCCACGAGGTCGGCGGTCTCCACCACCAGGCCGCGGCCGGTGGAGGCGGCGACCAGGGCGCGGGCGTCGGGCTGCAGCACGAACAGCGAGACCATGTCCTGGTCGTTGCCCAGCTCCACCACCAGGCGCATCGGCTGGCCGTCGCCGCGGCCGCGCGGGAGGTCGCCCGCGCGCAGCGTGAAGCTGCGGCCGTCGGTGGCGAACAGGCACAGGCGGTCGGTGGTGACGCATTCCAGCGCCAGGCGCAGCGCGTCGCCTTCCTTGAACTTCTGCGCGGCCGGGTCGAGGCCGTGGCCGCGCGCTGCCCTGATCCAGCCCTTCTGCGACAGGATCACCGTGATCGGCTCGCGCTCCACGGCGGCGATGGCGGAAAGGTCGACCGCGGCGGGGGGTGTGGTCAGGGTGCTGCGCCTGGTGCCGAGCGGGCCGCCGCCGAACTGCTTGCGCAGTCGTTCCAGATCCTGGCCGATGCGGCGCCAGCGCAGCTTCTGGCCCGTGCCCTGGTCGTCCAGCAGTGCTGCCAGCTCGTCGCGCTCGCGGGTCAGCGTGTCGTGCTCGCGGCGGATCTCGATCTCCTCCAGGCGTCGCAGGCTGCGCAGGCGCATGTTCAGCACCGACTCCGCCTGGAGCTCGGTCAGGGAGAAGGCGGCGATCAGGGCGGGCTTCGGCTCGTCCTCCTCGCGGACGATGCGGATCACCTCGTCGAGGTTGAGGTAGACGGCGAGGAAGCCGTCCAGGATCTCCAGACGGCGCAGCACGGCGTGCAGGCGGTGCCGGCTGCGGCGCACCAGCACGGTGTTGCGGTGGTCGAGCCATTCGCGCAGCACCTCGCGCAGGCCCATCACCCGGGGCGTGCGGTCGGTGGCCAGCACGTTCATGTTGAGGCCGAAGCGGGTTTCCAATTGTGTGGCGCGGAACAGGGTCTCCATTAGCACCTCGGGTTCGACGCCCCTGGTGCGTGGCTCCAGCACTAGGCGGATGTCGGTGGTGCTCTCGTCGCGCACGTCGGCCAGCAGGGGGAGCTTCTTCTGCTCCATCAGCTCGGCGATCTGCTCGATCAGGCGGCCCTTCTGCACCTGGTAGGGGATCTCGGTGACGACCACGGTCCAGGCGCCGAGGCGGCCCTCCTCGCGGAACCAGCGGGCGCGGATGCGGAAGCCGCCGCGGCCGGTCTCGTAGGCGGTGCGGATCGCGGCCGGGTCCTCGACGATCAGGCCACCGGTGGGGAAGTCGGGGCCCGGCATCAGGGCCAGCAGCTCGTCCAGGGAGGCGTCGGGGCGCTTCACCAGCAGGAGGGCGGCGGCGCAGACCTCGCCGGCGTTGTGCGGGGGGATGCTGGTGGCCATGCCCACCGCGATGCCGGCGGCGCCGTTGGCGAGCAGGTTGGGGAACGCCGAGGGGAGCACCACCGGCTCGGCGTCCTCGCCGTCGTAGGTGGGGCGGAAGTCGACCGCGTCGTCCTCGATGCCGTCCAGCAGCGCCTTGGCGACGGCGGTGAGGCGCGCTTCGGTGTAGCGCATGGCAGCCGCGTTGTCGCCATCGATCGAGCCGAAATTGCCCTGGCCCTCGACCAGCGGGTAGCGCACGGCAAAGTCCTGGGCCAGGCGCACCAGCGCCTCGTAGACCGCCACGTCGCCATGCGGATGGTACTTGCCAATCACGTCGCCGACCACGCGGGCGCACTTCTTGAAGCCGGCGCCGGGATCGAGGCGGAGCTGCTGCATGGCGTAGACCAGGCGGCGGTGCACCGGCTTCAGGCCGTCGCGCACGTCTGGCAGCGAGCGCGAGGTGATGGTGGACATGGCATAGGCGAGGTAGCGCTCGCTGAGTGCGGCACTCAGGCTGGTGTCCTCGATGTGCCCTGCAACGTCCGGCATCGCCGTGCTCCCCCGCCCGATCCGGACAGGAACAAACAGAGAAGATGGTCCTTGTCCATCCCGGCACGACCTGCGAGCCTCGGCAGCGTCCGGGGAAGGAGCCGTCGATGCCGCAGGTCCCGGGGGATGGTGCACGGTATCCGTCGCGGCGGGCGCGGCGAATGCGGGTGGTGGCGCTGACGCTGCTGATGGTGGCCGGCACGGTCAACTACCTGGACCGCTCGGCACTCTCGATCGGCAATTCCAGCATACGGGCGTCGCTGCACCTGAGCGATGCGGAGATGGGGCTGCTGCTGTCGGCGTTCGCGGTGGCGTATGGCGTGGCGCAGCTGCCGGTGGGCGTGCTGATCGATCGGTTCGGGCCGCGGCGGGTGATGACCGTGGGGCTGATGCTGTGGTCGGCCGCCCAGGTGTCCGCCGGGTTCGTCGGCAGCCTGGGGCAGTTCGTCGTCGCACGCGGAGCGCTGGGGGTCGGCGAGTCGCCGATGTACCTGGCTGGCACCAAGGTGTGCTCCAACTGGTTCCAGGCCCCGGCGCGGGCGTTCCCGATCGGGATGTTCAACGCGTCCTCGGCGCTGGGTCCGGCGATCGCGCCGCCGGTGCTGACGGCGCTGCTGGTGGCGTTCGGCTGGCGGTCGATGTTCGTGATCATCGGCGTGGCGGGGCTGCTGGTGGCAGGGCTGTGGGCGCTGCTGTATCGCGATCCGGAGCAGTACGGGATCGCGGACGGGGAGCGGCGCTGGATCCATGCCGAGGATGGTGCGGCGGACGGGGCAGCGGCGGCGCAGGGATGGGGCGCGCTGTTCCGCGACCGCACCAGCTGGGGCATGGCGGTCGGCTTCGTCGGCGTGATCTACCTGACCTGGCTGTATGGCGCCTGGCTGCCGGAGTACCTGCACCGGGCGCGGCACCTCAGCGTGGCACAATCGGGGATATGGACCGCGGTGCCGCAGGGTTGCGGGTTTCTCGGTGCGCTGCTCGGCGGGCTGGTGTCGCGCACGCTGGCGCGGCGCGGGATGGGGCCGGTGGCGAGCTGCCGGCTGCCGCTGGTGCTGGCGATGCTGGCGACGGCGGGCTGCACCGCGGGCGCCTCGGTGGTGCACGGGACGGCGGCCGCGATCGCGCTGGTCAGCGTTGCCCTGTTCGCCGGCAGCCTCGCCTCGTCCTGCGGCTGGGCGATGGCGGCGGTGGCGACCACGCCGGACCGGGTGGCGACGCTGGAAGCGTTCCAGAACGTGGGGGGCTCGGTCGGCGGCGCGGTCGCCCCTGCCCTGACCGGATGGATCGTGGGCGCGACCGGGTCGTTCACGCCGGCGCTGCTGCTGGCGGCGGCGATTGCGGTGCTGACTGCCGCGATCTACCAGTTCGGCACCCGCGACCGTGCGGTATTGCGGGAGGAGATCAGCGCATGAAGCTCGGTTTCGTCGGCCTCGGGCCCATGGGCGTCGGGATGGCGCGTCGCCTGCTCGACGCGGGACATGCGGTCAGCGTGTTCAACCGCACGGCCGCGCGTGCGGCGCCGCTGGTCGAGGCAGGCGCCCGGCTGGCGGACAGCGCGGCGGACGCGGCGCGGGACGCGGAGTTCGTGTTCAGCATGCTGGCGGACGACGACGCGGTGGCGGCGCTGACGCTGGGCGGGGACGGCATCGCCGAGGGGCTGGCGAGCGGTGCCGTGCACGTGTCGAGCAGCACGATCTCGGTGGCGCTGTCGCGTCGGCTGGCGGAGGCGCACGGCGCGCGCGGTCAGGGCTACCTGTCGGCCACCGTGCTGGGGCGGCCGCCGGCGGCGGCGGCGGGCAAGCTGTTCGTGGTGCTGGCGGGCGAGGCGAAGGCAGCGGCGCGGGTGCGTCCGGCGCTGGACGCGATGGGGCAGCGGGTGTTCGTTCTCGGCACCGACCCATCGCAGTCCAACCTGGTCAAGCTGTCGCTGAACTTCCTGATCTTCTCGACCATCGAGCAGATGGCGGAAGTGTTCGCGCTGACCGAGAAGGGCGGGATCGCGCCGGAGGCGGTGTTCGAGATCCTGACCAACAGCTTCTTCGACGCGGCCGTGCACCGGAACTACGGGCGGCTGATCGTGGACCAGGCGTTCTCGCCGCCGGGCGGCCCGGTGCCGCTGGCGGCCAAAGACACGGCGCTGCTGCTGGAAGCGGGCGCGGCGCTGGGGGTGCCGATGCCGATGGGCTCGCTGGTGCGCGACCGGCTGCTGGCCACGGTGGCGCGCGGCGAGGGCGGGCTGGACTTCGCGGCGATGTCGCGCCGGGCACGCGAGGATGCGGGGCTGCCGGCCGAGCGCTGAGACGCGCGGCCGGGCTGGTCAGGGCGCGAAGCCGTTGGTCAGGAGCGGCGGGCCCTGGCTGTTGTCGTGCGGCGTCTCGTTGGTGATCGGCCCGTCATAGCCGGACGAGCAGGCAGCGAGCGGCAAGCCGGCCGCGGCGATGGCGGCCAGACTAGCCAGGATCGCCAAGGACCGCCGGTTGGTGTTCTGCATGACGTGGCCCCCGCCGCTCCGAGCGGACCGAATTAGGACGCCGGTCCCGCCCAGGTCAAGGCATGGCCGGCCGGATGCCGCATGCGTGAGGACCGGCGGATCCGGCCTGTCGGTCCGGTTCCTCATCCGGGCGAAACCGTGGTCGCGGCGGCGCTGGCCTGGCCGTGGCGCGAATGCAGCGGCAGGAACGCAGCTCCGAGGGCGGCGGCCTGGTTGCCGATGCTGCCGAGCCGCAGCTCGACCGGGGGCGCCGGCATCCCGCCGAGCAGGATCGTCAGGCGTTCCAGCAGCGCCTCGATCAGCGGGCGCGGCAGGTTGCCGTCCAGGATGATGGCCTGGACGTCGAGCAGGCTGGCGGTGGTCAGCAACGGCACGACCAGGGCCTCGGCACAGTCCCGCAGCCATTCCGACACCAGCACCTCGTGGCTGCGCATGACGGCGTGCAGGTCGCCGGCGCGCGCGATGTCGACGCCGTGGGCGCGCAGGTGGCGGATCAGGGCGGATCCGGAGGCACGCCGGGACAGGCTGGTCGGGTCGGCCGCCTCGGCGCCGGGCGGCGCCCAGGGCGCGGGAGGAACCGGGATCGCCTGCATGCTGCCGGCCCGGCCGTTGGCGCCGCGCCGAATGTCGCCGCCCAGCACGATGCCGGCGCTGATCGAGCTGTTGAGGTAGACGCAGAGGAAGTCGTCCAGCTCGCGGCCGTGGCCACAGAACAGCTCCGCCAGCGCGACGGCGGTGCCGTTGCTCTCGTGGAACACCGGGACGTCCAGCAGGCCGCGGAGCTCGGCCGCGAAGTCGAAGGACTGCCAGGCCTGAAGCAGCTCGGGCGGCAGCTCCGCCTCGGACAGGCAGGGCTGGAAGGTGACCGGCAGCGCCAGGCCGACTCCGACTAGGCGGTCGCGCCGGGACGGGGCGAGAGCGCGACGCAGCTCCCTGACGCCGCGCAGCGCCAGTTGCACCGCCTCGGGCGGCTCCGGGTCGAGGCGCTCGAAGCGGCGGCTCTTGAGCACGGTGCCGGTGAAGTCGATCAGCAGCGCGTCGATCGAGCGGCGGCCGAGCTTGATGCCGATCGCGTAGGCGCCGGCGGAGTCGAGGCGGAGCATGGTGGCGGGCTGGCCGCGCTGGCCCATGCGCCGTCCGGTGCTGGTGATCAGACCCTGCTGCTCGAGCGACTGCACGATCTGGCCGACCGTGTTCTGGGTGAGGTTCAGCTGCCTGGCGAGGTCGGGCTTCGACGCCTCACCAAGTCGGCGCAATACCGTCAGCAGGCGGCGCTCGTTGTAATGCCGCACGGCGGTGGAGTTGCCTCCCTGGCCGGCCGCGACGGGGTGGATCTGCCTGCTCATCAAGGACGCCCGCTCGCCGGTTCTGCCGCCGGTCATGGCGGTAGAGATGGCATCTTCGGGGTGCCTGTGGAAGCGGTTAGTTTAGCTAAGGTGAATTAATCGGCTTGACGTCGCCTGCGTTTCGTAGGAGTTAGGAGCCAGCAATTTCGTCAGCCGCGTCGGCGTAACGTGTCCGGATAATCCTATCCCCAGGGTCGGGGTCAACCGGGTGCTGTTACTAATCTGCCAGCTGTGGCAGAGCCGCCACGGTGGGTGCGGCTGCTGGATCAAGAATCAAGAAGCGTTCGGAGGAACATCATGTCGAGACCACCCAGGGCGACGCTCCGCTCAGCCTGGCGCGTGCATCGCCAGGCCCTGCTCACGGCCGGGGCGGTGATCGCCCTCGGCTCGGGCCCGGCCTTCGCCCAGCTCGACTCGGGCACCGGCCTGGTCGCCAGCTCGAAGGTCAGCAACGTTCCGGCAGACAATTTCGGCATGCCGCCGCTTCCGGCGCCGGAAGCGCTGGTGCCGCAGGTCAACAAGTTCCTGTCGCAGTACGGCACGGCCGTCACGCTGGACAACGTCAACGAGTTCGCGGGCATCATCAGCGGGCCGCACCAGGAATCCGGCAACGCCGGCCAGTATGGCCTGGAGTGGGACCAGGACTGGTACAAGCTGGCCGGGATCCCGGGGCTTGAGACGCACTCCATCGCGGTCGGCCGTTACGGCATCAACGTGGGCCCGAACTTCGGCGACACCCTGGACCAGACCCAGGAGATCTACGGCGCCGGCGGCAACGTCGCGATCCACCTCGTGTTCTTCTATGCGGAAGAGACGCTGGCGCACGGACGGGTCAACATCGCCGCGGGCCGGTTCCCGATGGAGAACGACTTCGACTCGAACCCGCTGAACTGCAACTTCATGAACAACTCGCTGTGCGGCAACGCCAAGGGCATCACCGACAACAGCGCCAACGTGTCCTATCCCGACGCGCAGTGGGCGATCCGCCCGCGCATCCGGCCGATCCCCTCGGTGTACGTGCAGACCGGCATCTACTTCACCGAGGACAACACCTACAGCGCGACCAACGGCTACCGGTCGGGCTTCCACCTCGACGCCGCCCACATCAACGGCGAGGCGTTCCCGGTCGAGATC
This sequence comes from uncultured Acetobacteraceae bacterium, assembly GCA_964247755.1. Classification (GTDB taxonomy): domain Bacteria; phylum Pseudomonadota; class Alphaproteobacteria; order Acetobacterales; family Acetobacteraceae; genus Lichenicola. The sequence continues at coordinate 11,509 of CAXTVX010000065.1, read as the reverse complement.
GGCTACGAGCCGAAGATCGGTCGCGACGCGATGCCCGGCCACTACAAGGCCGGCTTCATGTACGAGAACCGGGCGCACGCCACCTGGGAGCTGCCGACCGAGACCCCGGAGGTCCGCAAGGGCGGCTCGCAGGAATGGCTGCAGTTCGACCAGATGCTGGTCCGCCAGGGTCCCGGCGCCACCGACGGCATCATCGTGATCGGCAACTACAACCACAACGACCCGCGCTACTCGATCCGCCAGGACCAGTTCAACCTAGCCGCGATCGACCGCGACTTCTGGAAGGCGCGCCCGCTCGACACCATCGGCGTGCTGTTCAACTACCAGAGCGTGTCGAGCGTGCTGAGCAAGGTCCAGAGCGAGGAACTGGAGTTCGGGTTGCCGATCAGCGGCAACGACTTCGGCACCTTCCCCGGCGCGGCGGGCGTGCAGAACCACGTGATCAACGTCGAACTGAACTACCAGATCCACGTGTTCCGCGGCGTGACCTTCGCGCCGGACTTCCAGTACTTCATCCGTCCGAACGGCGAAGGGAGCCTGCCCGACGCCGCCGTGGTCGGCTTCAAGACCCACATCCAGCTGTTCTAGGCCGGATGGCACGGGGGTGGGCGGGCCAGACGGTCCGTCCACCCTCATGCATGCCGGGGGCCGGCGTCCTGCCCCTGCCCTGCTTCGAAGGCGGGGCGCGTCGGTAGCGCGCTGCCTGCTTCCTTTCCGCCTTTCCTGCCGTTGCGTCCGTCCGGAAGCATCTCCTGATGCCCGGCGCGGTTCACCGTTGACGCGCCTCGACCGCAATGACACGGTTGCGGCCTGCCAGCCTGGGCTGGCCTATAAAAATTGGTTCCGGGAGGACCTTCCATGTTCAAGCGCTTCGCCAGCCTGCGCACGCTGGCGGCGACCACTGCCCTGTCGGCCGGAGTGATCGCCGCTGCCGGCGCCCGGGCCGACTCCACCATCACCGTCGCGACCGTGAACAACGGCGACATGGTGGTGATGCAGAAGCTGTCCTCGGTGTTCGAACAGCAGCATCCGGACATCCACGTCCGCTGGGTGGTGCTGGAGGAGAACGTGCTGAGACAGCGCGTCACCACCGACATCGCCACCCATGCCGGGCAGTTCGACGTGATGACCATCGGCAACTACGAGGTGCCGATCTGGGCCAAGCAGAAATGGCTGGTGCCGATGGACAACCTGCCGGCGTCCTACGACGTGAACGACCTGCTGCACCCGGTGGCGCAGGGCCTGACATATGAGGGCAAGCTGTACGGGCTGCCGTTCTACGCCGAGAGCGCCATGACGTACTACCGCACCGACCTGTTCAAGAAGGCCGGGCTGACCATGCCTGCGCAGCCGACCTACGAGCAGATCCGGCAGTTCGCGGACAAGATCACCGACAAGGGGAACCAGATCTACGGCATGTGCCTGCGCGGCAAGCCGGGCTGGGGCGAGAACATGGCCTACGTCACCACCCTGGTGGATGCCGAGGGCGGGCAGTGGTTCAACAGCGCCTGGAAGCCCACCATCAACACCCCGGCGTGGAAGAGCGCCGTCACCTACTATGCCGACATCCTGAAGGCTGACGGGCCGCCGGGCGTGTCGTCGAACGGGTTCAACGAAACGCTGGCGCTGTTCTCGTCGGGCCATTGCGGCATGTGGATCGACTCGACCGTCGCGTCGGGCCTGCTGTTCGACAAGAAGCAGAGCCAGGTCGCGGACGAGGTCGGCTTCGCGCCGATCCCGACCGGTTCCTATACCGGCGGACCTACCTGGCTGTGGAGCTGGAACCTGGCGATCCCGGCCTCGTCCAAGCAGCAGGACGCGGCGCGCACCTTCGTCACCTGGGCGACGTCCAAGGAATACGTGGCGCTGGTGGCCAAGCAGAACGGCTGGGTCGCAGTGCCGCCCGGCACGCGCCAGAGCACCTACGACAACCCGGACTACAAGGCGGTGGCGCCGTTCGCCGGCTTCGTGCTGGCCGCGATCAACTCCGCAAACCCAACCGGGCAGACGCAGCAGCCGCGCCCCTACACCGGAGCGCAGTTCGTGGCGATCCCCGAGTTCCAGGGCATCGGCACGCAGGTCGGCCAGACCATGGCGGGCGTGCTGACCGGGCAGGACACGGTGGACCAGGCGCTGGCCTCGGCGCAGTCCGCCACCGCGCGCACCATGCGACAGGCCGGCTACCCCAAGAAGTAGGAGCGCCCGTGTGATGTCGGCGACCTCGATCGGCGTCGGGAACGTTCCGGAGGACGCGGCACCCGGCGCGTCCGCCCCGGCGCGGAGCTTCCTGGTGATGCCATCCGTGCTGGTCCTGCTGGTGTGGATGATCGTCCCGCTGGTGATGACGCTGTGGTTCTCGTTCAGGAACTACAACCTGCTGGATCCGACCACGCAGGGCTTCGCCGGGTTCAACAACTATGCCTACCTGGTCACCGACCCGGACTTCTGGGCGAGCCTGCGCAACACGCTGGTGCTGCTCGCCTCGGTGCTGGTGATCACGGTGGGGCTCGGCACGCTGCTCGCGGTGCTGTTCAACCAGCCGTTCCCCGGGCGCAACGTCGCCCGGGTGCTGGCGATCTCGCCGTTCTTCGTCATGCCCACGGTGGCCGCCCTGGTGTGGAAGAACCTGATGATGCACCCGATCTACGGGGTGCTGGGGGTGGTCGCGCACGCGTTCGGAATGCAGCCGGTGGACTGGTTCTCGCAGTATCCGCTGGCCTCGGTGATCGGGATCGTGTCGTGGGAATGGCTGCCGTTCGCGCTGCTGATCCTGCTGACCGCGGTGCAGTCGCTCGACAACGAGCAGCGCGAGGCGGCGCGCATGGATGGCGCCGGGATGATCGCGCAGTTCTTCTTCATCACGCTGCCGCACCTGTCGCGGGCGATCAGCGTGGTGATCATGATCGAGACGATCTTCCTGCTCAGCGTGTTCGCGGAGATCTTCGTCACCACCTCGGGCGGCCCGGGCAACGCCACCACCAACCTCGCCTTCCTGATCTATGCGCGGGCTCTGCTGCAGTTTGACGTCGGCGGCGCCTCCGCCGGCGGGGTGGTGGCGATCCTGCTCGCCAACATCGTCGCCTTCTTCCTGGTGCGCACCGTGGCCCGCCGGCTGGAGACCTGAGATGACCGACAGCCTCGGCAAACGCATCCTCGTTGCCGTGCTCGGGTGGGCGGTGGCGCTGCTGCTGTTCTTCCCGATCTTCTGGATGGTGCTGACCAGCTTCAAGAGCGAGACCGACGCGATTACGGCGCGGCTGTTCTTCACGCCCACGCTGGCGTCCTACGGCGAGGTGTTCGCGCGCGCGGACTACCTCGCCTTCGCCTTCAATAGCATCGCCATCTCGCTGGGCGGCACGGTGCTGGCGCTGCTGCTGGCGATACCGGCGGCCTATTCGATGGCGTTCCATCCCACCCCGCGCACACGCGGCACGCTGCTGTGGATGCTGTCGACCAAGATGCTGCCGCCGGTGGGCGTGCTGGTGCCGATCTACCTGCTGTTCCGCAGTACCGGGCTGCTGGACACGCGTTCCGGGCTGATCGGCATCTACGCGCTGATGAACCTGCCAATCGTGGTCTGGATGCTGTTCACCTTCTACAAGGAGGTGCCGCACGAGATCCTGGAGGCCGGTCGCATGGATGGCGCCACCACCTGGGGCGAGGTGTGGCACCTGCTGATGCCGCTGACCCTGCCCGGGGTCGCTTCCACCGGGCTGCTGTCGCTGATCCTGTGCTGGAACGAGGCGTTCTGGAGCCTCAACCTCACCTCGTCGCACGCCGCCCCCCTCACCGCCTTCATCGCCTCGTTCTCGTCGCCGGAAGGGTTGTTCTTCGCCAAGCTGTCGGCCGCGTCGACCATGGCGGTGGCGCCGATCCTGATCTTCGGCTGGTTCAGCCAGAAGCAGCTGGTGCAGGGCCTCACCTTCGGCGCGGTCAAGTAGGAGCCCATCATGGCCACCCTGTCGCTTCGTAACGTCCGCAAGGCCTACGGGCCGGTCGAGGTCATCAAGGGCATCGACCTCGACATCGACGACCGCGAGTTCGTGGTGTTCGTCGGGCCCTCGGGCTGCGGCAAGTCCACCCTGCTGCGCATGATCGCAGGGCTGGAGCAGATCACCGGCGGCGAGCTGAGCATCGACGGCAAGCGCGTCAACGAGGTCGGTCCGGCCGATCGCGGCCTGGCGATGGTGTTCCAGTCCTACGCGCTCTATCCGCACATGACGGTGGCCGACAACATGGGCTTCGCGCTCAGGCTGGCGAAAGTGCCCAAGGCGGAGCGCGACACCAAGGTCAAGGAGGCGGCGCGCATCCTGCAGCTCGGACCGTACCTCGACCGCAAACCGAAGGACCTGTCCGGCGGGCAGCGGCAGCGGGTGGCGATCGGGCGCGCCATCGTTCGGGCGCCCAAGGTGTTCCTGTTCGACGAGCCGCTGTCCAACCTCGACGCGGCACTCCGCGGCCAGACGCGCATCGAGATCGCGCGGCTGCACGAGGAGCTGGCGACCACCATGATCTATGTCACCCACGACCAGGTCGAAGCGATGACCATGGCCGACAAGATCGTGGTGCTGCAGGCGGGGCGGGTGGAGCAGGTCGGCTCGCCGCTGGACCTGTACCACAACCCGGCCAACATCTTCGTGGCCGGCTTCATCGGCAGCCCGCGGATGAACATCCTCGACGCGACGGTGACGGGTGCCTACAGCGACGGCGTCGAGGTGCGGCTGCCGTCGGGCTCGCAGCTGGTGGTGGAGGTGGCCGCAGGCGTGCTGCAGCCGGGCACGCAGGTGCGGCTCGGCATACGGCCGGAAGCGATGCGGATCGATCCCGGCGGGCCGATCGCCGGCGAGGTCCGGCTGGTCGAGCGGCTCGGCGGCCTGACCCTGCTGCATGTCGGGGCGGAAGGGCGCGAGGACCTGATCGTGCAGGTGGAGGGCACGTCGCCGATCGAGGCGCACCAGCAGATCCGGGTGTCGGCGGACGGCGCCGCCTGCCATCTGTTCGACAGCGCGGGTCTGGCGCTGCCCAGGCTGGCCCGGCACCAGCTGGTCGCCTGATGCCGGCAGGTTCGTGATGTTCCTGGGACTCGACTACGGCACCTCGGCGGTCAAGGCGCTGCTGGTCGACGGGGCGCAGCGCGTGGTCGGCAGCGCGTCGGTCGGGCTGTCGGTCGAACGGCCGTCGCCGGGGCACAGCGAGCAGGACCCGGAGGCCTGGTGGCAGGCGACGCTTGACGCGGTGGCGGCGCTCAGGCGCGAGCATGGCGCGGCCCTCGCGGCGGTGTCGGGAATCGGGCTGTCGGGGCAGATGCATGGGGCGGTGCTGCTCGATGCCGCCGGCGCCGTGCTGCGTCCGGCGATCCTGTGGAACGACGTGCGCTCGACCGCGGAGTGCGTAGCGTTCGAGCGGGCGTTCCCGGAGTCGCGGCAGGTGACCGGTAACATCGCCATGCCGGGCTTCACCGCGCCCAAGCTGCTCTGGGTGAGGGAGCACGAGCCGGCGGTGTTCGCGGCGACGCGCACCGTGCTGCTGCCCAAGGCATGGATCCGCTACCGGCTGACCGGGGAGATGGTCGAGGAGATGTCGGACGCGTCCGGCACGCTGTGGCTCGACGTCGGGGCGCGGAGCTGGTCCGACGCGGCCCTGGCGGCGACCGGGCTCGAACGCGGGGCGATGCCGCGCCTGGTCGAGGGCAGCGAGCCGGCAGGGGTGCTGCGTCCGGAGTGGGCACAATCCTGGGGCATGGACCGGGCGCCGGTGGTGGCCGGGGGTGCGGGGGACAACGCGGCCGGCGCGGTCGGGCTGTCGGCGATCCGGCCGGGCGACGCGTTCGTGTCGCTGGGCACCTCGGGGGTGCTGTTCGCCACCACCGACCGGTTCCGGCCGTATCCGGCGGCGGCGGTGCACGCGTTCTGCCACGCCATCCCGTCGACCTGGCACCAGATGGGGGTGACGCTGTCCGCGGCCGCGTCGCTGGCCTGGTGGGCCGGCATCGCCAGGCGCGGCGAGGCGGAGCTGCTGGGCGAGCTCGCCATGCCGCGACGGCCAGCGGAGGCGCTGTTCCTGCCCTATCTCGGCGGCGAGCGGACGCCGCACAATGACGGCGTCCTGCGCGGCGCGTTCGCCGGGCTGTCCTACGACACCGACCGGGCCGCGCTGACGCAGGCGGTGCTCGAAGGGGTGGCGTTCTCCATGCGGGACTGCCTGGACGCGCTGGCGGCGTCGGGCACGGTGATCGAGGGGGCGGACGTGATCGGCGGGGGGTCGCGCTCGCGGACCTGGATCGCGATCATCGCGTCGGCGCTCGGCATCCCGCTGCGCCGGCTGGCTGCGGGCGAGCATGGCGGGGCGTTCGGCGCCGCCCGGCTCGCGCGGATGGCGGTCACCGGCGAGGCGCCGGAGGCGGTGTGCACGCCGCCGGAACGGGAGGAGACGATCGGTCCGGACCCCGGGCTGGCGGACGCGTATGCCCGTCGGATCGAGCGCTACCGGGGGCTGCATGCGGCCGGCGGGGACGCGCTGAGGGCCCTGGACGGCTAGACTCAGGCAGGCGGATGCGCCAGGGCGGCCACGCTGTCCGCCAGGCGCTCGCGGGCCGCGGGCACCGGGCGGTGGCGCTGGCCGAACAGGTCGCGGGCGAGGAAGTGGCCGGTCAGGCGCAGGCCGTCATGCCAGTCTTCCGGCGTGCCGTTGTCGGCAGGATCGAGGAACAGGGGCGGCAGGCGGAGCAGGCGGTCGCGCCAGGCGCCGGCGGCGTCGGCCGAGACCGCGCGCCCGGTGCGTGGCGACACGAAGGCGAGATCGTCGGTGCAGCCGGTCAAGGCGCAGCAGGACAGGTCGAGCCCATAGCCGAGGTCGGTCAGCAGCAGCGCTTCCCAGCGCAGCAACGCCGCCGGGCCGGCCCTGGCGCCCTCGGCTGGATCGAGGCTCAGCAGGGTCAGCAGCCGGACCAGGCCGTCGAAGGCCTGCGGGTGCGGCTCGCGCTCCGGAAGGGCGCCGTCGGCGACGGCGCAGGCGGCGCTCAGCAGGGCGAGCGGCAAGGGGAACTGCATCAGCCGGGCGGCGGACGGATGTACCAGCTCGGCCTTGAGCGTGCCGAGCTGCTCGGGCAGGCGTGCCGACCAGTGCGCGGTGAGGAGGTTGCCGGCCTGCCAGGCGGCGATGTTGGCGCGCGCGCTGCCGCCGCGTACCAGGCCGCGATGGGCGCCGTGATGCTCGGTCAGCACGTGCGCGACCGCGCCGCCCTCGCCGTAGGACGATGCGGACAGCACGATCGCGGGAGCCTCCCATTCCATCGGAGGCTCCGGTGGTGTCAGGCTCCGGGGGTGTCGGCGACCGGGACCTCGGCGGCGGGACGGGGAACGCCGGAGACGGCGGCGACCTCGGCGGCGAAGTCGGTGGCCTCCTTCTCGATGCCCTCGCCGAGCTGATAGCGGTCGAAGCCGACCAGCTTGCCGCCGGCCTTCTGCACCACCGCCTTCACGCGGCTCTCACCGTCATGCACCCAGACCTGCTCCAGCAGCACCACTTCCTCGTAGTACTTGCGCACCCGGCCGTCGACCATCTTCTCGATGATCGCTTCGGGCTTGCCGGACGCGCGGGCCTGCTCGACCAGCACGGCGCGCTCGCGCTCCAGCGCGGACGGGTCGACCGCGTCGACGTCGAGGGCGGCGGGGCGGGTAGCGGCGACGTGCATGCCGACCTGGCGACCGAGCAGTTCCAGCGCGTCGCTCTCGGACGGCGCCTCGATCGCGGCAAGCACGCCGATCTTGCCGATGCCGGGGCGCAGGGCGGAGTGGACGTAGGTCGCGACCACGCCGGAGGGGACGCGCAGCACGCGGGCGCGGCGCAGGGTCATGTTCTCGCCGACCGTGGCGATCAGGTGGGTGAGCTGCTCGGCGACGGTGCGGTCGGCGCCCGGATAGTCGGCGGCCTTGAGGGCCTCGATGTCCTCGCCGACGGTGAGTGCCAGGCGGGCGACGGTCTCGCAGAAGCCCTGGAAGCTCTCGTTGCGGGCGACGAAATCGGTCTCGGCGTTGACCTCGACCATGGCGGCGACGCGCGGCGCGGAAGCCACGGCGACCAGGCCCTCGGCGGCGACGCGGCCGGACTTCTTGGCGGCGGCAGCAAGGCCCTTCTTGCGCAGCCAGTCGATCGCCTGCTCGACGTCGCCGCCGGTCTCGCCCAGCGCCTTCTTGCAGTCCATCATGCCGGCGCCGGTCTTCTCGCGCAGGTCCTTCACCAGGGCAGCCGTGACTTCCGCCATCTCGTTCGCTCCATCAGCCGTGCCGGCGCCCATCCCTCCGGGGACGGGGCGCCGTTTCGTTCATCCAGGTCGGTGTAGATGCCGTCGCGGGCTCCTGCCCTGCGACGGCATGCGGGTCTACTCCGCGGCGGAGGCCGGCGCCGGCTCGGAGGCCGATAGCTCGGGCACCAGCTCGACGGGAAGCTCCTCGGCGGCGCCGTAGTCCTGGCCGGACGCACCGAGCTCGGCGGAGATGCCGTCCAGCACCGCGGACGAGATCAGGTCGCAGTACAGGGTGATGGCGCGGATCGCGTCGTCGTTGCCCGGGATCGGGAAGGTGACGCCGACCGGGTCGGAGTTGCTGTCGAGCACGGCGATCACCGGGATGCCGAGCTTCGCCGCTTCCTCGACCGCCAGCTTCTCCTTGTTGGTGTCGATGATGAACAGGATGTCGGGCAGGCCGCCCATCTCCTTGATGCCGCCGAGCGAGCGCTCCAGCTTCTCGCGGTCGCGGGTGATCTCCAGGATCTCCTTCTTGGTCAACCCCTGCGTGTCGCCGGCGAGCATCTCGTCGATCTGGCGCAGGCGCTTGATCGAGCCGGTGATGGTCTTCCAGTTGGTCAGCATGCCGCCGAGCCAGCGGTGGTTGACGTAGTACTGGCCGCAGCGGGCGGCGGCCTCGGCGACGTGCTCGGCGGCTGCGCGCTTGGTGCCGACGAACAGCACGCGGCCGCCGCCGGCGACGGTGTCGCGCACCGCCTTGAGGGCGCGGTCGAGCATCGGCACGGTCTGCTGCAGGTCGATGATGTGGACCTGGTTGCGGATGCCGAACAGGTAGGGCGCCATGCGCGGGTTCCAGCGCCTGGTGTGGTGGCCGAAATGGACGCCGGCTTCGAGAAGCTGGCGCAGGGTGAAATCGGGCATCGCCATCGGCGTGCTCCCTCGTGTCTGCTGGTTGAGCCTCCGCGGGCGCTGCGTCCGGAGAACCGGACACCAGAGATCGAGCCCCGCGTGCGAATTACCGGCCCCTGCCTAAACGGTGGCGCCGGCGCGCGGGATATGGGCGGAAGCGGGAAATTGTGCAAGCAGGATGTGCTGGCAGGAGGGCCCGGGATGAGCGTCGGCGTGCGGAACAATGGCGTGGACCTGCTGCGCTCGGCGGCGATCCTGCTGGTGCTGCTGCACCACTTCAACATCGCCTACGACCTGCCGCATTCGACGCTGGGGCAGGCGCTGTCGCCGTGGCTGGTGCGGGCGGTGTGCCGCAACGGCAACTATGGCGTGACGATGTTCTTCGCGGTGTCGGGGTTCCTGATCACCTCCAACGCCCTGCGCCGCTGGGGCAGGCTGCAGGAGATACGGCCGGGCACGTTCTACCGGCTGCGGATCGCCCGGATCGGGCCGTGTCTGCTGCTCCTGCTGGCGCTGGTGGACGCGCTCGGCCTGACCGGGCTGCCGATCTTCGCCAACCAGTCCGAGGCGGGGCCGCCGGTGTCGTTCCTGCAGGCGGACCTGGCGGCGCTGAGCTTCCGGATGAATGTGCTGACGGAACGTGCCGGCTGGTTCAACTATTGCCTGTGCGTGCTGTGGTCGCTGTCGGTGGAGGAGGTGTTCTATCTCGCCTTTCCGCTGCTGTGCCGGATGCTGCGTCGCCCTGTCCTGCTGGTCGGGTTCTGGCTGCTGGTGATCGCGGTCGGGCCGGTCTGGCGCTTCATGCACCAGGATGACGAGGCCGGGTTCCTTTACGCCTATCTCGCCTGCTTCGACGGCATCGCCATCGGCTGCTGCACCGCCCTGCTGTCGCGCCGGCTGTCGCTGTCGTGGCGGCAGGCACGCTGGCTGCTGGTGGCGATCCCGTTGATGGCAGGGCTCTATCTCGTCCGCTCGATCGTCGACACCGGGGTGTGGGGGGTGACGGCGATGGCGCTCGGCACCGCGGCACTGCTGCTCGCGAGCGCGGCAGGGCCATCCTCCCGGCCCGGACGGGTCGGTGCCGGATTCGGCTGGCTCGGCCGGCACAGCTACGAGCTCTACCTGTTCCACCTGCCGGTGCTCGCAGCGATGCGGGTGGTGCTGCCGCCGGCGCAGATCGCGGCCGGGATCAAGCCGGTCTGGCTGCTGGTGTTCCTGTTGTCGTCGGCGGTGGTGGCGAGCCTGATCGCGCGGCTGGTCGCCGAGCCGGCCAACCGGGCGCTTCGCCGCCGCCTGATCGGCGAGCGATCCGCGATGGCGGCACCGGCGTGACACTGCCTCCGTCGCGCCGGAGCCGCTCTGCCTGCGGCAGAGTGCCGGGATGCGGTCAAGCAGGACCGGCTGCGTCACACGCGGGACGACGACGCGTTGATCCGGTTGGTCCGAGGCGAGGGCCCGGATCCGATCCTGCGCGCCCCGGTGGGTGGCTTCTTCCGTCGGCCGGCGGTCGGGTCGCGCCCTACTGCTCGGCCACCCGCGTCACGCCCGGCACGCCCTTCAGCGCCTGCGTCAGCCGCGGCGTGACCATGTAGGGCTCGGGAAGGGTCACCTCGACATCCTGGGTGTCGTCCAGGCAGGGAAGCAGGACCACGCGGCCGCGGCCGCCCTTCTCACGGCCGAGCAGGCCGCGGATGGTGTCGATCGCGGCGGGACGGTCGATCCAGATGCGGATTTCGCCGCGGTCCTCGGCGGCAGCCTTGTCCAGGGATACCGCGTCCTGCGCGGTGACGCGCAGCATCTCGCCTTCCATACGCAGCTCGGCGGTGACCAGCACCGCCTGGCCGGCGACCAGCACGTCGCGGGCGCGGGACAGGGCCTCGCTGAAGAAGGTCACCTCGCAGGAGCCGGTGGAGTCCGACAGGCGCACCCAGGCCATCTTGGTGCCGGTGCGGGTGGGGCGCTCCTTGCGGTCGATGATGCAGCCGGCGATGCGCACACGCCCCTGCCCTGCCTGGGCTGCGGTCTCCAGGCGGTTGGCCTGCACGGCGCCGAGGCGACGCAGCAGCGGCGCGTAGGCGTCGAGCGGGTGACCGGTCAGGTGGAAGCCGATCGCGTCGGCTTCCAGGCCGAGGCGCTCAAGACCAGGCCAGTCGGGGATGTCGGGCAGGCGCAGGGTTTCCGGGCGCGCCGCGACGCCGCCGAACAGGCCGATCTGGCCGCTGGCGATCTCCTCGGCCTGGGCCTGGGCGCGTCGCAGCAGCGTCTCGGCGACGGCGAACACGCGGGCGCGGTTCGGCTCGACGCTGTCGAAGGCGCCGGCCTTGGCCAGGTTCTCCAGCTGCATCTTGTTGAGCT
>CAXTVX010000064.1:0-19367 GCA_964247755.1 uncultured Acetobacteraceae bacterium | reverse complement strand
GCTTCATGTGGACCCATCCCGGCAAGAAGCTGCTGTTCATGGGCAGCGAGATCGCGCAACGGCGGGAATGGAACCACGACACCGGGCTGGACTGGTGGCTGCTCGATGATCCGCGCAACCGAGGCGTACAGCTGCTGCTGCACGATCTGAATGCGGTGTATCGCAGCGAGCCGGCGCTGCATGCCAGGGACGCCGAGCCGGACGGCTTCCGCTGGGTGGTGCTGCACGACGCCGACCAGAGCGTGTTCGCCTGGCTGCGTTACGGCCACTGGGGCCAGCGGCCGGCGCTGGTGGTGTGCAACTTCACGCCGATGGCGCGGCAGGGCTATGCCATCGGCGTCAGCCAGGCCGGCGAGTGGGAGGAGCTGCTGAACAGCGACTCCGCCCGCTATGGCGGTTCCAACGTCGGCAACCACGGTTCGGTGATCGCCACCGACCTGCCGATGCACGATCAGCCGGCCTCGCTGACGCTGACGCTTCCGCCGTTGTCCACCCTGATCCTGGTGCCGAAGACATGAGCGTCGATGATCGGCTGCTGGGGACCCTTGCGGAGCGGGCCGGACTCTCGACCCGGTGGGAGGACGCGTTCGGCAAGATGCATGCGGTCGCGCCGGACAACCTGACGGCGGTGCTCGCAGCACTCGGGCTGGATGCCGGGTCGGACGGCGACGCGCGCGAACTGATCGCCACGCTGGAGCGCGAGGATGCGGCGCTGGCGCCGCGCGTGACCGGCGATGCGGGCGCCGAGCTGGTTCTTCCCGTCCGTCCCGGTGCCTGGCGGATGGAGGACGAGAACGGGACGGCCTCGTCCGGAACCGCCACGGCGCGGAACGGGCAGGCCTGCGTGATCCTGCCCGCCGAGCCCGGCTACTACCGCCTTGAGATCGATGGGCGGGAGACGAGCGTTGCGGTAGCTCCGCCGCGCTGCTTCGGGATCGCCGACGCCTTTGCGGTACCGGAGCCCGGGCACGCGCGGCGAAGCTGGGGCCTGGCGCAGCAGCTCTACGCGCTGCGCCGTCGGGGCGACGGCGGCGTCGGGGACTTCGCTGCCCTGGCCGAGTTCGTGCAGGAGGCGGCCGCGCATGGCGCCTCGGCGGTATCGATCAGCCCGGTGCACGCCCAGTTCTCCGCCGATCCGGACCGGTTCAGCCCGTATGCGCCGTCCAGCCGGATCATGCTCAACGTGCTGCACATCGCCGCCGACGACCCCGGCCAGGAAGCGGCCCGGCTGGAGACGCTCGATCTGGTGGACTGGCCGGCGGTGGGTCGGGACCGGCTGCGCCGACTGCGCCGCACCTTCGACTCAGGCGCGGCGGATGGGAGGTTCGCCGCCTGGCGCGCGGCCCAGGGCGACAAGCTGGAGTCGCACGCGCTGTTCGAGGCGCTGCACGCGCATCTGTGGCGCGAGGAGGAGGGCGCCTGGCACTGGAAGGACTGGCCGGAACGGTTCCGCGATCCGCACGCCTCCGGTTCCGCTGCGTTCGCCGCTGCCAATCCCGACGAGATCACCTTCCATGCCTGGCTGCAGTATCGCGCCGACGCGGAGCTGGGCGCTGCGCAGAAGGCGGCCACCGATGCCGGGATGGCGATCGGCCTGGTGTCCGACCTCGCGGTCGGCACCGATTCCGGCGGCAGCCATTCCTGGAGCCGCAAGCAGGAGACCCTGATCGGGCTGACGGTCGGCGCGCCGCCGGACCTGCTGCAGCGGGCCGGGCAGAACTGGGGCATCACCGCCTTTTCCGGCCGCGGCCTGCGGGCGAACGGCTTCCGCGCCTTCGTCGAGATGCTGAGGGGCGCGATGCGCCATGCCGGGGGGGTCCGGATCGATCACGCCATGGGCCTGACCCGGCTCTGGGTGATCCCGGAGGGTCGCAGCGCCGCGGACGGTGCCTACCTGCAGCTCCCCGAAACCGACCTGATCCGTCTCACCCGCCTGGAGTCGGTCCGCAACCGGGCCATCGTGCTCGGCGAGGATCTGGGCACCGTTCCGGCCGGCTTCCGGGACCGTCTGCAGCAGGCGGGCATCGACGGCATGCGGGTGCTTTGGTTCGAGCGGGACGAGAGCGGGTTCACCCCGCCCTCCCGCTGGGCGAGGCACGCCAGCGCGATGACCAGCACGCACGACCTGCCGACCGTGGCCGGCTGGTGGAAGGGGCACGACATCGGCACCCGCCGGGCCCTTGGCGGGTCGGAAGCGGACGAGCAGCGCGAGCTGGCCGAGCGGGCGACCGACCGCGACAGGCTCTGGACGGCGATGCGGGAGAGCGGCGCGGCCTCGGGTCCGGTGCCGGCGGTGTGGGACGCGATGCCGGTGGTGGATGCCGCGGTGGCCCAGGTGGGCGGTTCGGCCTGCGAGCTGGCCATGGTGCCGACCGAGGACGTGCTCGGCCTGGAGGAACAACCCAACGTTCCGGGCACGGTGGACGAGCATCCGAACTGGCGCCGGCGCCTGCACGACCCGACCGGCACGGTGCTGTCAGGCGAGCGGGCCACGCTCCGGCTGCGCCGCCTGGAACAGCAGCGGCAGGGTTGACAGGCGGGCTGGAGCTTTTGTCGTGATGGGTGCAACTTGGTCCCGTGGTGGCGCTTGATGTCGCGTTAAGATGCCGTCGCGACGGTCGTCTCCACTGTCCGGGCGGTCGAGCGGCCTCCCGCTTGGCTCCGGCGACCGGTGGCCCGACACGGGGAGAGTGCCATGAGCAGACTGGTCGTCGTGTCCAACAGGGTGTCGATACCGACCGGCGACGCCAAGGCAGGTGGTCTGGCGGTAGCGCTCAACGACCTGATGGAACGGCAGGGCGGTCTCTGGTTCGGCTGGAGTGGCCGGACCTCGGAAGGCAAGGGATGCCAAGTCCCGGAGATGGTGCAGCACGGGTCGGTCGAATATGCCACCGTCGACCTGACGCCATCCGAACATGAGCTGTATTACAACAACTTCTCCAACGGCACGCTGTGGCCGCTGATGCATTCGCTGCCCGAGCAGATGAACTTCGACCGACGCAGCCTGCAGGGCTACCGGGCGGTGAACGCGCGCCTGACCGACGTGTTGCTGCCCCTGCTGCGGCCGAGCGACACCATCTGGATCCACGACTACCACCTGCTGGCGATGGCGGCGGCGCTGCGCGCACGCAACGTGTCCTGCCCGATCGGCTTCTTCCTGCATACGCCGTTCCCAAGCCCCGACATGATCTCCAGCGTGCCGGACGCTGCCCTGTTCATACGCGACCTGCTGTCCGCCGACCTGCTCGGCTTCCAGACCGCCAACGACGCGGAGAACTTCTCCGCCTCCGCGCAACGAATCGCCGGTGCAGCACGCCTCGCAGGCGGCGGGCTTCAGCTCGGCAACCGGCAGATCCGGGTCGGCGCCTTCCCGGTCGAGATCGATCCGGGCGATTTTGCCGAGATGGCGGCCGAGGCGCACGGTTCGGCCGAGACGGAGCGCCTGCGTCGCAGCCTCGACGGCCAGAGCCTGATTCTCGGCGTGGACCGCATGGATCCGACCAAGGGCCTGCGCCATCGCCTGGCCGGCTATCGCCGGCTGATCGAGAGCCGGCACGAGTGGACGCGGCAGACGACCTTCCTGCAGATCGCAGCCGCCAGCCGTCAGGATGTGGACGCCTACCAGACCCTGCGTGACGATCTGGAGGGCGCTGCCGGGGCGATCAACGCCCGGCTCGGCGAGTCGGACTGGGTGCCGCTGCGCCTGATCAGCCGCGGCGTGCCGCGGGACGCCATCGCCGGCTTCATGCGCGAAGCCCGGATCGGTCTGGTGACACCGTTGCGTGACGGCATGAACCTGGTCGCGAAGGAGTACGTCGCGGCGCAGGATCCGGACGATCCCGGCGTGCTGGTACTGTCGAAGTTCGCCGGTGCTGCGCGCCAGCTGGGTGCGGCCATCCTGGTCAACCCGGTGGATCCGGACGAGATCGCCGACGCGCTTGACCTCGCGCTGCGCATGAGCCGGCCGGAGCGGCAGGATCGCTGGAAGGCGTGCTGGGAGGCGATCAAGGACGCGTCCGCTCTCGGGTGGGGACGGTCCTTCGTGTCGGCGCTATCGCGTGCGGGCGGCGAGGTGCCCCGTCCGGCGCGGCCGCAGCGGATCAACGAGGTGCCGATGGAACGCCGCACCGGAACCGGCAACGACATACGCATCGTGTCCACGCAGCCAGGCCCACGCTCAGTCAACTGAGCAAGACGCTCGTCGAAAGGCCGCGCCGGGCAACCGGCGCGGCCTTTTCCATGAACCGGCGCCGCGTGACGGGCCGTCGCAATTCCGCCGCACTGACGCCACACGGCCATTGGCCTATTTGGGACGCCGGGCGGGAAGGGCATGTCGATGGCGCTGCCGACACGAGATGGACTGCAACCGGCCGCAGGGCGCCCTGGGCGCCTGCTTCTGGCGTTCGGCCTTTCCCTGATGACGGCGGTGGCTGGATCCGGCCCGGTGGCGGCGCAAGGTCACGGCGGGTTCGGCGGCCACTCCGGCGGGTTCGGCAGGGGGTCCGCCGGCTACGGCGCCTATCATGGCGCATTTGGCGGGCGGCCTGGCGGGTTCACCGGTCGCGGACCGGGCGGGTTTGGCGGTGGGCGGGACTTTGGTCCGCGCGGCGGCTTCACTGGCCGTGGTGGTGCGCAACACCTTGCCGGGCGATACGGTGGCCTCGCGGGCCGGCGCTACGGGTTCCGCGAGCGCGGCTGGCACGATGGACACGGTCGCGCTCTGGCCATCGGCCTCGGCGCCGGCGCCCTGCTGGGAGCCGGACTGGCGGCGCGGTGGGAGCGCGGTGGTGGCTGGTATGAGGACGGCGGCTGGTGGCAGCCGGGCTATGGCTGGAGCCAGCCCGACTGGATCTGGAACGGCGCCGAGCTCGTCGGCGGCCCGGCCCTGCTGTTCGCCACGCCCTACATCGTCTACGCGCCGCCGCCGCTCTACGTCGCGCCGCCGCCGGTCGTGCTGGGCGTGCCGGCGGCTTTCGACGCTCCGGTGGCCGCCCCGGTGCCGGCGCCTCCGGCGCTTCCGCCCGAGCAGCTGTTCTACGCCGCGGTTCCGCCGCCCGTCCTGGTCCTGCCGCCGCCGCCGATGCTGATCGCGGCAGAACCGCCGCCGATCGTCTTCGCGCCGCAGATCTACCCGCTGGCGATCGGGCCACCCCTGCTCGCCTTCACCCCGTCCCTCGCCGTCGCCGGGATCGGCGGCTGGGACCGCGGCTGGCGCGGCGGCGGCTGGAGGATCTGGAACGGCGGATCCGGTTATGGCTACGAGCGACGCGACGACATCCGCCCGGTCGTCGGCGCTGCCATCGCCGGCGGGGCCGTCGGCGCGCTGATCGGCGCACGGAGCGGGTGGCACCGCTACGGCGGCTGGCACGAGGGCGGATGGCGGCCGGGTTCGTGGGCCGGTGCGCGCGGCGGGTATGGCTGGCGGGGCGGTCGGCAAGGCGGCGGGCTCGGTGGCGGCAGGCATGGCGGCTGGGGCGGACATGGCGGCGGTCGCGGTCGGCGCTGAACCGCACCGGATGGGAGAGAACACGATGAAGCACACGATGATCCTGGCCCTCGCGCTGGCCGTCTCGCCGTTGGCAGCGCCCGCCGCTGTGTCCGCCACGGCCACGCCGGAGCAGACCGAGCAGCAGGCGGCCGAGCAGCGGATCCAGACGCTGCAGGCAGCGCTGCAGATCGCGCCGCCGCAGATGGCGCAGTGGACCGGCTTCGCGCAGGCGATGCGCGACAACGCGGCCGCCACCGACGCGCTGTTCCGCTCCCGCGCCGCGAGTGCGGCGACCATGAACGCGGTCGACAACATGAAGTCCTACGCCACGGTCGCGCGCTCCTACGCCGACAACACGCAGAAGCTGTCCGACGCGTTCGGGACACTCTATGCCGCGCTGTCAGACCAGCAGAAGCAGGTCGCCGACCGGCTGTTCCGCCAGCAGGCGGAACACCAGACCGCGAGGAAGTAGCCGCCCGCCGTCCTCGTGTTGCGCGGGCGGTCGTCATCGGCCAGAACCGGCCCATGGCGCCTCCCCTGCTTCTGCTTCAGGACATCCGGCTGACCCTGGGCGGCGCGCCGCTGCTGGATGGCGCCGGGTTCGGGGTGTCGCCTGGCGAACGGCTGTGCCTGGTCGGCCGCAACGGCTCCGGCAAGTCGACCCTGCTGCGGATCGCCGCCGGCGAGCTGCTGCCGGATTCCGGCACCCGCTTCCTGCAGCCGGGCACCACCCTGCGCACCCTGCCGCAGGAACCCGACCTGTCGGGCCACGGCACCACCCTCGACTACGTGCGGGCCGGGCTCGGTCCGAACGATCCCGGGCATCGCGCGGGCGCGCTGCTGAGCGAGCTTGGCCTGGACGGGACGGAGGAACCCTCCCGCCTGTCCGGCGGCGAGGCGCGACGCGCGGCGCTGGCGCGTGCGCTGGCGCCCTCCCCCGACCTGCTGCTGCTGGACGAGCCGACCAACCACCTCGACATGCCGACCATCGAATGGCTGGAACGGGAACTGCTGTCATCCTCCGCCGCCATGGTGATGATCAGCCACGACCGGCGGCTGCTGCAGACGCTGTCGCGCAGCGTGGTGTGGCTGGACCGCGGCAGCACGAGGCGGCTCGACCAAGGCTTCGCCCGGTTCGAGGGCTGGCGCGAGGAGGTGCTGGAGCAGGAAGAGCGCGACGCGCACAAGCTCGACCGGCAGATCGCGCGGGAAGAGGACTGGATGCGCTACGGCGTCACCGCGCGGCGCAAGCGCAACGTGCGACGGGTCGGCGAGCTGGCGGCGCTGCGCCAAGCCAGGCGGGAGGCGGTGCACAACCCACAGGGGTTGAAGCTCGAGGCGAGCGGCACCGGACTGTCCGGCAAGCTGGTGGCTGTCGCGGAGGGGGTGTCCCGGTCGTTCGACGGCCGCGCGATCGTGCGCGACCTCGACCTGCGCGTGCTGCGCGGTGACCGTCTCGGCATCGTCGGCGCCAACGGGGCCGGCAAGACCACCCTGCTGCGGCTGCTGACCGGGCTCGACACGCCCGACGGGGGCCGGATCAAGCTCGGCAGCGCCTTGTCTGTGGTGACGCTGGACCAGCAGCGGCGCAGCCTGGATCCCGATGCCACGCTGTCCGCGACGCTGACCGGCGGCGCCGGCGACCAGGTGCAGGTCGGCACCGAGAAGCGCCACGTGATCGGCTACATGAAGGATTTCCTGTTCCGGCCGGAGCAGGCGCGCACCCGCGTCGGCGTGCTGTCCGGCGGCGAGCGCGGACGGCTGATGCTGGCCTGCGCCCTGGCGCGCCCGTCCAACCTGCTGGTGCTGGACGAGCCGACCAACGACCTCGACCTGGAAACTTTGGACCTGCTGCAGGAGATGCTGTCGGCCTACCCGGGCACGGTGCTTCTGGTCAGCCACGACCGCGACTTCCTCGACCGGGTGGCGACCGCGGTGGTCGCCGCGGCGGGCGACGGGCGATGGGTCGAGTACGCCGGCGGCTACAGCGACATGCTCGCGCAAGGTGGCGGCGTAGCCGGCGAGTCGGCGGACAACGCTGCCCCGGCCAGACGGGACGCAGCCGCATCCGGCCGGTCCGCGAGGCCGGCATCGCGCAAGCTTTCGTTCAAGGACAAGCACGCGCTGGGGCAGCTGCCGGGCCGGATCGCGGCACTGGAAGCGGAGATCCGGCACCTGCGCGAGGTGCTGGGCGACGGCACCCTCTACGGGCGCGACCCGGCCCGGTTCACCCGGTCGACCGACGCCCTAGCGACAGCGGAAGCGACGCTGGCGGCGGCAGAGGAACGCTGGCTGGAGCTGGAACTGCTCCAGGACGGCGGCGGTGGCTGAAACGGCCGGCCCGTTGCCTGAGTCGCTGCAACAAAGCCGGATCGCGCCGCGTTCCGGAGGAAGTTCCATGGCCGGCAGGACGACCTGATGGCACGCGACACTCCGATCGGCGCCGTCCGCGCACGGGCCTACACGGTCCCCACCGAGGCGCCCGAAGCCGATGGCACCATCGCCTGGACCTCCACCACCCTGGTGACGGTCGAGGTCGAGGCAGGCGGCCGGACCGGGTTCGGCTACACCTATGGGGCCGGCAACGCCGCCTCGCTGGTCGCCGGCAGGCTCGCCGAGGTGTTGCACGGGGGCGATGCCATGGACGTGCCGACGGCGTGGCGGGTCATGCAGGGCGCGGTACGCAACATGGGACGGTCCGGTATCGCGGCGACCGCGATCTCGGCGGTCGACCTCGCGCTGTGGGACCTGAAGGGCAGGCTGCTCGACCTGCCGCTGGCCACCCTGCTCGGACGCGCGCGCGACGTGGTGCCGATCTACGGCAGCGGCGGCTTCACCAGCTATGACGACGCCACGCTGCAGCGCCAGCTTGCCGGCTGGGTGGAACGGGAGGGATGCCGCTGGGTCAAGATGAAGATCGGCTCGGAACCGGAGCGCGATGCTGCCCGCGTCGCGGCGGCCAGGGCGGCGATCGGGGACGCGGTGCTGTTCGTCGACGCCAACGGCGCCTACCACCCGAAGCAGGCGATCCTGATGGCGGAAACCTTCGAGGACCAGCAGGTGGCCTGGTTCGAGGAGCCGGTCTCCTCGGACGATGTGTCCGGTCTCGCCTTCGTGCGCGATCGGGTGCCGGCGCGGGTCGAGGTCGCAGCCGGTGAGTACGGTTACAACGCCGACGATTTCCGCAGGTGGCTCGAAGCCGGCGCGGTCGACGTGCTGCAGGCGGACGTCACGCGGTGCGGCGGCGTGACCGGCTTCCTGCAGGCCGGCGCCCTGGCGGACGCGCACCATCGCGACCTGTCCGGCCATTGCGGGCCGTCAGCGCATCTGCATGTCGCCTGCGCCGTGCCGCGGCTGCGCCATCTGGAATGGTTCCACGACCATGCCCGGATCGAGCACATGCTGTTCGACGGGGCTCCGGTTCCGAGAGACGGCGCGATCCGGCCGGACCTGTCGCGTCCCGGGATCGGGATCACGCTGAAACGCCAGGACGCCGAACGCTTTGCCGCATGACGGCCATCGACACCAACGGGATTGCGCCGAATGACCTTCCTGCCTGATCTCCTCATGCCCCGGCGCAGCGGACGCGACGTGCAGGCGCGCCAGGTCCTGTCGGCGCTGTCGCGGCAGGCCGCGGCGCTGCGGAGGGCGCCGCCCGTGCCGGCCGTCTTGGTGCCGACGGGACCGCCGGTCTCGAAGCCGGTGATCGTGGGTTCCGCGCAGAAGCTGAACCAGGCCTCGGGCGTTCTCGCCTTCTCGGTGCTGACCGACAGCGCGCTCGAGCACTACCGCGGCAGCTTCCGCAACAGGGCGATGTTCACGCCGCTGGTGGTGTCCGCCCTGGCGCTCGTCGCCAGCGTGCACGGCACCGCGGACGACCGCCCCGGCGCGCACGCGGCGCGCGATGTGGTGTTCGGGCTGACGGCGGTGACCGGCCTGATCGGGACCGCGTTCCACGTCTACAACGTCGGCTCGCGGCAGGGCGGCTACAGCTGGCTCAACTTCTTCTACCGGGCGCCGATCGGCGCGCCGATGGCGATCGCGATCAGCGGCGTGCTCGGCAACATGTCCGAGCGCCTGCGCAAGACGGCAACCGGCGCAACTCCGACGCTATACGGCCTGGATGCCGGCAAGGCGTTGTCCCTGTTCACTGCTCTCGGCCTCGCCGGCACCACCGGCGAGGCGTGGCTGCTGCATTTCCGCGGCAACTTCCAGAACCCGTTCATGTACACGCCGATCACGATCCCGCCTGCTTCCGGCGCGTTGCTGGCCGACGCCGCCCTGCGTGGCGGTCAGGCCCGCCGCAGCGCCGCCAGGGCCGGGATGATCGCGACGGCGCTGGCCGGCTTGGCCGGCACCGGCTTCCACATGCGCGGTGTCGCGCGGATGATGGGTGGATGGCGGAACTGGACGCAGAACCTGCTCGACGGGCCGCCGGTGCCGACGCCGCCTGCCTTCACCGGCCTCGCCCTGGCCGGCCTGGCCGCCCTCGACCTGCTGGAGCGACGCGATGACTGAGGGGCTGCCCCGCTACCCTGGCTACGACGTGCTGCGCAAGCGCAACACCGTGTCCTGGAACGACGCGACCCGCAAGGTGATCGACCGTCGCCTGTCAGTGGACCGCGACCCGCACACGCTGACGGAGGCCGAGTTCGCCACGCTGCAGGCGATCTGCGACCGCGTGGTGCCGCAGGAGCAGGGGTCGGACTACGTGCCGCTGGCCGCCTATGTCGACCAGGAACTGACCCTCGACCTCAACCTCGGCTATCGCTACGTCGGCATGCCGCCGGCGACCGAAGCCTGGCACAGGGCGATCGCGGCGCTGGATGCGGAGTCGGACCGGGCGTTCGGCGCACCGTTCCTCGGCGTGGACGGGTCCCGGCGCGACGCGCTGCTGACCCGGATGCAGAAGGGCGAGTTGAAGGACCCGGCCTGGGGCGACATGGCGCCGGACCTGTTCTTCAAGCAGCACATCCTGGTCGACATCGTGGCGGCGTACTATGCCCACCCGACCGCCTGGAGCCGGATCGGCTATGGCGGCCCGGCCAGCCCACGCGGCTACGTGCGGATGGGCTTCGGCATGCGCGACCCGTGGGAGGCGGCTGAGGCCAAGCCTGGCGAGGCGGACAAGGCGGCGAGGAAGAACCGGAATGTCTGAGGAGATCCTGACCAACCGCGAGCCGCTGCGCTCCGGGCTCGACCTCGAGGCGATGCACATCCCGCGCGCGAGGAACGGCCGCGCGCCGGATCCGCACGTTCCGGGCGGCTGGTTCTCCATGCGCGAATACCGCGAGGACGAGCCGGTCGATTTCGCCATCGTCGGCACCGGCGCTGGCGGCGGCGCGCTGGCGGCACGTCTGGCGGAGATGGGGTTCTCGGTGGTCGCGTTCGACGCCGGGCCGTTCTTCCGCCCGCTGGAGGATTTCGCCTCCGACGAGACCGCGCAGAGCCAACTGTTCTGGACCGACCGCCGCGTCACCGATGGCGGGAACCCGCTCAAGCTCGGCAGCAACAACAGCGGCAAGGCGGTGGGCGGCTCCACCGTGCACTACGCCATGGTGGCGCTGCGGCAGCGACCGGAATCGTTCAAGTCGCGCACCCTGCAGGGCTTCGGCGCCGACTGGCCGGTCGACTGGCGCGAGATGTGGCACTACTACGCGGAAGCCGAGGAGGCGCTGAAGATATCCGGGCCGCTCAGCTATCCCTGGGGACCGTCCCGGCCGCGCTATCCGTACCGCCAGCACGACCTGAACGCGGCGGCGCTCACCCTGGCCAAGGGTGCGGAGAAGCTCGGCATCAAGTGGACCGAGACGCCGCTGGCGACGGTGTCGGCGCCACGCGGCAAGTCGCCGCCCTGCGTGTATCGCGGGTTCTGCCGCGTCGGCTGCTCGACCAACGCCAAGCAGAGCATGCTGGTGACGTTCATCCCGCGTGCGATCAAGGCCGGCGCCGAGATACGCGACCTCGCCATGGTGGGACGGATCGAGACCGACCGCAGCGGGCGCGCGACCGGCCTGCACTACCATCGCGACGGCGCCTGGCGGTTCCAGCGTGCGCGCAACGTCATCGTCGCCGGCTACGCGATCGAGACGCCACGGCTGCTGCTGAACTCCGCCACCGACCGGCACCGTCACGGCCTCGCCAACTCTTCCGGCTTGGTGGGCAAGTATCTCATGACGCAGTCCAACGTCGCGGTCTGGGGCGAGATAGACGAGGAGGTGCGCTGGAACAAGGGGCCGCCCTCGCTCGCCATCACCGAGCACTGGAACTACGACGACGACAAGCCTTTCCACGGCGGCTACATCCACATGAGCCAGGGGCCGCTGCCGGTGGAATGGGCCTCGGTGAACACCGGCGCGCGCGGCCTGTGGGGCAAGGCCTTGCAGGACGAAATGACCAAGTACAACCACATGGTCGGGCTCAAGATGGTCGGCGAGATGATGCCGCAGGAGCGCAACACCGTGACGCTTGCCGACGAGGAGGACCAGTACGGACTGAAGGTGGCGCGCGTCACCTACACCTGGTGCGACAACGACAAGGCGATGATCGAGCACTCCCTGGACTTCATGGGGCGGCAGCTCGAGGCATCGGGTGCCAGGAACGTGTGGCGGCAGCCGGACGACACCAATCACCTCGCGGGCACCGCGCGCATGGGCGACGACCGGCGCTCCAGCGTCGTGAACGCCGACTGCCGGTCCTGGGACGTCCCGAACCTGTTCATCTGCGACGGGTCGGTGTTCCCGACCACCGGCGGCGTCAACCCGTCGCTGACCATCCAGGCGCTGGCGCTGCGCACCGCTGATCGCATCCAGGCGTTGGCCAGGCGCGGCGAGCTGTGACGGCCGCGGAAGACCTGGCGGCCGACGCCTGCGTCGCCTGCCGTGCGGACGCGGTGCCACTGCGGCCGGGCGAGGTGGAAGCGCTGCTGTCAGGTCTGCCGCACTGGATGCCGGGCGAGGACGGACGCGTGATCTACCGCCGCTACGCGTTCCGCGACTTCGCATCGGCGTTCGAGTTCGTCTCGACCATCGCCTCCATCGCGGAAAGCCAGAACCACCATCCCGACCTGCGGCTCGGCTGGGGCTATGTCGAGGTCGACCTGCGCACCCATGCGATCAACGGGCTGCACCGCAACGACTTCATCGTCGCAGCGCGGATCGAGCAGGCGTTCGTCGCGACACACGAGGAGACAGGATCATGAAGACCCGTCGGCTCGGCCGCGACGGCCTCACCGTGTCCGCACTCGGGCTCGGCTGCATGGGCATGTCGGAATTCTACGGCGACCGCGACGAGGCAGGCGCGACCCTGACGCTGCACGCAGCGATCGACGACGGCGTCACCTTCTTCGACACCGCCGACATGTACGGCAGCGGCCACAACGAGGAGCTGATCGGTCGCGCGATCAAGGGGCGGCGCGACGGCCTGGTGATCGCCACCAAGTTCGGCAACGTTCGCGGCCCGAACGGCGAGTTCAAGGGGATCGACGGCCGGCCGGACTACGTGATCGCCGCCTGCGAGGCGAGCCTGAAGCGGCTGGGGATCGACACCATCGACCTGTACTACCAGCACCGGGTCGATGCGAACACGCCGATCGAGGACACGGTGGGCGCGATGGCGACCCTGGTGGCGCAGGGCAAGGTGCGCCATCTCGGGCTGTCGGAAGCCGCACCCGCGACGATCCGCCGCGCCCACGCGGTGCATCCGATTGCCGCCCTGCAGACCGAGTATTCGCTGTGGAGCCGCGAGCCGGAGCCCGAGATCCTGCCGACCCTGAGAGAGCTCGGCATCGGCTTCGTGCCCTACAGCCCGCTCGGCCGCGGCTTCCTCACCGGGCAGTACACCAGCATCGACGACTTCGCCCCCGACGATTTCCGCCGCAAGGCGCCGCGGTTCCAGGGCGGGAACTTCGCCAAGAACCTCGATCTGGTCAGGCGGATCGGCGAGATCGCTCGCGACAAGGGCTGCACGCCGTCGCAGCTGGCTCTCGCCTGGGTGCTGGCCCAGGGCAACAACCACGGCGACGACGTGGTGCCGATCCCCGGCACCAGGCGCGTGCCCACCCTGCGGGAGAACATCGCCTCGCTCGACGTGGTGCTGACGCCGGATGACCTTCGCCGCATCGAGGCCGCCATGCCGGCGGGTGCCGCGGCGGGAACGCGCTATCCGGAGGCGTCGATGGCGGCGTTGAACCGGTGAGCAGGATCGTGGACGAAACCGCTGGCCTGAGGGATTTCCCGCTGCAGCGGCGCGCCTTCGTGATGAGCGGCCTGATCGGCGGCATCACGCTGGCGGCGACGCGCGGCGCGGAAGCGCAGGTGATCCACACCGGCGGCGACGGCCTGGTGGCCGAGGAGGTGCGCATCCCGGTCGCCGACGGTGCGCTGCCGGCCTATCTCGCCCGGCCGGCCGGCACCGGCCCGTTTCCGATCGTGGTGGTGATCGAGGAGATCTTCGGCGTCCACGACTACATCAAGGACGTATGCCGCCGCTTGGCGCACCAGGGCTACCTGGCGGTGGCACCGGAGCTGTATGCGCGGCTGGCCGACCTGTCGACCATGACAGATCCGCAAGCGATCGTGCGCGACGTGATCAGCAAGGCGCCGGACGCCCTGGTGCTGTCGGACCTGGAGGCGGCTGCGAGCTGGGCGGGCGGCCAGCACGGCGACCTCCGGCGCCTGGGCGTGATCGGCTTCTGCCGCGGCGGCCGCGACACCTGGCTGTACGCCGAGCATGACGCGCGGCTGAAGGCGGCGGTGGCGTTCTATGGCCCGGTGAACAGTGCCGACACGCCGATCCAGCCGCGCAACCCGCTGGAGCTCGCCGCCAGCCTCAGATGCCCGCTTCTGGGGCTGTACGGCGGGCAGGACACGAGCATCTCGCAGGACGACGTGCGGGCGGCGCAGAGGACGGCACAGGCGGCTGGGCGGACGGTGGACATCGTGGTGTATCCTGACGCACCGCACGGCTTCCACGCCGACTATCGTCCGAGCTACCGGAAGACCGATGCTGAGGACGCGTGGCACCGGGCACTGGCTTGGCTGCACGCGCACGGGGTCGGCTAGAAAACCCTGGAACGCATGGTCGGGGAGCGGCATCCGGGTTGCCGATCCACAGGTCGCTTCCTCGACGTTTTCACTGAGACCTGACCAGCGAGACTGGTCGAGCCGCCGAATGTCGCGCCCCTGCCGGTCACGATGGCGCAGACCAGCAAGGGCTCCAAGGATGCATGTGGCGCTGGACACGCCGGGGCATCTGCCGGCCGTGCACGTCACGTTCGCCCCGGACCAGGTCGAGGTCGTGCATCTTGCCGAACTGGTGCAGCACGTCATCGGTTAAAGGCTCGAGCTTTCGCTTCCGTGCCTGACCGGAGCGTACTCTTGTGTCGATCTCGGGACATCCGCTATTTGCGGATGTCATTCTCCAGGAAGATCCGACGTGCCACGCTCGTCCATTGCGGAAGCGACAAGTCCATGCCGGCCATCTCGAGGCCTCGCGCCGGCCTGCCTTCCCATGGCGTTCTGCCTTGCTGCGGCTTTCTCATCAGAGCCTGCCGCAGCAGTCGAACAACGTGCGATCTCCTACCCGATGACGGCGAGCGCGTGGAACCTTGCTCCGTCAATCGGCTGGGTGGGCAGTGCAACCGGCGCGCTCCGCTTCGCGCGCTACGAGGGCATGCCTGCGGGCACCATGACCGTGAACGAGGCCGTCGCGGCATCGACCGATGCCCGCTTTTCGAACGGCACGATCGACTTCGACATCAAGCCGCTCGCCTACAGCGACACCGGCATCATCTTTCGCCGTCAGGGCAACGACTCTGGCGAGATCGTCTATCTCCGCGGCAATCCGGACTGTCCGGCCGCGGACGATTGCATCCAGTACGCCCCGATCATCCACGGGCTCATGCAATGGGACATCTACCCGGACCAACAGGGGCCGGCGCCCATCGCACCGGCAGGCTGGAACCATATCCGACTGCTCGTGGCCAACGAGAAGATGCTGGTCTACGTCAACCACGAAGCCGAACCCTCGCTTGTCGTACCGAAGCTTCAGGGATTGACCGCCGATGGCGGGATCGCCTTCAAGGGCCCGGCGATCTATGCCAACCTGATCGTCCGACCCGGCTCCCCGTCCGCGCTCGCGACCGTGCTTCAGGCATCTCCGGATCCGGGAACCGTCACAGCGTGGCTCGCCGCGCCGCCTGCTGCCCTCGCGGTTGATCGCCCCATTCCGACGACGGCGATCCCGCGGCCCGACGCCTAGCGTCCGATCGCGACCGAACCCAGCGGCCTCGTGAACCTGAGCCGCGCCTTCGGTGCAGGCCAGGCGCCTGCGACCTCCGTCGGCTGGCTGAAGACCGTGGTCACTGCCTCCACTGCAACGCGTCGGACGATCCGGATCGGCTGGGCGCGGCAGGTGTCGGTGTTCCTGAACGGCAGCCTCGTCTTCTCCGGCGACAACCCGTACTACCCGTCCGATCATCGCCTGTCGCCGAACGGCCGTCTCGAACCTGACAACGCGTCGATCCCGCTCGACCTGCGGCAGGGGAAGAACGACATCGTTCTTGCCGTCGGCAACGGCTGGCGGACGCAGGCAGGCGTCGAGAAGGCGGGCCTCTACGGTTGGGCCGCTGAAGCACATTTCGACGAACTCGGCGGGATAAGACTTGGGGAACGGTAAGGCAGCCGTTCCCGTCGATGTTCGGAGGCCGCACGGTGACGAGGTCCGAGACCGTAGTGGCCGGAGGCAACCCCTGCGCCTGATGCAGCCTCCGCGGCGCCTATCGCAGGGTGCCGGGCAAACGCTCGGAAGGACGCGCTGCCATGGCAGCGCGCGGCCGCCGGACCGGCCGCACGTCCACAGCGCCTGTCGGGTCAGGCCGGAGCGGCCATGATCAGTCCGGACAGCTCCATGCGGCGACGCGACTCGGCGATCCCTTCCGTGACGGCAAGGGCTGCCGCAAGCGCCCGCCGGCCGGCGACCGCATCCACCGCGACCGCGGCGCCGTCCAGGCACGATGCGCAGAACGCCTCGTGCTCGGCGGCAAGCGTGTCGTGCTCCTGCCAGACGACCGCCTCGCGCCGGAACCCGCCGGTGCCGGGCAGTGGCAGGCCCCGTTCACGGCCGATCATGGTCAGCTCGCGGGCCACGAAGTCGGCGGACAGGTAGCCCTCCTCCGAGAACAGGCGCATCCGCCGCTCGGTCTTGAGCGAGATCCGGCTGGCGGTGATGGTGGCGACGCAGCCGTTGCGGAAGCGCACCCGCGCGTTGGCGATGTCCTCGTGCGCGCTGCTCACCGCGGCGCCCAGCGCGTCCACGCTCTCGATCGGGCTGTCCACAATCGCCAGCACCAGGTCGAGATCATGGATCATCAGGTCCAGGATCACCGACACGTCGGTGCCGCGCGGCTTGAATGGCGCGATCCGGGTGGCCTCGATGTAGAGCGGCCGGGCGATGCGCTGAGTGATCGCCTTGTGCTCGGCCGAGTAGCGCAGCAGGTGGCCGACCTGGAGCACACGCCCGGTCCGGGCGGCCAGCGCGGTCAGCCGGTCCGCCTGCTCCAGGGTGGAGGCGATCGGCTTCTCGATCAGCACGTGCCGGCCGGCCAGCAGCGCCGCCTCCGCCAGCACGAAATGCGCCTCCGCCGGGGCGGCGACGATCAGGGCGTCGCAGGTCCCGATCAGCGCGTCGAGATCCAGTGCCGGGGCGCCCCCGGCCTCACGACCGACAGCGGCGGCGCGTGCGTGATCCGGGTCATGGATGCCCACCAGCTGCGACCGCACGGAAGCGGCGACCTTGAGGGCATGGAACCGGCCGAAATGGCCAGCCCCCGCGATGCCGATGCGCAGGAACGGCCCCGGAAGCGGTACGGTCCGTTTCGGGAAGGATGCCATGGTCGCTCCGCCTGCTCTGCCGCATCATGAAGCGTTCAACCGCGCAGGGCGATCCGGCTGCATGTTCGGCCGCCAGGAGCCGGTCGTCCGGCATGCGCGACGCTGACCCTGCGTCCTTCGCCCTGATCCCGTCCCAGGGCTGTCACGACTTGCCCCCGATGACCACCCTTGCGGTCGGCAACCTCGTCCGCGGCATGAGCTGCTGCGACAACACCCTGATCGAGGCTCACGACACGGGACCGGTCGACATCGAGCGGGCGCTGCTCGGCATCGGCGACTGGCAGGCACGACGGCTGATGCAGCTCCTGGTCGCGCGCGGCCTGCTCCACGGAACCAAGGACGCGCTGCTGCGGATCGCCTTTCCCCTGGACGAGAGCAAACGGCTGTTCCCGCACCTCAGGGTGCCGGCCGGCGTGGCGATGGTTTCGGATCCGGAGCTGGACGCGGCCCTGCCTCCGCCCCGGACGCGCTGAACGGGCACGCGGTTGCATCCGGCAGGACGCCCCGGCATGTTCCGCCCGCCGCCGCAACGGGCGGTCCCCGGAGGCAGGCTCGCTCGTCATGATGTATTACAGCCGCGCCAGAACCGTTGCCGTGCTGGCGATCTGCCTCCTCGGCCTGCTGCTCTGCCTGCCCAATTTCGTCCGCGTGCCGGCCGGCCTGCCGCGGCCGCAGATCCACCTCGGCCTCGACCTGCGCGGCGGCTCCTACCTGCTGATGCGGGTCGATCTCGACGCCCTGACGCATGAGCGGCTCGACACCCTGACCGACCAGGTGCGGCAGTCGCTGCTGACGGCCGGGCTCGGCTATCGCAACCTCGGACCGGACCGGTCGCGCGGCGCCGTCGCCTTCACCCCGCGCAGCCCGGCCGAGCACGACCGCGACGTGGCCACGCTGGCAGCGCTGCCGACCACCACCGCGAACGAGTTCGCGGTGTCCACCCTGCCCGACGGCCGGATCGCGGTGACGCTGTCGCCGGCGGCACTGCGGTTGCGCGCGCGGGAAGCGGTGGCGCAGTCGATCGAGATCGTCCGGCGCCGGATCGACGCCACGGGTGCCGTGGATCCGGAGATCACCCGCGAGGGCGACGACCGCATCGTCGTGCGGCTGCCCGGCGTCAGCGACCCGGACCGGGTCAAGCAGCTGCTCGGCACCACCGCCAAGATGACGTTCCACCTGGTGGCGGAGGGCGTGAGCCCGCAGGGGGCGGTGCCACCGGGGGTCGACCTGCTGCCGATGCAGGACGATCCGAAGCAGCTGGTGCCGGTGCTGCACCACATCGACGTGGACGGCGCCGACCTGACCAACGCCAGCGCCTCCCAGGACAGCCAGACCGGCGGCTGGGCAATCAACTTCACCCTCGACAGCGTCGGCGCGCGCCAGTTCGCCGAGATCACCCGGTCCAACATCGGCAAGCCGTTCGCTGTGGTGCTGGACAACAAGGTGATCACCGATCCGGTGATTCAGGGCGTGATCCCGAGCGGCAACGGCCAGATCACCGGGCGCTCCTATACCGCGCAGTCCGCCACCGACCTCGCCCTGCTGCTGCGCGCCGGCGCCCTGCCGGCGCCGCTGACGGTGATCGAGCAGCGCTCGATCGGGCCGACCCTGGGGGCAGACTCGATCCGCGCCGGCGCCATCAGCCTCCTCATCGGGTTCGTGCTGGTGGTGGCCTTCATGGGCACGTTCTACGGGCTGTTCGGCTGGTATGCGAACCTCGCCCTGCTCGCCAACCTAGTGCTGATGATGGCGATCCTGTCGCTGTTCGGCGCCACCCTGACCCTGCCGGGCATGGCCGGGCTGCTGCTGACGCTGGGCATGGCGGTGGACGCCAACATCCTGATCAACGAGCGCATACGCGAGGAGGTGGGACGCGGCCGCACGCCGATCGCGGCGATGCAGGCGGGATTCGAGCGCGCGACCTCGACCATCGTCGACAGCAACGCGACCGCGTTCCTGGCGCACGTGATGCTGTTCGTGTTCGGCTC
>CAXTVX010000063.1:0-19456 GCA_964247755.1 uncultured Acetobacteraceae bacterium | reverse complement strand
GGTCCTCGGCGGTCCAGATGTAGTCGTTGTAGGTGTTGACGTTGGCTTCGGTCGGCACGTAGCCCTGGCCGGTGGTGAACAGGGCCGCCTGCGCGTCGGTGAAGAAGCCGGTGTTGCTGCCGAGCGCGCCGACGTGCTCCTGCCCGGCCGCCTGCGTCACCCCCTGGGTGGTGATGGCGCTGGAGCCGGCGATGACGACCCCGGCAGGAAGGCCGCCGCCGGTGATCGAGTTCGCGCCCGCGTCCTCGGCCTGCTCCTGCGACACGATCCCGTTGGCGGTGGCGGCGGTGGCCGTGGCGGTGGCTGCGATCGGCACGGTGATGGTGCCGCCCGCCTTGAGCACGTAGTAGCCGGAGCTGGAGTCGGCGTCGGTGGCGACGAAGCCGCTGATGGTCGGGTCGACGCCGATCTCGTAGCTGCCGCCCGATCCGGTGACGACCACCCCTTCGTAGATGATCTGGCTGTTGCCCGACTTGTTGACCAGGGTGACGGTGCCGGCACCCCATTGCGGTGCCGCGGTGATCAGGCTCGACGCGGTGACGGCGGCGCCCGGAACCGCGATCTGCGTGACCTGGTTCGCCAGCAGGTTGCCGGACGGGCCGTCGAGCAGCGCCTGCGCGTCAAGCGTGACGGACTGGCCGGGCTGGATGGTGTAGCCGCCGAACGTGCCGTCGCCGGTGCCGCCGGCCGACCAGCCGGCCGCCAGGCGCGGCATCTCGCAGATCTGGAACTGCACGCCGCCGGCCGACGACACCAGCTGCCCGACCGGCACGGTGATCGCCTTGGTGCCGGTGTTGGCGATCGTCACCGACATGATGGCCATCGGCTCGGGCTGCGACAGTTCCACCAGGCCGGAACCGGTGCCTGCCCATTCGGACAGGAGCGACTGCTCCGTGCCGTCCTCGAACGTGGTAACCACGCCGTCCATGTGGCCGTAGAAGCCGATGTCGCCATCGGCCAGCAACGGATCGGCGATTGCTGCAGCGGCGAGGTCGTTCAGGTCGAGCGAGCTGCCGACGAAGATCGTGGATGCGGCTTGAGTCGACATTGGAAGCTCCGGCCCCGTTAACGGGATAACTGACGTTCGTTTCGTTATAGAACCGTTAACAGCCTGCCCAATGTCATTTCCAGATCGTAATCTTGCTGCCGAATATTTGCTGCATCTACAGCCAATTATGTTCCGCCCGGGGAGACATCACAATTACGTTACTCACGATCTTGTTAGATTTTTAACCATTCCCGGCATCCGATCAGGCTCAGGCGGGCGTCGGTCGGCCCTGCCGATCCGTCATGCCGCGACCGGCCAGGGGCCCTGGCCCAGGACGATGCGAGGCCGTAGGAAGCGGCTCGTCCTTGCCTTCCGGAAGAGGTCCCGATTCGCGCCACGCCGTTCTTTCCGGCCCTGCTCTGCCTGTCCTTCCTGTCGCGACCCGCCGGTGCGGCGCCGCTGCTGCACGGCGTGACCACGCTGCTGGCCTGCTCGGAACCGAAGCCGAGCGTCCGGATGCCGGTTCATGACCAGGTCACGGCGGGCAGCCACTGCTTCGTCGTGCGGCCGGACCAGGGCTGGGAGCGGGTCGGCGCCAGGAACGGCCTGCTCCTGCTGCGCCGGACGCCACCGGAAGCGGGCGAGCCGCCGCTGTTCTTCCGTCCCGCCGACGTCACCCCTGGCCCGATGCGGCAGCCTTCCTCCTCCGCCCCGCACCATCCCGCCGCGGCACCGGTCCTCCTGCTTGTCGGCGCGGCACTGGCAGCGGTCGCTGTCGGCCTGCGTCGGATCGGCCGTGGCTGGACGACCTGGCAGCGGCGCGCCAGGGCGCTGCGCGTGGTCTCGGCCGAGATCGCGTCGCAGCGCGACCGGCTGCAGGTCAGGCGGCTGCAGCTGGTGTCGTCGGACGGCTACGGCACCGTCCGGCTGGACAAGTGGCAGGGGGAGAAGCGGTACTTCTGCCGGACCAGGCTGCTGCCGCTGCTGGCCTCGCGCCGCCTGGACGAACATTGGCCGCTGATCGAGGCCAGGGTCCTGCGCCGGATCGAGCGGGCGGCGGCGGCGTCAGCCCAGGAGGGCGCACGCGCCGGGGCCGGCGATCCCCGCGCGTTCCATCCGGACATGGACCCGATCGACTACGAGCATCACTGCGCGCTCCTGCTGCGCCGGGCGGGCTGGGACGCGCAGGTCACCGCCGCCAGCGGCGACCAGGGAGCCGACGTGCTGGCCAGGCGGAACGGGGCGATCCTGGTGGTGCAATGCAAGCTCTACCGGGGGGCGGTCGGCAACGCGTCGGTGCAGCAGGTGTCCGCGGCACGGCTGCACCATCGCGCCCGGTTCGCGGCGGTGGTGTCCAATGCCCGCTACACCGCCGCCGCGGTGGCGCTGGCGCGCACCAACGACGTCCACCTGCTGCACCACGAGGAACTGGAGCGCTTCAGCCCCGAGCAGCTCGGCCGTGGGCAACCCGGTCCGGGGCGGCCCGATCCGGGGCGGCCGCCAAGCGCACGATCCGCTCGGTGAGCCGGTAGGAGCGCTCGAACGCCGGCACCGGCAGGAACTCGAACGGCGAATGGAAATTGTGCGCACCGGTGAAGTAGTTGGGCGTCGGGATGCCGCGTGCCGACAACGCCGAGCCGTCGGTGCCGCCGCGCATCGCGATCACCCTGGGCTCGATGCCCTCCGCCTCGAACGCTTCCTGCATCAGCCCGAGGCTGCGCCGGTCGTTGCCCAGGCTGGACGCGATGTTGGCGTAGGTGTCGGTGATGCGGCAGGACACCGTCGCCCGCGGATGGGCGGCCTGCGTCGCCGCGACCGCCTCCGCAACCTCCTGCTTGCGCGCGGCGAAGCGCGTGTCGTCGAAGTCGCGGATCAGGATCGACAGCTCGGCGGTGGCGGCGTTGGCGGTCATGCCGTTGACCCAGCAGTAGCCTTCCCTGCCGGCGGTGTGCTCCGGCGTGTCGAGCGGGTCGAAGCGTGCGATCAGGTCGGCCGCCACCAGCACGGGGTTGACCAGCACCCCCTTGGCCGACATCGGATGCGCGGTCACCCCCTCGATCCGGATCGCCGCCTGCGCCGCGTTGAAGGTCTCGAACACGAACTCGCCGGTCTCGCAGCCGTCGATGGTGTAGGCGAAGTCGACCGGGAAGCGGAGGAGGTCCAGGGCCTTGGCGCCGCGCAGCCCGATCTCCTCGTCCGGCACGAAGGCCACCACCACGTCGCCATGCGGCGGCCGCTCGGTCCCCAAGTTGTCCAGCAGCGTCATCACCACCGCCACCGCCGCCTTGTTGTCCGCACCCAGCACGCTGGTGCCGTCGGACACGATCACCTCCTGCCCGGCATAGGGCCGGATCTCGGGGTGCTCGGCGACGCGCAGCCAGATGTCGCGCTCCCCGTTGAGGCACAGGTCGGCGCCGTCGAAGCGCACGCGGCGCGGCCGGACGTGCGGCGACAGCCCGACATCCACGGTGTCGACATGGGCGCAGAAGCCGATCCGGGGGACGTTCGCGACCGTGCCGGGCAGGCGTGCGGTCAGCACCGCGTGCTCGTCGAGGTGGATGTCGGACAGGCCGAGCCCCTCCAGCTCCCCGGCCAGCAGGCGCACCATCTCCCATTGGCCCGGCGTGCTGGGCACGGTGGTGGCGCGCGCGTCGCTCTGGCTGGTGATCGCGAGGTAGCGGAAGAAGCGTTCGACCAGGCGGTCGGCAAGCGGGCGGGTCATCGGCAGGAGGCTCCTTCGGGACGAGGGCAGGTCCGGCAGGCGGAAGGGTCGCGACCTCAGGCTTCGGCCGCGACCCGCAGGGTCCAGTCGTCGATCACGTCGCGCAGCGTGTGCTCCCACGGGATCTCCGGCACCCAGCCGAGCGTCTCGCGCAGGCGGGTGGCGTCGCCGGTCGCGCGCGGGATGTCGGTGGGCCGGGCGCGCCCGGGATCGCTCTCGATCGTCACCGACAGGCCGGCTGCTTCGAGCAGCCCGTCCAGCACGTCGCCGATCCGACGCGCGGTGCCGGACGCGACGTTCAGGATCGTGCCGGGCGGCAGCCGGTCGGCATGGGCCAGGCACAGCGCGTAGGCGCGACACACGTCGCGCACGTCGAGGAAGTCGCGGTGGGGCTGGAGGTTGCCAGTCCGCAGCACCGGCTCCTGGCGGCCGGCGCGGATCAGCGCGATCTGCCGCGCGAAGGCCGGGATGGCGAAGTCGGGCGCCTGACCGGGCCCGGCATGGTTGAACGGACGCAGGCGGATCACGTGCAGCCCGTCCGCCGCCATCGCCGCCAGGGCGAGGTCGGCGGCGGCCTTGGTGGCGCCGTAGGTGTTCATCGGCGCGAGCAGGGCCCCCTCGTCCAGCGCTCCCCCGTTGCGGAACGAGGCGCCGTAGGCGTCGGCACTGGAGGCGAACAGCAGCGGCGCTCCCGGCGCGTGCGCCCGCACCCCGCGCGCCAGGTTGAGCGTGCCGTGGAGGTTGACCGACCAGGTCCGGTCCGGCTCGGCGTTGGCAACGGGAATGGCAGCGATCGCGGCCAAGTGCAGGCAGAGGTCCGGCTTCGTGCGGCGGACCGCCTCGTCCACGGCGGCGGCATCGGTGACGTCGCAGCCGAGCGGCAGCAGCACCGCATCCGGCATCAGCGCCGACACCGCAGGTGCGAGGTGCCGGCCGGCAAAACCGCCGAGGCCGGTGACCAGGATGCGCCGCCCGCTCATGGCGACCGGCTCATGGCAGTGGGCGGCTCAGCGGGCCACGGACAGCGCGGCGCGATGGCGGGCGAGATCGGCCTCGACCATCTCGGCGATCATGTCCTCCAGGCGCGTCTCGGCCTGCCAGCCGAGCCGGGCCTTGGCCTTGGACGCGTCGCCCAGCAGCACGTCCACCTCGGCCGGCCGGATCAGGCTCGAGCGGGTGACGACGTGGTCCTCGTAGCTCAGACCCACGTGCGAGAACGCGATCCGGCACAGCTCGCGGATCGAGGTGGTGCGGCCGGTGGCCACCACGTAGTCGTCCGCCACCTCCTGCTGCAGCATCAGCCACATCGCCTGCACGTAGTCGCGGGCGTGGCCCCAGTCGCGTGTGGCCTCCAGGTTGCCGAGCGGCAGCTCGCGCGCCAGCCCCAGCTTGATCCGCGCCACGCCGTCGGTGACCTTGCGGGTGACGAACTCGATGCCGCGCAGCGGGCTCTCGTGGTTGAACAGGATGCCGGACGAGGCGTGCAGCCCGAAGCTTTCGCGGTAGTTCACCGTCATCCAGTGCGCGTACAGCTTGGCCACCGCGTAGGGCGAACGCGGATAGAACGGCGTGCGCTCCGACTGCACCTTCTCCTGGATCAGCCCGTACATCTCCGAGGACGAGGCCTGGTAGAAGCGGGCGGTGGGCCGCGACAGCCGCACCGCTTCCAGCACGTTGGCGGCCCCGAGCCCGGTCGCCTGCCCGGTCAGCAGCGGCTGCTGCCAGGAGGCGGCGACGAAGCTCTGCGCCGCCAGGTTGTACACCTCGTCCGGCTCGACCTGCTGGACGATGCGGATCAGGGAGGACAGGTCGAGCAGGTCGCCGTCCACCAGCTCAATCCGGTCCAGCACGCCGAGCCAGCGCAGCCGGGCGCTGACCATGTCTGCCGAGGCCGAGCGGCGCGCCAGGCCGACCACCCGGTAGCCTTTCTCCAGCAGCAGCGCCGACAGGTAGGCACCGTCCTGGCCGGTGATGCCGGTGACGAAGGCAGTGCGCCCGGAGGCGGATTCGGGACGGGTGGGGGAAGCCGGCTCGGTCTGCATCGAGGCGACCGGTTAGAGCAAAGCGCCGTCGAGGTCCAGAAGGTCCGCGGTTCAGGCCCCGGGCGCATCCCACGACATGACACGGAACGGCCGGCCGTCGGCACCCGCCGCGGCCCCGCCGCCGATCTGGCCTCCCGATCCGCCTGAACCGCCGCCGCTGGCCAGCACGATCGCCCGCCGACGGAAGCGGTGGCCGGCGCCGTCGTCGGCGTCCACGACCACGGTGACCGCGCTCTCGTCGGGCGGACCCTGTGCGGTGCCGGCCGGTGCGGGCGCGTTCGGATCGGAGCCCAGCAGCAGCATGGCGTTGCGCACCACCGGGTCGGCGGCGTTCGGGTCCGGATCGCCGTCGTGATACAGGGACAGGTGCGGCACCACCGCGGCAAGGAGCCGCGGCGTCATGCCGAGCACGAGCCCGAGCTCGCCCAGCGACTCGAACGCGCCGCCGGGCGGCAGGTAGTCGCGGCCGGCGCTCTGGTAGTCGGCGCCGGTGCTGCCGAAGAAGCGCCAGGCCACGATGCTGGTGGCGACGCCGGCGGCGGTGCGCGTGTCCGCGCCGGCCGCCTGCAGCAGGGCGGCGAGCAGCGGTGCCTGCGCCCGGTTCGGGTTGACCTTGCCGGCCTCGTTGAACAGGCGGATCGACAGCGCGAACCCGTCCTGACGGACCCGGTGCTCGCGCCCGTCGGCGAACCAGTGCCCGCCGGCGGGCGGCAGGGACGCGTCGAGCAGGTGGAACGCGGCGAGGTCGATCCCGCCATCCGCCGCCGCCTCCAGTTGGGCGTTGCGACGCAGGTCACCGGCCTGGCGGGTGCGCAGGCTGCCCGAGGCGGCCATCGCCGACACCAGCAGCGACAGCAGCACCAGGGTCCAGAGCACGATCAGCAGCGCGAAGCCATGCTCGCGGATCGGAGTCCGGGCTGCCGCCGCGTGGGTCAGGGACCGAGCCCGACGGCGTTACGCACCCGGCGCTGCGGGTCCGAGCTGCCGGTCTGGTGCATCGGCGTCAGCTCGTCCGGCACCGCGGCCGCGTTCACCAGCGTGTCGCGCAGGTCCTCGGTCAGCGCCTGGGCGTCGCGCTGGTCGTGCAGCACGTGCGGGGTGATCAGGATCAGCAGCTCGGTGCGCTGGCGATTGTTGACCTGGCTTCCTCCCAGCAGGCCCAGGATGGGGATGTCCTTGAGCCAGGGGATGCCGCTGTTGCCGCGGCTGGACTGGTCGGTGATCAGCCCGGCCAGGCCCACCGTCTGCCCGTCCTGGATCACCACGCGCGACACCACCGACTGGTCGTTGAAGGTGGGGTTGGCCGCCTGGGTGCTGGAGCTGCCCGGCACCACCGAGCTGACCTCCTGGGAGATGTCCAGCGTCACCAGGCCGCCGTTGTTCACCCGTGGCGTCACCTGCAGGATCACGCCGGTGGGCTGGTAGCTGTCCTGGTTGAACACGGCACCGGTGCTGAGCGTGCTGGTCTGGGAGCCGGTCTGGATCGGCACCAGCTGACCCACCAGCAGGCGGGCCTGCTGGTTGTCCAGCACCAGCAGCTCGGGCGAGCTCAGCACGTGCACGGTGGTCACCGCCTGCAGGGCGTTGATCGCCAGCGGCGCGCCGCCGTTGCCGCTGGCGCCGCCGATCACGAAGCCGGGCAGCGTGCTGTTCAGCGCCGCGGTGGCAATCGGGCCGGTGATGGTCGAGGTGCCGGTGCTGAGCACGCCGTTGATGCCGCCCGACTTGAAGAAGAACTGGGTGCCGTATTGCAGCTGGTCGTTGAGCGTGACCTCCGCGATCACCGCGTCGATCCGCACCTGCAGCGGCAGGATGTCGATCTTGCGCAGCATCTGGCTGACCGTGTCGTTCTCCTGGTCGGTGGCATAGACCAGGAGCGCGTTGTTCTGCGGGTTGGGAATGATCCGCATGCTGTGCAGCTCGGCGCCGCCGCCCGAGCTGTCGAGGCCGCCCAGCAGCGGGTTGGCGCCGGCCGACTGCGCGCCGCCGGTGCCGGGTGCCGTGGTCGCGCCGCCCAGGCCGCCGCCGCCGAGGCCGGTGGTCGCACCGCTCGATCCCAGGCCGCCGGAGCTGCCGCTGGAGCCGAAGCCGCCGCTCGATCCCAGGCCGCCGCTCGACCCCAGGCCGCCACTGGATCCCAGCCCGCCACTGGAGCCGAGACCGCCGCTGCTGCTGCCGCCGAGCCCCTGCTGCGCGTTCTGCTGGCTTTGCAGCGACGGCGTCGGCTGGGCGGTGACATCGTTGGGGGTGAAGGCCTGCTGCAGCACGTAGGCGGCGTCGTTGGCGTGGCTGTTCTGCAGGTAGTACACGTGCCAGGCGCGCAACGTGGTGCGGCGCTGCGCCTCGATCAGCCGGAACAGGCGGGTCGCGTCGTCGATGAACCGGGACTCGCTGGCCACGATCAGGACCGCGTCGACGCGCGTCATCGGCACCACGCGCACCACCTGCGACAACGAGCCGCCGCGCCCGCGCAGCGCTTCCTGCAGCGCGGTGGCGGTGTCCTTGGCGCCGCCGGTGTCGACCGGCAGCAGCGCATAGGACTGGCCGGCCAGCGCGTCGATGTCGAACGCCTGGATCAGGTTCAGCAGCGTGCCGCGCACGTTGGGGTCGCCGCTGACCAGCAGGGCGTTGCTGCCGTTCACCGCGGTGATCCGGGCGCCGGACTGCACGAACGGCTGCAGCGCCTTGGCCAGGTCCTCGGCGGCGGCATAGCGCAGCGGCACCATGGCGCTGCCGGCGAGCGACTCGCCGCTGGCCAGCACCGGCGGGCCGGATCCGCCGCCGCCACCACCCGAGGCGGCCCCGCCCGGTGTTGCCGCCGCGCCCGGCGTGCCGGCGGCGACCACGCGGTAGATGCCGCCGGACTGGTACAGCGTGGCGCCGACCTGCGACAGCAGCGTCTCCAGCGCGGGCAGCAGCTGGGCGGTGGAAAGCGGAGCCGCGGTGTGCAGCGTCACCGTGCCCTTCACCGCCGGATCGACGGTGTAGGACACGTGCAGCTGGCTGCCCAGGATCTGCGCCACCGCGTCGCGTATGTCGGTGTCGGCGAAGTCGAGCATCACCGTGCCGGCACCGCCATCCGCGCCGATGCTGCGCAGCACCGGGACGCGGTCGCGGCCATAGCTCACGGTGGGCGACAGGGGCCGGTCGGTGGTGCCGACATAACCGTTCAGGCGCGGCGTCGCCGCCTGGTTGGCGGACGCCGGGAGCGGCCGCAGCGGCCGGATCACCGGCCGGTCCGCCGGTGCGCTGCATCCGGCCACCACCAGCATGCCGCACAGCAGCAGCCGCCCGGCCGCTCCGGAACGGAAACGGGACGCGGTCATGGCGGCGGCGGCGGACGCAGGCCGGCGGCGAACGGCAGGCCGGCCCCACCCAGCTGCAGCGGCCGGTTGCGCAGCAGGTCGAGGATGGAGGGATGCGGCGGCAGGGTCCCGGCGGCGGCGGGGGCGGCGGCATCGCGCGTGCTGTCGTCGCGCGACGGTTTGAGCACGCGCGGGCCGTCGGGGCCGACCACGCGCACGCTGTCGGCGTCGATCGACACCACGCGCCAGGCACCGGCCTGCTGGCCCGCCGCCACCACGCTGCCGCGGGCGTCGCCGCTGCCGGCGAAGATCGCCCTGCGGCCGGCCGGTCCCACCACGATCCCGGCCAGGCGCGGCTGCTGCGGCCCCGAGGTCACGGTGGCGGCCGGGCGGCGCGACGCGCTGAACAGCGGCCGGGCGAGGATCGTCGCGGTCCAGCCCTGCACGTGGGCCGGGTCGGGCAGCACGGCTTCGCGCGTCGCGGCGGCGGGGCGCCCGAAGGCGACGGGGGCGGATGGACGGGGCAGGCGCATCTCCCTGATCACGGCGGAGTGATATTCAAGTGCGAGCAGCCCGACAAGCAGGCACGCGCATGCGGCCGCCAGCAGGAGCAGCGGACGCGGCTGCAGCGACGGCCGTCCCGCGGTCACGGCGCGGCTCCCGGCTCGGCGGCGTCGGACCCGCCGCCTGGCCCCGACGCTTCGCCGCGACGGAACGACAGCACGGTCAGCGAGGCTTCCAGCGGCGCGTTCTGCATCAGCTGGATGCGCGACCCGTGCAGCTCGAAATCGTCGATCAGCATGACCGGGGTGGCCCGCTCGATCGCCGCCACCAGCCGCACCATCACCTCGAAGGGTGCCGTGACGGAGATGCGCACCGCGACGCGCCGGTAGCCGCTGCCGGACGGGCCGGCGGCGGCGCCGGGCAGGGTCTCGCTGGAGGACAGGCTGGCGCCGAGTGCGCCCGCCATCTGCTGCACCTGCCCCTGGAGTGCCGCGCCGGCGATGGCGTCGCTGCCGCCCTCGATCAGCACGCCCGGACCGGACCGCCCTGCCCCGGCCTCGGCGGCACGTCGCAGCGCCGGCAGCCGGACGGCCAGCGTCTGCATCCGCACCGACAACGCCTGCCGGCCGGCCAGCGCCTCGCCACGCCCGTCGTACCAGTCGCAGAGCGGGCTGCCGACCAGCTCCCATCCCGCCACCAGCAGCAGCAGCAGCAGGCCGGCCGCCAGCAGCCGTCCCGGCCGACCTGTCGGCAGCGACACCCGCCCGATCCGCACCGGTGCTGCCGGCGAGGCGGCCATCAGCGCGCCAGCCCGGTGCGGATGGAGAACAGGTCGGTGTTCTGGCCCTCGATCCGGGTCACCGGCGCGGAGAAGGCCGGCGCGGAGAAGGCCGGATCGGCGCTGATCGCCGGGATCAGCTTCGACGCCTGCGGCGACTGGCCGCTGACCGTCAGCTGGCCCTGGCGCAGGGTCAGGTCCGACAGGTAGGTGTCGTCGGGCAGCACGCGGGTCAGGGCGGCCAGCACCGCCAGGGTGTTGCCGAGGCGGTTGCGCTCGGCGATCACCAGGTCGGCGCCGGCGGCCGAGCCGGCGAGCCGGCGCTGCAGCGCCTGCACCTCCGCCACCCGCGGCTGCAGGGCGTCGATCCGGCGGTCGATCCGGGCGGTGGCCACCGCCTGCAGCGCGAACGGCAGCACCACCGCCAGCAGCGCCAGCGCGGCACAGCCGACGCCCGACAGGGCCAGCAGACGGCGGGTGCGGGACGCGGAGGCGGAGGGCGAGCGGGCCAGCGGGATCAGCAGCCCGGGCGGGATCTCGATCGCGCGTGCCGGGGTGGACGCGGCCCGCAGCGCTTCCAGCAACGGCAGCAGCGGCCGGCGCAGCACCATCGACAGACGGAGGTGCAGCCGCCCGGCCTCGCGGTCGCGGCGCAGCACGGTCCAGGAGAAGAAGGTCTCGTCGGCACTGAACGGGGTCAGCCGGTCCATCTCGTAGCCCAGCACGCGGTCGAGCCCGGCCTCGGCGGCGAGCGGCAGCACCACGTCGCGGCGCAGCGCCGCCTCGGGGGGCAGGCGGAGCAGCACCGGGCTGCCCGGGCTGTCCGCCGACTGCGATGCGAGGGCGGCGGCGAACGCGTCCTCGTCGCCAGGCAGCGCGAACACGCCGATGGAGGTCTCGTCGGCGCCGCGGCGGCGCAGCAGGCGGCTGCCGCCGGGCAGCGGCTCGACCAGCAGCGCGCCGGCCGTGGCCGGATCGGGCCGTGCCAGCTGGGCCGGCACCAGGTCGAGCATCTGGCTCGTCCACCAGGTCAGGGCGTCGCGCATCATGATGCGACAAGGGTAGAGCACAAGGCGGCGGCGCTTGAAATCGCCCGGACTCCCCTACCCGCCGGCCTGGTCGCGGGCCGGCGCCGCGACGATGTCCGGCCAGCGGCGCGCGTCGCCGTCGGGAAACACGATCCGGATCCGGATCAGTGCCGGCGGCGCGGTCTCCTTCCACTGCCCGTGCCAGGTGCCGTCGCCCCAGTAGTCGAGGTCGATCGTGTCCACGTTGTCGAGCAGGGTTTCGCGATGCGGCGGCGGCGCGCTGCCCACCATCTTGGCATGGCGATGCGGCAGCCAGGCCAGCACGAGGTGATGGGCGTCGTCCACCGACAGGCGCAGGTCGGCCTGCGTGCCGGCCTCGCCGACCGGCAGCCGGCTGCGGAAGACCAGTACGTGCCGGGCGCCGACCACGGTGTCGCCGTCGGTGACGGTGCCGGGATCGAGCCCGACGATCAGGCGGCGCAGGGTGCGGTCGACCGCTTCCAGCCGGCCGCCGACGCCGATCATGCGGTCCTGCCGGTCGAATGCCGCCAGGCCGAACTGGGTGCCGCGGGACAGGGTCACCAGCAGGATCCCCAGCACCACCAGGGCGACGATGATCTCCAGCAGGGTGAAGCCCTCGTCGCGGCGGGGCAGAGAGCTTGCACTTCGTTGCAAATCCTGTCTCCGGTCCGGCGTTCCGTGAACGATGTTCACGGTCCGCTCGCCGGCTGGGTGCCAAGCCGCTCGGTGCGCAGCACCACCGCGCGGGTGCCGTCGCCGGAGCCGGCATCGGGCCAGGATTCCGTCACCTGCACCGCGTACAGCACCAGGCGCGGCGCCTGCGGTCCTCCGCCCCCGGCGGCGGAACCTTCCGGCACGATCCGCAGGCTCCAATGGAAGGAGGTGCCGTCCTCGCCCTCCTGGGTGGTCGGGCGGAGGGTGACGCCGTGGCCGATGGTGGCGAGGTGCGAGCGGGCCCGGGTCAGCGCCTCCTCGGTGCGGTCGGCGACCCGGGTGGAGCGCAGGCCCTCGACCGCGCCCTCGAACAGCACGCCCAGCGCCAGGGCGGCGATGACGAACGCCACCAGCACCTCGAGCAGCGTGAAGCCGGCATCGTCGGCAGGCGGGGGGCTCGGCATCGTCGGTCATCATCGGCCAGCCGGGGCGGCGTTCATAGGCCATACCCGGGCAGGTCGCGCCGTTGCCGGGATGGAATAGCCAAAGCCCGGCGATGCCGCCATAAGCTCTCGTTTTCTGGACTGCCGAGGGGGTGACCATGCGGTTGTTCGCAGCAACGGGCCTGATGCTCCTGCTTCCCGTCGGCGGCCTCGCTGCCGCGGACCGGTATCACGTGGTGACCCCGAGCTTCGGCTGCGTCGTGCCGTGGACCGCCTGGGCGCTCAACGATCCACGCAACCCGCACCGTCGCGACCCGCGCTGGCTCGACCGCATCGCGGAGCGCGGCGGGTGCCGGCTGGTGAGCCCGATCCAGGAATGGGACCGGGTCGGCCGGGTGGATGGGCTCGCGCTGCTGCGTCAGGTGCCGCCGCAGGCCGGCGCGACGCCGCTGCTGTTCCGGCCGTCGGACCTGCGCAAGGGCGGGATTGCCAACCCTGCGCCCGCCCTGGCCGAGGCGGCCGCTCCTGCGCCGCCGCAGCCGGCCGCCCAGCCGGACGCACCGCCTGCCGCGCCCGCAGCGTCTGCCGTACCACCCTCGGCGCCGACCGCCCCGCCTGATCCGCCTGCTCCGGCGGAATTGCAGCTTCCTGCCGGCGCGGCGTCCTCGTCACCGGCCGCAAGTCCCCCGGTGGCACAGGGCGGGCCGGCGGTCGCCGATGCCGTCCCCTCTTCGGTGCAGTCGGCTCCGGCTCCGGCTGCGCACGTGCCGGCCGGTCCGGCCGCCGCCACGGTGCCGGCGGCGCCCGTACCCGATGTTGCGACACCCGCAGCCACGCCCGGCCCTGCGGCTGCACCACCGCCCCCGGCGCCGGCAGCCGCAGTAGCGGATGCCGTCCATCCGCCGGCCCCCGCCCCCGCTCGCGCGACCGGCGCCCTGGCGGCGATCCGGGAGCTGTCGTTCCGGGACCGGGTCATCGGCCTGGCGATCCTGGGGCTGCTGGCAGGCCTGGTCGTCCTGCGGCTCCTGGCCCGCCGCGTGCGGGACAGGACTGGGCCGTCGCCGTCGGAGCCGTACGACGCACCGCCCGACATCGCCGCGGACGAGGCCGACATGCCGCCGATCGACGGCAACGCCTACCGCCGATGGTGCGTGGACTCCCTGACGGAGGCGGGCTGGCAGG
Organism: uncultured Acetobacteraceae bacterium; assembly: GCA_964247755.1. Lineage (GTDB taxonomy): Bacteria > Pseudomonadota > Alphaproteobacteria > Acetobacterales > Acetobacteraceae > Lichenicola. Next base: position 5,789 of record CAXTVX010000063.1, on the reverse strand, counting down.
CGCGGATGAGCTTCCCGGCCGGCAGGCTGACGGCGGACATCATGGCCCGACGCGACGGCCGCCTGCTGACGGTGCAGTGCCGGCCGTCCACGCGTCCGCTGGAAGCGGCGGTGGTGCAGGAGGCGCTGGTGGTGCGCAGCGCGCAGGATGCCCAGGTCGCCGCCGTGGTGTCGAACGCCGGCTACACCAGGGCGGCGCGGACCCTGGCCGCCGCCAGCGGCGTGCGGCTGCTGCATGAGACGGAGCTGCTGGAGTTCGTGAGCTGATCGGCAGGGCGATCCGCTGGGCGTCGACCGCGAGGATCGGATCGATCCCGCCGATCCGGGAACGGCGCAGCCCGGCCGTCCGGAGGCGTGAGGGTACGGGCACCGCCTGCCATGCGGGGAACGATGCGGGCGTCCGGCACAGCCTCGCCGTGCGGCTCGGACTCGCCCTTCTTGTCATGGCGGTTCCGGTGACCGCCGGCGACGCAGCCGACCTTCCCGCGAGCGCATCCGGGCCGCTGGTCATCGAGCCCGTCCTCCTGCCGGCCGTGTCGGCTGGTGGTGGCCCAGGCGACGGCGGGTTCGCCGACACGGTTCGCGACGACCTCGTCGCGTTCCAGCACTTCATCAGCCGTTCCCCGACGGGACGTCCGGTCTCGGGGCTGCTGGCCCATCCGGTCATCGTCGCGCGTGCGGCGATGACCGGGCGCGAGGTGGACGTCGAGGGCGTCCTGGTCCGCACGGCGCCAGGCGGACTGTCCCTGAGCCTGAGCGTCACCGGCCTGCAGACGCAAACGTTCCGCGACGAACGGGCGGATGTCCACGCGCTTGCGACCCGTGCGGCGGAATGGATCTACGGCAGGGCCTACCCGGCCTCCTTCGTCATCTACCTGATCCGGCATGGGCGCCGCGAGGAGGCGCCGGCGTTCGCGCGGTCGGCGCTGCCGACGGCGGACGCCTCGGAACGCCCGGACCTCCTGCTTCACTGGGGCGTGGCGCTCGGCATCCTCGACCGCGAGCCGCTCGCACAGGACGACCTGTATCGTCGTGCGCTCACCGAGAAGCCGGACCTCTGGCCGGCCTATGCCAACCTGATGGGCGTCGACATGGTGCTCGGCCGGGAAGAGGACGCGTGGCGCATCGGGCGGCAGATGAACGAGGCCTCGGCACGGTCCGGCGAGGCGGTGCCAGGCGACGACCGGCAGGGCGTCTGGTGGCTCGGAAGGGACTACCGCGCCGGCCTCCGGCAGGTCGTCGCCGACGAGAAGGCCGGCGCCGGATCCATGGACACCTCGGAGAACGCGCTGGGCGCCGTGGACGCGGTCCTGCTGCATGACGACGAGGAAGCGGCCGCACAGCTTGCGATCCGCAACCCGTCGGTCGCGGACGGCACCATCCCCGCAGCCCGTCACTTCGTCGACGGGCAGGTGGCGCTCCGGACCGGGAACCTGCGCCGCGGTCTCGAGCAGATGGAGCTGTTCGGCAAGGACTTCGCCGATCCGACGGTCGCCAGCACCTTTCCCGATCTCCGGTGCTGGGTGGCGCCTGCGGAGGAGATGGCTGGTCATCGCGTGCAGGCCGATGCGGCGTTGGCCGCCGGCGGCCACCTCGTCGACTGCGCGCGGTTCCGGGGAGACATCCTCGACGGGCGCGGCCGTTGGCCCGACGCGCAGCGCGCCTATGCCGCCGCGGTCGCGACGGCGCCCGATCTCCCGGCTGCCTACTACTCGTGGGGCCTGGCGCTGGCACGCCATGGCGACCTGGCGGGTGCCATGGCCAGGCTGGCTGCCGCACACGCCCGCGGCCCGGACTGGGCCGAACCCATGGAGGCGGAAGGCGACGTTCTCGCCCGCCAGGGACATCGCGCCGAGGCGCTTGCCGCCTACGACCAGGCGCTGTCCCGCGCACCGGCCTGGGACGCGCCGCGCCGGGCCGGTGCCTCGGCCGCAGCAGGGCCGGGTCGCGGAGCACGGCTCCGGACTGCGGGGAGTGACGCATCGTTCATCGGCCGGCAGCTATCCGGGCGGAACGCGGAGAACTAGGTTGCGGCGCCTGCCGAGCCGGGCCGAGCCTTGGAACGCGGAGAGCTGGATGCGCGAACGGATGACGACCAGGCCCCTGATTTCAGGTCTGATGCTGGCAGCTCTCGGCCTTGCCGGCCCTGCCCTCGCAGACCCGACGCCGACGGCGCCGCCGGTCGCGGCCAGCCATGCGACTGCTGCGGACTCGGCGCTGCGGGCGACGCTGCCAAACGGGTTGCGGGTGGTGATCGTGCCGGACCGGCTGGCCCCGGTGGTGACCACCGAGATCAACTACCTGGCCGGCTCCAACGACGCGCCGGACGGGTTCCCCGGCACCGCGCACGCCACCGAGCACATGATGTTCCGCGGCTCGGACGGGCTGGACAAGGACCAGCTGGCCGAGATCGGCACCAAGCTCGGCGGCGGCTACAACGCCGACACCACCGAGACCGTGACCCAGTACTTCTATACCGCGCCGTCGGAGGACCTCGGCGTGGTGCTGCGGGTCGAGGCGCTGCGCATGAACCGGCTCAGCCTGAACCAGGCGGACTGGGACAAGGAGCGCGGCGCGATCGAGCAGGAGGTGTCGCGCGACCTGTCCAGCCCGGCGTACACCTACCTGTCGCAGCTGCAGGCGACCATGTTCGCCGGCACGCCGTATGCGCACGACGCGCTCGGCACCCGGCCATCGTTCGACCGCACCGACGCCAAGCTGCTGCACGGGTTCTACGAGCGCTGGTATGCGCCCAACAACGCGATCCTGGTGATCGCCGGCGACGTCGATGCGGACAAGGCGCTCGACACGGTGAAGGCGGTGTTCGGCCCGATCCCGCGCAAGGCGCTGCCGGTGCGCAAGGACTTCGTGCTCGGCACGGTGGCGCCGCAGACGCTGCGGCTGCCGACCGATTATCCGGTGGGCATCGCCACGCTCGCGTACCGGATGCCGGGCTCGAACTCCAAGGACTTCGCGGCGGCCGACATCCTGGGCGACGTGCTGTCGAGCGAGCGCGGGGCGCTATACGGGCTGGTGCCGGCGGGCGACGCGCTGGCGGCGGAGTTCCTGTACCGGCCGAAGCCCGACGTGGGCTTCGGCGTGGTGTTCGCGGCCTTCCCCAAGGGCGGCGACAGCGACGTGCTGCTGGGCCACCTGCGCGCGGTGATCGCCGACGTGGCGAAGAACGGCGTGTCCCCGGACCTGGTGGAGGCGGCCAAGCGGCGCGAGCGGGCGCAGCTCGGGCAGCGCAACGACAGCATCAGCGGGCTGGCGCAGAGCTGGTCCAACGTCCTGGCGTTCCAGGGGCTGGACAGCCCGGACGCGCTGGCCGACGCCTACAAGGCGGTCACGGTGGACGACGTGAACCGGATCGCGCGCGCGGTGCTCGATCCGGCGCATGCCATCACCGCGGTGCTGACGCCGCAGGACTCCGGCAAGCCGATCGCGGGCCGAGGGTTCGGGGGCGCGGAATCGTTCGCGGCCCCGCCGGACAAGCCGGTGGCGCTGCCGGACTGGGCGTCGAGCGCGCTCACCGCGCTGCACCTACCGCCGGCCTCGCCGGCGCCGGTGGTCAGCGTGCTGCCGAACGGGCTGCGGCTGATCGTGCAGCCCGAGCAGGTGACCAACACGGTGTCGGTCTACGGCCAGGTCCGGCAGGTGACGGCGACCGAGGAGCCGAAGGGCCAGGAGGGCGTTGCCAGCCTGGTCGAGCGGATGTTCGACTACGGCAGCCAGGACAGGGACCGGCTGACGTTCCAGTCGGCGCTCGATGCCATCGCTGCCGACGAGACGGCCGGGGCCAGCTTCTCGCTGACGGTGCTGCGCGGGCAGTTCGACGCCGGGCTGGCGCTGCTGGCCGACAACGAGCTGCATCCGGTGTTCCCGGCGGACGCGTTCCGGGTGGTGCAGCGGCAGACCGCGGGTAGCCTGGCCGGGCTGCTGGGCTCGCCCGGCTACCTGTTCGGACGCGCGACCGAGCGGGCGATGGTACCGGCGGCGGACCCGGCCCTGCGGGAAGCGACACCGGCCAGCGTGATGGCACTGACGCCGGCGGACGCCCAGGCGTACTACGCCAGGACGTTCCGGCCAGACCTGGCCACGATCGTGATCGTCGGCGACGTCACGCCGGAGCATGCGCAGGCGGCGGTGACCCACGCCTTCGGCGGCTGGCACGCGGACGGGCCGCGGCCTGCGATCGACCTGCCGGGGGTGCCGCTCAACCGCACCTCCAAGGCCTACGTGCCGGACCGCAGCACGCTGCAGTCGAGCATCGAGCTGGCCGAGATGCTCCGCACCCGGGTGTCGGAGCCGGAGCACTTCACCCTGACGCTAGGCAACGAGATCCTGGGCGACGGCTTCTCGTCGCGGCTGTATCGCGACCTGCGCATCAGGACCGGCTACGTGTACAGCGTCAGCTCCCGGCTGAACTGGTCGCGCACGCGGTCGGAATACTCGGTGTCATACGGCGCCGACGCGCAGAACATCGGCCGCGCCCGCGACCTGGTGGTGGCCGACATCAAGGCGATGCAGGCGCAGCCAGTCAGCGAGGACGAACTGACACGGGCCAAGGCGTCGCTGCTGCGGCAGCTGCCGATGGGCCGGGCCAGCTTCGACGCGATCGGGGCAGAGGACCTGCACCTGGCCGACCTGGGGCTGCCGCTGGACCAGCCGGACGTGGCGGCACGGCATTACTTCGATGCCACTGCGGCGGAGGTCCAGGCCGCCTTCCGCGACGCGCTGCGCCCTGGCGACTTGGTCGAGGTGGTGCAGGGACCGGCCACCGGCGGGTGACGCCTTAGGGGCGCCACGTAACCGGGCTGCGCGCCGGTGCCCACAGGGCCCGGCGAGCGCGGCCGTGGAGGGCATCTGCCACGGGCAGACCGGACATGAGCCTCAGTTGCCGTCCTGCGCCGCGAGTTCGTAGGCGGCGGGACAGGGCGCTAGGGCGAGGTCGTCGCGGATGCGGGCGAAGGTCGCCAGCGACTGCGCCACGATCTGGTCCATGTTGTAATAGCGGTAGGTGGCGAGCCGGCCGACGAACCAGACCTCCGGCAGGGCGTCCGCCAGCGCCTGGTAGCGCTTGTAGATGGCCCGGCTTTCCGCCTGTGGCACCGGATAGTAGGGCTCGCCCTCCGCCACGGGATATTCGAAGGTGATGCTGGTGCGCGGATGCGTCTGCCCGGTGAGGTGCTTGTACTCGGTGATCCGGGTGTAGTCCTGGTCCTGCGGGTAGTTCACGGTGCCGACCGGCTGCAGGGTCTCGACGTCGCGGGTTTCGTGCACGAAGCGCAGCGAGCGATAAGGCAGGCGGCCTTCGGAGAAGCCGAAGAACTCGTCGATCGGGCCGGTCCAGATCAGGCGTGGCGTTCCGACCGAAGACCGTACGTCCTCATAGGCGACGCCGGTGTGCACCGAGATGTCGGGATGGTCGAGCATGCGCTCGAACATGCGGGTGTAGCCGTGCAGCGGCATCGCCTGGTGGGTGTCGGTGAAGTAGCGGTCCTCGCGGTCGTGCCGCACCGGGATGCGGGCGGTGACGCTGGCGTCAAGCTCGGACGGGTCGAGCCCCCACTGCTTGCGCGTGTAGCCGCGGAAGATCTTCTCGTACAGGTCGCGCCCGACCTGGCTCACCACCACGTCCTCGGCCGTGCGTATCTCCGCCACCGGCTCGGCGCGGGCGGCGAGCCATCCGGGCAGCTCGTCGGGCGTGAGCTGCAGGCCGTAGAGGGTGTTGACGGTGTCCAGGTTGATCGGCACCGGGACCAGGTGGCCGTCGACGCGGCCGCGCAC
>CAXTVX010000062.1:0-19489 GCA_964247755.1 uncultured Acetobacteraceae bacterium | reverse complement strand
ACGTAGAGCGACGAGTTCAGGCAGGACAGCACCGCCACCAGCACCACGATCGACATCGCCAGCGCGGCGCCCGGGATGCCCAGCAGCCGCATCGCGGCCACGAAGGGCGAGTGGCCGGGCAGGAGCTGCCGCCACGGCACCACGCACAGGATCAGTCCGATCGAGCCGACGTAGAACAGCAGCACGCGCGCGGCGACGGTGTTGGTGGCGTGGGCGACGTTGCGTCCGGGGGCGTCGGATTCGGCGGCGGCGATCGTGGCGATCTCGGCGCCGGTGAACTGGAACATCACCGTGGGGATGATCGCCAGCACCGCGCCGATGCCGTGCGGCAGGAAGCCGGCCGTCCACAGCCGGTCGATCCGGGCGCCCTGCAGGCCGAATGCGCCGGAGAAGGCGAGCAGGCACAGCGCGCAGAACGACACGATCGCCAGCACCTTGAGGCCGGAGAACCAGAACTCGAACTCGCCGTAGCTGCGCACCGAGACCAGGTTGGTGGCGGCCATGCCGAGCACCAGGACCACGCTCATCAGCGGGCGCGGCCAGGGCAGCCAGGCGGACAGGATCGCCGAACCGCCGATCGCCTCGGCCGCCACCACCACCGCCCAGAACAGCCAGTAGATCCAGCCGGCGACAAAGGCGGCGCGGGGCCCGAGGCCGCGGCGGACGTGGCCGATGAAGGAGCCGGCTTCCGGGGCGGCGAGCGCCATCTCGCCCAGCATGCGCATCACCAGCAGGGCGACGATGCCGGCGACGACGTAGCTGAGGAGCACGCCCGGCCCGGCGCCGGCGATCGCGGCCGAGCTGCCGACGAACAGGCCGGCACCGATCACGCCGCCGATGGAGATCATCGCCACGTGGCGGGAGCGCAGGCTGTGCGCCAGGGCCGGTGCGGGTGTCGCGAGGTCCGGGGCGGCGGCTCTGGCGGCGAGATCGCTCATGCGCAGGCTAGCCGGCCCGGCCCTGGTCCGGTCAGCATCGCCCCGGCTTGCCTGGCACGAAGCTGCGCAGCGTGCCGTGCATGGAGAAGTCGCCGAAATCCATGTCGAGCCGGTCCGACACGCCGTTGGCGAAGTAGCGCATGCCGGCCTCGTAGTCGGGCGTGACCGTGCCGGGCTTGCGGGCGAAGAAGGCGACGTGCACCCGGCCGGAGGCCTGGCCCTGCAGGCTCGGGTAGTCCGACTGCGAGGGTGCGGAGGTCCAGCCGAGGATGGTGACGTAGCTGTCGGTGGGGCCGTCGGCACTGGTGCCGTCGAACAGCACCGGGTCGATGCTGGTGCGGCCGGCCTCGGCGGCGGCGATGATCGCAGCCGTGTGCGCCATCGGGAACAGGGTGCCGCGCGGCAGTGTCATGGTGGTGGTGGCGGGCAGGGTGAAGTGGATGGTGCCGGCGCCGGTGGCGTCCAGGCTGGCCTCGCCGCGCACCTGCTGCGTCACGCTGCCGTTGTCGCGCTCCTGCATGTCGAAGGTGAGATGGCGCCCGTCCTTGGTCTCCAGGGTGGCGTAGCGCGACAGCATGTCGCTGGACTGGCCTTCGCGGGTGACCAGCTGCAGGTGCAGCTGCTGCTGCGCGGCCCAGCCGGTGCAGGCGTCGGTCACCTGGAAGCTCATGCTGCCGGACGCGGCCACGGTGCCGCCGCCATGGGTGGAGGACAGGACGAGGTCGTAGACCGCCTTGTGCGCGGCGAGCTTCACCGCACCGTCAGCCTGCGCATCCAGCCCCGCCGGGAGAGACGCCGACGCCGCGAACGCCGGGACGGCATGAAGCAGCGGCCAAAGCAGGCCGACGAACCATCGTGCCAGTCCGCCCTGTCCTGTCCGACCCCGTGAGCGCATGCCGGCCCGGCTCCGTATGTGGTTCAGGCGCGCAGCCTAGCATCATTCCGGCCGGGGCCGGACAGAGGTCTGCTCGGCGGGCGGGCGCGAGACGAACGGAGCACTCCGCCAGCTCCCGACATGGCGCCGTTGCTCATTCAAGACCTTGATGGCGCTCGACTCCTGGACAAGTGACAATCCAGTTGTGCAACTTAATCGTGCCGTTGGCCGATGGTCACAGGCAGCGCGGCGGGTGTCGCAACGCCTTGTCCGGAAGACGCCATGCTGCAGACAGCGCCGCTCGACATCGTCATCCACGATGGTCTCGTGTTCGATGGCACGGGCGCTGCGGGCAGGCACGCGGATGTGGGGGTGCGTGACGGCCGGGTGGCGACCGTCGCACCCGGTCTCCCGCGCGACGGCGCCCGGCTGATCGATGCCGCGGGCTGCTGGGTGACGCCCGGCTTCCTCGACATCCATACCCATTACGACGCCGAGGTCATGGCGGAGCCGGCACTCGGCGAGAGCATCCGGCACGGCGTGACCACCGTGTGTCTCGGGTCCTGCTCCATCTCCATGGTCAATGCCGACCCGGAGGATTGCGCCGACCTGTTCACCCGCGTTGAGGCGCTGCCACGCGACAGCGTGCTGCGGCTGCTGCGTCGGACCAAGACCTGGAGCAGTGCTGCCGGCTATCGCGCCTGGCTCGACCGTCAGGCGCTCGGTCCCAATGTCTGCGCCCTGGTGGGCCATTCGGACATGCGCGCCGCCGTGATGGGATTGGAGCGCGCCGCCGATCAGGCGCCGCCCTCGCCGGCAGAGCTCGACCGCATGGAGCGGCTGCTGGGCGAGGCGCTCGATGCCGGCTTCCTCGGCCTGTCGGTCATGACGACGCGGCTCGAGAAGATGGACGGCGATCGCGTATGGTCGCGCCCGCTGCCGTCCAGCTATGCCGGCTGGGGCGAGTTCGCCCGGCTGTTCGGTGTGCTGCGCGATCGCGACGCCGTCATGCAGGGCGCTCCCAACGCGGTGACCAAGATCAACCTGTTCGCCTTCTTGTGGCAGGCGGCCGGACTGGGACGGGCACGGCCGCTGCGCACCACGATGATCACGGCCATGGACCTCAAGGCCCATCCCACCATGCATGTGGGCACCCGCGTGGTGGGCTTCGTGGCCAACCGGCTGCTGCGCGGCGACTTCCGCTGGCAGGTGCTGTCAGTCCCCTTCGTGCTGTATTGCGACGGGCTTGAGATGGGCGTGTTCGAGGAGTTCTCCGCCGGTGAATCCTTGCGCGACATACGCGACGCCGATGCGCGCTACGCCCGTCCGGCCGACCCGGGCTTCCGCAAGCGGTTCCGGCGCGAGATGCGCGGCGTGCTCAGCCGCGGCCTGTGGCACCGCGACCTGTCGGACGCCTTCGTGGTGTCCTGCGCCGATGACCGCCTGGTCGGCCAGAGCTTCGCCGCCATCGGCCGCACCCGTGGGCAGGACGCGGTGGACGCGTTCTTCGACCTAGTGGGGGAGCACCGGGAGGCGCTGCGCTGGCGCACCTGTCTCGGTAACCACCGGCCCCGGGTGATGCACAAGCTGTTCCGGTCCCCGCACGTGCAGATCGGCTTCACTGATTCTGGTGCGCACGTGCGCTCGCTCGCCGCCTACAACTACGCGCTGCGGATGCTGCGCTATGTCCGCGACGCGGCGTCCGCCGGCCGGCCGTTCATGTCGGTGGAGCAGGCAGTGCGGCGCCTGACCGGCGAGCTCGCGGACTGGTACAGGCTGGATGCCGGCTATCTGCGCCCTGGCGACCGCGCCGACATCGCGGTGGTCGACCCGGCCGGGCTCGACTGGCGGCTCGACACCGTCGCGGAGGCGCCGATGCAGGGGTTCGGGATGGACCGCCTGGTCAACCGCAACGACGACGCCATGCGCGCCACGATCGTGAACGGCCGAGTCGCCTGGACCCGGGCGGACGGGCTCGCGCCCACCCTCGGGCGGGTCCAGGGGTTCGGCCGCTTCCTGTCCCCGGAACCGGCCGGTGCCGTGGCCGCGCGGTCGCCGTTGCTGGAGGCGGTGGTGAAGCCTGCATGATGCGTCCGAAACAACAGCAGGCCAGGTAAGGACCCGCTAGTCCGATTTCGTTTCGGGCACGACCGGCGAGGTGGCTCCCGGCACCGGCTTTGCCGGCGGCAGCTCGGTGCGCAGCGCAAGCTCCTTCATGCGGGCGGCCGGCACCGCGGCGGGGGCGCCCATCATCGGGTCCTCGCCCTGCTGGTTCAGCGGGAACAGGATCACCTCGCGTATGTTCGGCTCATCCGCCAGCAGCATGACGATGCGGTCCACGCCCGGCGCCGAGCCGCCATGCGGGGGGGCGCCGTAGCGGAACGCGTTCAGCATGCCGCCGAACCGGGCCTCGACTTCGGCCTCGGGATAGCCGGCGATGGCGAAGGCGCGGATCATCACGTCGGGACGGTGGTTGCGGATCGCGCCTGAGCTCAGCTCGATGCCGTTGCAGACGATGTCGTATTGGAAGGCCTTGATCGTCAGCGGGTCCTGCGTGTCCAGCGCCTCCATCCCGCCCTGCGGCATCGAGAACGGGTTGTGGCTGAAGTCGACCTGGCCGGTCTCCTCGTTCAGCTCGTACATCGGGAAGTCGACCACCCAGCAGAAGCGGAACGCCCTTTCCTCGATCAGTGCCAGCTCGGTGGCGATCCGGGTGCGCACCAGGCCGGAGAACTTCACGGTCTCGCTGCCTTTCAGCCCGTCGCGTGGGCCGGCGACGAAGAACACGGCGTCGCCGGCCTTGAGCCCGCAGGCGGCGCGTATGGCGTCGCAGCGCTCGGGCTCCAGGTTCTTCGCGATCGGGCCCTTCGCGCCTTCGTCGTCGAAGGTGATGTAGCCGAGGCCGCCCTGCTTCTCGTCGCGCGCCCAGCCGTTGAGCCTGTCGAAGAACGAGCGCGGCCGGTCGCCGGCGCCGGGGGCCGGGATCGCCCGCACCTGGCCTCCGGAGGCGGCGATCTTGGCGAACAGCCCGAAGCCGGAACCGGCGAACGCGTCGGTCACGTCGGCGATGCGGAGCGGGTTGCGCAGGTCCGGCTTGTCCGAGCCATACTCGGCAAGCGCGGTGTCGTAGGGGATGCGCACGAAGGGGGCCGCGTCCACCGCGCGGCCGCCGCCGAACTCGTCGAACACGCCGGCGATGACGGGCTCGATGGTGGCGAACACGTCCTCCTGGGTGACGAAGCTCATCTCGAAGTCGAGCTGGTAGAACTCGCCCGGGGAGCGGTCGGCGCGGGCGGCCTCGTCGCGGAAGCACGGCGCGATCTGGAAGTAGCGGTCGAAGCCCGCCACCATCAGCAGCTGCTTGAACTGCTGCGGCGCCTGCGGCAGCGCGTAGAACTTGCCCGGGTGCAGCCGGGCCGGCACCAGGAAGTCGCGGGCGCCTTCCGGGCTGGAGGCGGTCAGGATCGGGGTCTGGAACTCGGTGAAGCCCCCGTCGATCATGCGGCGGCGGAGCGACGCGATCACGCCCGCACGCAGCATCATGTTCCGGTGCACGCGCTCGCGGCGGAGATCGAGATAGCGGTAGCGAAGGCGCAGCTCGTCGCCGTAGGTCTCATGGCCGGCCACCTGCAGCGGCAGCACGGCTGCGGCCGACTGCACCTCCATCGCGGTGGCGCGGATCTCGACCTCGCCGGTCGGCAGCCGGGGGTTCACCGTGGCGGCCTCGCGCAGCACGACCGTGCCGGTGATCGTCAGCACGCTCTCGACCCGGACCTTCTCGGCTGCGTCCAGCAGCGGCGAGCCGGCCGGGATCACGATCTGGGTGATGCCGTGATGGTCGCGCAGGTCGAGGAACAGCAGCCCGCCATGATCGCGCCTGGCCTGCACCCAGCCGGACAGGCGGACCGTCTGGCCGGCATCGGCGGCGCGGAGGGCGGCACAGGTGTGGGTACGGTAGGCGTGCATGGGCTGCGGTCCGATGGCGAAGAAACGGGGCGGGGCGGCAGGAAGCCGACGCCGTTCCCGGCTGTCAAGGAACGTGGCGTTCCGTTCCTTGGCGGCGGCGCCGGCTGCGTGTAAGGGACGGCCATGGTACGTCCCGCCCGGCCCCGGTTCCCGGAGCCCATGCTGATCACCACGAGCGATGCCCTGGCCGCGGTGGTCGAACGGCTGCGTCGGGAGCCGTTCGTCACCATCGATACCGAGTTCGTGCGCGAGCGCACCTACTGGCCCGAGCTCTGCGTGGTGCAGCTCGCCGGCGAGGGTGAGGTGGCGATCGTCGACGCGGAGGCCGACGGGCTCGACCTGCAGCTCCTGGCGCCGTTGCTGGACGACCCGGCGGTCACCAAGGTGTTCCACGCCGCGCGACAGGACCTGGAGATCTTCCTGCACCGGTTCGGCCGGCTGCCGACCTCGCTGTTCGACACCCAGGTGGCGGCGATGGTGGCGGGCTTCGGCGACCAGGTCGGCTATGACAGCCTGGTATCGGCGCTGAGCGGCGGGCAGATCGACAAGGCGCACCGGTTCAGCGACTGGTCGCGCCGCCCGCTGTCGGCGGCGCAGATCACCTACGCCGCCGCCGACGTGACCTACCTGCGCGAGGTGTATGCGCGGCTGCGCGAGCGGCTGGAGCGTGACGGGCGGTTCGACTGGGTGGGCGAGGAGATGGCCTTCCTGTCCGACCCGGCCACCTTCCGGCCGGATCCCGACACGCTGTGGGAACGGCTGCGGCCGCGCACCGCCAACCGGCGCATGCTCGGCGTGCTGCGCGCCATCGCCGCCTGGCGCGAGCGGGAAGCGCAGCGGGTCAACGTGCCCCGGCAGCGCCTGCTCAAGGATGAAAGCCTGCTGGAGATCGCCGCCACCATGCCGGCCGATGCCGAGGCCCTCACCGCCATGCGCGGGGTGAGCCGAGGCTTCGCGGAGGGGCGCAGCGGCACCGGCCTGATCGAGGCGATCGCCGGCGCCCAGGCCCTGCCGGAGGAGGCGCTGCCGCCGGCACCACGGAAGGACGGCCCGCGCCCGTCGCCGGCGCTGGTGTCGCTGCTGAAGGTGCTGCTGGCGGCCAAGTGCGAGCAGCACGACGTGGCGCCGAAGCTGCTGGCGTCGTCGGAGGACATCGACCGCCTCGCCACCGAGGCGGAGCCGGCGGTTCCCGCCTTGTCCGGCTGGCGGCGCGAGGTGTTCGGCGCCGATGCGCTCTCCTTGAAGGAGGGACGGATCTCGCTGGGCGTGGATGGACGCAGGATCCGGCTGTTGCGCACCTAATTCGAGATTTTGCCGACATTGCTCCACCGACTTGTCCACAACATTGTGTGGTCGGTCGGTTGGAGGACCCCATCATTTGGATTAGCTTTCCCCTATCGAGACGATCGGAGGGGTCTTGCGATGGATTGGACCGAGGAGTCGATCACCCGCCTGCGCAGCCTGTGGCAGGACGGCCTGTCCACCGCCGAGATCGGGCGGCGCATGCAGATCACCAAGAACGCCGTGGTCGGCAAGGCGCATCGGCTGACCCTGCCGCCACGGCCGTCGCCGATACGCAAGGGGCTCGAGCTGGCCAGCACCGGCCTCCAGACGCAGCGTACCGCGCTGGACGACGAGGCAGGCCCGATGCTGGCGGCGCCGGAGCCCACGCCGCAGCGCCCGATCGCGATCGTGACCCGGGCGCCGCCGGCGGTGATGCAGCCCACGCCGGCGCCGGTGGTCGCGGTGCCGGGGCGGCCGGTCGCACCGCCGGCGCCGGTAGCCGGCAATGTTCAGGTTCTGCGACCGTCGGCGGGTCCCGCCACCGCGACACCGCAGCAAGCCTTGCCGCCGCGGCCGTCCGTCCGGGCCGAGGAGGTCGCGCCGGCGCCCTTCCGCGCGGTGTCCGCAGCACCGCGTCGCAGCGGGCTGACCTGCTGCTGGCCGCTCGGCGAGCCGGGCACGAAGGAGTTCCATTTCTGCGGCGGCGAGCCCACGCCGGGCAAGCCGTACTGCGCCGAGCATGCGGCGGTCGCCTATGTGAAGCTGCGGGACCGACGCGACAGCGTCGCCTGAGGCGGCCGCTCAGCCTTCCGGCGAGACGGACAGCACCGCCGGCGCCTCGTGGCCCGGTGCTGCGTCCGCCGGCAGCAGCCGCAGCGCCTGGAACAGCCGCAGCGCGAACCGGCCGCTGAAGCTGAACAGCGCCATCGCGAAGGCGCCGAGAAGGCCGGCCACCTGTCGGATGCCGATCGCCTGCGCCAGGGTGAAGTGCAGGCTCACCCACAGGAACGCGCAGGCCATGCACAGGTAGTACACCGACCAGGACCGGGTGATCAGCTGGAAGAAGCGGCGGTGGTGCGGCACGCGGAGCTCGGGCTGCTGCTGCGCCACCAGCTCCTCGATGATGGAGCGGCCGCGCGAGCCGATCGCGAACGCGATGCCGACGATCGTCTCGGTCACCGCCCCTTCGTATTTCAGCATGAACGGCTGCTTCGAGAACACGTCGATCGTCCCGAACACCAGCACCAGGGTGGTGGACAGGACGTAGATGCGCGGGAAGCCGATCCGCAGCGTGTGCCGTCGCAGGGCATCAAGCGGCACGAATACGAGGGTGCCGATGATGGCGGCGCGCAGTCCCAGCGTCTTCATCAGCGCGTAGAACACGATCACGCCGCCAAAATCGAACGCGGCAGTGCCGAGCAGCTTCTTCAGCCAGGCCACGACGGCTCGTCCGGTCAGTGCGGGGTCGAGGCGGTTCCGCCGGGCAGGGTCTGGGACGGTGACGGCGCCTGGCCCGGCAGGTTCGGCCGGCTCTTCTCCTGGTCCAGCAGCTTGCCGCTGATCTGGCCGACCGTGCTGCTCATCCTGCCCTGGTTGCCGGGATTGGTGCCGGCGGTGATGCCGCCGGGGCTGCGCGGCGCGGTGGTCGCCTCCCCGGTGGAGGTCGGGCCGGTCTGGACGCCGGGCGCGGTCACGTCGCGGTTGCGGGCGGCGGTCCCGGGTGCGGTCTGGGCGAGGGCGGGCAGCGGGGAGGCCAGCGCCAGCAGCAGGACGATTTTCGGCAGGCGGCTCATGAGCGGGCTCCTGTGGCGGCGGTATGGGCGTCGATCAGGGCGATGTTGCGCATGTTGGCCTTGAAGGTGGCGTCGAACAGGTCACCCAGCACCGGCACCGAGCCGGCCACAGCCTCGATCGCGACGTTGCCCAGCATCTTGGCCAGCTGCGCCGGCGGCAGGCCGATCTGGTAGGCCTCGTAGACGATATAGAGCGACACCGCCGTCATCGCCGCGTCGCCGGCGGCAGGTGCTAAGCCGATCACGCTGTTGAGGCCGAAGCGGAACCTCGTCCCGGGCACCTTGACGGCGGCGTCCAGCAGCCAGGCGAGGCGGCGGATGCGCGCCAGGCGTCGCGCCCGGTCGACCGCGCCGATCGGCCTTCCCTGGGGGATCTTGTCGAAGAACCGGCTGGGGTCGAAGGCGATCATGAACGTGCTCCGCGCGAGATGTGGGCCGGCGGCCGGGCCGGATCAACCAGGTCCGATCCGGCGGCAGGCTCAGCGGCAGACATGGCGATACCCGTCGGCACCGATATAGGTGGCGGTGGATGGATCGTAGCAGGCGAAGCTGCTGCAGATGCCGGCTTCGGCGTATTGCTGTGACAGCAGCGACTGGCCGACCGCATCGGCCTCGCGTGCCTGCAGGCCGCAGAGCGGGGTGTCGACGGGGGCGGACGGGTCGTTGACGAGCGCCGGCGCACCTCCTGGCTGTGGAGCCAGGACGATGCCGCCGGACGGTGGCGGCGCTGTCGGGGCGACGGCGACCGGCGTCGCGGCCGGCGGCGGGGGCGGCGTGTCGGCGCACCCCGCCAGCGCCAGGGTCGCCCCCAGCGAGAGGCCGCCGATCCGATACACGCTCCAACGCATCTGCTGCCCCGCTTCCACCTGGCCCTGAACGTTCCGGCCTCGTCCGGCGTTGCCTGCCCGCCAATCCGGGAGCCTTCCGCCGTGACCGAACTGCCGCCCCAGTCCCTTCCCCTGATCCTGCGCAACGCCGACGGCACTGGCCGCGGCACCAAGGTGCACGTGTCGGCGACCGTCGCGAAGCTGTTCGGCGAGCGGCTCCAGGCAGAAGACGCCGAACACCAGCAGCTCTGGATCGACCGGCTGACCAGCCTGGACGGCGACGGCTTCAGCTATGCGGGGAACGTGTTCGTGGCCATCCGAATCACCGAGGGCGGCATCGGCGAGGAGATCCCGTTCGTGGTGGACACGCCGGTCGAGCTGCAGGGCATGTTCATCGCCGCCGACCAGGCCACGCCCGGCACGGACGATCCCGGCCTGCCGGTGCTGCACTTCACCCACAGCCCGGTCGGCTTCGTGGTCTATGACGGCAGGACGTACCAGTAGATACCGTCCCGGGACGCAGGCGGCGCGACGGCGCAATACTGGACGCTCTCCTTCCCAGGCCGCTACCGGACGCCCGGAGCGGCGAGATAGTGGTCGAGCCACGCGATCGTGCGGCGTGTGGGGTCGTTCCGGTCGTGGGGGTCCTGCACTTCGTGGCCTGCCCGGGATAGACGACGAACCGGGTCGAGCAGTGCAGGGCCTGCAGGTCGTGCCAGAACTCGAGGCTCTGCCCGATCGGGCACTCCTCATGGTGGTCGCCGCCGAACAGGAACACCGGCATGTGCACGGACCGGACGTGCGCGATCGGCGACAGGTAGAGCGGCAGGGCCTGGAACGAGGAGGCGCCGAACAGGGCCAGGTCGGCCTTCTCGACCCCGATGGTGCCGTCGAGCGAGATCCAATCCGAGATGCCGGCGCCGGCAGCGATCGCGTGGAAGCGGTCGGTCCGGATGGCTGCCCACATCGCCATGTAGCCACCGTAGCTGTAGCCGAACAGGCCGAGGCGGCGGTCGTCGATCGGAGCCAGCTTCTCCACCGCGGCGACGCCAGCCAGGATGTCGCGCAGCGGTCCGGGCCCAAGATCGCGCACGTCGGCGCCGGCGAACGCCTCGCCCTGCCCGAACGAGCCGCGCGGGTCGGGGAGGAACAGGTCGTAGCCGGCGGCCAGGAGGTCGACCCTGGGACCGCGCCATGGAAACACCGGCTCGACGGCGGCGGAAGGACCGCCATGAACGTCGACCATCATCGGGCGGGGGCCGGGCGGCGGATGCAGCGGCTGCAGGAGCCAGCCGTTGGAGGTGGCGCCGTCGACGCTCCAGGACACGCTGCGGGCGGTCCAGTGGGCAGCACCTGGTCGTTGTCGTGGCTGACCGGACGCCACTGGCCGACCGGGCCCGCCGCTAGCGCGTCCGACCGGGTCGGGGTTTCCAGGATGCCGGCGGTGATGTCGCTGGCGCAGGCGATCGAGGGGGTTGCGTCGTCGATGCTCACGCGGGCCTCGTCCGCCCAGACGCCCGTCCCGGTCGAGGTGGACGAGGGCGGTGCGCGCGCCCTGTTATACCACCGGCAGTGGTTGCTGACTCCTGTGATTCCCAAAGCGGCGCGGCTGTGATTCGCTAGCCGCTGCACGGAGTTGCGGGAGGCGGGGATGGCGGTGGCAATCAGCCGGACGGAGTTCGACGCTGCGGGTCTGCGTCAGGCTGCAGCTCGAGCAAAGGACGCCGATGCTGCCCGGCGTATGCTTGGGCTCGCGCTGGTGCTTGATGGTCGTCCCCGGGCCGAGGCGGCACGCAGCTGCGGTATGGATCGCCAAACGCTGCGCGACTGGGTGCACCGCTACAACGCGGAAGGACTGGCTGGACTGTCGGACCGCAAGGCGCCCGGCCCCAGACCGCGCTTGTCGGCCGAGCAGCAGGCCGAGCTGGTGGCCCTTGTTCGCCGTGGCCCTGTTCTAGCCGAGCACGGCGTGGTGCGCTGGCGCCGGGCCGACCTGTCGCAGGTGATTAAGGCCAGCTACGGCGTGCATCTCGCCGAGCGCAGCGTGGGCGCCTTACTGGCGCGGCTTGGCTTTGCCCATCTCTCCGTACGGCCGCACAACCCGACCCAGGACCCGGCCGCGATCGAGGCGCATAAAAAAACTTTGCTGCCCTCGTCCAGGCCGCCATTCCCGAGCACGCGAGCGGCAAGCCGATCGAGCTCTGGTGGCAGGACGAGGCCCGCGTCGGCCAGCAAGGCACACTGACCTACGTCTGGAGCGACAAGGGCAGCAGGCCGCCTGCGCCGCGCGACTGCCGCTACACTTGGGCCTACATCTTCGGTGCGGTCTGCCCGGCGCGCGGCACCGGTGCCGCCCTGGTGCTGCCCTACGCCGACAAGGGCGCCATGACGCTGCACCTGGCCGAGATCAGCAAGGCCGTGGCACCAGAAGCCCATGGCGTGGTCATCCTCGACGGTGCCGGGTGGCACACGCCGGGTGGGCAGCTCAAAGTGCCCGCCAACATCAGCACACTCGTGCTGCCGCCCTACAGTCCCGAGCTGAACCCACAGGAGAACATCTGGCAGTTTCTCCGGCAGAACTACCTGTCAAACCGCGTCTTCAACACCTACACCGCCATCGTGGATGCCTGCTGCGCAGCCTGGAATGCGCTCGTCGAACAGCCCGAAACGATCACATCCATCGCATCACGCGAGTGGGCCAAAACGGTCATCCTCTAGTGCCGTTGGTATTACTGGCCAGCAGGGACGGGCCACAGGACCAGTTCAGGCTGGTAAAGCTGCGCCGGCTGCCGGGAGTCGGGTCGCGTGCCATGACCCCTCCCGCGACCGGTGCGCTCCACACGCCGTCGCCGGTCGAGCCGAAGTCGCTCATCACGCCGACGATGAAGGCGACGCTGCGCCCGTCCGGCGAGACAAAGGAGTGCAGGGTGCCGGTTCGTGCCGGGCGTCGGCCGCTAGACGTCGAATGCGCCCTGGCTGGTGGCGGGGCGCTCGACACGGACCGAGCGCTCGCCGTCCGCGAAGGCGAGGCTGAGCCGGTCGCCGGGGCGAAGTGCTGCGCCGACGGTCACCGGATGCCCGGCCTGGTCCCGCACCAGCACGTAGCCGCGTGCCAGCACCGCCTGCGGCGACACCGAGTCCAGCCGCGCCGTCAGCCCCGACAGGAAGGCAGCCCGCTCGCGAAGCGTCGCGGCGGCGTCGCGCAGCGCCTGGCGCAGCCCGGCCTGCAGGCCGGCGCCGGTCACCGCGAGGCGTCCGCGCTGGATCTCGATTGCCTGTCGCGGATCGGGCATCGGCCGCTCGGCCGCGGCCAGCGCCGCCCGTCGCGCGGACAGCAGCGCCGGCAGGGCGCGACGCAGCGCGCCGCCGGCCAAGGCGACCTCGCCGCGTCGGCGCACCACCAGCCGGTGCGGGTCGACCATCCGCCGTTCCGCGGCGACCAGCGCCGTGCGTCGCGCCGCCACCAGCGCCGGCAGCGCGCGACGCAGCTCACCGGACTGCAGCACGACCCGTCCGCGACGAACCGCGATCAGCCGGTGCGGGTCCGGCATGTGCCGCTCCGCCGCCACCAACGCGGTGCGACGCAACGCCAGCAGCGCCGGCAGCGCCCGCTGCAGCCGTCTCCCGAGTTCGCGCAGGGCCTCCCTGCGTGCCGCCACCTGTCCCGGGCCTGCCAGGTCCAGCCGGTGCAGCCGGTCGTCCAGGCGCTGGCGCATGTGGCCCAGCAGCGAGGGCAGGTCCGGCAGCAGTCCGGCGGCGCGGTCGAAGCGCAGGCGGAGGCCCTGCGAGAGCCGCCCCAGCCCGGACTCGAGACGGGCGGCGCGATGCAGGAGGTCCGCCAGGAGCTCCGCCCGCGCCGGCACCGCGATCTCGGCGGCGGCGGTGGGGGTGGGCGCGCGGCGATCCGATACGAAGTCGATCAGGGTGGTGTCGGTCTCGTGCCCGACCGCCGAGATCAGCGGGATCCGGCACGCTGCCACCGCGCGCAGCACCGCCTCGTCGCTGAAAGCCAGGAGGTCCTCCAGGCTGCCGCCGCCGCGCGCCACGATCAGCAGGTCCGGGCGCGGGATGGGGGTGCCGGGCCCGGTGCGCCGGTCGAAGCCGGTGATCGCGGCAGCGATGCGGGCCGCCGCCCCCTCGCCCTGCACCGGCACCGGCCACAGCAGCAGGGAGCGGGGAAAGCGACGCGCGATGGTGGTGCGGATGTCGTGCAGCACCGCGCCCTGCGGCGAGGTCACCAGCCCGATCAGCCGCGGCAGGAACGGCAGCGGGCGCTTGGCGTCGGCGTCGAACAACCCTTCCGCCGCGAGCTTGGAGCGCAGCCGCTCGATCCGCGCCAGCAGCGCGCCCTCGCCGGCGTACTCCATCCGCTCGACGATGAGCTGGTAGGACGAGCGCTCGCCATAGGAAGAAATCCGGCCGGTGGCGATCACCTCCAGCCCGTTCTCCGGCTGCAGCCCAAGGCGGGGGACGCCGTTGCGCCAGACCACGCCGGCGATCTTGCCGCCCTCGTCCTTGAGCGAGAAGTACAGGTGTCCGGACGGGTAGCGCTTGAACTCGGTGACCTCGCCGCGCACTCGCACGCGGCTGAAGCTGCCTTCCAGCACCCGCTTCACCGCCCCGGAAATCTCCGAGACGCTGTACTCGGGCACGTTGGAAGCGGCGGGTTCGTTCATCAGCGCAGGGTATGATAGGAGCGGGCGCGTCGCGAGGGGGCCGTTGTGATGCGTGTTCTGCTGGTGGGTGGGGGCGGGCGGGAACACGCGCTGGCGGCGACGCTGACGCGCTCGCCGCTGCTGGACGCGCTGTTCATCGCCCCCGGCAATCCCGGCACCGCCGGGCTCGGCAGCAACGTGCCGGTCGCCGCAGACGACGTGGCGGGTCTGGTGGCGTTCGCCCGGAGGGAGCGGATCGACCTGGTGGTGCCGGGGCCGGAAGCGCCGCTGGTGGCGGGGCTCGCCGATGCCTGCGCCGTCGCCGGCATCGCCTGCGCCGGTCCGAGCGCCGCGGCGGCCCGGCTCGAAGGCAGCAAGAGCTTCGCCAAGGCGGTCTGCGACGCCGCCGGCATCCCGACCGCGCGCTGGGAGCGGTTTGAGGACGCAGGCGAGGCGCACGACTTCGTGCGTCGGCGCGGCGCTCCGATCGTGGTCAAGGCGGACGGGCTGGCGGCGGGCAAGGGCGTGGTGGTGGCTCAGACCGTGGCGGAGGCGGAAGCCGCGATCACGGCGATGATGCAAGACGGGAGCCTCGGCGCGGGCGCTGCGGTGGTGATCGAGGAATGCCTCGAGGGCGACGAGGTGTCGCTGTTCGCGTTCTGCGACGGCGAGACCGCGCTGCTGATCGGCGCCGCCCAGGACCACAAGCGGATCGGCGAGGACGACACCGGCGCCAACACCGGCGGCATGGGTGCGGTGTCGCCGCCCGCCTTCTTCGACCGCGATACCCAGGAGCAGGCGTTGGACCTGCTGGTGCGGCCGATGCTGCGCGAGATGGTCCGCCGCGGTACGCCGTTCCGCGGCGTGATCTTCGCAGGCCTGATGCTGACCCCGAACGGGCCGGAGCTGATCGAGTACAACGTGCGGCTTGGCGATCCGGAAGCGCAGGCGCTGCTGCCGCGGCTGCGCTCCGACCTGCTGCCGGTGCTGGCGGCGCTGGCGGCGGGACGGCTGGGTGAGGCCCGGCTGCATTTCGCCGACGAGGCGGCGGTCGCGGTGGTGCTGGCCGGGCGCGGCTATCCCGGCACGCCCGCCACCGGGGCGCCGATCGCCGGCATCGCGCGCGCCGAGGCGATGCACGGCGTGCACGTGTTCCAGGCCGCCACCGCGCTGGACGAGGCCGGCACCCTGGTCGGCGCCGGCGGGCGGGTGCTGACGGTGGTCGGCGTGGCGTCCGAGCTGGCCGACGCGCGCGACGCCGCCTATGCCGGGGTGGCGGCGATCGACTGGCCGGACGCGGTGTGGCGACGCGACATCGGCGTGCGGGCCATGGTGCGTGCGCTGGCGGCGAGGCACGCGCTGTAGGTCGGGGAATGGCTGCTCTGCGCCTCATGTCGGCGGTAGCGCGCTACTTCCGGGCTGCTGATGGCGGAACCGACTTCCGGGTCCTGAACGGAAAGCGGAACGGAAAGCAGCCGCCGATCCATGGCTGCCGGCTGTGCCTCCCTCGGACCGATGTGCGGCCTGAACCCACCCCGGCTTTCACCCGCAGGTTGTCCGCGCATCATTCGGGAGAAGGATGGGCTTCGACAAGATCGCGCAAGCCGTGGCTCGTGGCGCCGGCCGGCTTCCGATCTTCGTCATCGTTGCGGTGCTGTTGTGGGCCTTGAGCGGGTCGCTGTTCGGGTTCGGCGACACCCCGTCGCTGGCTGGACGGGTCAGGCGTGCTGGTCGGCGACGCGCGGCAATGGCGAGCTGGTCGCGCTCCATTGCCGGCGGAGCGGGCGCAGCACGAGAATGGCGAGCAATGCGGTCGCGATGTCGAGGCCGATCGTGATGGCGAACACGGGCACCCAGCTTCCGGCGGCATCATGCACCAGGGCGGCGACGGGGCCGCCAAAAAGAGAGCCGACGCCCTGCGCCATGTACAGGAAGCCGTAGTTGGTCGTGGCGTGGCGCGGACCGAACGTGTCGGTGAGCACGGACGGGAAGAGCGAGAAGATCTCGCCCCAGGCGAAGAACACCACGCCCGACAGAAGGGCGAACGCGTAGGCGTCGTGGCGGAAGCCGAGCAGGAGGGCGACGGCGATCGCCTCGGCGAAGAAGGCGACCGCCATGGTCTCCTCGCGGCCGAGGCGATCGGACACGAAGCCGAAGAACGGGCGCGTGAGGCCGTTGGTGACACGGTCGAAGGTGAGCGCGAACGGAAGTGCGGCGACACCGAAGACGATCTCGTTCGCGACGCCGAACTCGTGGGCGAAACTGGCGAAGTTGGCGGCGACCATGAGGCCGCCGGTCGACATCATCGTCATCATGACGAACATCAGCCAGAACAGCGTCGTGCGGAGCATGGCGCGGGGTGGGAGGCCCCAGGCAGGGTCGGCCTCGCGGGCGGCGCGTGCGGGATGGTTCGCCACCTCCTCGGGTGCTGGCGTTCGGAGGAAGAGGGCGGCGAGCGCGCCGACGGCGGCGAGTGCCAGGCCGAAGACGAGAAGCGTGTGGCGGAAGCCGCTCGACGCGATCATGAAGCTGACCGGCAGCGTGGTGACCATGGCGCCCATGCCGTAGCCGGCTGCGACGACACCGGCGGCAAAGCCGCGGCGGTCGGGAAACCAGCGGACCATGAGGCCGATGATGCCGACGTAGACGATGCCGGTGCCGAGGCCGCAGAGCAGGCCGTAGCTGGCATAGAGGCCGACCAGCGTGGTTGCGAACGAGGACGCTACCCACCCGGCGCCGGACATGGCGGCCCCGGTGGCGATCATCGCTTTCGGCCCGAGACGGTCGATCAGGTAGCCCTGCGCGGGCGAGAAGAAGGTCTGCAGCACCACCAGGACGGTGAAGGTCACCTGGACGGCAGCGAGCGAGCCGTGGGTCGCGGCCTGGAACGGGTGGACGAAGAGGGTCCAGACGTATTGGGGGCTGGAGATCGTCATCATCACGATGAGGCCGAGTGCGAGCTGCATCCAGCGGCGCGTGTCGGAGGAGGGCATGGCGGCTCCGGGTGGCGAGGTTGGTCCGGATGGATGCACGGAGCGTGACGCCTGCTACCGGCGAACGACCGAATCGGGGTGAGGTGCCGCGTGTCCGTCGCGGAGCCTAGTCCTTGGCCACGAGTTCATGAATGGCGTCGATGACGATGCCGGGCTGGTGGAACCGGATAGGGTGACCGCCATGGGACACCCGCTGCTGGTTACCTCCGGCACCATCCCGGCAAGTCCCAGGCCGGCTAGATCGACCCATCGATGAACACCTCGACGATCCGGATCGGGTCATCCTCACCGACATGGCCATCAAGACTTGGGCGGTGGCACAGCGGTCTGTCGCCGGTCCAAGGCCTCGATGAAACGCGCCATGTTCAGTTCCCAGATGTTCGAGTGACACTACCAGAACCTTGGATGAAGGATGGCAATCATCGTGACGGAACGACCTGAAATCATCATCGCCGAAGGCGGCACGGAGTTATTGAACGATTGGCTGTCATTGCGTCAGCGTCTGTGGCCGCATGCAACCCTCGATCATCATGAAAGCGAGATGGCCGCGCTGCTCAGGACACCCGGTCGGAGTGCGGGCTACCTTGCCTTGGTCAACGGCACCGTCCGTGGCATGGCCGAAGCCACTCTGCGGTCCGACCATGTGAATGGCTGCGAAAGCTCTCCCGTGTTGTTCCTCGGAGGCATCTATGTCGAGCCGGCTTGGCGCCGCTCCGGAGTGGCACGACAGATTTGCCATGCGATCGAAGATTGAGGGAGAGCTTGCGGCTGTCAGGAATTTGCTTCCGATACCTCTATGGCTGATACGGAAGCGCAACTATTGCATGAAGCACTTGGCTTCGGAAAAAACAGAACTGGTCGTGTTCTACCGGAAACCTATTCAAACCCGTTCTTGAGGCCGCTTCGAGTCAGGGTCTTCATATAGCCTCCACCACAAGCCGACCTACCGTACGGAAACCAGGCGTCAGATTCCATCCACCAGGTATGACAGCGGCCCTGCGCACCAGGTGACGGAGAGCAGGAAGCCAGCCTGCACCTGGGATCGAAACGTGAGCATCATGGATATGACGCAGTGCCCCGGTCGGGTCGGACACGCAGGATCGTGCGGGTCACAGGAGCCGGCTGGCGAGGGACACCGTCGCCAGCATCGCGGCCAGGACCAGGAACGCAACGGGTAGGCTGGCGAGGTGGGCCACCGCGCCGATGCCGGCCGGACCCGCAAGGATGCCGGCATAGCCCAATGTGGTCATCGCCGGCACCGCGACGGTTTCGGGCATCGCGTCCTGCTGCCCGACCGCGGTGAACAGCACCGGAACGATGTTCGCGCAGCCGACGCCGATCAGGGCGTAGCCGCCGAGCGCCACCGGCCAGGACGGCACCACGGTCGCCACCACGAAGCCCAGCGCCGCGCACAGACTGCCAGCGAGCAGCACCCGCCTGCGGCCGAGCCGGTCCACGATCCGGTCCCCGGCGAGCCGGCACAGCGTCATGGTTCCCGCGAAGGCGGCGTAGCCGAGCCCGGCGCGGGAAGCGGGAACGTCGCGCACCGAGGACAGGAACACCGCACTCCAGTCCAGCACCGCACCCTCGGCCAGGAACAGCACGAAGCACAGCAGGCCGAACACGAGCACGATCCCGTGCGGGATGGCGAAGGCCGGTCCCTCGTTGCGGGCGCCGTAGGGCAGCAGGTGGCGTGCCGAGGCGGCCAGGGCGGCGAGGATGCCGAGGGACGCGCAGAGCGTGGCGGCGAGCGGCGAGGCGCCGGCGCTCAGCAGCACGGCCATGCCGCCGGCGCCGACGATGCCGCCCAGGCTGTACAGGCCGTGGAAGCCCGACATCATCGCCCGTCCGCTGCCGCGCTCGACGATGATGGCCTGGATGTTCATCGCCACGTCCACCGCACCGATCGCGGCACCGAACCCCATCAGCGCCAGTGCCAGTCCCGGGAGCGAGGCGAGGGTCGCCAGCAGCGGCAGGGCGAGTGTCACCACCAGCGCCGCGGCCACGATCACGACGCGGCAGCCGAACCGGCCGGCGAGGGCACCGGACACCGGCATGGTGACGAGGGAACCAATCCCCAGGCACAGCAGGAGCAGGCCGAGCGTGCCGTCGTCGATCCCGGTGCGCGCCTTGGCGAACGGCACCAGCGCCGCCCAGGC
>CAXTVX010000061.1:0-19584 GCA_964247755.1 uncultured Acetobacteraceae bacterium | reverse complement strand
TGTGCGGCGGCTTCACCACCTTCTCCTCGTTCAGCCTGCAGACGCTGGAGCTGCTGCGCGACGGCCGTGCCGGGCAGGCGCTCGGCAACGCAATGCTGTCGGTGGCGCTGTGCCTGGCGGGCGTGGCGGCGGGATATTCACTGGCGCTGGCGGTCCGCACCGCACGGGTGGCGGTCGTCGCCGACTGGATGCCGGGCACCACCGGCAGCCGCACGCTGGTGGCGCTGCACCGTCCGGAAGCGATGGCGGGGATGCTGGCGGCGGCCCGGCAGCTGACGGGGGACGAGGCGGGCCGGATCACCGTGCTGGCGATCGACGGGCCGGCGCTGGCGGCATTCCAGGCGACCGAGGAGGTGATGACCGCGGAGCGTCGGGCCGACCGGGCCGGCGGCAGGCGCGCCAGGCTCGGGCGCTGGATGGCGGCGGGGCGGGACGGACCTCCGGTACGCGCCATCGGGATCCGCGGCGACGGGGCGGCGGCGGTGCTGGAGCATGCCAGGAGGGCGCACCTGCTGCTGCTGGAGCGGGAGCCGGACGATGCCGCCGCTCGGGTGCGGCTCCATGCGGCGCTGGTCCGGGCGCGTCGTCCGGTGCTGCTGCTGCCGTCCGGTCATGACGGGCGGTTCGGGCGGGTGATCGCGGTGGTGTGGCCGCCGGGAGCGGGTGCGGTGCGGACGGCGATGCCGCTGCTGTCGGCGGCGGAGCGGGTGGTGGTGCTGCAGGTGGGGGAGGCGGCACGAACGCTACCGGCGTGGTTCCAGCGGTGGCCGACGCAGATCGTGGTTGCGGCGCCGGGCGCGGACACCGGCGCGCAGCTGCTGGCGATGGCGCACGGGGCGGGAGCCGACCTGCTGGTGGTCGGCAGCGAAGGCCGGGGCAGGCTGCGGGAGCGGCGGTTCGACGCGGTGACGGACAGCCTGCTGCGGATCGCCGACCTGCCGGTGCTGATGCGGCGCCGGGACGCGTAGGCGCGTCCGGCCTGCGCGGGCAACCTGTCATACTGCTTGCCGGGGAGCCGGTTTCGATTATGCTCTGATCCGGCGTGAAACCGACAACAGATCGGTTGCAGCGCCAGGAGGGGCGACGTGCTCGCGGCCAACGACATCGCGAAATCATTCGGCGGCGTCCGTGTCCTGCACGGGATCGATCTCGCGGTCGCGCCGGGCGAGTTGCGCGCGATCCTGGGCGAGAACGGGGCCGGCAAGTCCACCCTGATGAAGATCCTGGCCGGCCACGAGCAGCCGGACAGTGGGCGCATCCTGCTGGACGGCACGGCGGTCCGCTTCGCCGGTGCGGCCGACGCGGAGCGGCAGGGCGTGGTGCTGGTGCCGCAGGAGCAGCTGCTCGCAGGGCAGCTGACGGTGGCGGAGAACCTGTTCCTGGGCCGCGAGGTCCGGCGGGGTCCGTTCCTCGACCGGATGGCGATGCGTCGGGTCGCGTCGGAGCGGCTGGCAGCACTTGGATGCAGGGCCTCGCCGGAGGCGGTCGTGGGCCGGCTGTCGGTGGCCGAGCGGCAGATGGTGCAGATCGCGCGGGCACTGATGGTGCCGCACCGGGTGGTGATCCTCGACGAGCCGACCGCGGTGCTGACGCCGCACGAGGTCGAGGCGCTGTTCCGGGTGCTGGCGGGGCTCAAGGTGCTGGGCGTGGCGATGCTCTACATCTCGCACCGGCTGGCCGAGGTGGAGGCGATCGCCGACAGCGTCACCGTGCTGCGCGACGGGCGGCACGTGGCGTCGCGCCCGGCGGCGGGCCTGGGCCAGCACGAGATGGCACGGCTGATGGTGGGGCGCGACATGTCGGCGCTGTTCCCGCCTCGGCCGCCGATGCCTGCGGCGGGGCCGATGCTCGCGGTCACGGAGGCGACGGTGCCGGGCTTCGTCGAGCGGGCCAGCTTCGCAGTGGCGCCGGGCGAGATCCTGGGCTTCGCAGGCCTGGTGGGGGCGGGGCGGACCGAGCTGTTCGAGGGCCTGATCGGGCTGCGGCCGGCGGTGGTCGGACGGGTCGAGGTGGACGGGGCCGTGACGGCGATCGGCTCGCCGCGGGCGGCGCTGGCGGCCGGGATCGCCTACCTGACCGAGGATCGCAAGGGGAAGGGATTGCTGCTCGGGCGCGACATGGCGACCAACCTGACGCTGGCCTCGCCGTTCCGGCGGCATGGGCTGCTCGACCTGGTGCGCGAGCGCGAGGCGATGCGGACGGCGAAGCGGGAGTTCGACATACGCGCCGGCCGGGACGACGTGCTGGCGGGCCACCTGTCCGGCGGCAACCAGCAGAAGCTGATGCTGGCCAAGTCGATGCTGAGCAGCCCGCGCATCCTGATCGTCGACGAGCCGACGCGCGGCATCGACATCGGCACCAAGGCGCAGATCTACCGGTTTGTGGCGGCGCTGGCGGCGGAAGGCACCGCGGTGGTGGTGATCTCGTCCGAGATGGCGGAGCTGATCGGGCTGTGCCACCGGGTGCTGGTGATGCGTCGCGGGCGGATCGTGGCGGAGCTCGCCGGCGAGGATCTGACCGAGGACGGGATCGTGGTGCATGCCACCGGCGTCGGGGAGCTTGCGGCGTGAGCGGGTCGGCGGTGCTGCCGGAGCAGGAGGCGTCCGGACGGGTGCGACGGCGGCTGCCCGATCCGGCGGCGCTGGCGCCGTTCGCGGCCCTGGCGCTGCTGGTGGTGCTGGGCGTGCTGCTCAACCCGCGCTTCATCGCGATCGAGAACATCGTCAACGTGGTCACCCGCGCCTCCATGATCGCGGTGATCGGGATCGGCGCCACCTTCGTGATCGCGGCCGGCGGGCTGGACCTGTCGGTGGGCTCGATGTCGGCCTTCGTGGGGGCGGCCGGCATCCTGCTGGCGAACGGGCTGGCGCCGCACGGCTTCGCGCTGGCGCTGCTGGCGGGTGCCGGCGCGATGGTGGTGGGGGGCGCGCTGTGCGGGCTCGCCAACGGCGTGGTGATCACCGCCGGGCGGCTGGAAGCGTTCATTGTCACGCTGGGCTCGATGGGCATCTTCCGTGCGCTGGTCACGTATCTGGCGCAGGGCGGTTCGGTGTCGCTCGATCCGGACGCGATGCAGGAGCTGGCACGGCCGGTGTATTTCGGCACCGTGCTCGGCGTGCCGGTGCCGGTGCTGGTGTTCGTGGGGCTGGCGGTGCTGGCGTCGGTGGTGCTGCACCGCACGCCGTTCGGCCGGCACTGCGTGGCGATCGGTGCCAGCGAGGAGGTGGCGCGCTATTCCGCGGTGGCGATCGGCCGGGTCAGGACGCTGACCTACGTGATCCAGGGTGCCTGCGTCGGCATCGCCACGCTGCTCTACGTGCCGCGCCTGAGCTCGGTCACGCCGACCTCCGGGCTGCTGTGGGAGCTCGAGGCGATCACCGCGGTGGTGATCGGCGGCACGCCGCTGCGCGGCGGTTCCGGCCGGGTGTGGGGCACCGTGGCCGGCGCGCTGGTGCTGGAGGTGGTCGCCAACATCATGGTGCTGTCGAACGTCGTCAGCGAGTACCTGATCGGCGCGGTGCAGGGCGTGATCATCATCGTCGCCATGCTGGTGCAACGAAGCCTCAGGCGGAACTGAGGCACGGGGGAGGAAACGAGGATGCGTACCACGGTGCTGCTGGCGGCCCTGATGCTGCCTTTTGCCGCCGCCACTGCGAGGGCGGCGGCGCCGGCGCACGTCACCATCGCGGTGTCGGTGCCGACCGCCGACCACGGCTGGACCGGCGGCGTGCTGTACGACGCCAAGCAGGAGGCGGCCGCCCTGGAGCACGCGTATCCGGGGCTCACCGTGATCGTGAAGTCGTCGGCCAGCGCTGCCGACCAGGCGAGCGCACTGGAGGACCTCAGCGCCGGCAGCAGGCCGGACGCGCTGGTGGTGCTGCCCTACGATTCTGCCCAGCTCACCGGGGCGGTGCGACGGGTCAAGCAGAACGGGACGTTCATCGCGGTGGTCGACCGCGGGCTGACCGACCCGTCGATCCAGGACGTGTATGTCGCCGGCAACAATCCCGAGTACGGCGTGGTGTCGGGGAAGTATTTCGTGCAGGCGCTCGGTGGGCATGGCGACGTGGTGGTGATGCGCGGCATCCCCACTGTGGTGGACACGCAGCGCGTGGACGGGTTCCAGCGCGCGATCGCCGGCACCGGGGTGAAGGTGCTGGACATGCAGTTCGCCAACTGGAGCCGCGACCAGGGCTTCCGGGTGATGCAGGACTTCCTGGCCAAGCACCCGCACATCGACGCGGTGTGGGCGGCGGACGACGACGTGGCGCAGGGGGCGCTGCGTGCGATCGCGCAGGCCAAGCGCACCGACATCCGCTTCGTGGTCGGCGGCGCCGGCATGAAGGAGGTGATCAAGGGCGTGATGGACGGCAACGCGATGATGCCGATCGACGTGTCCTACCCACCCGCCATGGTCAAGACGGCGATGGACCTCACCGCGGCGCACTTCATGGCCAACGCGGCGGTGCGCGGCACGCTGCTGCTGTCGACGGTGCTGATCACCAAGGACAATGCCCGGGAATACTACGACCCGAACTCGCCATTCTGAGAGCACGTTCGAGAATGCGCTGTGCCGGCGATCCGACGTGCCTTGTCTCGCGCTTGCCGAGGCTCACGGCCAGACGGCCGCTCCGCTCCGGTTCTCGAAAGACACGCCGGCCGTGCCGCGCCAGCGCGTCATTTTCACTCGGCACACTCCATTCTCGAACGTGCTCTGCGCGGAGGCCTTCATGAAAACTTTGAAGGGACCGGGGTTGTTTCTCGGGCAGTTCGCCGGTGACGCGGCGCCGTTCAACTCGCTTGCCGCGATCGCCGCCTGGGCCAGGGGATGCGGCTTCGAGGGGGTGCAGATCCCGAGCTGGGACAGGCGGCTGTTCGACCTGCGCCTGGCCGCGGACAGCGACGCGTATTGCGACGAGGTGCGGGGCACGCTTGCCGAGGCGGGGGTCGCGCTGACCGAGCTGTCGACGCACCTGCAGGGCCAGCTCGTCGCGGTGCATCCGGCCTATGACACTCTGGTGGACGGGTTCGCCGATCCGTCGGTGCGCGGACGGCCGGCGGCGCGACAGGAATGGGCGGTCGAGCAGTTGCACCTGGCGGCGCGGGCGTCGCGACGGCTGGGCCTGTCGGCGCACGCGACCTTCTCCGGCGCGCTGGCCTGGCCGTTCCTGTATCCGTTCCCGCAGCGGCCGCCGGGGCTGGTGGAGGCGGCGTTCGACGAGCTCGCGTCGCGCTGGCGGCCGATCCTGGACGCGTTCGACGATGCCGGCTGCGACGTTTGCTTCGAGCTGCATCCGAGCGAGGACCTGCATGACGGGACCACGTTCGAGATGCTGCTCGACCGCGTGGGCGGGCATCCGCGCTGCAACATCCTGTACGACCCGAGCCACTTCGTGCTGCAGGTCATGGACTATGTCGGCTTCATCGAGGTGTACCACCAGCGGATCCGGGCGTTCCACGTCAAGGATGCGGAGTACCGGCCGAGCGCGCGCTCGGGGGTGTATGGCGGCTACCAGAACTGGATCGATCGCCCCGGCCGGTTCCGCTCGCTCGGCGACGGCCAGGTGGACCTGACCGCGGTGTTCTCTGCCCTGACGCGGCACGATTTCGACGGCTGGGCCGTGCTGGAATGGGAGTGCTGCATGAAGGATGCCGAGGTGGGCGCGCGGGAAGGGGCGGCGCTGATCCGACGCCACATCATCCCGGTGACGGAACGGGCGTTCGACGACTTCGCGTCCGGGGGCACCGACCTCGACGCGAACCAGCGGATGCTCGGGCTGTGAGCGGACGTCGGCTCAGGCTGGGCATGGTCGGCGGCGGGACCGGCTCGTTCATCGGCGCGGTGCACCGGATCGCGGCGCGGATCGACGACCGCTATGAGCTGGTCGCAGGCGCGTTCTCGTCGGATCCGGAGCGCAGCCGTGCCTCCGCGGCGGCGCTGCACGTTCCCCCCGATCGTGCCTATGGCGGCCATGCCGAGATGGCGGCACAGGAGGCGGCGCGGGAGGACCGCATCGACGTGGTGTCGGTGGTCACGCCCAACGACAGCCACGTGGCGATCTGCCGCGCGTTCCTGGAGCACGGCATCCCGGTGATCTGCGACAAGCCGCTGGCGACGTCGCTGTCCGACGCGCGTGCGCTGCGCGAGGCGGTGCGGGCATCGGGGCTGCCGTTCGTGCTCACCCACAACTACAGCGGCTATCCGATGGTGCGGGAGGCGCGTGCGCTGGTCCGGGGCGGTGCGCTCGGCAGGGTCCGGGTGGTGCAGGTGGAGTATGCGCAGGACTGGCTGGCGACCGACCTGGAGGCGAGCGGGCAGAAGCAGGCGGCCTGGCGCACCGACCCGTCCCGCTCGGGTCCGGCCGGCAGCGTCGGCGACATCGGCACGCACGCGCACCACCTCGCCGGCTTCGTGTCCGGGCTGCGGGTGGAGTCGCTGCTGGCCGACCTGTCCTCTTTCGTGCCCGGCCGCCGGCTCGACGACGACGCGCGCGTGCTGCTGCGCTTCGAGGGCGGCACGCGGGGCGTGCTGTGGTGCAGCCAGGTCGCGGTCGGGCACGAGAACGGGCTCAGGCTGCGCGTGTATGGCGACCAGGGCGGGCTGGACTGGTCGCAGGAGCATCCGAACCAGCTCCGCGTGACACGGCTCGGCGAGGCGCCGCGCATCCTGTATCGCGGACTGGGCGGCCTGTCTGAGGCGGCGGGCCGGGCGACGCGGATTCCGGCCGGGCACCCGGAAGGCTACCTGGAAGGGTTCGCGCAGATCTACGCGGACGCCGCCGACCTGCTGCAGGGGCAGGGCGCGCCGGACGGGCTGCTGCCCGGGATAGAGGACGGCGTCGCCGGCGTCGCCTTCATCGAGGCGGTGGTGGCGTCGGGCCGGGCCGGAGGGGTCTGGACCGCGCTCGACGCCTGACCGCGGCGGCGCGGCGTCGGCGTCAGGAGAAGATGTTCTCGTCCGTCTCGATCCTCGACCGGTCCAGATCCAGTCCCATGCCTGGCTGCTGCGGTGCATGGATGAGCCCGTTCACGGGCACTGTCGGGTCGGCGAGGAAGTGCTGACGGATGAGGCTCCACTTCACCAGATGTTCCTGGTACGGCGTGTGGATCGGCGACTGCGTCAGCGAGAAATGAATTGTTGCCGAAGGCGAGTCGCCGTGCGGGATCGTGACCAGGTCGTTCGCGGTTGCAAGGGCCGCAATCTTGAGGGTTTCCGACAGGCCACCGCACCAGTAGATGTCGGGTTGCAGCACGTCGAGCGCTCCGGCGTCGATGAAGCGCTTGAACCCCCACCTTGTGTATTCGTGCTCGGCACCGGCCAGTGGAATGGTGATCCGCTGCTTCAGGTCACGGTAGCTGTCGATGCGGTCGGGCATGGCGCATTCCTCGAGCCAGCGCGGCCGGTACTCGGTGATGCGCTCGGCCAGCGTCACCACGTAGCCGACGTTCATCGACTGCCAGCAGTCGAACATCAGGTCGTACTCCTCGCCGACTGCCTCGCGCACGGTCCGCACGAGCTCGACGTTCCTGTCCAGCCCGTCCTTGCCGCTCATCGGCCCGTGGCGGAAGAACCATTTCTGCGCCAGGTATCCGAGCGCCTTGAACTCCTGCGCCCGCTCCCGGACCCGGCCCGCATCCAGCACGGCATAGCCGAGCATGGAGGCATAGGCCGGGATCGTTTCGCGCGTCGGGCCGCCGAGCAGGCGGTAGACCGGCTGGCCCAGCCACTTGCCCCGGATGTCCCATAGCGCGCAGTCGACGGTGCTGATCGCCAGCATCGCCTCTCCCTGGCGGCCGTGCACCATCATCCGGTGCATCTGGTCCCAGAGCTTCTCGCCCGCGATCGGGTCCTGGCCGATCAGCATCGGCCTCAGCCTGTATGCGACGATGTAGGCAACCGATTCCGTGACCGGTCCGGCGCGGCCCAGGATTCCGTCATCGGTCTCGATCTCCAGGAACACCGACGAGATGTGGAAGCCCGTGGCGCCCTGCACGCCGCCCTCGTGGTCCGGCCGGTGGCGATACTCGTCATAGATGTCGATCGGGCGCACCAGCCGCTCCTCCCAGAACCCGGCTTGGGTGGGAATGGTGCCGGTCAGGCGGCGCAGGCGGACGGCCGTGATGCGCATGGTCAGTTGCCCTCCGCAACGGGGTCGGCCCGGCCCGGCTGGCTGGAGCCCCAGGTCAGGAAGATGGCCGTGACCGCGACGATCGACAGCGACGCCATCGCAGCCAGCCAGAGCAGGCCGCCGTTGAAGCTGCCGGTGGCGTCGCGCACCCTGCCGATCACCCAGGGATTGACCACGCTCGACAGGTTGCCGAGCGAGTTCACCAGCGCGATGCCGCCCGCGGCGGCCGTGCCGGACAGCAGGCCGGTCGGCAGGCCCCAGAACACCGGCATGCAGCCGAACACCCCGATGGCACCGAAGCAGAGCGCGATGACCTTGAGAACCGGGTCGTCCGTCGCGGACGACGCGACCAGGCCGATGATCGAGATGACCAGCGACGCATAGATGGCCAGCCCGCGGCGGCCGGGGCGATCCGCAAGCCGTCCCAGCACCACCATGCCGAGGAATCCGAAGGCGTAGGGCAGGACAGTCAGAAACGTCGCCTGCAGGTTGCTGATGCCGCCGAACTGCTTGAGGATCTGTGGCAGGAAGGTGCTCACGGCGCCGTTCAGGTTGACCAGGCCGAAATAGGCCAGGCACAGCATCAGCACGCGGGCGCTGAACAAGGTCTGCAGCAGGCCGCCATGTCCGTCGAAACGGCTTTCCCGCTGCCGTCTTTCGGCGAGGAGGCGGCCGTTCAGGTGAGCCCGCTCGTCCGGGGTGATGAAGCGGGCGGTGTCGGGACCGGCGGGCAGGACGAACGGGATCGCCACGGCCAGGATCAGGGCGGGGACCGCTTCCGCGAGATACATCCATTGCCAGCCGTGCAGCCCCAGCACGCCGTCCAGTTGCAGGAGCAGGCCGGAAACCGGTGTGCCGAAAGCGAGCGCGATCGGGATGCCGGTGAAGAAGGCCGCGATGACGCGTCCGCGGTAGGCGGAGGGGAACCAGAGCGTGAGGTAGAAGATGACGCCGGGAACGAACCCGGCTTCCGCCGCGCCCAGCAGTGCGCGCGCGACATACAGGCTGTGTGCGTTCCAGACGAAGGCCTGGGCGCCGGAGACTAGGCCCCAGGTGAACATGATCCGCGCGATCCAGAGCCGCGCGCCGAACCGGGCGAGGGCGAGGCTGGAGGGCAGTTCCAGCAGCACATAGGGGATGAAGAAGATGCCGGCGGCGACTCCGAAGGCGGTCGAGCTCAGCCGGAGGTCTCGGTTCATCGTCAGCGCAGCGACGCCGATGTTGGCGCGATCGATGATGGAAATGAAGTAGCAGAACGTCAGGAGCGGGAGGAGGCGCCAGGTCAGCCTGCGTATGATCGCGGCATCCGGATCGCTCATCTTCACCCTCCGTTGCGCCGACGCCTCCGACGGCGCGCGACGTCCGATGTTTCCCGTGGGACGAGTTCCGGCTGTGCTTCCACCCTAGCGCCAGCGAAAGGCTGTGTCAGTCCTTGCACCAGCGGTGTTGCGCCACCTGGAAGGCATCGACGCTGCGGGGGTCCGCGTGATCGTGAACGGGATCCGGTAGCGTCGGCGTTCGTGGCGGGAGGCAGAGGCTGTCGTGGATCTGCGACGGGCTCATCCGGCGGGATGGACATCCAGGTCGATGACCCGCAGGTCCTGTCCGTTCGGTGTTGCCGACAAGGAACCTGCTGCGCCGGGACGGTCCTGTCGCCAGCTTGCCGAACAGGCGGGCTGCAGATCGGCGGGCACGCGCGGCACGCTTTCGCTCACGCCGACCGGATGCCGTGACCGGTGACGGCGGGACGCGACGACGGCCCGGCACGCGCCAGCGCCGCTTCCGTTGCGCAGGCGACCTGGTGCGGCAGGGGCAGCCGGTCGAGGATGCTCGCGATGGCCGCGCCGGATTACGGGAATGCCGGCAAGGGCTGTCGACGAGCACCCAGCTTGGCAATTCCTACCGACCGGTAGGGAAAGGCTTGACGCTGCGGTGTGGGCGTTCCACCTTTCCTACTGCTCGGTACAGAACGCTGGGTAACAGGTTGTGCAGATCGGAAAGGCAAGCATCATGTCCAGGCTCGACGGCAAGATCGCCCTCATCAGCGGCGGCACCAGCGGCATCGGCGCCGCCACCGCGAAGCTGTTCCAGGCGGAAGGCGCCACGGTGATCGTGACCGGCTCCAATCCGCAGACGCTGGAGGCGGCGCGGACCGCGCTGTCCGGCATCGAGGTGGTCGCCTCCGATGCCGCCGATCCGGCCGCCAGCGCTGCGCTGGTGGAGGGCATCCGCGCCCGTCACGGCCGCATCGACGTGCTGTTCGTCAATGCCGGCATCGCCCGGTTCGCCCCGATCGGGGCGGTGGACGAGCCGGGGTTCGACGTCCTGTTCGGCGTCAACGTGCGCGGCGCCTTCTTCCTGCTCAAGCACGCGGCGCCGGTGCTGTCGGACGGCGGCTCGGTGATCCTGACCGGCTCGGTGGCCGGCGTGCTGGGTGGGGAAGCGCGCAGCGTGTATGCCGCCACCAAGGCGGCGTTGCGCTCGTTCGGCCGCACCTTCGCCACCGAGCTGGCGCCGCGGCGCATCCGCGTCAACACCATCAGCCCGGGTCCGATCGAAACGCCGATCTTCGGCAAGGTCGGGCTGTCGGCGGAGCAGCTGAGCGGCATGACCGAGGCCATGATCGGCAGCATCCCGCTGCGCCGGATCGGGCAGGCCGACGAGGTGGCGCGGGCGGCGCTGTTCCTCGCCTCCGACGACTCCTCCTACACCACCGGCGCCGAGCTGTTCGTCGATGGCGGCATGGTCGACGTCTAGGCCTGCGGACGCGGCGCGGGCCGCTCGCCGGCCTCTTGCGCCGGTTTCGGTGGCCCGCTAGCGTCCGGCCCGCATCAGGAGTCGGGCTGACCCCCGACGCCAACCTGCCTCCCGGGCAAGGTGGCGTCCCGTCCAGGGAGATGCGGCCGTTCCGGCAAACCACGGGATTACGCCGCCTTTCCTTGCGACGACCGGTCTGACCGTTCCCATCCGTGTGGAGCCGGCCGTGTTCGACGTGCTTGCCTTTCCGGTCCCGCCCTGCCCGGTCGAGGCGCGCCTGCGGGCGCCGCTCGTCGTCGGGACGGGAGACGAGACCGGGTTCGTCTGCCTCGGCCGGACCGTGCACCTGTGCCGGTCGCGCCGCTGCGGCTGGCACCTGGTGCTGCATCGCGACCGGGAGGGCGGATGCTGGACCCACCTGTACCGGGTGGTGGCCGAGCCCGGCGGCGGGGTGGCGGTGCTGCTCGACCGCGCGGTTCCGGGCGACGGACGACGACAGCTCTGCCTCGAGCTGCGCCTGCGCGAGGCGGGAACCGATCCGGCGCTGCTGCCCCCTTCCGATCCGCGCCAAGGGCTGCGAGGCTGGGGGCTCTCGGCACGATCCCGGAAGGACGCTCCCAGATGACCGCCGCCCCCGCCGAACAGTTGCCCGCCCACGTGCCCGCCATCGTCACCGTCACGCTGAACCCGGCGATCGACCACACCATCCGGCTGGACGAGCTGGTGCCGGGCACGGTGCACCGGGCGCGCTCCTCGGTGCGACAGGCGGGCGGCAAGGGGATCAACGTCGCCGGCTGCCTGTCCGACTGGCGGCAGTCGCACGAGCCGCCGATCGTCGCCACCGGGTTCCTGGGCGGCAGCAACGCGGCGACCTTCGAGGACTTCCTCGACGCCAAGGGCATCGCCGACCGCTTCGTCCGGATCCCCGGCCACACGCGCAACAACATCAAGCTGCTGGACGAGGCGGCCGGCGACACCACCGACATCAACCTGCCTGGGCTGATGCCGCTGCCGGTGCACCTGGCGCAGCTGCGCACGGTGCTGGCGACCGAGGCGGGGCCGGGCGCGATCGTGGTGCTGTCGGGCAGCCTGCCGCCCGGCATGCCGCACACCGCCTATGGCGAGATCATCGCCTCGCTCAACCGGCAGGGCGCCCGGGTGATCCTGGACACCGGCGGTAAGCCGCTGCGCGAGGTGCTGCGCGGCGCGCCGGACACCCTGCCCTGGGCGATCAAGCCGAACCAGGAGGAGCTGGAGGAAAGCTCCGGGCAAAGCTTCTCCGACATCCGGCAGATGGCGGAAGCGGCGCACGCGCTGTGCAACCGCGGCATCGGGCTGGTGGTGATCTCGCGCGGTGCCGAGGGGGCGCTGTTCGTCAGCGAGCGCCATGCCCTGCTCGGCCGGCCGCCGATCCTGCAGGTGCCGGTCACGGTGGGCGCCGGCGACGCGCTGGTGGCGGGGCTGGTGGCGGCGCTGGTGGAGAAGTCGGAGCCGGAGCGGGTGGCGCGGATGGCGCTGTCGTTCGCCGCTGCCAAGCTCGGGCAGGAAGGGCCGACCTTGCCGAACCGGGAAGCGGTGCTGGCGCAGTTCGACGCGATGGCGATCGAGCGGCTGGACGCGTCGTTCGCGGCGTGAGCGGGCGGGCCGGTCAGTCATGGGCCGGTCAGTCATGGGCCGGTCAGTCATGGGCCGGTCAGTCGGGGGCCGCCGCCAGCTCGATCCGTTCCAGCGCTTCCCACGGGCCGCCGAGATAGCGCCACAGCCGCAGCGCCGCCCCCTCGGTGCTGAACGGCACGAAGCCGGCGGCGAGCCGTTCCAGGGTCGCGCGCGCCTGTTCCGGCGTCACCTTGTTCTGCACCGTGACGTGCGGCCGGTAGCCCTGACGGTCCTGCGGCGTGAGCCAGGGCGTCCAGTCGCGGGCGAGCCCGGCGCGCAGCGCGGACAGGGCCGGACTGTCTAACCGGAAGCCGACCCCGCGTCCGAGCGGGAACGGCGCCTGCACGCGCACCGCCGGCCGGGTGGCGGTGACGGCGCGCAGCCGGCGCAGGATCGCGGGCGTCTCGGCGCCGGGCAGGGCGTGGAACAGCGAGACGTGCGCCGGCACCAGGTCGCGTTCGGGCGGGAAGTGCCGGTTGCGCAGCGACTGGAACAGGTCCTGCGCCGGCTGCGCCAGCTCCAGGGTGAGGATCAGCGGCGCCCGCCCGCCTGATGGTGCCGGACCGGGCGCGCCGCCGTGTTCGTGTTGCGTGGTCATGGGCCCCATGGTAGACGCCCGGCAACGGCCAAGCGGGCCTGTTTCCGCAAAAAATCGAAGGAAAGCGCAAGAGTGAGCCCGGGCGCCACGACAGTCCAGACCGTCAACGCGGCCGGCGGCGTGGCCGGCCGCTACGCGACTGCGCTGTACGAGCTGGCCG
Source organism: uncultured Acetobacteraceae bacterium (assembly GCA_964247755.1). Lineage (GTDB taxonomy): Bacteria > Pseudomonadota > Alphaproteobacteria > Acetobacterales > Acetobacteraceae > Lichenicola. The sequence continues at coordinate 6,284 of CAXTVX010000061.1, read as the reverse complement.
ACGAGCGCCGTGCGCTGGACGAGGCGGTGGACCAGGCCGATGCCCTCGGCCGGCTGATCGACCAGAGCCCCCCGTTGCGCGCCCTGCTGGCGAACCCGGTGCTCGACGTGGCGCAGGGTCGCGACGCGGTGCTGGCGGCGCTGGCGGCGCAGGGCTTCGGTACGCTGCTGCAGCATTTCGTCGGCGTGGTCGCGGGCAACCGGCGCCTGTCCGAGCTGCGTACGATCCTGGCCGGCTTCGCTGCCCTGGTGGCGGCGCGGCGCGGCATCGTGGTCGCCGAGGTGGCGAGCGCCCATCCGCTGACCGACCTGCAGCGCACCCAGTTGCTGGCGCGGCTGACCGAGGCCGGGTATGGCCGGGTCGACATACAGGAGCGGGTGGATCGCACCCTGCTCGGCGGTCTGGTGGTGCGCGTCGGCGCCCGCCTGTACGATGCGAGCCTGCGCTCGCGCCTCGCCCGCCTGCACTACGCCATGAAGGAAGCCTGAAGCGATGGAGATCCGTCCCGCCGAGATTTCGGACATCCTGAAGCGGCAGATCGCCAATTTCGACAGCGAGAGCGACATCGCCGAGACCGGCACCGTGCTGTCGGTCGGCGACGGCATCGCGCGCGTGTTCGGGCTGCAGAACGTGATGTCCGGCGAAATGGTCGAGTTCCCCGGCGCCGGCGTGCGCGGCATGGCGCTGAACCTGGAAGCGGACAACGTCGGCATCGTCATCTTCGGCGACGACCGCGCGATCCGCGAGGGCGACACCGTCAGCCGCACCGGTACCGTGGTCGACGTGCCGGTGGGCCGCGGCCTGCTCGGGCGGGTGGTGGACGGGCTCGGCAACCCGATCGACGGCAAGGGGCCGCTGGAGAACGTCGAGCGACGCCGCGCCGAGGTGAAGGCGCCGGGCATCATGCCGCGGCAGTCGGTGAGCGAGCCGATGCAGACCGGGATCAAGTCGATCGACGCCCTGGTGCCGATCGGGCGTGGCCAGCGCGAGCTGATCATCGGCGACCGGCAGACCGGCAAGACCGCGATCCTGCTCGACACCTTCATCGCCCAGAAGCCGGTGAACGCGCTCGGCGACGAGAAGAAGTCGCTCTACTGCATCTACGTGGCGATCGGGCAGAAGCGCTCCACGGTGGCGCAGATCGTGCGCACGCTGGAGGAGAACGGCGCGATGGAGTACTCCATCGTGGTCGCCGCCACCGCGTCGGAGCCGGCGCCGATGCAGTACCTGGCACCGTACACGGGTGCCGCGATGGGCGAGTTCTTCCGCGACAACGGCATGCACGCGCTGATCGCGTACGACGACCTCAGCAAGCAGGCGGTGGCGTATCGGCAGATGTCGCTGCTGCTGCGTCGCCCGCCGGCGCGCGAGGCGTATCCGGGCGACGTGTTCTACCTGCATTCACGCCTGCTGGAGCGCGCGGCGAAGATGTCGGACGCGCATGGCGGCGGCTCGCTGACAGCACTTCCGGTGATCGAGACCCAGGCCGGCGACGTGTCGGCCTACATCCCGACCAACGTGATCTCCATCACCGACGGGCAGATCTTCCTGGAAACCGAGCTGTTCTTCCGCGGCATCCGCCCGGCGGTGAACGTCGGCGGCTCGGTGTCGCGCGTGGGCTCGGCGGCGCAGATCAAGGCGATGAAGCAGGTCGCGGGCAAGATCAAGCTGGAGCTGGCGCAGTATCGCGAGATGGCGGCGTTCTCGCAGTTCGCGTCGGATCTCGACGCCGCCACCCAGGCGCAGCTCGGCCGCGGCGCCCGCCTGACCGAGCTGCTGAAGCAGCCGCAGAACACGCCGTATCCGGTGCAGGAGACTGTGGCGGTGCTGTTCGCCGGCACCCGCGGGTTCCTGGACAAGGTGCCGGTGGACAAGGTGGTCGGCTACGAGCGGCAGATGCTGGGCGAGCTGCGCGCCAGCGACACCGGCATCCTCGATGCGATCCGCGACGCGCGCGAGATCAAGAAGGACGTCGAGGAGAAGCTGAGTACGTTCCTGACCGACTTCACCCGACGCTTCACCCAGGGCTGATGCGCCGATGCCGTCGCTGAAGGAGCTGCGGGCGCGGATCACCAGCGTCAAGTCCACGCGCAAGATCACCAGTGCCATGAAGATGGTGGCGGCCGCCAAGCTGCGCCGGGCGCAGAGCCGCGCGGAGGCGGCGCGGCCCTATGCGGAAGCGATGCAGCGCATGCTGGCCGAGCTCGCCCGCAACAGCGCCGGCCGCGAAGGCGCGCCGAAGCTGCTGGTCGGTACCGGCAAGGACCAGGTGCATCTCCTGATCTCGGTCACTAGCGACCGCGGGCTGGCCGGCGGCTTCAACGCCAATATCGGCCGCGCCACGCGACGCCTGGTGCAGCGGCTGGAGGGCGAGGGCAAGACGGTCAAGCTGCTGCCCGTGGGCCGCAAGGGCGGCGATTATCTGGCGCGCGAGTATCGCGACCGGATCATCGACCGCATTCCTGGCTCCGCCGGCAAGGACGTGGCGTTCTCGGCCGCGGCCGAGCTGGGCGAGCGGGTGACGGCGATGCTGGAGCGCGGCGAGTTCGACGTCGCCACCCTGGTGTTCAACCGCTTCAACAACGTGATGTCGCAGACGCCGACCGAGATCCAGCTGGTGCCGCTGGCGTTGCCGTCCAACGACAACGAGCACGGCACGCCCGGCGACGCGTCCTACGAGTTCGAGCCGGACGAGGAGACCATCCTGGCCCGGCTGCTGCCGCGCAACCTCGGCATCCAGCTATACCGGGCGATGCTGGAAAGTGCCGCCGGCGAGCAGGGTGCGCGCATGACGGCGATGGACAGCGCCACGCGCAACGCCGGCAAGGCGATCGACCGGCTGACGCAGAACTACAACCGCACGCGCCAGGCCAACATCACCACAGAACTCATCGAGATCATCGCCGGCGCCGAAGCCGTCTGATCTCCGCCCGCAGGAGCCCGAACCCATGTCCACCACGCTCGAGGCGCCTGCCGCCGCCCCGGCCCCCAACGCGGGCCGCAACATCGTCGGCCGTGTCATCCAGGTGAAGGGCCCTGTGGTCGACGTGCAGTTCGAGGGCGAATTGCCCTACATCCAGAACGCGCTCACCTGCCAGGTGGGCGACCTGAAGCTGGTGCTGGAGGTCGCGCAGGAGATTGGCGAGCGCGAGGTGCGCTGCATCGCCATGGACTCCACCGACGGTCTGGTGCGCGGCACCGAGGTGCGCGACACCGGGGCGGCGATCCAGGTGCCGGTGGGTCCGGGCACGCTGGGGCGGATCCTGAACGTGATCGGCGAGCCGATCGACGAGCGCGGCCCGGTGGTCGCCACCAAGTACTACGGCATCCATCGCGATGCGCCGTCCTTCGAGGAGCAGGCGGCGTCGTCGGAGATCCTGGTGACCGGGATCAAGGTGGTGGACCTGCTGTGCCCCTACCTGAAGGGCGGCAAGGTCGGCCTGTTCGGGGGCGCCGGGGTCGGCAAGACGGTGCTGATCCAGGAGCTGATCAACAACATCGCCAAGGCGCATGGCGGCGTGTCGGTGTTCGCAGGCGTCGGCGAGCGCACTCGCGAAGGCAACGACCTGTATCACGAGATGATCGACGCCGGGGTGATCAAGCTCGGCGAGAACACCACCGAGGGGTCCAAGGTGGCGCTGGTGTACGGCCAGATGAACGAGCCGCCGGGGGCGCGGGCGCGCGTCGCGTTGAGCGGCCTGAGCCTGGCCGAGTACTTCCGCGACGAGGAAGGCCAGGACGTGCTGTTCTTCGTCGACAATATCTTCCGCTTCACGCAAGCCGGCTCCGAGGTGTCGGCACTGCTCGGCCGCATCCCGTCGGCAGTGGGCTACCAGCCGACGCTGGCCACCGACATGGGCCAGCTGCAGGAGCGCATCACCTCGACCAAGAAGGGCTCGATCACCTCGGTGCAGGCGATCTACGTGCCGGCCGACGACCTGACCGACCCGGCGCCGGCCACCTCGTTCGCCCATCTCGACGCCACCACGGTGCTGAACCGCTCGATCGCCGAGCTCGGCATCTACCCGGCGGTGGACCCGCTGGACAGCACCTCGCGCTCGCTGGACCCGAAGATCGTCGGCGAGGAGCACTACGGGGTGGCGCGCGACGTGCAGCGCATCCTGCAGAGCTACAAGTCGCTGCAGGACATCATCGCCATCCTGGGCATGGACGAGCTGTCCGAGGACGACAAGCAGACCGTGGCCCGCGCACGCCGCCTGCAGCGGTTCCTGAGCCAGCCATTCCATGTCGCCGAGGTGTTCACCGGGGCGCCGGGCAAGCTGGTCTCGATCGAGGACACGGTGCGCTCGTTCAAGGCGATCGTCGCCGGCGAGCACGACGACCTGCCGGAGAGCGCGTTCTACATGGTCGGCTCGATCGACGAGGCGGTGGAAAAGGCGCGCGCGATGAAGGACAAGGGCTAGAACTCCATGCCCATCGACGTCGAGATCGTCAGCCCGGAGAAGCGGCTGCTGGCGCGCGCGGTGGACATGGTGGTGATGCCGGGATCCGAGGGTGACCTCGCCGCCATGCCGGAACACGCGCCGACCATCGTGCTGCTGCGCGGCGGCGTGGTGTCGCTGCACGAGGGCAACCAGGTGACGGACCGGTTCTTCGTCGCCGGCGGCTTCGCCGAGATCACGCCGGAGCGCTGCACCATCCTTGCCGACAGCGCCGTCCCTGTGGATGAACTGTCGCGGCAGGAGGGCGAGGTGCTGCTGGCGGATGCCGAGCAGGCCTACGAGGCGGCGGACAAGTCCGACGTGCCGGCGTTGGAGCCGCTGCTGGAGCGGATCCAGTCCGCCCGCGCCTGGGTGGAGACCGCCGAAGCCGGCTGACACCGGCCGGTCCCGGTCAGGCGAGGGTTCGACAGCATGCAGCCGGCTGATCGGCCGGCGCCTCGCGGCGCCGGATCCGTCAGGGACCGTGATGGTTGTCGTGATGCTCGGCCGGTGCAGGATGCTGCGCCGGAGCCGGATGTGGCGCCGGACGGGGCGGCGGTGCCGGACGCGCGGCCTGGGGCGGCGGCCTCGGTGCCTCGTGTGGCGGCGCTGGTCTCGGCGCTGGTCGGGCGGCCGGCTGCGGACGCGGCGCCGGTGCGGCGGGACGAGGAGCGGGTGCCGCGCGTGGCGGCTCGGCACGCGGCGGCTGCGGGCGTGCGGCGTTCGGATGCGGCGGCTCGGGTCTCGCTGCCGGCGCCTGCAGGTGCGGCAGGGCCGGATTGACCCGCGCCGGACCGACCGGATGCGGGCCTTCCGGCGTGCCCGGAGCATGCGGCGGGTTCCCGGGTTCCGGACGACCCGGCGCGGCGCCTGGTGTCGCAGCACCAGGGCCTCGGCCTGGAGGCGGCACTGTTCCCTCGTGATGCTCCGCGACGCCGGGAGGTGCCGCGCCGGGCGTGCGCAACGCCGGCAGCCCGCCCGGCTGGCCGGGACCTGCCGGATGTGCGGCTTCCGGCGTGCCGGCGGGACCGCGCTGCGCTCCTGCCGCCGGTTCCGGTCGGCCGGCCGGTCCGCTGGGCGCTGCCTCCCCGGGCGTACGAAGGGCGGGAAGTCCGTTCGGGCGGGCTGCCTCCGCTGCCGGAACCTGCGCGCCCGCCGGATGCACGCCGGGCGCAGCCGCCTGGCCGCGGAAAGGGGTGCGGCTGGCGGCCAGCTCGTGCGGGTGGAACAGGGCCGGGTTGATCGCCGGGCCGGGTGCGGCCGCGTGCGCCACCGGGGCGGCGATGCCGAGCCGCTGCGCCACCGCCGGCGTCACCCCACGGGTGCCGGCCTCGGGCCGGATCGGCAGCGCGCCGTGTACCGGCTGGAACGCAGCGCCCGCTGGTGCGCCGCGGCCCTCCACGCCGCCCGGCCCCAATGCGGCGGCGCCGGTGCGGGCGATCCGGCCCACCGGCTCGGAGCGGACCATTGCCGCCGCCGGCACCACCGTCAGTGCGCTGTGGTTGGCATAGTTGTTGATCGTGGTCCGGTTGTCGGTCCGGCCGAAGTTGAGCCGCTGGACGTAGCTTCGGCTGGCGTTGAACGAAGGCTGGTACGGCTCGTGCGGGCCGAGCGGGATCCAGCCGACGTTGCCGCCGCCCCCCGGATAGCCCCGGTCGCCGTGGCCGCCGAAGCCGCCTGCCAGGGCCCCGGCGGCGAGGCCGACCACGGCGCCGGCCACCACGAAGTCGACAAGCGCCGGCGCGTAGGCCGGCTGCTGGTACACGTCGGGCGGCGCCTCCTGCTCCGCCGGCACCCAGCCCCAGCGCCCGTCGAACTGCGACCAGCGGCCGTAATGGAACG
>CAXTVX010000060.1:0-21047 GCA_964247755.1 uncultured Acetobacteraceae bacterium | reverse complement strand
CCTCCAGCTACACCCTCACGGGACCCCAATTTCCACCACGAGCGCGGACGCTACCGCGAGCGCCGTCAGCTCCCGCCGCTCGGTCACGGCCGCGGACCCACAGCACACGCAGTTCGTCCCGAGATCCCGTCCGCCGCCCTCACCGGCGACGCTACGTCAGCCTCCCGACGGCCACCAGATCCGTCATTGGCACGAGGGCTGACAGAACCGGTAAATGTGCGCCTGTGAAGGAAAGGTGGTCCCCGTATTTCGGACAGGTAGTTAAGCTTGGTTCGCCCTGAGAGAGGACGGACCCGATGACGGGCAAGCGGACACGGTATTCGGCGGAGTTCAAAGCATGCGTGGCGCTGGATGCGCTGCGTGGGGAGCTGACGACGGCGCAGCTGGCGACGAAGCACGGCGTACACCAGACGATGGTGGGTGAGTGGAAGCGGCAGGCCATGGAGGGCATGGCGGCGGTCTTCTCGGGCAAGACGGCGGCTCAGGAGAGCGGCCAGGCAGGTGAGGCCCAGGTGGAGAAGCTGCGCGCCAAGATTGGTTAGCTGCTGGTGGAGCGGGATTTTTGGCCAAGGCGTTCGGTCGATGAGCCTGGAGCGGCGGCGCCAGCTGATTGAGCTGGACCATCCGGATCTGTCGATCGTGCGCCAGTGTGCGCTGATCGGTGTCAGCCGGTCCGGGTTCTACCATCGGCCTGTCGGCGAGATGGCGGAGAGCCTGGCGCTGATGCGGGTCATCGACACGCAGTTCCTGGAGACGCTCTGGTATGGCTCGAGACAGATGGCACGCCATCTGCAGCTTGAGGATCATGTCGTTGGCCGCAAGCGCATCCGGCGGCTGATGGCGACGATGAGGCTGGTGCCGATCTACCAGCGACCACGCACCACGGTGCCGGACCCGGAGCACCGGGTCTTTCCCTACCTACTGCGCGACCTGATGATCGACCGGCCGAACCAGGTCTGGTGCGCCGACATCACCCTTGATCCGCTTCGCGGCTCAAGTCCAGATGCGCCGCGGCTTTCTCTATCTGGTCGCGGTGATGGACTGGGCGACCCGCAAGGTGCTGGCCTGGCGGGTGTCGAACACCATGGACACGGCGTTCTGCATCGGCGCGCTCGAAGAGGCCTGGTCCGCCATGGGCGGCCGGGGATCTTCAATACCGACCAGGGCAGCCAGTTCACCTCACCGCGTTTCACCAACGTGCTGAACGACGCAGGCGTGCGCATCTCCATGGATGGGCGTGGCCGGTGGATGGACAACGTGTTCATCGAGCGGCTCTGGCCTAGCCTGAAATACGAGTGCGTCTATCTACATGCGTTCGAGACCGGATCGGAGTTGCGGGGTGGGCTCACTCAATGGATCGGCTACTACAACACCCGCCGCCCTTACTCCGCCCTGGCAGGCCGGACGCCCGACGAGGCATATGGGGCAGCCGGGATGAAGAAACTGGCGGCCTGACGACAACCAGAACCAAGCTTAGCCATAGCCAGATCCTGTCCAATGAGACGGGACCACCTCATTCGAGCCAATCCACTCAGGCATTCTAAGTCGCGGCTTGCTGCTCTAACCTCATAACACCCCCTGCAGCGGGTGGCTGTCGAACGGGTCACCCATCTCCAGGTATTCGTCGAGGACGGCATAGCTCTTGTGCCGGCCGTGCTGCTTGAGCCGGGTCGGGTGGATGCCGCGTTCCATGCCCTCGGTCAGCGCGCCGCGCTTGAGGCTGTGGCCGCCCAGCACGCCCGCTTGGTAGCCCACCGCCTCGGCTCTTGCCTGGATGATGCGGGCCACCGTGCGCGGGTCGATCGGCTGGCTGCCGACGATCTGGGCTCGAGCTCCGACTGGGTCATGGCCACCGCCTGCTGGCGGCTGCCAGATGCGGCGGAACACCGCGCCTTCGCGGATACCGGTCGCCTCAAGCCAGCGATACAGCGCCTTCACCGGGCAGGCTGTCGTCCTACCCGCCGGGATGGCGATGACGACGCTGCCGCCGTTCCGGGCACCCTTGCTGGTGGGCAGGGTGAGCTGCAGCCCACGAGCGCGGAGCTCGATGTGCTCGACCCGGACCGCCGCCAGCTCGGACCGCCGGAGTGCCCCGGCAAAGCCCAGCAGCAGCAGCGCCCGGTCGCGAAGGCCCGTGAGATCGTCCGGGACCGGCTGCAGGATGCGGGTGAGGACGGCAAGCGTGGCGGCCGCCTTCTTGCGCGGGCGCTCGCCGGCCTGGGCGGCGGAGCGGCGGATGCCGGCCACGGTTTCGGTGACCTGAGCATGCACGGTCGGCAGTGCCACGCCGGCCAGATGGTGCAGGTAGCGGATCGCGGCCCGGCGCAGGTCGACGGTGGTGACCGAGCAGCCGCGGCCGCGTTCGGCGGCCAGGAAGGCGACCACGTCCTGCGGCCGCCCTGGCAAACACGGCAGGGCGTGGCTGTCGCACCAGCTGCACCAGGCGCGGACGCCAGCGCGGTAGGCCCGTCGTGTGTTGGCGGCCTTGGCCTGCCGGGCAAAGGCGTCGGCGGCGCGTCGCGCGGTGGCGAGCGTGCCGTCGTGCACCGGCACCACCGCGTCGGCCGCGTCGTCGAACCAGGCCCGGATCAGCGCTGGCGGGCGGCCGAGCGGTGCTGGCCGGATGTCGACCCCGACCTGCGGTTCGAGGTCCAGAAGCAGGCCCGGGTCAAGGTCGGTATCGGGCACTGGTCTCTCCTGGGCGGCCGTGGCGGTAGCCGCGACCGGGCTTCCGGCCCCCGATCCTGCCCGTTTTCCCTATGCCCGACAATCACACTTATCGGGCATATGGAGGGACGGCAGGAAAGTGGTGGGTGGGGGCGCGGGGAGTGAGAAAGATGTGTAAACACAGTGGGTTAGGCTAACCACAAGAAGAAAGCGCGGGTTTGTAAACCCGAACAACACGTTGTATACTCAAAACAAGCAGTTGCCTTCTTGTTTCACGCTTGTCAGACGCTGGATGGTAACCAGGTGCCGTCGGCTCTGCGCCCACTGGATCCCGTAGGAGCCCGACCTGTTCACCTCGCTCATGACCCGCGGCAGACAGGAACCGGCTCCGGCAGACGGTCATGCTGCTGGACCCGGCTTGGCGGGAGGCAAGCTCAGCCTGGAGACGCGACGCAAGCTCAGCCTGGAGACGCGACAGATCTATGCCGGCGCCTGACAGGCCTTCGTCGCCTGCTGCACCAGCCATGGCGGCCCCGTGATCCTGCCGGTGCCGCCGGGGCGGGTGGTCACCTTTATCGACCGAGCGGCCTGAAGCTGCGGATGGCGGTGGTTGCGGGCTATGACCGGAGAGGTGGCGTGTCGTCCCCGACCGCCTACGCCGCCGTGCGGGCGGCGCTGCGCCGGCGATCGGCTGCAGGAGCGGGCGCGTAGCAGGCGGTGCTGTAGCTGGCGCCGGGACGACCGCCATCGCCCCGGGGATACAGTGCTGACGGGGGCGAGCTGCTCACCGAGATTCCCAGCGCTGGGCGTGGAAGCGTTCAGACGTGGGCTGCCCGAGCGGTGCGGGATTGCGCTCGGTGCGTTCATGGTGTTCCAGGATATTGCTTTCGACGCCGCCGGCCCGCTGCTCGGCCCGCTGGCGGCAACCCGACTAGGTCCGGCGTTGGCCTTCCGGCGGGAACCGCGGCGGCGGTTGCCGGCAGCCTGCTATCGCTCGGACTGGGATAGCCTCGCGCCGGCGGTACCCTGGCGGGTGACGCTCCGTGAGCTGGTCACGGAAGCGAACGACCGTGCGTCCATCCCATACCAGATGGATGCGAGCCCCGTATCGCCTGGAACGCCCGCAGCGTAGAGCGTGGGGTCGAAGGCAGTCCCCACCCGGTCTGATCGATCGCCGACGTCATTGCACTAAAATAACGGAGTTTGGTTGCGGATTGGATGAAGCCGGGGAACAAGTTACAGTATAGTTTGCATCGTTATAGTCATAATCGTCACTCTTATAACCACCCATGTCATTCCACGAGTATGACAGCGGATTGTTGTATAACTGCAGACAAGTGTGCGTTGCGGTGGTTGGACTGGAGCATGCTCCTGCCACGAGCAGGTTGTTCTGGAGCACCGTGTTGCCGCTCACCTCGGTGCAAGGATGAGGATAGCAGCTGGTATTCCCGGTGGCAGCGTAGCTGTTCAGCGTGGAGCTGATTCTCGTGATGTCACAGACCGTATCGCCATTGTGGTCAGTATTGGTCTGGCCAGTGTAGAAGCTTCCTTGCGAAGAGTACGCCGAAGCGGATGGTACGGCTGCACTCGAGTAGAAGTAGTGGATCGAGCCCTGCTTGCCTCCATACGCATTCACTGAGTAGCTTGAGATGCCGCCCGTCTTGTTGACCAGGGCAAACCCAACCTCGTCGTTGGCTCCCACTCGGACCACCTTTGCCGCCGCGTTGTCGGCTTGATAGTTCGGATCGACGTTCGGATCGTTCGTGAACAGGAGGGTCATCGAGCTGGTCGAGGTCGGCAGCGTGCCGTTGCTGGACACGGTGTAGAAGTACACGCTGTTGCTGTCGGACGCCGACGACGAGAAGCCGCCCGTCTTCGTGACCTGGAGCTGATAAGCCGGCCCTTCCGCGGACGCTGCGGTGGACACGGTCCACCCGCTGCCGACGAGGCCCATTAAGCTGTACTGCAGCGTTGCCGAGGCAGTGACCGTCACCTCGATGGTGCTGGGTAGCGTCACGGTCGGCTTGCCGACGACGGCGGTGGTCGCGAGCGTCGCCACGCCCTTGTTGAAGTAGTCCGTGGCGACGGTCGTCGCGTCCGTCGAACCGTTCGAGAGACATAGGGCGCTGGCACCGGCAAGCGCTGCTCCATCAGCCACCGACTGCAGCGAGGTCTTCAGGATTTCCAGCCGCGTGAAGTCTACCGCCGCCCCGCTGGCGAGCAGCAGCGGCACCAGCGTGATTGCGAACAACGTCGCGACTCCCGCGCGGCGCGCAGCGCGGAAGCGCTCGAACCAGCCAAGCCCGGCCGCCTTCCCGCTCAGATCAAGCATTGTCTTCCCATTCTCAGCAGCTCCCGGTCGGACCAGTGGAGGTCGCGGGGGCGGATATGCTCGAAACATTGCGAGGACGGCCGAACGTGGTCTCCGTCAGGGCGTAAGTCTTGTTAAGGACGTAGGAAAAGACTGGCACGTAGCCGTACGTTTCACTTACGATGATGACGCTGTCGCCGCCCAGGCTCATCTGCGCGGCAAGCGCGCAGGCGGTGGCTGTCGTCATGCCGGTCGCGCCACCCTCGACGACCTGCCAGGTAACAGAATTCGCGTTGCCGGAGGAGTCGAATGACACGCTGGCGATCGCCACTGTCAGTGCCGTCCCAGAGAACGGCGTCATCACCAGCTGTCCACCCGCGAATGCGGTGGCAAGCGAACTCGCGGTTGCTGAATCCTGTCCGGAGACCATGTTCTGGATCGCCTGCCCGGCCAGCGCCATCTTGGTCTTGACCCTGACTAGCTGCGTCACCTCGACGACGCCCAAGAACAGCAACACGAGGAACGGCGCCAGCAAAGCCATCTCCACCGCTGCGACGCCGCGGCGATCCCGGCGGAAGGCCGCGGCATGGAGCCTGATTGCAGCGTTGGTCAAGAGAACGGCTCGTTCTGGAAGGCCTGCGTCGACAACAGCACCCAGCCGTTGCCGTCCAGCCTGATCAGCCAGGGCGACACGTAGGTGCGATCGTAGGCGGCTTCCACCAGAACGTAGGCGCCGCCGACGCCCGTCGAGCCACCCGGCGCGGCGAAGGTACCGCTGACGGAGGGCATCACCACCGCCGGGAAGCCGCTTGATCCGTTCGCAACGTAGACCTGCAGCCTGCCGCAGTCGAGCAGGGACGAGATGTTGGCGCAGATCGCGGTCTGGAAGTCGGTGCTGGTCCTGATAGTGCCGATCTGCACTTGGCGGGCCGCAGCGATAGTCGCGTAGTCAAGAACGGCCTGGGCGAACAGCATCAGGCCGTTCTCGATGATCGCGAGGATCAGCAGCAGCATCAGCGGACTGACCAGCGCGAATTCGAGTGCCGTGGCGCCCCGTCGGCACCGCAGCAGGCCGGCCCGGGATGAGGGCGCGCGATCGGCGCGGGACTGGTCAGTGCCCGGCTTAGGACCCATCGTTGCTCGCCACTCGGGTCGGATGGACGGTCGCGCGCAACGCCTCGTAGCCGGCGATCGCCGCGCGCGCTTGGTTCTGGTCCATCTGGGACAGCAGCAGATGCGCCGCCTCGTCGGCGTGATCGTCCAGGGTCAAGGCCATTGCCAAGTCCTGGCGCACCCGCGGGCTGGCATCCGGGGACCCGGCAATGGGGCGCAGGATGCGGACGGCCTCGCCGGGCTGGCCGCTGATCGCCAGCGACACGGCGAGATCGACCTGCGTCGCCGCGAGGTCGCCGTTCCCGTCCTCTCCGGGATCACGAGTGGGCTGCGCCTCGGCGAGGGCGATGGCCCGTCGGTAATCGACCTGCGCCTCGGTGTGCAGTCCCGCCAGATCGTCGGCGACGCCGCGATCGGACAGAGCGGCTTGGTTGCCGGGCTCCATCGCCAGCACCTCGCTGAACCGGGCGCCGGCTTCCGCCGGATCGGTCGCGAGCGCGACCCGGCCCAGCCCCATGAACGGCGCCACGTCCCGGGGCTGCAGCACCTGAGCCTGGCGATAGCTGGCTGCCGCCCGCGCGTAGTCGCCCAGCTGGTAGTAGGCGTCGCCGCGCCTAAGCAGGGCGGGAACATTCGACGGATCCCGCGCCAGGACCGCGCGCGAAACCTGCAGGGCAAGGGCCGGGGCGCCGCCGGCCAAGGCGCTGTCGGCGAGTCCGAGCCCGAGGCGGCCGGTACTGGGCTGCAGGCCGTCTGTGGCGCATCCAGAGAGGGCCAGTAAGTTCGTCAGCAGGAGGAAGCCGGTTCTCGACAGGTCGGCGCGGCGAATGGACATGGGGACTACCGATTAATGGGTCATCGTCTTCAGCACGTGCACCAGGATCGGTCCGGTAACGACGAGGAAGACGCAGGGAAGGATGAAGACGATCATGGGTATGGTGAGCAGCACCGGCAGGCGGGCCGCTCGCTCCTCGAAGCGGGTCAGGGTTTCCTGCCGCAGCTCGATCGCAAGCGTCCGCAGCGCCGAGCTCAGAGGCGTGCCGTACTGCAGCGACTGGATCATGGTCGCTCCGAGCCGCTTGAGGCTCGCAAGACCGGTCCGGGCTCCCATGCCGGCAAGCACGCCGCGGGAATCGGCGACCATGCTGAGCTCATTGGAGGTGCGGACCAGCTCGGCGGCGAGCCGCGGATGCGCGAGCTCGACCTCGATGCTAACGCGCTGCAGCGTCGCCTCAAGCGATAGCCCGGCCTCGGCGCAGATGACCATCATGTCCAAGCCGTCCGAGAGGCCCCGATCGACGGCCGATAGGTGCGTCTTGCGACGCTGGCCGATGATCATATTCGGGAGCATCAGCCCAGCCACCCCGGCCGCCGCCACGAAGGAGAACAGCATGAAGGATCGCAAGCCCGCGTGACGCAGGAGCATGAACGCACTCAGCGGCAGCACGACTGCCAGGACGATCTTGGAGCCGACGAAGAGTTCCAGGCTGTAGGAGGTGATCAATCCGCCGGCGCGGAGCGTCTGCTCAAGCTCTGTCCGTGTCCGGGCGGAAACCAGCCGACTCGCCGTGATCGCCCTGCCGAGCGCCTCGACTGAGGTCGCGATCGTGCTCTTCCGCTGCCTCGGCGCCTCGATCGGCAGCCCAAGCGCGCGGGAGCGCGCGTCGCCGATGCGCGACCGCATCCGCCGCGCCTCGGAGAAACGGTCGATGGCAATCGCGCCTGCTGCGATCGGCAGCCCGCAAGCCAGCACGCAGGCGGCAACGGTGGCGCTCACGGCGAGCCGCCTACGGTTCGACCGTTCACGACAGGCTCCGCCGGATCAGCATGCGCATCGACAGGGTGCCCAACCCGAGCAGGACGCTGGTTGTGCCCAAGATCATGTGCCCGGCAGGATCGAACACCAGTTGCCCGATATAGCCCGGGTTCATGAACCACAGCACTCCTAGCAGCAGCACCGGAAGCGCTGTCAGCACGTTGGCGCTGGTACGGGCCTCGGCGGCCAGAGCGTAGCCGCGGGCCCGAGCGGCAACGCGCTTGCGGATGGTGTCGGCGAGTCCTTCCAGGGTCTCGCTGAGGTTGCCACCGGTCTGGCTCTGCAGGCTTAGCGCGGTGGCAAAAAACCGGTACTCGGGCAGGCCGTTGCGTTCGGCCAGGGAACGCAGGGCTTCCGGCAGCGGTGTGCCGATGATCGTCTGGGCAACGACGTGGCCGAACTCCGTCGCCGTCGGCGCCGCGCCGTCGCGCGCAACGATGCCGATCGCTTCGCCGACCGGAATGCCGACCCTGACACCGCGCACGACCATGGCGAGCGCGTCTGGGAACTGCTCGAACAGCACCGTAGCGTGTTTTCGCTCCCATCTGCGGAACAGAAGCCGGGTGACAGCCGGCCAGAGCGGCACGACGGACAGCAAGGCGGCCTCGCCGGCGACCAGGCTCACCAGCCAGGCCACCGCCGTGGCGAGCGCCAGCGCCACGCCAGCGACGCCCGGCGGACGCCACGGGTAGAGGTCAAGGCGATGGGAGTTGTAGCCGAAGATCCTGCTGCCCAGCGGTCCTCGGTGGTCCGGTTGCGGTTTAGCGGTGAAATCGCCCGGATCCAGCAGGTCGACAAAGCTGACGCGCTCGTGCCGGTCGAGCGCTGAACGGAATCGTTCGCGCCGGCGCTTTGCCACGTCGCGGGATCGCACGATCAGCTGCAGGCACAGGCAGCTGACGAACAGCAGGAGGAACGCCGCCGGCGGCAGCAGGACGGCGGCAGTCATCCGGCCACTCCGTTCACCAGCCCGCCTCGTCAAGCGCCGCCATCCAGCTGCGCTCGAGACCAAAATACGACAGGCGTTCCTGGCACTTCGGCCGCGACCGGCTCGTCTTGTAACGGCCGACCAGCCGTCCATTCGCGTCCTCGCCCACAATCTCCAGCCGAAAAACATCGTTGAGGGTGAAGACATCGCCTTCCATGCCGATGATCTCGGTGACCTGCGTCACCCGCCGTCCACCGTCACGCTGGCGCTCGACCTGAACAACCAGGTCGAGGGCGCCAGTGATCTGCTGACGGATCGCTCGCGAAGGCAGGCCGCTGTTGCCCATCTGCACCATGTTCTCGATCCGGACCATGGCATCGCGCGCGGTGTTAGCGTGGATTGTTGACATTGAGCCGTCGTGGCCGGTGTTCATGGCTTGCAGCATGTCGAATGCTTCCGCCCCCCGCACCTCGCCGATAATTACCCGATCGGGCCGCATGCGCAGTGCGTTTCGAACTAGGTCGCGCTGTGTGATCTCGCCGCGCCCTTCGAGGCTCGGCGGACGGGTTTCCAGGCGCACAACGTGCGGCTGCTGCAACTGAAGCTCGGCAGCATCCTCGATCGTCACGACGCGCTCGCCGTGGTCTATCATGCGAGAGATCGCGTTCATCATTGTCGTCTTGCCGGATCCCGTGCCGCCGGAGATGACGATGTTCAGCCGCGCCCGGCCGGCGATCTCTAGGATCCTGGCCACGGGCGGCGTGAGCGCCCCGAACCCGATCAGCCGCTCGAAATCGATCGGCTTCTTGCCGAACTTCCGGATCGATACGCAGGGACCGTCCAGCGCCAGCGGCGGCAGTACGACGTTGACGCGCGAGCCGTCCTTAAGCCGGGCGTCCACCATCGGACTCGATTCGTCGACCCGACGTCCCACACCGGCGGCGATGCGCTGGCAAATCGACGTCAGGTGCAGAGCGTCCCGGAACCGTACGTTGGTCTTCGCGACCTTGCCGCCCCGCTCGACGAACACGCAGTCTGGTCCGTTGACCATGATGTCAGCAATGCTCTCGTCGTCGAGCAGGGGCTGCAGTGGCCCCATACCCAGCATATCGTCGACCAGTTCCTCCGCCAGCAGACGTTGCTCGCGGCCGTTGAGTTGGATGCGGTTCGAGGTCGCGATTTCTGAAACAAGGCGCTCGAGGTCGAAGCGTAGCCGTTCAGGGGGAACGTTTGCGATAGTGGCGGGGTCGATCCGGGTGAGGCACAGGCGGCGGACCTCGCGCAGAGACTCGTTGGTGGCTTCCGACGGCACACGTGGCGGAGGACCGCCGCCCGGCGACGATGCGAACACCGTTGCGGAGATCAGCGAGGGAACCGGTACGGGAAGCGGGCTGGGGGCTTCCGCGGGCGCTTGCGAGGTGACCGGGCGTTGCGAAAGCGCTCTAGTGTCCACGTCCGACCACGCCGCGGCTTCCCTCGGCTCTTCCACGGCTGTGCGGCGTCCGAACACGCGCGAGGACGTCATCGGTCTTGACCCGGACGGGGCTTCGCGCGCAGCCATCGCGTTGCGACCGGTCGCACGTCCTGCGGCAGGTCCGCATCCCGCCGTTGCATCTTGTTCTTCAGCAGCGTCGGGCTGTCCAACAGGCGTTCGAAGGCGGCATAACCCGCGAGCTCGAGAATCCCTTCCCGGAACTTGCCCTTGAGGGCCGCCTGCGGCAGTCCCAGAGTCGCCGCCAAACCAAGCTGCTTCGGCATGGCGGGAATGGTCACGTCGGGAAGGATACCGAGGCCTTCCGCCACCTGCGAACGCGTGAGGCCGCCCGGCTGGTCGGCACGGTTCAGCACTATGATCGGCCGCTGGCCCTGTCCTTGCGACTGGGATGACAGCCTGGGCATCGTCAGCACGCGTAGGGTATCCCGAATGGAAACCAGGCTCGGTTCCATAACCAGGATGTGGCGATGCGCTGCGCGGGCAAGGTCGAGTATATGCGGATCCTGCCGCAGCGGCACGTCGCCGACGATGACGGCGTAGCGGCGCTGCATCATCTGCATTAGCTGCGCAGCGGCACCTCGCTCGTAGAACAGGGGCTCGGACAGGCGCTCCTCGCTAGCCAGTACCGAGAGGCGATCTGCCGCCGGGTTACTATCGAGGATCTGGGCGCTGCGCTCGATGAACAATTCATCGACGCGCGCCGGAGCTTCCATCGCCGTGCGCAGGCCGCCCGTGACCCGCACACCCAGCAGCATGGCGGTGTTGCCGTGGTGAAGGTCAGCATCGAGCAGGGCAGTGTGCTGACGCCGGTCCACGGCGAAATGCCACGCTAGATAGGCGGCTACCGTCGTGGCGCCCACTCCGCCGCGGACCCCGGTGACGGATAGGAAGTGGCCGCCGCGCGTCGCACCATGGGCAGCACCCTGCCCAGTGACCAACGGCGCGAAGTGGCGCAGCACCATGTCGCGTGACAGCGGCTTGGGGAGGTAATCGACACAGCCGAGGCCACGGGTGATCTGACGGTAGAAGTCGAGGTCGTTGCGGTCGCCAATGACAAGGACCTGGACGTCCGGTTCGAGGACCTCGGCCAGGCTCGACAGGGCCGAAAGCGGTTGCGCCTCGTTACCGATGTCGATGATAAAGGTGCGCGGGGTGACGCTCTTGCGCATGGCGGCCGCGGCGGCGCGGATGCCGCCGCGCCGGATGTCGAGCGTGCCGGCCACGGCTTCCGCAAGGCCCTCGCGTAACGCGGTCTCGGTGTCGGCGTCGATCGCATAGCTGACGAGGATCGGCCTGTCGTGCCTGGCCGGCTTGGTCGTGCCGTCCGAGTTCCGTTTGGCCTCTGCCGACGTGGACAAGCTATCGGTTGATGTCTCCTCGCCGCTCACTGTCCCCCACCCCCGCCGGTGGTGGACTCGTTCCTGAGCGGCTTGGTCTTGTCCTCGTACAACCGTTCCACGGCCGCCGTATCGAGCACGGCGTCGGAACCGGGAAGGCCGTGACCCGCGACGGTATCCGCCTTGTCCGCCACCTCAGCGTCGAGGTTCGCGCGGTTGACGCCGGTCGCGTGCCAGGTTCCGGCTCGGTTGAACGGCTCGCTGCAACCTCCGGCGAGCAAGAGCGGCAGGAACCAGAGCCGCGGGACTATGGTCATCGTATGGAACCGCGAATGTGCGCTCATCGCACTATGAATCCCGCATCGCCCGGGATCGGCGGTGGCCTGCCGTGGCCGAACTGGCGCAGCAGCAGGACGCGCTCGAGATCGTTCGGCGGCACGTAGCCGGCCCCGGAATCCTGGACCGCGTCGGGATCGCTGGGGGAGCCAACGATGTAGGGCGTGACAATGATCACCAGCTCGGTCTGGTTGTGCTGGTAGCTGTCCGACCGGAACAGGGCGCCCAGGATGGGGATCTCGCCCAGGCCCGGGGTGAAGTTGTTGGCCTGACTGGTGGTATCCTGCAGCAGGCCGGCCATGGCGAAGCTCTGCCCGGATCCCAGTTCGATCGTCGTCTCGGCGCGACGCACCGTGAGCGCTGGGATCGACAACGTGCTGCCACTTTCCGACAAAGTGATCGCGCCGGCTGAGCTGGTGGTGGCCAGCTCGCTCACCTCCGGGCGGACGTGCAGGCTGATCCGGCCCGAGCTCAGCACCGTTGGCACGAAAGATAGTGATACCCCGTAGTCCTTGTACTCGATCGAGATGGCGCCGCTGGTCGCACCGGTCTGCTCGACCGGAATGGGATACTCTCCCCCGACCAGGAAGCTGGCACTCTCGCCGCTGCGCGCCGTCAGGTTGGGTTCAGCCAACACATGCACGAGATTGTCAGTGGCCAGCGCCTCAAGTACGGTGTCGACGCTGAGGTTGTGGCCGGAATAGACGTTGCGAAGCGTTGACGTAACACCGTTCCCAGTGGCGAAATTGAGCGCATACTTGCCGATCGTTCCGATGGCGGTCCAGTCGACCCCAAGATCGCGTGTCACTTGACGTGTCATCTCGGTAATGCGGACCTTCAGCCCGACGGTCGCGCCACTGCCCACCGACATCGCGTTGTCGATCTTCTGACCGCTGGGAATCGCCAGGGCCGCCGACGCCGCGGCCTGTGCCGCGTGAGCGGGATCGGGGGCCGTGCCGCCCAGGACGATGCCCTGAGCTTCCTGGTGGACGGCCGGCAACGGGATCACACCATTTCCGTACGATGCGGCAACTGAGCTCGCGGCGGCGGACGCATCGCTCGTGTTGGCGCCGACGACCACATCATACTGGGCGACCGGATGTCCGCCGGCATCGACGGCGGCCACCGTGGTGTGTCCCTGCTTGAGGCCGAACACGAAGAGGGTGCGGCTGCTCGCGGGCCGCACCTCGACCACCTTCGGGTCGGCGACGAAGATGTTGGCGGTTGGTCGCCCAAGGGTGACGATCGAGCCGGTTCCAGCCTCGAGCTGAAGCGAGAGCGATCCCCAGTCCCTGAGCGGGGAGGGAAGCCGCTGATCGACCTGCTTGGCATGCGCCGCCATGGTCGAGGCGGCGAGTATCAGCGCGATCGTTATGATCGGCGTGGCGCGCATCAGAATTTGTACTCTTTGTCCCCGTCGCCGCTGAACACGTGCATGGAGGTGGTGGCAGCGGGAGGCTGTATCTTGGTGAGCGCGTGCATCACGCCTCCTGCCCAGACCGTGGTTGACTTGGATGGCTTTTCCATTCCCGCATTTTGCACACCAAATTCTTGCGATGGTGCTAACGCGGACGGCGAACTCGCACAGAGCGCGAGTGCCACCTTGCCCAGTCGCAACGCCACGGCGAGCCGTTCGGCATCCATAGTCGACACTTCCACCGTGACCGCGGGCGCGGCCGGGCTCGTCTCGCCGCTGCCCGGGGACCGCTCGCCGGCTGGTTCCGAGACCACAAGCTGACGGTCGATCGCGAGGACGCGCAGATTGCTCAGGATGATTTCCGCCGCGAACTCCCTCGCCAGGGGCATGCCCGAGGGCATCTGCTGCGTCAGGATCAGGTCGAGGTGATCGCCAGGCCAGATTAGGCCCGCATTGGACACGATCTGATCGGGGGAGATGGAGAAGGCGCGCATGCCAGGCTGCAGGATCGCCGCCAGGAAGCCGTGATCGCCTGCCAGCAGCAGGTCGGTGGGATCGAGCGGTGCCTCGTGCAGGATCGGCCGGCGGACGAGGGCTCCCACGAGCCGCGAGCGGACCGTCACCATATCGATCTCGGCGCCGGACGGCACGACCTCCGCCGCCATCGTCACAGTGGAAAGATCCTCAGGACGTAGGAAGGTCCCAGGAGACAAGTCGCGTCCGGCGACAAGCAGCCTGACCATGACCGGCGGCGGCTTCGCTACGGCGACCGCTCGCGGCACGGGCGGCAGAAACGGATGCGGTGGCTGATGCATCGCTCGCCAGCCGAAAACGCCGAAACCGACGAGTCCGACTGCGGCCAGACCGGACAAAAGCACACGAGAGATCACGGCATGAGTTCCCGACCCAGGGCGTAGATCGTGCCGCCGGAGATTGCGATCGCGTACGGCACGGAGAAGTGGCGGCGGATGCGGTGGCGCTCGATGCGGAGGATGCGTCGGACCAAAGCTTTTGGTCGGTCAGGGGTTCTGGTTCGGACCAGACGCGCCAGTATCCAATAAACCACGCCGAGCAAGCCACCGGTCATCGTGACCGCCAGCACCAATCCTGGCACGGCGGCCGGCTGCACCAGGAGGGTCGCGGCACCGAGGAGCTTGACGTCGCCGCCGCCCATGACGCCGTGCCGCCAGCAGACCATCGCCGGAACGAACACGGCAAATCCGGCGAGGAACGAGGCGGCCAAGATATGTGGACCGGCATGCGTGGCCAGCCGCAGCGTGATCCCAAGCGCGCCGAGCGCCAAGCAGAGCCGGTTCGGGACCATGCGAGCCGCGAAATCCGTAGCTGCTGCTAGCAGCAGCAGTGTGACCGCCGCCGCCGAACAGGACGCGAGGATCATATCGTTACAGTCCCTATACAGAAGCCCTTCCGGTCCGGCAGGCGTCAGGTTCGATGCCTGCCGGACACGGATGATCAGGCGCTGCTGACGTCACTGCCGATCTTGTTGAAGATTGTGGTCAGGTTCGTGCCGAGCGTGGTGATCGCACCAACGATGACGACGCCGACTAGACCGGCGATCAGCGCGTATTCTAGGGCCGTCACGGCGCGACGATCCTGCTTCAGGCTCAGGTAGGTCATCAAGTAAGCTATCATGATACTCTGCCCCAATCAGCGATCGGAATGATCGGTAGTTTATCCAGATCTTATTAGGAACGTCCGACTATTAAAGTCAATAAAAACATTTCCGCGAGTAGACTAAGAATCTGACAGATCTTAACCTTGTATTAAGAAATCAACTACTTGTTATTGACTCGAGGCTTTTGTCACTTCTGCTTAATCTTATGCTTATCTTTTCTCGATCACCATGATGCCACTTCGCAGCGAGACGGATTGACGGAACACATGACTCCAAAGGCATATGTCGGCATCACGGCGCCGACGAACCGTATTAATAGCTGGGCAGCGTCGGGGAAGGCATCTAGAGCCATCTTCATCGTGTTCTCAGCAATGTTCGCATCGCTGTCGGCTTTCATGCTCGTTGGCTACGTCGAACATCGCCATCCCGCAAATGACTTCTTCGCCTTTCACTCGTTCTCACAGTTCGTCCGCTGGCACCGGCCTGTGCTGATCTACGACCAGCGTCTACTCGAACAGTTCCAAAACCTGCCCGGCCACAAGCTGTTCGCTTTTATGTACCACCCGGGCATGCTGCTGCTGCTGTGGCCGCTGGCATATCTGCCCTACGTCGCAGGCTACGTTGCCTGGGTGAGCGTGGGCGTGGCTGCCTGCTGCGTTGCCGTGGCGGGATCGGGACGGGGTTGGCCGCTCGCGCTGCTGGTCGTCGTCGCGCCGTCGACCCTGTGGACGATCCTGTGCGGACAGAGCAGCCTGCTAGTGGCGGCCTTGCTCGTCGGAGGCCTGAGGCTGGCGCCGCGCCGCCCGGTCCTTGCCGGCATGCTGATCGGACTTGCTACCTATAAGCCGCAGCTCGGTCTTCTGGTTCCGGTGGCACTGGTCGCGGCCGGACAATGGCGCAGCATCCTGTCGGCCGGGGCGACGACGCTGTGCATCGTCGGAGTGAGCACCGCGGCGTTTGGGAATGACGTCTGGCCGGGCTGGGTCCGGCACCTGCCGTCGATCATGGCAGTCCGTTTGGGCCATATGGCTGATTGGGCGACCCTCCTGGCGACCGTTTCAGCCAATTTCACCTGCCTCGGTCTCGGCAAACACGTGGCCGATGCGATCCAGACGGTGAGCCTGCTCGGTTGCATAGCCCTCACGTGGTGGTGCTTCCGACCGGGACCGGTCGTAAGAGAAGACCGACACCTGCTGTCGGTTTCTGTGCTCGGTATCGCGACCTTCCTCGCGACCCCTTTTGCCTTCATCTACGACCTGCCGCTGTTCACCGCCGCGGTGCTGCTGTTCGTGGAGGAACGGCGCCGATCGAACGGCGCGTTCATCTTTAGTGAGATCATGGTCGTGATCGTCGCCCTGCTGCTGCCGTGGCTGCTGCTGATCCGGGCATTCCAAGGCTGCAGCAGCCTCTTTGTCCTCCTCGCCTTAGGCACCGTCCTCCGCCGTGTCCGCCGTCTCGACGGTGCCGAATGCCCGGACGCCGTATGACCGCGGATTACTGCGCGCCCTGGCCGACGACGCGAGCTATCCCGCATCCGCTGCATGCGACCACGGCATTGTGCGACCGGAGCCGGCACTATCGGTTCCTTAATTCTGTCCATGCTAGCGGAAGCAGCTGGCTTCCTCCTTTACGGACCAGTCGATGAGCAGCGTCCTCAGCTTTAAAAGCCAGACTGCCGTGCGGTTGAGGTCGAACAGTGCGTTGCTCTTCATTGACGCTATCGACGAGGAGAATGCGGTCGCCTTCTGCCGCTTGTTCGGTGACAGCGGTCCTAAAGGAGAAGCGCAGCCCTATCCTCTCGACGCGCTCCGCGAGAACGTGCTCCGGACTTCCGAGCGCGCTGATACGCAGCAGGATAAGGCGTCTCTGGCCAGACTCCTGTGTCACATCGGCCTGCACCGGTGGCAGGCGAGGGTCTTCCGCAACCGGCCGCCGCTTGGCGACATCGACGCCCTGGCCTGTACCTGCTGCGGAAACTTCCGCATCCCGCGCTGACCGATGTCGGAGCTCCGCCACCTGGATCGAGACCCGCGCAACGATCGGTTCTGGTCGGTGCCGCTCCTCGTCCTGGCGATCGCCACCACGGCGTTCGGCGTTCCGCTAGTGCTCCGCAGCCGGCTGGACCGACAGATCGACTACAACGAGGGCTGGAACGCGTTTCGGCAGCAGGCGGCCTCGGTGTGGCAGCCGCTCTACGGGGCATCGCCGGACATGGCTGTGACGAACTACCCGCCGCTCTCGTTCCACCTCCTTGGCCTGATCGGCCGACTTGGCGGCGGAGTCGTGCTGATGGGACGATCCGCCTCGATCCTGGCGATCGTCCTGATCGGCCTCGTCGCCATGCTGATCGGCTACCGGCAGTCCAAATCACGCGCGGTCGCGGCATGCTGCTGCCTGGGCTGGATCGCCGGACTCGAATTCTGGACGCCGACCCGGATCGGGGCGAACGATCCGCAGCTGCTGGCGATGGCGTTCCAGTCTGCGTCGCTGCTCGCTTTCCTGTCCGGCCCCGGGAAGACGGTGCACACCGCGTCGTCCGCCGTCCTGGTGACCCTTGGCCTGTTCAGCAAGCACAACCTGCTGGCGCTGCCCTGCGGACTGGCCGTTCATCTCCTGCTGAAACGGGATTGGCGGGCGCTGGCGGTCTGGGCATCGACCGGGCTCGTCACCGGCGCGGTACTGCTTGCCGCCAGCATCCTCCTGGACGGACGCTTCTTCCTGACTCATCTCCTCGCCCCGCGCCTGTTCCTGTTTCATCAGGCCCTGGCGAGGCCGACGTTGTACGCGACGCTGAGCGCGCCGGCGTTGGCGCCGATCGGCATCTGGATTCGGCGGGGCGGCATCGAACGTGTCTCCTCGCCGCTGGTCCTCATCTGGGTTGCCTCGTTGATCGAGATCATCGCATTTTCCGGCGGTGACGGGGTGGCGAACAACATTTTCCAGGATGCGATCCTGTTGACCTCGCTGCTGCTACCCCTGGCACTCCAGGCGGCCGCGACGCGCCATGCGCACAGAAATGACCGCACCAGGGCCGTGCTCGCGCTGGTGCCGATGCTCGTCCTGCCGCTGCTGCTCAGCATCATGGCACCGCCGAATTGGCGCGCCTGGCAGCAGGCGACGCGGCAGCAGCCGGAGCTGCGTCGAGCGGTGGCATTCCTCGGCGCCCGGCCAGGACCGGTCGCCTGCGAAGCCCTGCTGCTCTGCTTCCAGGCCGGGAAGCTCTCAGCGTTCGACACCTACTATGTCCTCGACCAGATTCGGCTGGGCCGGCTTCCGTCGCGGCGCATCGACGACCTCATCGCTCGGCAGCAACTCGCCGCAGTCGAAGTCGGCGCGCCGGATGATCCGGATACCGGCGATCCGGCGAGTCAGCCGCGGCGTCTGTCGAACTCCTTCATGCGGGCGTTGTGGGCGCAGTACCGGCCGGTGATGACCACGGACGGCATGACGATCTTCGTTCCGATCATCCGTCGGAGCATGTCCGGAAACCGCTGATCCGGTCGAGCCGGCAGGATGGTAACCAGACCTCAGGCTCCGGCCGGTCAAATGCGCGCGCACGACGGATTGGATCGGTGTGGAAGCGCGGATAGGCTCAGGACCAGGACTGCCAGCAGCGCCGGCGACACGAATGGAACTCGAAGCGCCAGGGCGACGATCGGCACCATCTGAGCCGCCAGTGCCGCCAGCTGTTGGAGGGTCGTCGCCCGGTCGCGGTCCACGAAGAGCAGGAGTGCCCCGCACAGCGCCGGCATGTCGTATATAAAGCCGTGTGGCGTCGCCAGGAGGGATGCGGCGCACACCAGCGGGATCGCGGCTCCGTGCAGACCGGCGCGGCAGCCCCGCCACACCAACCACGAGGCCAGCAAGGCCGACGCCGCCTGTGCGAGGCGGATGATCGGCCATGGCACGTGCGTGGCCGCCAAGCTGGCCGTCGGAGTTGGGGAAAAGGGCAGGAGCGTTCCGGCATCGGTGTGCCACTGGTCGGCGGCATTTGGCAGCGCGTGCAGCCACGTAGGCCAGGATCCGAAGCCGAACGTCAGGCCGCCGACGACCGCCAGTGCTACGGCGGTAACAGTTGCAGCGGCGATCGCCCGCCATTGCTTAGATGCGACCAGCGCCACGGGCACCAGCACGCCCATCTGCGGCTTGATCGTCAGCAGACCCAGCAGCAGGCCTCCAAGCGCCGGCCGCGACGGCGTCAGACGCAGGCCACCCAGCAAGAGAGCGCCGGTGAGCAGTCCGGTCTGTCCGAAGGCGGCGCTGACCACGATCGCGGGTAGCAGCAGGAGCAGGATGGCGTGACCGGGACGGCGACGATCCGGCAGAACCGCGAACAGCAGCGCCGCGAGCCCGCACGTCGTCCAAAGCATCCACGCCGCCACCGGCCCCATCAGCCCTAAGGGTGCCATCAGGAGCAGCATGGTCGGCGGGTAGAAGAACGGCAACGCCCCAGGCAACATCGGGAACAGCGTGTGCTGGTAAGAGGTCAGTGCGACAACGTCGTAGAGCGTCCGCAGATCGCCTCGCGCGGCGAGTCGTCCGTAGCTCCAGACGCCAAGGAAGTCGCCGAAGCGCAGCACGCGGTCCAGGTGACACCACGACCACAGGTACTTCGCGTCGAAGCAGACGGCGAGTAGCACGAACAGAAACAGCTCTCGCCACCGTTCCGGACCGCGCCTGCTGGTCAAGCCCGCCACCAGGAACACAAAGGTACCGGTGCGGATGAGGCCGCTCGCCGATCCGCGGCTACCGTCACGGCGTCACTACCATAGGCAGCCCAGACCGGCCGGTCGCGCCCTCCCCAGGGCCGAATACCCGCATCCCGAATGCGACAATCCGCACGTCGGAATAGGTTGGAGGATCGGCGGCGGGCAGGCCGCGCCAGCGGTTGAGCACGCGGATGGCGTAGGAAGCCCCTTCCGCGGCCAGGGACGAGTGATAGCGCGCGATCGCAGTGCTCCAGGATCCGGCCGCGCCGCCTA
The DNA here is from genome assembly GCA_964247755.1 of uncultured Acetobacteraceae bacterium. Lineage (GTDB taxonomy): Bacteria > Pseudomonadota > Alphaproteobacteria > Acetobacterales > Acetobacteraceae > Lichenicola. The sequence goes on along the minus strand of CAXTVX010000060.1, from coordinate 1,009 downwards.
GTTCGGCCAGGAAGCGCGCCGCGACCCGGGCGTTGGCCAGCGGATCGAAGGCCGCGGACGGGTCGGCGAAGGCGTCCGGATGCCAGCGGAGATCGACTTGGAAGCAGCCGACGTCGATGAACCGCGCGCCTCGCGCCGCCGCCGATCGTACGGCCTCGACTGCGGCGGGAAGATCGGCCGGGACCGAGGCTTTGCCATCGATGTCGATCGCGAGGGCGTGGTTGCGACTCTCCACAACGCCGATCGCGCCGAGGATGCCGACCGGGAGCTGCTGCTCGCGCTCGGCGAACGCCGCCGCCGCCGCACAGTCGGGCGGAACCGCCGCGGCCGGGAGGCTCGCCATTGGCAGAACCACAGCCGAAAGGATGGCGACCACGAGGGTGCTCCTCGCCGCCGATGAGAGGAGTGACAGCATGGCCTCAGTCTGGTTCCGGTCGGCTTAAAGGCCGGTTAAGCCTTCTACGATCCGCCGAACCATCCACCGATCGCCGAAGTCCTTAGCTCTGCACCCACTCAGCATCAGCCCGGCGACGACCGCAGCCAGCGCCGCCATCTCAACAAGCAGCATCTTCGAGGGCAGGCCGGACCTCAGCACGAACAGGATGCCGGTCACCGTGACTGGTCCGCAGGCGCGGGCGGCCATCTTTCGGTTCAGGTGGCAGAAGTGGCGCGGTCACCGTTGATAGGCCGCCGGAACTAGCAGCTCGACTATGTTGAATAAACAGTATCACCCCAAGTTTCGTTAGGCGTTCTCCATTAAAATCTCCCCGCAGGCCTGATCGTAACGCTCCTGATATCTGCCAAACACGCTTATCGGGCATATGGAGAGGAAGACGGGAAGTGGTGGGTGAGGGCGCAGGCGGTGGAGAAGATTAGCCCAGACAATGGGTTAGGCTGACCGCCAGGAGGTAGAACGGGTTTGTAAACCCAGAAGGCAGGTTTTATACCGATCATCGGCAGTTGCCGCGTTGTTGCACGCTTGCCAGACGCCGGATGACGCCCAGGCGTC
>CAXTVX010000059.1:0-21646 GCA_964247755.1 uncultured Acetobacteraceae bacterium | reverse complement strand
CCGCCGCAGCGCAGCGGCTTCCTGTCGATCTTCTGGACCGTGGTGGTGGCGCACGGTGTCCACCTGCTGTTCGGCCTGCTGTGGATGCTGGTGATGGTGGCGCAGATCGCGCGGGACGGCTTCACCCAGCTGGTCACCTACCGGCTGGCGAACCTAAAGGTGTACTGGCTCTACCAGGGCCTGATCTGGACCTTCGTCTACACCTTCGTCTACCTGCGGGGATCGATCTGATGGGCGTCGACAACACCAAGCCCTGGGAACACCCCGAGATCAAGCGTTCCAGCGCGTCCAAGTACTTCGTGGGCTACGTCGTGACTCTGGCGCTGCTCGGCATCTCGTTGGTCCTGGTCCGCGAGCACGCGATGACTGCGTTCAACCTGCTGGCCACCGTCTCGGTCCTCGCCTTCCTGACCACGATCGCCAAGCTGGTCTTCCTGTTCCACCTCGACTTCTCGGAAACCCAGCGTTGGAACACTTTGACGCTGATCCTGAACGTTCCGCTGCTGATCCTGTCGGTCGGGCTCACTTCCTGGATGTTCCAGGTGCTGTTCCAGCGTGTGATGATGCACTAGTCGACCGGCGGGCAGCCGGACCGCAAGGCTGCTGAGCCGGCGTTCTTCCCGCCCGCCTCGCGACGGGACCGAGAGGAAGGGCGTCACATGGTCATGGCACGGAACCTCCAGTCCTGGGCGCCGAACCTCGACGGCCGCAACGGGCCGCTTTATCGCGAGCTGGCCGAGGCGGTTGCATCTGCGGTTCGTGCCGGGGTGCTGCGGGCCGGGGACAAGTTGCCGCCGCACCGGGTGATGGCGGCCCGTCTCGGCGTGGACCTCACCACCGTCACGCGCGGCTATGCGGAAGCGCAGCGGCTCGGCCTGCTGCAGGCGACCGTCGGCCGCGGCACCTTCGTCCGTGCGGAAGCGCCGCTGGTGCGGCAGCGCGGCCGGACCCAGGCCCTGATCGACATGTCGATGAACCTGCCGCCGCTGCCGGCCGATCCGTCCCTCCCCGGCATGATCCAGAACGGGCTGGCGCGGCTGCTGCGCGAGCAGGACCTGTCGACCCTGATGACCTATCACTGGGACACCGGCAGCTCGCAGGAGCGGCGTGCCGGGGCCGCCTGGCTGGAGCCGATCCTGGGACGGATCGAGGCGGCGCGGGTGCTGGTGGCGCCCGGGGCGCAGAGCGCGATGCTGGCCGTGGTCACCAGCCTCGCCCGGCCCGGCGAGCTGATCCTGACCGAGCAGCTCACCTATCCCGGCATCCGAGCGATGGCGGCGCAGCTCGGGATCACCCTGGCCGGCGTCGCCACGGACGAGGAGGGCTTTCTCGTCGAGGAACTGGACCGCGCCTGCCACGACCTGAAGCCGCGCCTGATCTACTGCACGCCCACCATCCAGAACCCGACCACGGCGACCATGTCGATCGGGCGACGCCAGGCGGTGGTGGAGGTGGCGCGGGCGCATGGCGTGCCGATCCTGGAGGACGACGCCTACGGCCTGTTCCCGGAGCGGAAGCTGCCCGCCCTCGCCAGCCTGGCGCCCGAGCTGGTGTTCTACGTCGCGACCACGGCCAAGACGCTGGCGCCGGGCCTGCGCGTCGCCTACCTCATCGCCCCGGTCTCGGCCCAGGCCGACCGGCTGACGGCAGCGCTTCGCGGCACCGCCCAGATGGGGTCCGGCCTGCTGACCGGGCTCGTCACCGGCTGGATCCATGGCGGGGAGGCGCAGGCTATGCTCGACGCGATCCGGAGCGAGGCTCGGCTGCGCCAGAGCCTGGCAGCGACGATCCTGAAGGGCGACCACATCGCCACCCATCCGGAAGGGCTGCACATCTGGATGGGCATCCCGCCCGACTGGCAGCCGATCGAGTTCGTCGCCTATGCGCGCCGGCAGGGGCTGGCGCTGGTGACCGACGACGTGTTCCGGGTCGAAGGCAGCAGCCCGAACTCGGTCAGGATCGCGCTCGGCGCCGCGTCGACCCAGGCCGATCTGCGGTACAGCCTGGAAGGGCTGCAGGCGCTCTACGGCCGTCCCGTCCCCGACGCCTACGCGGAAGTCGTTTGATCGCGGGTTCGTGATGCGTTCGGTTGGCCGTATCGCAGACGGCCGATGCCTGAAACGGGAGCATTCGCCTCCCTGCATCCGGCCTGGTGCCGCAACGCGAGGCAGGCTCGTTCCGGATCGGGCGAAGCGCGTCCGATTGTATGGATCCGCGGCAACATTGTAGGGAATTGTCTGGTTCCAGTGGACGCGCGTGCGGCCGGATTGTCCGCGTTTGCGCCGCTGCCGAAGTTTGCTTTGTTCGATGGATCGCAACAGCGCCCATGCCAGTCGGCGTCTTCGCAGACCCGCATCGGCCGGACCAAGGATCCCGCGCATGCCGGCTGTGGACAGACCCAAGCACCAAGTCGGAGACTATCTCGTCGACTACGAGGAGAAGGTCTTCGAGGACGTCAAGGCGGAAGCCGGGCAGAAGGCGCTCGTCAGCTTCCACACCGTCGCCTTCGAGGGGTCGATCGGCCTCGTCAACCTCCTGCAGGCGACGCGCCTGCAGCGCAAGGGCTTCGAGACCACCGTTCTGCTGTATGGGCCAGGCGTGACGCTTGGCGTGATGCGCGGCTTCCCGCGCCTGGGCGACGACGCCTTTCCCGGGCATCAGAACTTCAACAACCAGCTCAAGAAGTTCATGGAGGAGGGCGGCAAGGTCTATGCCTGCCGGTTCTCGCTGCAGGCGCTGTATGGCCATGGCGAGGCGTCGCTGATGGAAGGCATCCGCCCGATCAGCCCGCTCGACGTGCTCGACTGCATGCTGCTGCACAAGCGCGACAACGCCTTCGTCATCGACAGCTGGACAGTGTGACGGCGTGGCGGTCGCCGGGCTGAACACCGTCCGGGCCGCCGCCGCGCAGCTGTCTCCGGTGCTGGAGAACGCGGACGGCACGGTGGAGAAGGTGATCGACACCATCGCCGCCGCCGCACGCGACGGAGTCCGCTTCCTGGTGTTTCCCGAAACCTTCGTGCCGTACTACCCGTACTTCTCCTTCGTGCAGCCGCCGGTGCTGATGGGCCGCGAGCACATGCGGCTCTACGAGAACGCGCCGACGGTGCCAGGCCCGGTCACCGAGCTGGTGGCGGAGGCGGCCAGGCGGCACGGGATGGTGGTCGTGCTGGGCGTCACCGAGCGCGACCACGGCTCGCTTTACAACACCCAGCTGGTGTTCGACGCCACCGGCGAGCTGCTGCTGCGCCGGCGCAAGATCACGCCGACCTTCCACGAGCGCATGATCTGGGGCCAGGGCGATGGCGCCGGCCTGGCGGTGGTGGCGAGCGCGGTCGGGCGAATCGGCGCGCTGGCCTGCTGGGAGCACTACAACCCGCTCGCCCGCTACGCCCTGATGGCGCAGCACGAGGAGATCCACGCGAGCCAGTTCCCCGGCTCCCTGGTCGGTCCGATCTTCGCCGACCAGATCGAGGTCACGATCCGCCACCACGCGCTGGAAAGTGGCTGCTTCGTGGTCAACGCGACCGGCTGGCTGACCGAGGCGCAGATCGCCTCGATCACGCCCGATGCCGGCCTGCAGCGGGCGATCCGCGGCGGGTGCTGCACCGCCATCGTGTCGCCGGAAGGTGCGCATCTGGCGACGCCGCTCCGCGAAGGCGAGGGCCTGGTCGTCGCCGATCTCGACATGGGCCTGATCGTCAAGCGCAAGCGGATGATGGACTCCGTCGGGCATTACGCCCGCCCCGAACTGCTGCACCTGGTCCTGCGCGACGAGCCGGCACGAGTGCTGCGCCGCGACGCCATGCCCCCCACGAAGGACCCCGATGAACCAGACGCTGTTGATCCCGCTGCCGCCTGAGCTCCACGGCACCCTGGTCACCGACCTGCAATCGCTCGGCCTGCGCCTGGCCGGCCGCGAGGCGGGTGCGGCCGGCCGCCGCGGCGGCGCCGGTCCGTCCGACCACAAGGCGGTGACGATCGGCGGCCAGACGGTGATGGTGCCGATCTACACCGGCAGCGCCGCGCGGTCGCCGTTCGAGGCCGGGATGCCGGACGCCGCCGGCGTCGCCAGCCTCAGCCGCGACGGGATCCCGGTGGGCGAGGTCAGCTTCCCGCGCCAGCCGCGGTACTACGCCATGCAGACCCTGGACGGCGTGCCGTACTGGAAGATCGCCGTGCTGCATGGCGCCGACGTGCTGGCGACCACCGTGCTGCAGACCTGCATCCGCTATGCCGACCGACGCACCTCGTGCCAGTTCTGCGCCATCGGCCAGTCGCTGCAGGCCGGACGGACGATCGCGCACAAGACGCCGGCGCAGCTGGCCGAGGTGGCGCGGGCGGCGGTGCTGCTCGATGGCGTGCGCCACATGGTGATGACCACCGGCACGCCAAACCTCGACGACCGCGGCGCCGCGATCCTGTGTGACAGCGCGGTCGCGGTGCGGGAGGCGGTCGACCTGCCGATCCAGGGCCAGTGCGAGCCGCCGCGCGATCCGGCCTGGTTCGGGCGCATGAAGGAAGCCGGCATCGACAGCCTCGGCATGCACCTGGAAGCGGCGACGCAAGGCGTGCGGGCGCGGATCATGCCGGGCAAGGCGACGATCCCGGTGGAGCGCTACATGGACGCGTTTGCCCAGGCGGTGCCGGTGTTCGGCCGCGGCCAGGTCAGCACCTACATCCTGGCCGGGCTCGGCGATACCGCCGCCGAGATCCTCGACTTGGCTGCGCGGCTGGTTGCCCTCGGGGTGTATCCGTTCGTGGTGCCGTTCGTGCCCATCGGCGGCACCCCGCTCGAGCACCATCCCGCCCCCGACCCGGGCTTCATGCGCGAGGTCCTCCGGCCGCTGGGTCGCATGCTGGCCAATGCCAGCTTGCGCGGGCGCGACATCAAGGCCGGATGCGGCCGGTGCGGCGCCTGCTCCTCGCTGTCCTCCTACGAGGCGGCGGCGTGAGCGCGCTGTCCGACCTGCCGCTGCGTCCGTTCCTGCCCGGCGAGTACCGGATCGCCCTCGCGGGTTCCGACTGGGAGCGCCGCGGCCACCACGCGCTGCGCCGACGGGTGTTCTGCGACGAGCAGGGCATCTTCGCCAACGACGACCGCGACGAGATCGACCTGGTGGCGCAGCCGATCGTCGCCTCCACCTGCATGCTCGGTGCCCCCGACCAGGTGATCGGCGCGGTCAGGATCCACGAGGCCGCGACCGGGCTGTGGTGGGGCTCGCGGCTGGCGGTGCATCCCGACCATCGCTGCATCGCGCGGCTCGGCGCGGAGCTGATCCGGCTGGCGGTGTCGACCGCCCATGCGCGCGGCTGCCACACCTTCCTGGCCCATGTGCAGGCACAGAACGCCCCGTTCTTCCGGCGCCTGCACTGGGACACGGAGGAGGTCGTGCTGCTGCACGGCCGGCCGCACCACCGCATGACCGCCTCGCTGCCGCACTACCCGCCGCATGGCCTGCGCGAAACTCGTTTCATCCGCCCGGTGCGTCTTCCGGCGCGGCTGGACGCGGCGGCCTGACGCCGGTGGACGGGTCGCATTCCCTGCCATTGCCGGACGCCGGCTCGCCGCTGGTGGTGCTCGCCGCGGCGCTGCGTCAGGCGGGTGGCCTCGCGCACAAGGCCGATCTCGGCCCGCTGCTGGAACGCCTGGACCTGTCCGGCGGTCCGGCCCGGATCGGCGACGACTGCGCCGCGATCCCGGATCGCGACGGCTGGCTGCTGTTCGCGATCGAGGGCTTCCTCGGCGGCTTCGTGCGGACGCAGCCGTGGTTCGCCGGCTGGTGCGGGGTCATGGTCAACGCCAGCGACATCGCCGCCATGGGCGGCCGTCCGGTCGCCGTGGTGGACGCGCTGTGGAGCCGCGACGCGGACCATGCCGCCCCGATGCTCGACGGGATGCGGGCGGCCTGCGCCGCCTACGGCATCCCGCTGGTCGGCGGCCATGGCAACACGCGGCACGACAGCGAGCAGCTCGCGGTCGCCATCCTCGGCCGGGCGCAGGCACTGCTGACCAGCTTCGACGCCGAACCGGGCGAGCTGCTGCTGGCCGCGATCGACCTGCGCGGCGCCTATCACGAGCCGCATCCCTATTGGGACGCGGCCACCCGTGGTGCAGACGGAGACCGGCTGCGCGGCGACCTGGCGCTGCTGCCGCACATCGCCGAGGCGGGCCTGTGCCGCGCCGCCAAGGACATCAGCATGGCCGGGTTGGTCGGCACCGCCCTGATGCTGGCCGAATGTTCCGGCATCGGCCTGGAGATTGCGCCACACCGTGTCCCCCGGCCGCCTGGCGTCGCGCTGTCGCGCTGGCTGACCAGCTTCCCCAGCTTCGGCTTCCTGCTGGCCGCCCGTCCGGACGACGCGCCGGCGATCGCGTCGCTGTTCGCCGAACGGGAGATCGCCTGCGCCGTGATCGGAAGCTGCGTGCCCGGCAGTGCCGTGGTGCTGGTCGAGGGCGACGAGCGGGTGCTGTTCCACGATCACGCCGAGCACCGCCTGCTGGGCTGCGGCCCGACCGGGGCCGAGGCATGAGCGCGATGACCGCCCCCCGGATCGCGGTGCTGACCCATTCCACCAACCCGCGCGGCGGCGTGGTGCATGCGATCGAGCTGGCCGAGGCGCTGCACGCGATGGGCCGCAACGTCACGCTGGTGGCACCCGCCCTGCCGGGACGGGACTTTCCCCGGCCACCGCGCTGCCCGACCTGCCTGGTGCCGGCACGACCGGTGGACGGCGTCGCGGCGATGGTGCGCACCCGGATCGGCGAGATCGCCACCTTTCTCGATGCCGCCCGGTACGACCTGTTCCACGCGCAGGACTCGATCAGCGCCAACGCGCTGGCCGACCTCGCCGAGGCCGGACGGATCGACGGCTTCGTGCGGACGGTGCACCACCTCGACCGCTTCGACGATCCGTGCCTCGATCGCTGGCAGGATCGCGGCGTGCGTGCTGCCGCCGCGCTGTGCTGCGTCAGCCCGCATTGGCAGGACATTCTCCAGGCGCGGTTCGGACGCCGGGCGGTGCTGGTCGGCAACGGCGTCGACAACCGACGCTTCTCGCCGCGACCCGCCGATGCGGACGACGCGCTGCGCCGGCGGCTCGACCTCCCTGCCGATGATGGTCCGGTGTTCCTGGCGCTCGGCGGGATCGAGGCGCGCAAGAACACGCTGTCGCTGCTGCACGCGTTCGGGCGCCTGCGCGCGACCGGCTCGATCGGGCCGGATGCCCGACTGGTCATCGCCGGTGGGGCGAGCCTGCTCGACCATCGCCGCTACCGGACCGCCTTCGACGCGGCACTCGTCGGATCCGGCGCCAGGGACGCGGTGCGCCTGCCCGGGGTGATCGCCGATCCCGACATGCCGTCGCTGTATCGCCTGGCTGACGCGCTGGTGTGCGTGTCGCATGCGGAAGGCTTCGGCCTGTGCGCGCTGGAGGCGATGGCCAGCGGCCGCCCCGTGGTGCTGTCGGACATCGCGCCGTTCAACCAGCATTTCGCACCGGACGAGGCGCTCTGGGCCGATCCCGACGATCCCGACAGCATCGCCGGCGCGATGCGCGACGCGCTGGATCCGCGGCATCGACACCGCCTCCACGAGTTCGGCCTTGCCGCCGCACGGCGGTTCGACTGGAACGCGGTCGCGCGCAACCACCTGCCGCTCTATGCCCGCATGCAGGGCCGGCCGGTCGACCAGGAGGCCGCCTGCGATGCCTGAGATGCGGTTCGACATCGTCTGGCCCGACGGAACCCCGTCGCGATGCTACTCGCCATCCCTGGTGGTCAAGGAGCACCTGGCACCGGGCACCGCCTACCCGGTGCACGAGTTCGTGGCGCGGGCCGGGGCGGCGCTCGACATTGGCAGCGAGCGGGTGCGCGCCCGGTTCGGCATGCCGTGCTCCCGCGCCATCGCCCAGAAGGCGGCGATCGAGCGGCAGGCCGCCGGCTTCGCGCCGGACAGCACGGTGCTGGTCCGCGGCTTCGACGAGACCCCGTCGTGACCGCCTCGCACCTGCCGGTGGTGGTGGTCGGCGGCGGACAGGCCGGGCTGTCGATGAGCCGGATCCTGGTGGAGCGCGGCATCCGCCACCTGGTGCTGGAAGCGAACCGGCCCGGCCATGTGTGGAGCACGGAGCGCTGGGACACGTTCTGCCTGGTGACCCCGAACTGGCAGTGCCGGCTGCCGAGCTTCCCCTATGACGGTGACGATCCGGACGGCTTCATGGGACGCGACGAGATCGTCGCCTATCTCGGCCGCTACGTAAGCAGCTTCGACCCGCCGCTGCGCTGTGGCGTGACTGTCCGGCGGCTCGACCGCCTCCCGGATGGTGGCTTCCGGCTCGACACCACCGACGGCGTCATCACCGCCGATCAGGTCGTCGTCGCCACCGGCGGCTACCACGACCCGATCGTGCCGTCCTGGGCCGACGGGCTCGATCCCGGCCTGCTGCAGCTCCATTCCTCGCAGTACCGCACCCCCGAGGCGTTGCCGGACGGCGCGGTGCTGGTGGTGGGCTCCGGCCAGTCCGGCGCGCAGGTCGCCGAGGACCTGCATCTGGCCGGGCGGGAGGTGCATCTGTGCCTCGGCGACGCGCCGCGGGTGGCACGCCGCTACCGTGGCCGCGACGTGGTCGCCTGGCTCGACCTGATGGGCTTCTACGATCTGCCGGTCGAGCGGCACCCGCTGCAGGAGCGGGTGCGCGACAACACCAACCATTACGTCACCGGCCGGGATGGCGGCCGCGACATCGACCTGCGACTGCGCGCCGCCGAGGGCATGAAGCTGTACGGCCGGTTCGAGCACGGCGCCGGCACGCGGTTCCGCTTCGGCGGCGGCGTGCGCGAGAAGCTGGACGCAGCGGACAAGGTGTCCGAGGACATCAAGCGCAGCATCGACCGGTACATCGCCGGGCAGGGTATCGCGGCGCCGGAGGAGGCGCCCTACTGCCCGGTCTGGGTGCCCGGCCCCGACACGCCATCCCTGGACGCGGCCGAGGCGCGGATCCGCGCGGTGGTGTGGTGCATCGGCTTCACCATGAACTTCCGCTGGATCGGCCCGGACGTGCTGGACGCGCGCGGCGTGCCGGTCCACCTGCGCGGCGTCACGGCCGAGCCCGGGCTCTACCTGCTGGGCCTGCCCTGGCTGCACAGCTGGGGCTCCGGCCGCTTTTCCGGCGTGGCGCGGGACGCGGTCTTCCTGGCCGACCGGATCGCCGCAGCCCAGGTCCCGGAGCCGATCGGTGCCGGCTGAGGCGGACGCAGCCGGCTGGCTCGAGGCCGCAGCCGACATCGCCTGGGACCGGGCGCCGGAGCAGGCGTTCCGGCTGCGTGCCGACGGCATGGCGGACTGGTTCCCGGACGGCCGCCTGAACGTGTGCGCCAACACGCTCGACCGCCACGTCGACGCCGGCCGTGGCGAGCGCATCGCCCTGGTCTGGGACAGCCCGGTCACTGCCACCGTTGCCCGCCTGTCCTTCGCCACCCTGCGCGACCGCACCGCGCGCCTGGCCGGCGGGCTCAGGGCGCTGGGCGTCGGCGCCGGCGACCGCGTGCTGATCAGCATGCCGCCGGTCCCGGAAGCGGTGATCGCCATGCTGGCCTGTGCCCGGCTCGGCGCGGTGCACGTGGTGGTGTTCACCGGCTTCAGCGCCGGCGAGCTCGCCGCCCGGATCGACGACACCACGCCGGTCGTGGTGGTGTCCGCGAGCTGCTTCCATGTCGGGTCGCGTCCGGTGCCGCACCTGCCGGTCATGCGGGATGCGCTGGCCACCGCCACCCACCGCCCCTCCACCTGGGTGCTGCTCGACCGCACCCCGGATGGCAGCGCACCCGCGCCGCCGCCCTGGCTGCCGGTGACGGACTACCGCGACGCCGAGGCGGCGGAGCCGGTCGATCCGGTGGTGCTGCCGGCCACGGCGCCGCTCTATATCCTGCACAGCTCCGGCACCACCGGGCATCCCAAGGGCATCGTGCGAGACTGCGGCGGCCATGCGGTTGCAATGCAGCGATCGATGCGGCTGGTGTACCGGCTGCCGGCCGGCGGCGTGTTCTGCACCACTGCCGACCTGGGCTGGGTGGTCGGCCATTCCTATGGCGTATACGGACCACTGATCGCCGGCTGCACCACCGTGCTGTACGAGGGCGGCATGACCGGAACGCCCGATGCCGGTGCGCTGTGGCGGCTGTGCGCGGCGCATCATGTCGACGTGCTGTTCACCAGCCCGAGTGCGTTGCGCGCGATCCGGGCGGTCGATCCGGGAGCGGTCGGGGCCAGGGCGCACGACCTCCGCGCGCTGCGGTCGGTGTTCCTCGCCGGCGAACGGGCGGATCCGGCACTTCTCGACTGGGGCAGGGCGGCGGCAGGCGTGCCGGTGCACGACCACTGGTGGCAGACCGAGACCGGCTGGTGCATCGCCGGCCCGGGCGACGGGTCGTACCGGTCACCGATGACCGCGATGCCCGGCTTCGCGCTGCGCTGCCTCGACGCGGACGGGCAGGAGCAGGCGCCCGGAGCACCCGGCGAGCTGGTGCTCCGCCTGCCTCTGCCGCCTGGCTGCCTGGCCGGGCTGTGGCGCGATCCGGCACGGATGGCGGCACTGTACCTTCATGACCATCCGGGCTACTTCCGCACCTTCGACTACGGCAGGATCGACGCGGACGGAGGCGTTGCGGTGCTGTCGCGCATCGACGACGTCATCAAGGTGGCCGGACGGCTGGTCGCCACCGGCCCGATCGAGGACGTGCTGATGGCGCATCCCGACGTCGTCGATTGCGCCGTCGTTGGCGAGGACGACCCGCTTCGCGGACAGCGTCCGGTCGCCCATGTGGTGCCGTCACCGGGACTGCCACCGGACCGGACGGCACAGCTTCGTTGCGACCTGATCGAGTCCGTGCGCAGCGCGATCGGCGGCTTCTGCGGCCTGCGCCGGATCGTGCTGTGCACGGCGCTGCCACGCACCCGCTCGGGCAAGATCGTGCGCCGGGCCCTGGCCCGCGATGCGGTCGAGGGCTGACCGGCTTGGCCATCGGTCCCGGCGCCTACTGCGCCAGGTAGCCGCCATCCACCGGCAGCACCGCGCCGGTGATGAAGGAGGCATCATCGGAGGCCAGGAACAGGATCGCCTGCGCCACCTCCATCGGGCTGCCGATCCGCCCCATCGGGTGCATCGCCTTGACCCCGGCGATATAGGCGTCGGACAGCTTCTTGACCGCCTCGGTGGAGATCGTGCCGGGCGCCACCGCGTTGACGCGTATGCCGCGCGTGGCCAGCTCCACCGCCAGGTGCTTGGTGATGCCGGACGCCACGAACTTCGCCGGGCCGTACACCGCCTGTCCCTTCTGCCCGGCCTCGCCGGAGATCGAGGACAGGCAGACGATCGAGCCACCGTCCGTCTTCAGCATCGCCTCGGCGGCGAACTTGCAGGTGAGGAACATTCCCCGCCCGTCCACCGCCATGACGTGGTCGAAATCCTCCGCCGTCGCGGTCAGCAGGTCGAGCTCGGGGATGATCCCGGCGTTTGCCACCAGCACGTCCAGGCGGCCGAAGCCGTCCACCGCCGCCGCGATCATCGCCTGCGCGTCGGCGTTGCTCGACACGTCGCCGACCACCGCGCGGACCTCCCCGCCGGAGCCGGCGATCAGGCCGCGCACCTCCTCGAGCCTGCCTGCATCGATGTCGGTGACGACCACGCGCGCGCCCTCGGCCGCGAACAGCAGCGCGGTGGCGCGTCCGATGCCGTTGGAGGCGCCGGTGACCACCGCGACCTTGTTCAGCAGGCGGCCGCGGCCGGCGGGTAGGGTTTCGCTCATGGCAGGATGCTCCGGATTGCGGGGACGCGGCGTCAGCTGCCGCGACGCTTCTGGTTGAGGCTGTCGATCAGCACCGCCCCGAAGATCACCGCGCCCTGGATGAACTGGACCCAGAACGGCTGCACGTTCTTCAAGGTGAGGCCGTTGTTGATCAGGCCGATGATCAGCACGCCGAGCAGGGTGCCGAGTATGCTGCCCTTGCCGCCGAACAGCGACGCGCCGCCGATCACCACCGCGGCGATGGCGTTGAGCTCCAGCCCGGTGGCGGCGATCGGCTGAGCGCTGTCCAGCCGCCCGGCCAGGATGATCCCGCCGAGCCCCGCCAGCGCGCCGCTGATGACATAGACGATCGCCAGCGTCCGGTTGACCGGGATGCCGGCCAGGCGCGCCGCCTCCCGGTTGCCGCCGACGGCGTAGATCTCGGCGCCGAACACGGTGCGCGCCAGCACCAGCCCCGCCACCAGGAAAACCGCCAGCGTGACCAGCGCTGCGACCGGGAACGGCCCCAGGTTGCCGCCGCCGATGTTGTCGAAGGCATCGGGGAAGGAGAAGATGGTGTTGCCGTTGGTGACGATGAAGGCGAGCCCGCGCGCCATCGCCAGCACCGCCAGGCTGACGATGAACGGGCTCATGTTCAGCGCGGTGACGGCGAAGGCGATGAAGCCGCCGGACAGCGCGCCGATGCCGATGCCGAGCAGCACCGCCAGCGGCACCGGAACGTGCGCGTTCAGCGCCAGCCCGGCCATGACGCCGGAGAAGGCGACCACCGAGCCCACCGACAGGTCGATGCCGCCGGTCACGATCACAAAGGTTTCGCCCACCGCGACGATGCCGATCAGCGCGCTCGCCAGCAGGATGGACAGCAGGTTGGCCGAAGTCAGGAACGCCGGCGTGGTCAGCGCCAGGTAGAGCGAGATGCCGACGAAGCCCACCACGATGGTCAGCTCGTTCACCGCCCGGCCCAGCGAGCGGAGCCCGTACCGCCGGTCCTGCGGTTCGGCGGTGGGGACCGTGGCCGTGGCGTCCCCTTCCTGTGCCGCGCGCATCAGCCGAGTGCCGCGAGCTGCATGACGCGCTCCTGGCTGAACTCTTCGCGCGACAGGGTGCCGGCGAGGCGACCGGCACGCATCACCAGGATCCGGTCGCTCACCCCCAGCAGCTCGATCATGTCCGACGACACCACCAGCACGGCACCACCCCCTTCGGCGAGGCTGTTGATCAGCCGGTAGACCTCGATCTTGGCGCCGACGTCGATGCCGCGCGTCGGCTCGTCGAGCAGGAACACGCGCGGATGCGTGGTCAGGGCGCGGCCGAGCACGACCTTCTGCTGGTTGCCGCCGGACAGCGACCGCACCGGCTGGCGTATGTTCGGCGTGCGGATGCGCAAGGATTGCACCGCGTGCTCGGCCAGCCGGTCGACGCGGCTGCGCACGATCACCGAGCCGAGCCGGGACTGTTGTCGGAGCGTGGACAGGGCGACGTTGCTGCGCAGCGAGAACGGCAGCACCAGCCCTTCCGCCTTGCGGTCTTCCGGCACCAGCGCCACTCCGGCGGCGATGGCGTCGCGCGGCGAGCGGATCCGCGCCTCCCGCGACCGCACGCGCACACGGCCATGGCTGGCGGGCAGGGCGCCGTAGATCGTCTTGAGCAGCTCGGTGCGGCCGGCGCCGATCAGCCCACCGATGCCCACCACCTCGCCGGCGCGGACGGAGAACGACACGTCGGAGAAGCGGCCGGAACAGCCCAGCCCCTCCACCTCCAGCACCACCTCGCCGGCGGTCGCGTGCCGCTCGGGAAACAGCGCCTCGATCGGGCGGTTGACCATGGCCTGGATCAGCGCGGTCTCGGTCCAGTCCGCGGCGGGACGGGTGTCCACCGCGGCGCCGTCGCGCAGCACGGTGATTCGGTCGCAGGTCTCGAACACCTCCTCGAGGTGGTGGCTGATGAACACCAGCCCCACGCCCGCCGCCCGCAGGATGGCCATGGTGGCGAACAGGATCTTCTGCTCGGCCGCGGTCAGGGTGGCGGTGGGCTCGTCCATCACGATCACCCGCGCCCGCCGCGACAGCGCACGCGCGATCTCGACCAGCTGCTGCTGCGCGATGCCGAGCTGGCGCACACGCGTCTGCGGCGGCACCGTCAGGCCGACCCGGGCGAGCAGCGCCCTGGCCGCGCGGTTCAGCTCCGCGCGACGGATCCCGCCCAGCCGACCGCGCGGCAGGTGGCCGAGGAAGATGTTCTCGGCCACCGACCGGTCCGGGACCAGGCTCAGCTCCTGGTGGATGACAATGATGCCGGCGTCCAGCGCGTCGCGCGGCCGCCTGGGCAGGAAGGGCTGCCCGTCCAGCCGTATCCCGCCTCCATCGGCCGGGAACACCCCGGCCAGGATCTTCATCAGCGTCGACTTGCCGGCGCCGTTCTCGCCGACGATGCCGAGCACCTCGCCGGCGTCGAGGGAGATGCTGACGTCGGACAACGCCCTGACGCCGGGAAAGCCCTTGGAAATGCCCTGCATCTCCAGCAGATGGGCCATGATCCTGTCCGGTCCGGTTCGGGGCTACCGGCTGACCTGGTCGCCCCACAGGCCGTAGGAGGTGGCTGCGGCGCTGTCGATGTTGGCCTTGGTGAGCAGCATGTGCGGCCAGTACTGGTGTGCCGGGATCTTGGACTTGTCGCCGTGCAGGTAGGCCTCGACGTAGCTCACCGACTGCTGCGCCATGGTCAGCGGGTTCTGCGACAAGGTGGCGTCCATCTGGCCGCGGCGTATGTCGCTCAGCGCCTGCTCGGTGCCGTCGATGCCGATGATGACGATGTGCTTGGGATCGCCGATCGGTGCGGTGCGGTTGGCCTGTCGGATCGCCCGCACCGCGCCCACCGCGTTGTCGTCGTTGCCGTTGAAGATGGCGTCGATGTCGCTGTGCGCGGCGAGCAGCTGCGTGGTGATGTTGAACGCCTTGTCGGCGTCGAAGTCCGCTGCCTGCCGGGACACCAGCTTCAGGCCGGGATTGGTCTTCTGCAGGGTGGCGAACTCGGTGGCGAAGCCGTGCTCGCGCTCGTCGCCGGCGGTGGTGCCGAGCAGGCCCTCCAGGTCGACCACGTTGCCCTTGATCGTCCCGTAGCGCTGCTTGAGCTGGGCCGCGATGAAGTCGGCGCCTTCCTTGCCCAGGGCCTCGTTGTCGGTTTCCAGGAAGTTCACCTGGCAGTTCCCGCAGGCGGCGCCGCGGTCGAGGGTGAACACCGGGATGCCCTTCTTGTTGGCCTCCCGGACCACCGGCACGATCGAGTTC
Organism: uncultured Acetobacteraceae bacterium; assembly: GCA_964247755.1. GTDB lineage: Bacteria > Pseudomonadota > Alphaproteobacteria > Acetobacterales > Acetobacteraceae > Lichenicola. The sequence continues at coordinate 6,553 of CAXTVX010000059.1, read as the reverse complement.
GCGTTGATCGGGTTCAGGATCAGCGCCGAAACGTTCTGGTTGATCAGGTCGGTGACCTGGTTGGTCTGGGTGTTTGCGTCGCCGTTGGCGCTGGTGTTGACCAGCTTCAGGTCCTGGTGGTTGCCGATGCCGACCTGCACGCCCTTGGTCATTCCCTGGAAGAAGGGATTGGCCAGCGTGGCGACGCTGAGGCCGATGAGGTCGGCGGCTCTTGCCTGGACTGCCCCCGACAAGGAGGCCGCGACGAGGGCGGTGGCAAGAACACCGTTTCCTGACTTGGACATGATGACTCCCGTTGCTACTGCTTATGCGACCCGGTCGAAGTCGAGTTCGCCCGGGGAGATCGTGGTTCGTCGCGACGCACGGTGCGTCGAAAGCTGTATGACACGTTAGCGCGTCCGATGGCGGGCGCAAGTTGCCTTTTCATCGTGCGCGGGGCGATCGCAGCCTAGCGGCCCGGAACCCCCGTGGTGTTGAGGTAGAGTGCATACACCGACGTGCTGGCCGCCATGAACAGCCGGTGCCCCTTCCTGCCGCCGAAGCACAGGTTGGCACAGGCTTCCGGCAGGTGCACCTTGCCGAGCAGGTCGCCGTCCGGCGCGTAGCAGCGCACGCCGTCCTCGCCCGGGTCGGCCCAGCCCATGCTGCACCAGATGTTGCCGTCCACGTCGAGGCGCAGCCCGTCGGTGAAGCCCGGCGCGAAGTCGTCGGCAAAGATCCGGCCGTGGCGGAGCGACGTGCCGTCGACGTCGAACACCCGGATATGCGACGGCCCGCCATGGGTGATGCCGCTATCGACCACGTAGAGGCGGCTCTCGTCCGGCGACAGGGCGAGACCGTTCGGACGGGTGAAGTCGTCGGCGACCACCGTGGCCCGGCCCGTCTGCGGATCCAGGCGGTACACGTTGCGGCCGATCTCGGACTCCGCCTGGTGCCCCTCGTAGGGGCCGTCGATGCCGTAGCCGGGATCGGTGAACCAGATTGCCCCGTCGCTGGCGACGATGACGTCGTTCGGCGCGTTCAGGCGCTTGCCCTCGTGCCGGTCCATGAGCACGGTGATGCCGCCGTCCGGCTCGGTGCGCGTGACCCGGCGGGTGTCGTGCTCGCAGGTCACCAGCCGGCCGTTGCGGTCGCGTGTGTTGCCGTTGGAATGGTGGCTGTGCGCGCGGAACACGCTGACATGCCCGTCATCCTCCAGCCAGCGCATGATCCGGTTGTTGGGGATGTCGCTCCACAGCAGGTAGCCGCCATCGGCGAAGTAGGCCGGCCCTTCCGCCCAGCGGAAACCGGTGGCGATGCGCTGGATCGCGGCGTTGCCCTGCCTGGCGGTGAACCGCTTGTCGAGCACCTCGATCGCGCTGTGCGGATAGCGCGAGCCGGGCAGGTCGCCCAGCGGCAAGGCGGCGTATCGGCCGAACGGATGGTCGGCGCTGTGGTGGCCGGTCTCGGTCATGCGGCGTGTCCTCCCTGGTTCTTTCCTTTTCCCGTGGCGACGATCGACCCGATCGCGACGCGTTGCCAGGGGTGGGTGGCGGCAGCGCCGCGTGCGCCGGTGACGCGCTACCGATCGTGCACGGCAGAACCGGCCGATGCCGGGTAGGCGCCCCTGTAGGCCTCGATCACCTCGTCGAAGCTCCCGTCGCTGGTGAAGCCGAGGCTGCTTGCATGTTCGGCGGAGAAGCTGCCCGGCCAGGAGTTCACGATCCGCTGCACCGCCGGGTCGGGCTCGATCCGCACCCGGTCCGCCACCGCGTCGCCGGCCAGCCGTCGCAGCGCGCCGAGCATGTCCGCGACCGACACCGACAGGCCGGGCATGTTGATCACCCGGCGCCTGCCCAGTGCCGCCTCCGGCAAGGCGAGCCCGTGCAGCAGGTTGCGGATCGCCTGGTCCGGCGACATCAGCCACAGGACGGTGTCCGGCGACACCGGGCAGACCGCCTCGACCCCCGCAAGCGGCTCGCGGATGATGCCGCTGGCGAAGCTCGAGGCGGCGCGGTTCGGCTTGCCCGGCCGCACAACCACCGTCGGCATGCGCAGGCTGCGCCCATCCACGAAGCCGTGCCGGCTGTAATCCGAGATCAGCAGGTCGGCGACCGCCTTCTGCGTGCCGTAGGAGCTCTGCGGCTCCCAGACCTGCGTGTCCGGCACCACCTCCGGCAGCACCCCGCCGAACACCGCGACCGAGCTGGTGGTGACCAGCCTGGCGCCCCGGGCCACGGCGCGTATCCGCTCCAGCAGCAGGCGCGTCGCGTCCAGGTTGACACGCATGCCGAGGTCGAATTCCTCCTCCGCCTGCCCGGACACGATCGCGGCGAGGTGGAACACCACGTCGGTGCCGCCGTCGATCAACTGCGCGATCGCGTCGGGATCGGCGATGTCGCCGGCGACCGGCACCACGCGATGGTCGTCGATCCCGTCGACCTCCGTCACGTCGAAGGCGAGGATGCGCTCGATCGGGCCGGTCCGGCCGTCGCCCGCGGTGACGACGCCTTGTTGCAGCAGGGCCGCGATCAGGCGTCGTCCCAGGAAGCCGGCGGCACCCGTGATCGCAACGCGCATCCCCGATCTCCCGAACGGCCCGGCCTCGCCGACAGGCTGTATGATAGGTTCGCGCATCTTCGGCATGGGCGCAAGGCGCCCCGCCCGGACCCCCGGCGCTTGCGGAGGGGGAACGGGCGCGGAAGAATACGCGATCGTCACGTCGCATGACGCGACCGGTCGGCGGCAGCACGGGTCGGCATGCCGACGGAGGAAGACGCGGATGCAGCTCCACAGCCGGGCCGACCGATTGGCGGAGACGCTTCGCGAGCGGATCCGGGGCGGCGCCCTGCCGCTCGGATCGAAGCTCGCTTCCGAACAGGCCATCGCCACCGAGTTCCAGGTCAGCCGCACGGTGGTGCGCGAGGCGGTGGCGCGGCTGAAGTCGGACGGGCTGCTGGAAACCCGGAAGGGCGCGGCGACCAGGGTGAGCGCGCCGAAGGAGGGCACCGGACGGGGCCTGTCGATGCCGCGCTCGATCGACGGGCTGCTCGGCTTCCTGGAGGTGCGCCGCTCGATCGAAACCGAGATGGCCGCCCTGGCCGCCGCGCGCCGCACCGAGCGGCAGTGCCGGGAGGTCGAAGCCGCCCTGCTGTCGATCGACCGTGCGACGCGCGAAGGCAGCAGCGGCGTGCAGGAGGACCTCGACTTCCACCTGGCGATCGGCCACGCCACCAGCAACGCCTACTGGAGCCAGTTCGTCCGCCTGTTCGCCGAGCCGATGCGCTCGGCGATCGGAGTGACGCGGGCCAACGAGGCCAGGCGGAAGGATTTCGCCACCGCGGTGGCGGACGAGCATCGCCGGATCTACGACGCGATCCTGCACCAGGACCCCGACGAGGCGCGCGCTGCGGTGCACCTGCACCTCCTGAACGCGGCCGAGCGGATCATGGGGGCCGACATCGAGTTCTGGCAGCACGAGGGCGGCGACCTGGCCCAGCTCTGGGCCACGCACGCCCTGTCGGGGACGGGCGGACGCCGCAGGAAGCCCTGAACGCGGCCGGTCCGCATCACTCCCGCATTGCCCGGCCGGGTGCTGCGAGATAGGGCGGCGAGGGCGGTGCCTGGACCTGCCGGAACTGCCGCAGCCGTTTCAGCACCTTGCGCTCGGCGCTGCCGAGGTGCGCTGACATCGCCCGGGCGGCAGCGTCCCCGTCGCCCGTCTGCAGCGCGGCCAGGACCCGGTCGTGCTGGCGCAGGAACGGATCGGCCGTCGGCAGCGCGTCCGCGTGGTGCAGGATGTGCTTGCTGGCGATGATGATGCAGCGCGCACGCGCCAGCGCCGCCAGCAGCTCCGGGTTGCCGGCGAAGGAGGGGCAGCGGACATGGAGGTCCTGTTCCAGCCGGTCCAGCTGTTCCGCGGTCGCGTCGGGATAGGCGCCGATCGCCTGGTGCAGGGCGCCGCGCATTTCCGACAGCGTGTCGGGCGGGATCGACGACGCCGCCGCGCGCAGCATCGCCGGTTCCAGCAGGCCGCGCAGGGCATACAGGTCGCGCACCCGGCGGTCGTCCAGCGGCACCGTGATCCAGTGCGCCTGCCGGTCCTTGGCCAGGATGCCGGTGGCCGTGATCCGCACCAGCACGTCATGGCCGACGGTGCGGCCGACCCCGTGATGGCGCGCCAGCTCCACCTCGTTGACCCGGTAGCAGCCGAACACGGAGGCGCGGATCAGCTCGCGCTCCACCGCGTGGTACACTGTCTGCCAGGCCTGCGTCCTGCCGCCGTGGACGGGTGAGGCAATGTCGCTCCGGTCCAGCCTGCGACGCGCCGGCACGGCGCTGCCGTCGCCCACCAGCACGCCGCGCCCGTCGAAGCGGCTGACCTCGCCGTTCTCCAGCAGCAGGTCCAGTGCCTGGCGCACCGGCGTGCGGCTGGAGCCGAACAGGGTGGCGATTCCGCCCTCGAGCAGCACCGTGCCGGCCTGGAGCCTGCCGTCGCGTATGCTGTCGCGCAGCGCGTCGGCGATCGCCTGGTAGGTGCTGGCCTGCGGCACGCCTACATCACGGCGCCGACCTGCCAGGGCACGAACTCGCTGTCGCCATAGTCGAATTGCTCGCTCAGGGTTCGCTCGCCGGACGCGACCGCCAGGATGCGGGCGAAGATCCGCTCGCCGGCCGCCTCGATGGTCTCTGTGCCCTCGACGATGCCGCCGCAGTCGAGGTCCATGTCGTCCGACATGCGCTCGAACATCGGCGTGTTGGTGGCAATCTTGATGCAGGGCGCCGGCTTGAAGCCCGACGTCGAGCCGCGTCCGGTGGTGAAGCAGATCACCGTGCAGCCCCCGGCCACCTGCCCGGTCACCGCGGCCGGATCGTAGCCGGGCGTGTCCATGAACACGAAGCCGCGCGCGGTGATCGGCTCGGCGTACTCGTACACCGCTTCCAGACGCGACTGCGGGCTCTTGGCGACCGCACCCAGCGACTTCTCCAGGATGGTGGTCAGGCCGCCCACCTTGTTGCCGTGCGACGGGTTGTTGTTGAGCTCGGCCTTGTTGCGGATCGCGTAGTCGCGCCACCAGTCGATCCGCTCAAGCAGCTTCTCCGCCACCGCCGGACTGGCGGCACGACGGGTGAGCAGGTGTTCCGCGCCATACACTTCCGGCGTTTCCGCCAGCACCGCGGTACCGCCGTGCCGCACCAGCAGGTCGGCGGCGTGGCCGAGAGCGGGATTGGCGGAGATGCCGGAATACCCGTCCGAGCCGCCGCATTCGAGCGCCAGCACCAGGGCAGAGGCGGGCTGGGCGGTGCGCGGCGTGGCGGCCACGTCGTCGAGCATGGCGGACACCGCCTCGATCGCGGCCGCGATGGTGCGTCGGGTGCCGCCGACTTCCTGGATCGTCATGGTGCGCAGCAACGGGCCCTCGCTCAGGCCGCGGGCGCGGAGCAGGGCAGGGATCTGGTTGGTCTCGCAGCCCAGCCCGATCATCAGCACGCCGCCGACGTTGGGGTTGCTGGCATAGCCGGCCAGGGTGCGCGTCAGGTAGAGATAGCCTTCCGCCTCGGTGTTGATGGCGCAGCCGCCGCCATGCGTCAGCGCCACCACGCCGTCGATGCCTGGATGTCCCGCGAGGCCGCCGGTGTTGAAATGCGCCGCCACCGCCCTGCACACGGTGGCGGAACAGTTCACCGACGAGATCACCGCGATGTAGTTGCGCGTGCCAACGCGGCCGTCGGGCCGCAGGAAGCCCCGGAATGTCGCCCGTTCCGCCTCCGGCAGCAGGGCAGGTGGTTCCGCCTCGACGCAGAACTCGTGCGACAGCGCCAGGTCCTGCATGTCGAGCCGGTCGGTGTGCACGTGCTGCCCGGGCTCGGTGTCCCGCGTCGCGATGCCGATCACCTGTCCGTACTTGCGCACCGCGTCCCCGGCCGCGATCCGTCCGGTCGCGATCTTGTGGCCGCGCGGCACCGGATCGCTTGCCTGCAGCTCCGGGCCGAGCCACTCGCCGGCCTCGATCGGCCGCCTGGCGACGGCGACGTTGTCGCGCGGATGCAGGGTGATGATCGGCGACACCATGACGTCCTCCCGAGCCGCTCCGGCGCGACGGTATGACTGCTGCATGCAAAGCGCAAATTACCCGCTGCAGCCGGTTGCGCTTCGCGGCCAAGGTGCGTCATGGTCGATCGGACCGAGCTGGCGCCAAGCCGGCCAGACAAGGGAAACCGATCCATGATCACGGCCATCAGCGTGTCGCGACGCAGCCGCCTGCTGTCCTCCGTCCTCGCCCTCGGACTGGCCTCGGGGCTGGCGGGGGGGCTCGCCGGTGCGGCCCGGGCCGCGGACCCGTCGAACGCCCAATGCTTCGCCCCGGCCGGCAACAGCACCGGCACCGTGAGCATGCCGGCCAAGAAGGGCCCATACCGGATCGCGTTCGCCAACGGCTTCATCGGCAACGGCTGGCGCGTGCAGATGCTGCAGACCCTGAAGGCCTACGCGGCGCAGCCGGAGGTGGCGGCCCAGATCAAGGAGCTGCGCATCGTCAGCGTCGGCACCGACGTGTCGGCGCAGATCGCGGCG
>CAXTVX010000058.1:0-21667 GCA_964247755.1 uncultured Acetobacteraceae bacterium | reverse complement strand
CCTGTCGACGGACCCTAACTTCAAAACGGGGGCGGTTCAGGGGGCAAGGTCACACCCTACGAGGTGGTGGCGCGCCGATGGATCGGACATGCGTTCCTTTCCTGCACGATGGTCGAGCGGGTCGATGCTGCCTGGGTTCATGGGCGTGGTCTGGATGAACGTGCGAACCTGCTAAGGAGCAAGAAGGTCATCCTGCTAGGAAGTGGTTCGGTCGGAAGTCCGATCGCCACCGACCTTGTTGCGGCCGGGCTCGGCAGTCTTGTGGTGGTCGATCCGGACCAACTGCGCGGTGCGAACGTCGGGCGACACGAACTGGGCATGGATGCGTTGCTGGTTGGGAAAGCCGAAGCGCTCGCCATCCAACTGCGACGACGATTCCCGCACATCGTGTCGATCCGGGCGTTCGCGATGGGTTGGCAGGAGGCGGCCGAGCGGAATCTGAGGATGTTCGAGGAATGCGACCTTATCGTCGCGGCGATAGGTTCCTGGCCGGAACAATGGCTCCTCAACCAATGGCATCTCGCCTCCGGACGGAGATGCCCGATCGTCTACGTCTGGACGGAAGCCCATGCCTGCGCCGGGCACGCGGTCCATGTCGGCAACCGAGGAGGATGCTTCGCATGCGGACATCATCCCGATGGACGGCCGAGATGCGAGGTCACGGAGTGGACTTCGACCCCGCGCACCATGATCGAGCCTGCCTGCGGCAACTCGTTCTCCCCATACGGTCCGATCGAATTGGCCAGCATCACCACGCTCGGGTCGGAACTGGTCCTCGACGTGTTGATGGGAACTGTTGAGTCAGGGCACCATCGCATCTGGGCGGCGCGTCGCCAGCGCCTTGAACAGGCAGGCGGGCGATGGGCTGATGCTTGGCTCCAGGGCGATTCGGGACGCGAGAAGGGAGGAACCATCCACGATACGAACTGGCCTATCGGATCTTGCGTCGCTTGCGGCTCTCCAACCTGAAGGCGATGCGCTTCGTCGGAGGAACCGCGATCGGCGAGGTCGTGTTGGCACAAGAAGTCCTCGCTCATGTGCTGGCCCATCGGCAGAGCGGGTTCTGGTCCAAAGAGGCTGGGGGCCAGCTCTTCGGACGCTTCTGGAAGGACTCCATCATCGCCCATGTGGCGACCGGTCCGCGAAAGACGGATCGCCGGAAGAGGCGGTTCTTCAGGCCGGATCCGGTCGCGGAACAGGCCGAGATCGACGACATGTACGTTGCCGGTCTCCACTATCTTGGGACATGGCATACCCATCCGGAACGCTACCCTTCCCCTTCTTGGATGGACATCTCGACCATGAAAGGTGTCCTCTCGAATGCCAACCATGAACTTCCTGGCATCCTGTTCTTGGTTGTCGGCACAGCCGATCCGCCGGAGGGCATCCACCTCGGCATGAGCTGTTCGACCGGCACGGTCACTTTCCAGGTAGCTCCCCAAAGCACCATGCGACAGAGACCTGCCTGGGGACCGGGAGGCATACTGGCAAACCTGCCGCGGGAAGAGGTTGTCGAGGAGGCGGCACCGCAGAAGGGCATCCCCTCTAGTAAAAGTTGCTAATCCACACCCTAATATCTGACGCCATCCTCAGATCGGGCAGTTAGATGTTTCGCATCGGCTGCCTCTGGGTCCGACATCCGGCCCGTCCCGTGGATCCGGTACGCACCGATGCGTAGCCCCGTCTCCGCGCTTATAGTTGGTTTGGAAGGAGTTGCCGTCCTGGTTGCCTACCGAACGCAGCGGCTGCTGGAGCCCTTTTGGGCGGCCAGTGATGACGTGGGCGACCTCGCCCTTGCGCTGCACCCGGCCATGGCAGGTAATCATCCCGCTGTGGCCGCAGAGTGAAATTGACCTTTCCTACCCTTCATCTTGTACGTTTCGGAAAGACGGTTTCCGACGACGAAACCTTAGCGATCATGAACTGCTATGAGCAAACGGGATCTCATTGTATCTTGGTGATTGAAAATCTGGGTAATGAGGAATTGCTAGGTAATTGGAATATAGTTAGCAAACCGCTAGATGTGTCGTATGCTGCTCACTTGTAATGGAAAGTCTAAGCTATGCCAGGTTCGACGATCTACGTCATTCAACCGGTTAGAGAGGGCGATACTCCGTTGTACTTAGTTTACCCGGATGAGGGTGGCCATCATCCCATTTTTATCAACCAACATCTAGCGGCGGTTGTCGCTGGGCTTTTTGACCGCAATGCTGCTGCTGATAAACATGCAGTTGATAAAGCTAAACAAGGCTTACTAGAATATTGCGAAAAACTCAGCACCAAGGCGCCTATTGATGAAGTAACAGATATATATTCAGTATTCTCTAAAGTTGTAAAAAAAACAGGAGATACTCTTGTTAACAGTTTTTCCATCAACAGAGTGAAGATGTTTGTTGGATACGGTCCTGACCATCTACCAAGACATTACTCGACAGAGCGTGTTGATGTAGAGCGTAAGATGGATCTCGGACCAGACGTAGAGGCTACAGAAGTGAACTTCAAGCTTTGATTAATTTGTCTACATTGTTTGAAGGTAGCTCACAAACTCTCTCTTTTATATTCTCAACCATTAGGATTCGCGAGACAGGGTTGTCCACGCCTTCTGAGCAGCGCGAAAGCGAACGTTGTGTGCCTCCAAGTCGGCTCGGAACTTTGTCATAGGATGATTAGAGTCGATCAAACTACCCAGGCCAAGTAGCGCCTCTCTTTCGGCTGCTTCGGTGTAAGTGGTATGCACGGCCAGAAATCTTCCGAGCTTCTCCTTGGGGAGCATACGAGCCCTGCTCGACTTTAAAAGTCGACCAGCCCAGTCAATATGTCCTGCTTGGATTATGTCAGTTACGTCGGTAAGCCACGCATCATCCGAATACGCGAAGTCGTTTGTCTCGCTCTCTCCGCGCACGTCGTCTTGGAATGAGCGGCGGCTGGCGGTGACTAGGGCGTCATTCATAAACATCACCGGCTGGGCAGTTTCAAATCCGGATCGCCTTGCTAATGACGATGTCCGTGCCGACGCTCCGGGCCGGGTGGCGGCAGCTTTTATTGTGTAGGTCAGCTTTGCAAGCGACAAGAAAAATTTGGGCTAGGTAGCATTTTCTTATCAAAAAGGTATTTGCATCATTTAGACGCTCGCTCGGGTGCACATTGTATTGTCCACGATTTAAGCATCACCGAAAGTCCCTTGTCGGCACCTTGATGCCCGACCCAATCCTCAGGTCAGGCAGATAGATGTCCCGCACCGGCCATCCTCCAGGCCCCGCACCCGGCCCATCCCGTGGGTCCCGCGTCCCCGGATGGGTGGCGCCGTCCCCGCGCCCGTAGTCGATCGGGAAGCCGTCGTCCTGGTCGCCCACCGACCGAAGCAGGTCCGTCAGGTCCTCCAGGCGTTCGGTAACGACGTGGACGACCTCGCCCTCGCGCTGTACCCGGCCATGGCAGGCGATCATCCCGGCCGAGAGCACCAGTCGACGCTGCCGCTCGAACCGGTCGGGCCACAGGATGAGGTTTGCCACCCCCGTCTCGTCCTCGACCGTGATGAACATCACCCCCTTGGCCGAGCCCGGCTTCTGGCGCACCAGCACGATGCCGGGCACCGCGACCCGGCGACCGTCCCGGACATGGTTGAGCCCCGCGCAGGTCACCATCCCCCGTGCCTGCAATGCCGTTCGCAGGAACGACACCGGGTGGCGACGCAGGCTGAGCCCGACGCTGCGGTAGTCCTCGACGACCTCGCGTCCGTCCTTCATCGGCGTCAGCGCCATCGGCTGTTCGACCACCTCGGGCAGGGGACGACGTCCGGCATCGGCCGCAGCGAACAGTGGCAGCGGCCCGTCGGCGAGACCCTTGACCGCCCACAGCGCCCCGCGCCGGTCGAGGCCGATGCCGCGGTAGGCGTCCGCCTCGGCCAAGCGCTCCAGTGCTGCCGACGGGAGGTCCGCCCGGCGCCAGATCTCCTCGACGCTGCCGTACTCCTCGTCGCCACGGTGCGCGACCAGACGTGCCGCCGCCTCGTTGGCCAGTCCCTTGACCATCCGGAAGCCGAGCCGTAACGCCAGCCCCGGCCGCCCGTCGTGCCGCGGCTCCAGCGTGCAGTCCCAGCGTGATGCGTTGACGCAGACCGGCCGGATCTCGACCCCGTGCTCGCGGGCGTCCCGGACGACCTGGGCCGGGGCGTAGAAGCCCATCGGCTGGCTGTTCAGCAGGGCGCAGCAGAAGACGTCGGGGTGGTGGCACTTCATCCAGGAGCTGGCGTAGGCGACCAGCGCGAACGAGGCCGCGTGGCTTTCCGGGAAGCCATAGGAGCCGAAACCCTCCAGCTGGCTGAAGGTGCGCTCGGCGAAGGCCTGCTCGTAGCCGCGGTCCACCATGCCGCCGATGAGCTTGTCCTTGAAGTGCGACACGCCCCCGGTGAACTTGAAGGTGGCCATGGACCGTCGCAGCTGGTCGGCCTCGCCCGGGGTGAAGCCCGCGCACTGGATGGCGACCTGCATGGCCTGCTCCTGGAACAGGGGCACGCCCAAGGTCTTGCCCAGCACCCGCTCAAGCTCGGGCTTCGGATATTGCGGCTTCTCCAGGCCCTCGCGGCGCCGGAGGTAGGGGTGCACCATGTCGCCCTGGATGGGCCCCGGCCGGACGATGGCGACCTGCACCACCAGGTCGTAGAACGTCGTGGGCTTGAGGCGGGGCAGCATGCTCATCTGCGCCCGGCTCTCGATCTGGAAGGTGCCCAGCGTGTCGGCTTTCCGGATCATGGCGTAGGTCGCCGGGTCCTCGGGCGGGATGGTCGCCACGTCCATGCGGGTGCCGTGGTGCTCCTCGAGCAGCTCGAACGACCGGCGCATGCAGCCGAGCATGCCCAGGCCGAGCACGTCGACCTTCATGAACTTGAGCGCGTCGATGTCGTCCTTGTCCCACTCGATGACCTGCCGATCCGCCATGGCGGCGGGCTCGATGGGTACCAGGTCGTCCAGCCGGTCCTGGGTCAGCACGAAGCCGCCGGGATGGGTGCCGAGCTGGCGCGGGAAGCCGATGAGCTCGCGGGCGATCTGCAGGGTCAGCCGCAGGCGGCGGTCCCGGAGGTTGAGGTTGAGCTCCTCGGCGTGCTCCTCCAGCACGCCGTCCCCCGACCAGGCGGAGACCTGGGACGCCAGGGCCGCCGTCACGTCCTCGGTCAGCCCCATGACCTTGCCGACGTCGCGGATGGCGCCCCGCGAGCGGAACCGCATGACCGTGGCGCACAGGGCGGCCCGGTCGCGGCCGTAGCGCTGGTAGACCCACTGGATGACCTCCTCGCGCCGTTCGCTCTCGAAGTCGACGTCGATGTCCGGCGGTTCCCGGCGCTCGGCGGACACGAAGCGCTCGAACAGCAGCCCGGAGCGCACCGGGTCGATGGAGGTGACCCCCAGCACGTAGCAGACCGCAGAGTTGGCGGCGGATCCGCGTCCCTGGCACAGGATGTCCTGCGACCGGGCGTAGCGAACGATGCTGTTCACGGTCAGGAAGTAGGGCGCATAGCCCAAGCCCGCGATGAGCCCGATCTCGTGCCGGAGCTGTCTGGCCACGTCCTCGGGTAGGCCGTCCGGGTAGCGCAGCGGGATGCTGTCCCGCACCGCGCGCTCCAGCGCCTGCTGCGGCGTCTCGCCCGGCACGTCGGCCTCGTCCGGGTACTGGTAGCGGAGTTCGGACAGGCTGAAGCGGCAGCGGTCGGCGATCTCCACCGTCCGCGCCAGCGCCTCGGGGTAGTCGCGGAACAGGCGCGCCATCTCGGCGGCGCTCTTGAGGTGGCGGTCGGCGAAGCGCTCCTTGCGGAAGCCCGCCTCGTCGATGGTGCAGCCCTCGCGGATGCAGGTCACCACGTCCTGCAGGATGCGGCGGTCCGGGGTGTGGAACAGCACGTCGCCGGTGACCACCGTCGGCACCCGCGCCTCCTGAGCCAGGTCGTGCAACCGACGCAGCCGCACGGCGTCACCGGGACGACGACGCAGGCTCAGGGACAGGTAGCAGCGACCAGAGAAGCCCGCGCAGAGGCGGCGGAGCTCCTCCTCCAGGCGGCTGTCCGGCTGGTCGGGGAGCAGGACGACCACCAGGCCCTCGCCATGGGCGACCAGGTCCCGCCACGCGATGTCGCAACCGCCCTTGCCGGTGCGGCTCTTGCCCAGGGTCAGCAACCGGCACAGGCGTCCGTAGGCAGGGCGATCCGTTGGGTAGACGAGCAGGGGCAAGCCATCGCGCAGGGTCAGGCGGCACCCCACGACGAGGCGGATGCCGACCTCCTCGGCGCGGGCATGCGCTCGGGCTATCCCGGCCAGGGTGTTGTGGTCGGCGATGGCCAGGGCGTCGAAGCCCATCTCCTTGGCCTGGAACAGCAGCTCCTCGACGTGGCTGGCGCCGCGCAGGAACGAGTAGTTCGAGGTCGCCTGGAGTTCGACGTAGTCGGGCATGACCCGGACCTAGTCGCTGTGCGGGTGCTTGTGATGGCTGGTCGACGGCGCCGTGGCATGTGGTTTCTTGAGGATTATGTACCCCGACCGCTCGAGGTGCTGGACCAGCCGCTCGGCGGTAATCCGCGCCATGGCGTCATCGGCATGGCGCACGCGCTTCCGGCCGTCGAAACGGAGGGCGAAGGACAGGCTCTGCTCGATTTCTTCGTGGCTTGCCGGACGCAGGTCACGTTTGTCGTCGTCGGTCATGATGGGGTGCTGCCGCTAGAAGAAGCCGTGGAGGAACCAGGCGAGCCCGCCCGTCGCGCCGTCGACGCCGTCGCCCTGGCGGAACAGCCAGAAGCGGCGACCCTCCTGGTTCTCGACCGTCCAGTAGTCGCGCACCGCGACCAGCTCGCTCGACCGGACCCACCATTCGCCGGTGATGCGCTCGGGGCCATCGGCGCGGACGACACGGTGCTGGACCCGGCGCCACGTGAACGCCTTGGGCGGATGGTCCGGGATTGCCGCCAACGCTGCTACCGGCTCCGGTGTATCGAGCAGGCGAACCGGACGGGGCCAAGCGGTTGCGGCTGTCGTTGTCGGTGCCGAGTGCACGGACACCGGCTGCTGCGACCGTTCGGGCACCTCGCTCTCCACGGGCTGCACCCGGTAGACCTTGTCCGACCCCAGCCGGTTCACCAGCCGGTCGATGAGCTCCGACAGGTCGGCTTCGCTCTTCTCACCCGGTGCCAGCCCACCACCGCGCTGCACGTACTCCAGCGGCTCGACCAGCGGCAGCACCAGGCGCATGGCCTCGACGCCGAGACCCGGGTCCACCTCTTCGACACGCTCGTCCAGTAGCCGGGCCAGATGCCGGACGTCGCGCACCGGTCGTGCGGTGCCGATGCGGACCACCTGGACCGTGGCGTCGACCCGTTCGAACACGAGGTCAAGGCGACGGGCTCCCAGGCTGCGCTGCTCGAGCAAGGCGCAGGCTTCCCCGACCAGCAGCAGGATCACCGCGACAAAGGACTCCGCGGTCGCGATGGGTTCGACGAAGGTGCGGCGGATCACGACCGTCTCCGGCGGCAGCACCGGCTGGATCGGTTCCGGCATCCGCCCCAGCGCCTGGTCCAGCCGGGTCATCAGGGCGTTACCGAAGCGGCGTGCCAATGGAGCCCGTGGCGCCGTCGCCAGCTGCCCGATGAGGTTGAGCCCCAGTCGACGCAGGCCGTCCACGGTGGTGGCGTCCAGCCTCAGCGCACTGACCGGCAAGAGCGCCAGGGCGTCGACGTGCGCCCCTGGCTCCACCAGCGTCAGGGGGCGGCTGCCATTGCGAGCGAGCGCATGTGCGGCACCGGGGGTGTCGGCAACTGCCACCTGTCCCGTCAGCCCATGCCGTTCCAGGTAGCTGGACAGCAGCGACAGCATGGGCCGTTCGCCGCCGTGCAGGTGGGTGCAGCCGGTGGCGTCGATCCACACCCCATCGGGCGGATCCGCCGATGTCATGGGGGACAAGCGCAGGCACCAGGCGGCGAGGCGTTCGAGCGCCGTGGCGTCCTCGGGTTCGGCGGCATCCATTACCACCAGGTCGGGCACCATGGCCTGGGCGTGGGCCAGGGCCATCCCGGCTCTCAGGCCAAGCCTGCGTGCCGCGGCGTCGGCTGCGGCGATGACCATCCGGCGGCCATCGTGCCCGCGGGTGACCAGCGGCACGTCATCCGAGAGCGCGGCGCAGCGGTGCCGACGCAGCCGGTCGGTGGGCCAGAACGGAAGCCATAGCGAGACGACCCTGCGCATCGGGCGCCTCCACGGTCCAGGTTGCGGATTCCGCGCCTCGGCAGCGGACGAGTTCGAGCTTCCAGAGTGGGCGTCCGACCCCGTGCACCTCCGGGGCGTGCGCCAGTGGCGGAGGCGATGGCATCCCGCTGATGCGCCATCGGCTGGAGGCGGCTGACGGGGCCACAAGCGATGGATCGTTGAAGCGTCGGCTCCGGCGCAGCACTAGGCCGAGCACGTCGGTGGCTTCGGCGGCGAGCTGGAGGCGGCGGGACGCCACGAGGTCGAACCGTCCTTCGAGTTCACACACGACACCGGCGAGGTCGGGGTGGCGGAGTCCTTCCTCCATGGCCTGTAAGGCGTCGCGGCGTGCCTGCACCATGATCAGACGGCCGGGGTCGAGACCGGCCTGGGCGAGACCGGCGCAGAACAGGTCGTGCTTGCCCAGGATCCACAGCACCGGCCCGGGTCGGCGCGCGAGCAGGGAGGCGGCGAACATGGCCGGGGCCGCGCACTGCTCGACCTCCGGACCGGCACCAGCCACTTCGTGCACTGCGCCCAACGCCAAGCCACCTTGGGGGAGGTGCCGGTCCAGCGGCTCGATGCCGAACGGCAGCACAGCCGTCTCCGACGATGCGCTGCCGTTCCGTCCCGCGGCTGCGATCCGGGTCCGCAGGCCTGCCAGGACCTCCGCCCGTGTCACCGTCTCCCCCAATCTGACGCCCTCCCAAGGCAAGAACGTATAGGGAACAAACTGGTTGTGGGAAGGGTCGATTTGCACGCCGAACATGTAAACCAGCGTGAAATGGAACGCCTTCAAGGAGATGATTCGCGACGTGAAGGCGTCGTCTCAGGCTGCGATCTCGATTCGACTTCGCCCAGAAGCCGTTACGGGGCAGGACGATGCATTGGAGCCAGCCTGAACCGGTCTGGTTGGTGCGCGTCGATCAGCAATGTCACGTGATCGCTGACGGACGGCATCGATTCAACATCGATCCTCTCGCTCAAGCACAGCCTCCGGGACGATGCGCCGGAAACGATCTCAAGCTGAAGATCGGCGATCACGACGTCGTCGACGGTCGGGATCGGCAGCCCATACGCCCGGGCTTCGACGACACGGGCCGAAACGGGCAGCCCGTTCCGGAGCAGCCGCCAACGGATCAGGAACTTGCGCGTCGCCCGGAGGATCGCCCAGGCGGCGACCGGAAGCGCCAGAGCGAAGATCACCCCGATCAGGACCATCACCACGCTCATGATCTGGTCGACGAGCCGTGGCGCCCACCGCCCCAGCAACAGCACCGTTCCCGCAGGCAGCAGGCAGAACCACGACCAGTGCGTCGCCAGTCGCCTCATCGCGCCTGATCTCAGGCCCACCGTCGGCAACGCCTGACGGGACCGCGTTGGTCCCTTGATTGCCGAGGAAAACCTGCCCGGCTTCTCAACCCTGGCGGGCCTTTGCCGCGAACTCGTTCAGTTGCGTCACCGTGACATCGTAACGTCCTTCGGCCTCGGCGAAGCGCAGAAAGCGCACGCGCTCGACCAGGATCTCGGGTGGCGTAGGCTGCCGGGCGAACAGCGCCATCACCTCGTCGGCGAACTCGTCGAGCGGCTGGTAGCCGGGACGGCTTGCCTGGCCTGGCGTGAGACCGGTCTGCACCGCCGGGGGTGCGAGCTCGATCACCTCGACCCTGTCCTTCAGAACCTCGCGCAGGGCCACCGTGTAGGAGTGGATGGCCGCCTTGGTGGCGTTGTACGTCGGCGTGGTGAGGAGGGGCACGAAAGCCAGTCCGGATGTCACGTTGACGATGGCGGCACCCGGCCGACCGGCCAGGTGGTCGATCAGCGCGTCGATGAGGCGGATCGGGCCGAGCAGGTTGGTGTCGATCGTCCGCTCTGCGTCCTCCAGGTCGCGTGACCGGTCCACCGCCTCGAAGCGCATGATCCCGGCGTTGTTGACGAGCACGTTGAGCGTGGGGTGTTCGGCCAGTAGCCTCTTGGCGAAGGAGGCGATGTCCTGGGCGCTTTCCACGTCCAGTTCGATCGCGTGCATGTTCGGCCTCCCGGCGACTGCAGCCTCCAGGGTCTCACGACGTCGACCGGAGACGATCACGGTGTTGCCGAGGTCGTGGAAGCGATGCGCCAGCGCCTCGCCGATGCCGGACCCGCCCCCGGTGATCAGGATGGTGTTGCCGGTCTTGTTCATGGGCTCGCTCCTTCGAAGTGGGAATGAACAACTTGTTCGCCTACACTCCAGAAGGAAGAAGGCACCCGAGATATCCATAGTTACCGAAAAGAGAGCGTGACCGATGTCCCGTCTACCGTTCAGCGAGCCTACGATCCAGCGTGCCCGCCGCATCGCCGAGACCGCTCCGCCGGTCGAGTGCGATCCCCGGGTGGAGGCTCTGGTCAACGACCTGATAGGACGGGTTGCCGACAAGTGGACGATGATCGCGCTCGAGGTGCTGGCGGAGCACGGCGAGCTGCGCTTCACCCAACTCGCTCGCCTCATGAGCGGGATCAGCCAGAAGATGCTGACCCAGACGCTTCGGCAGATGGAGCGCGACGGCATGGTGACGCGCACCGTCCACGCCGTGGTGCCTCCACGCGTCGACTACCGCCTGACGGAGCTGGGCACGAGCCTGGGCGCCGCGTTCTGCGGCGTCTGGATTTGGGCGGAAGAGAACCTTCCAAAGGTCGAAGCCTCACGGGAAGCCTTCGACACCAGGGCAGGGTAACCATTCTCCGTCCAAGCCAGGCATCACGGCCTGGGAACATCCGCCTCGGGCGCCGGGCCAGGGCCATGGTATTCATCCGACCGTAGCCAGCAAGCCCACCTCCGGTGCCGCGCCAGGGGATGCCGCATGTGGCTTGGCGGTGATCGAGACCCTCCAATGCCTGGGTCCGAGGGTGGCTTCGAACAGGTCCTGACTTGATGAGCCGTCGGGCTTCGCCCGAGCCAGGACGGGAACCACCGTGACTCCTTGCCCCCGCAGTAGAGCCAGCAGCGTCGTCTGTATGTCGGAAGCGTTCCCGGACAACGCGAGCACCCGGCACGCTCCCGAGTCGTAGGAGACGAGCGCGTGCTTTCCGGACGCGTTGCTAGCCCCATAGACCTCACCGGCCCCTAGCGAGCCGAGGAACGCGGCGGCTTGATCCGCCGGAAGCTGAGGCAGGCGGTGCGCCGATACCCACTCCCGCAGTCTGGCGGCATTCCCGGCGTATTTCATGCAGGACTGGAGAAACAATCCGGCGACCTGTCCGCTGTCGGGATTGGCCATCCCGGTCTGCCCGGATGCGGGGGCGACACTTAGGGCGAGCATTGCGGTGAGTGCTGCGGTCGATCCGATTTTGATCGTCACGAAGCAGCATCCTCTTCCATGCTGGACCGGAACATATGGCAGGAAGTCCACGACCGACCATGACATCCTGGTTTACATTCAAAATGACACGGGTCGAGAAGCGAGGCGGGGCGGTGGAGTCCAAAGAAGAGACCATCACGCTGTGGCGGCCTGTCGACGCAGTGGAGCTGCGGCTGATCGAGGAGAGCGGCTTCGAGGCGTTTCCACCGCGACTTCCGGAGCAGCCGATATTCTACCCGGTGGTGAGCTAAGACTATGCGGTGCAGATCGCCCGGGACTGGAACGTCAGGATGGACGGTGCCGGATCCGTGCTGCGCTTTGCGGTTGAACGCGTGTTCCTGCAGCACCACGAGGTCCTACAGGCCGATGGCCACCAACATCTAGAGCTCCGGATCCCGCCGAGGACCAACCGGACTTCAATCGTGCGACCGTTGGCAAGTTAGACGTTGGTGCCAGTCATCGGGGTGATGCGGAGGGAATGTCAGATGACCAGGGTCCTGGAGTAGCGGGAGGGTTTGGGGGACTGTCCGTACCTTTAGGCATGCATGAGGTCAAAAGCCGCCAGCTGTTCAGAAACAGGCTGATAGCCGGATTGCGGAGCCAACGTCTTGAACTCACCCCGGTGACGCGCCTCGCATGCCGCCGTCGACGTCGAGGATCACGCCGGTGACGTAGCCGTTGCTGGCGAGGAAGACGATCGCGTCTGCCACCTCTTCTGGACGCCCGATCCGCCGCATGGGCACGGAGGCGGCGACCTGCTTGAAGATGCGATGCTTCAGCTCCGCAGGTTGCTTGTCCCACCAGGGCGTGTCGATCACACCCGGCGATACCGCGTTGACCCGGATGGGACCGAGTTCATGCGCGAGCGGCAGGACCATCGCCGCGAGCGCACCGTTGATCGCGGCCAGCCCCGAGGTGCCCGGATTGCCCATGCGCGCCGAGACGGCGGTGACGAAGGTTATCGAGCCCTGTCTGGACAAGTAAGGAAGCGCCGCCTGCGCGCATTGCCATTGAACCCAGAACTTGGCATCAAACCCGCGGGCCAAGTCGTTGCGGATGAGCTTCGCGAACGGGCCCGCGCCCACGCCACCGGACGCAGCGATCACCAGATGGTCGAGATGCCCCACACGCGCGAAGAAGGCGTCGAGCGCGTCGCGATCGGAGGCATCTACCTGTTCGCCATGCACCTTGTCGCCGAGCCCGGTGACCGCTGAGCCAAGCTTGTCCCGGCTTCGTCCCGCCACGATGACGTGCGCACCGGCGTCGGCGGCGGCATGAGCAGTGGCCAAGCCCACGCCGGACGTTCCGCCCATCACGACGACGGTGTGACCGGCCAACTTCATGGCGCTCGCTCCCGTTGGCCGA
Organism: uncultured Acetobacteraceae bacterium; assembly: GCA_964247755.1. Classification (GTDB taxonomy): domain Bacteria; phylum Pseudomonadota; class Alphaproteobacteria; order Acetobacterales; family Acetobacteraceae; genus Lichenicola. The sequence goes on along the minus strand of CAXTVX010000058.1, from coordinate 8,742 downwards.
AGTTCAAGCAGCAACGTCCGGCCAGCGCTCCAGCATCGGAGCCGAAAGGATCACGGACCTGTAGTCGTCGCCTGCTCGCGCCAGCGCAGCGTCGTCGAGGTTGCGCACGTCGTGGAGTGCGAACGGCGCCTGCCACAGCCAGCCGCACTTGCGCGCGGTGGCCCTGAGTGGCGCAAACAGCTCATCGATTGTCATCCCGGCCGGGCTGCCCGGCTGATAGCTCACCGAGGGACCGCCCGTCGTCGTCGCCGCGAGCACCGGCAGACCCGCCGTCGCTGCGGCGATGTCTGGCTCCCGGTAGAAAAGCGGCGTCAGCACCGCGTCCTGCCAATGCTTGAGCAGCGGCGGCGTCGAGTACCAGCAGAGCGGAAACTGGAGCACCAGCCTGTCGGCACGCAGCAGCCGCTCGCGCTCAACCGCGAGGTCGATCTGCCCCTTGGGGTAGAGGGTGTAGAGCTCGGCGACTTCCAGTCCGGGCAGGTCCTTCAGTCCAGCGAGCAGCGCGCGGTTGGCCCGCGAGGCGGCGAGGTCCGGATGGGCGAGCAGCAGCACGGTGGACATGTTCGAGGCCTCCTCGACCGCTCCAAGGATGGCGGCCAGGCGGGCATTGGTCCAAATGATGTTTGTTATGCTACGCCATTCATGTGATGAAGCTCCGCAACATCGACCTCAACCTTCTGGTGATCGTGGATGCGCTGCTGGACGAAGCGCACGTGGGCCGGGCTGCCGAGCGGGTCGGCCTGTCCCAGCCAGCCGCCTCGAACGCGCTCGCCCGGGCGCGGACGCTGTTCGGCGATCCGCTGCTGATACGCGCCCCGCCGGGCGGGCTTCGCCGGACAGCGCGCGCCGATGCGATGCGCGAGCCTCTGCGTGCCTGTCTCGCTGAGCTGGCTGGCATCGTTGCGGCCAGGCCACCGGACCTGGGCGACCTTCGCGGCGCGGTCCGGCTCGTCGCGCCCGACGTCCCTGCCGCTGCGCTCGGCGCTGCGTTGACGGCAGAGCTGGCGAAGCGGGCGCCGGGCATAGACCTGGTCTTTCACCCTTGGCATGCCGGTGATGAGGTCGAGCGACTTAATCGCGGTGAGGTGGACCTCGTCGTTACCGTCGCTTCTGCCTCCGGTGCATCGCTGCGCTCGGAGTCATTCGGCACATACCCATACATCGTCGTGATGCGACGAGACCATCCGGCGGCAGCGGCTGAAACGCTCGACCTCGACTGCTGGCTGGCGTTCCCCCATGTCGTCGTTTCCGGCCGCGGCGATCGGCAGGGATCAGTCGACGCGGCGCTGGCTCGGATCGGGCGTCAGCGACGCGTCGCCTCTGTTGCGCCCACCTTCCTGCACGCGCTGGAGCTCTTGTGCGATACGGACTTGTTGGCTGCATTCCCAACGGGCGTGATGGTTTGCACCGCCGCCGCACGACTGACCTCCCGTCCCATGCCGATCGTCCTCGAGCCGGTCTCGCTTCACCTCGTTCGACACCACCGCACGGACACGGATCCGGCGGTGATGCTTGTCGCCGAACTAGTGCGCGCAGTAGCGCCACGACTATCCGGTCAGGAAGCTTTCCCTGAACCAGCATCCTGCTCAGGCGGCTGAACCAATCGAGGGCCGGTCCAAGGCTCTCGGCTGTTCCTAGTCCGCAACTGTCGCGGCTCGTCTAGAGGCAGTTCCGCAGCCTCAGGTCATGGACGTCCACCGAGCGCACCCAGCCAACCGTTGCTCCCGGCGCGAACGGCTTGCTGAAGCGGGTGGCGCGCAGGAGCGCGTAGCCCCTGCGCAGATTTGCGACCGTGTAGGAGGTGCCCGCGGTCAGCGTGCCCACCGTCTGGCCTCCGGGGGATTCCAGGATTGCCGGAGTGTCGCCGATGACCCGATCCGGGATGTGCCGCATGTAGTCGCCTTGGACGACCGTCTGGACGTGGGGGCCGACGCACTCATTGACCGTCAGGGGCCCGTCGTTGTCCGGTTGAGCCGCGGCTGGGCCTGCCGACGTGAGAACTGCCCCTAACGCCAGGAGGACCGCAGTCATCGCGAGCCGCGTCATTCGGCTGCTCCGATGGTCCGGGTCATCGCCTGGTCGGGTTTCCGGAGGCGGTCGGCATCTCGGCGCCAGTTCGCGTACTCGTGGCGGATCACCGCCTGATGGTCCGCCCGAAGAGCATCGAGGATCTCCACGGCTTCCTGTTTGTGCTTCTTCACCCGCTTCCACCAGACCACGGCGAGGGTGATGACGATCGGGATGCCGACCCCGGCCAGGCAGAGAAACAGGCTGACGCCCCAGAACGCCACGAGGCAGACGAAGCCAGCCATGCTCCAGGTCGGCGTGGACAGGGTCTTGGCGACCTCCTCGAGCTCCCGGACCTTCCAGTAGGTGTCCGTCGACGGCGTATAGACCGACACGAGGCTGTCGACCTTGCGCTTCGTCGATGGTCTCGTCGCCTGGAGGTAGAGGATCGCGAGCTGCTGCCCGGTCCGGATCGGGAGGTCCGCTTGCACGCGGACGTGGTGCTCGTCCCCGGCGGCGTCCCGCAGCCAGATGTCACGGCTCACCACCACGCTGGTGCTGACGTGGCCGCCTCCACCACCGGTCCCGTCGATGATGACCGTGCGGCTGCTGCCCGTCGTGTAGGAGTCGCTCCTCTGCTCGGTGCCGATGACCTCGCCCGCCAGGGCCGAGAACCTGAAGGTCGTGCCGCATGCTTCGGTGGAGATGCTGTCCACGGTTAACCTCGTTGCCTGCCAAGTCGTCGCCGTCCCTTGAGCGCTCTAGCGGCGATGATGCCGCGACCGTCGGACAAGCGATGTTCCGCCGGAAGCTACAAGGAATTATTGTAGATGTGCAACATGCAACCTTGTTAGCGCGGACGTCGACGACCGACCACAACTCGCTCCATGAAGGGGCTCGGGAAGGTGTTGCGGGACAGGGCGACGGTTCTCGGACTGAGCGACAGCGAGGTGGCGCGGCGGGTCGGGCTGAGCCAGGCGCGCTACCACAACTACGTGGCTGACGTGACCGAGCCGGACCTGGCGACCTTCGTGCGCATCTGCCGGACCCTGGGCGTCTCGCCCAACGAAGCGCTGGGATACGATGCAAGTGTCTCCAGCCCGTCCGGCGACGACTTGTCGCGGGAGCGTGTCCACTCGGCCGTCCAGGCGATCGAGGGCGACGTGCTGGCCTACACCGCGGACATGCTTGAGGCCCTGGTCAACTCCAGGCTGAAGACCGTCCGAACGACAAGGGCACGGCGGCGGAAGCCCGAGGCGTCCTGATCAGGCGGGACGATGCGCTTGAAGCCGACCACGTCGCCTGTCACGTAGGGTGCGACACTCGATCCGGAGGTGGCCATGCCCAGCGGGACCCCGCTTAACGACAAGGCGCGAACCCACGAGATCCTGGCCATGGCCACCGAAGTCCTGGGTTCACAGGGAGCCGCAGAGCGGTGGATGGAGGAACCGGCGATTGGCCTGGATCAAAGACGGCCGCTCGACCTGCTGTCCACTCCAGGGGGTCTGGATATCGTCAAGACCTTCCTGAAGCGCTTGCAGTACGGCGTCTACACGTAGACCCATCATCGCCATCGTCGAACGGGCTGGTGGCTTAGTGACTATCGATGATGGATGACCCCAGGATGCCTACCGGCAGGTAAGAGCGGCATCCGGATGAGCTGGTATGACGAGAACGCCGCGGTGGTCGCCCTCCAATATGAGGCGCTCGACCCGCAGGAGCTCCACGCCTGGATGGCGGACCTCCTGCCCGGCGAGCCGTCGTTGGTGGTGGACGTCGGCGCCGGGACCGGGCGCGACGCCGCTTGGTTCGCCGCTGCCGGTCATGAGGTCGTCGCCGTGGAGCCATCTTCGGGGATGCGTGCCGAGGGAAGGCGCCTCCATGACGCGCCCCGGGTGCGGTGGCTGGACGACAGCCTGCCATCCCTGGCGTCCACGCTGCGGCTCGGCATCGCCGCAGATGTCGTGTTGGTAGGCGCCGTCTGGCAGCACGTGGCCCCTGCGGACCGTGCTCGCGCCTTCCGCAAGCTCGTTACGCTGCTGGCCTCGGGCGGCTTCCTCGTGATGACCCTCCGGCGGGGCCCGGACGACAGCCGCGGCTTCCACGAAACCAGCGGTGACGAGGTCGAGCGCCTGGCGCGGGACCATGGGCTTGAGGTGGTCCGTCGTCTTGAGGCCGACGATGGGCCCAGTCGTCCGGATGTCCGGTGGACGAACCTGGCACTCCGCCTGCCGGACGACGGCACCGGCGCCCTGCCGCTGCTCAGGCGCTTCATCCTGCTTGACGCCAAGAGCTCGACCTACAAGCTGGGCCTGCTCCGAGCCTTGTGCCGGGCCGCCGACGGTTCCGCCGGTCTCGCTGAAGGGGATGGTGGGGAACACGTGGTCTTGCCGCTCGGGCTGATCGCGCTGAACTGGCTCCGGCTCTACCTGCCGCTGACCGCTGCCGACCTGCCGCAGGCCCCGGCGAACCATCGTGCAGCGGACGGCCTGGGCTTCGGCGGGCCCGGGTGGCGAGCCCTGGCGTCAGGGACGGCATCGCGACGGGACCTCCGCGTCGGGGCGACGTTCGCCGGGGAGGACGCCAAGGTGGTGCTGGCGGCGCTCCGTGAAGCCGCCGACCTCATCCGTGACATGCCTGCCAGATATCTCACCCATCAGGACGGCACTGCGGTGTTCCCGGTTGTCCGGACCCGTGCCGCCGCATTGGGTGGGACGTTGATCCTGGACCGTGCGACGCTGGCCTCGTTCGGGACCATCCGGGTTCCACGGGTCATTTGGCAGGCGATGCAGCGGTTCGCCGTCTGGATCGAGCCTGCCCTAGTCACCGAGTGGCTGCGGCACATGCGGGACTACGCGGGCCGCCAGGGACGGCAGCTCGACGAGGCCCGGATGGCGGCGGCGATGACATGGTCCGATCCCGTCAGGAGCACGGCGGTCGTTCGCGACCTCGCGCTCGACCGGATGGGCCGTGGAGAGATGACCCACTGCATCTGGAGCGGCAAGCGGCTCAGCCCGGCGAACCTCGACATCGACCACTGCCTGCCGTGGTCCGCCTGGCCTTGCGGTGATCTGTGGAACCTTGTGCCCAGCGACCGGGAGGTGAACCAGCGGGGCAAGCGCGACCGGCTGCCGTCGGCCGAAACCATGCAGGCCTCGGCCGATGCCATGAAGTCGTGGTGGACGGAAGCCTACTTCGGGGCAGTCAACCCGTTCCTGACCGCGCGCTTCCAGTCGGAGGCGCTGGCAAGCCTGCCAGGGCTTTCGGTGGTTGACGTCGACGAGGTGCACGCAGCCGTCGGGCTGCAACGGGTCCGTCTGCGACGCAACCAGGGTGTCCCGGAGTGGACATGGCGGGGGGCGTGAGGCCGAGACTTGCCAGAGGAGACAACACGCTTTCCTTCAGGATCCGGACTTCCCTGGAAGCCCGGACAATGGCGGTTGAGCGTATGCGTCAGATGTTTTCGACTCCCTGCTTGTTCGCCGGGCTGCGCCGTCCCTTGCTGCCATCCTTTTCCCCGAACGCTCCCTCGACCTGATGTCCGCCCTTCCGGTTCCCGCCTTCTGGGCTACCCCCGGTGCCGCCTCCGGTGGACCCTGAGGTCCCCATGGATCCGTCACCGCCCTCGCCGATCCCTTCCGTCCCGAACCCGTCTTTGCGGCTGGAAGGCTGCGTCTTATCGTTCATGCTTGCTTTCCTCGTTTATACGAACTGAACGACCCCTGAGCGTCCTAGTTCGTCGGCAACGGGATGCAGGCCGGAGGTCGTCCAGTGGACCCGGAAGCTGCCGGTTCGTCTCGGAGCTGGCTCGGCGGAAACGCTGACGTCGGTCATCCTCCTTCCGCACAGACCTCAGTAGTTGATGGACCCGCGCACGCCTCCGCCCACGTCGATCGCGATACCGTTGACCGCCACGGAGAGGGGGGAAGCCAGGAAGGCGATCACCTGGGCCACATCTTCCGCCGTGGGCAGGCGGCCCATCAGCAGGTTCTCCGCCGCCGACGCCTCCACTTCGGCTAGGGTATGGCCCTGCGCCCGGGCGCGGGCCTCCAGCATGGCGTCCACCTTCTCCGTGCGGGTCAGGCCGGGATGCACGGTGGTGACCGCGATGCCGGTGCCCGCCAGCTCGTCGGCCAGGTTCTTCGCCAGGGCGACCACGGCGACGTTCCGGATGGTGCCCACCACGTCGCCGGTCCGTCGCGCCCCCAGCCCGCTCACGTTGACGATGCGGCCCCACCCTGCCCGGCGCATCGACGGCAGCAGCGCACGGGTGCAGCGCAGGTAGCCCATGACTTTGGTGTCCATGTGCGACGCCAGGGACGCCCACTCTGCCTCCGACGGCGCGGGCACCGCCTTCTGTCCGGCGGGCTCGGCGGCACAGTTCACCAGGATGTGGGCGCCACCCATGTCACGCTCCACGCTGGCCGCCATGGCTGCCACTGCAGCATCGTCCGTGGTGTCCGCCGCCAGGCCCAGGGCGCGACGACCCGTGGTGCGGGCGATGTCATCCGCAACCCGAACGGCCTCGTCGGCATTGCGCGACACCAGGACCACGTCGGCACCCTCGGTCGCAAGCAGCCGCGCGACCGCCAGCCCGATGCCGCGCGTGCCTCCGGTGATCACCGCCACCTTGCCCTCAAGCCCCAGATCCATGCGCCGCACTCCCTGCTGTTTCCTCGGGGAAGCTTATCACCGTCGACGGGTGTCTGCTTCCGAGACGCACCGCAACGGTGCGGAGCGGCTGGGTCGAGACGCAATGCGGAACGTCCGCGTCGAAGCAGGGAGAGCCAACGATCCGTCAGGCCTGGGTCTGGATGGAGAACAACGTCTCCACGCTGGTTTCCAGCGCCGCCGCCAGGCCCAGGGCCAGCAGCACGGACGGCACGAACACGCCGTTCTCGACGGTGTTGATCGTCTTGCGCGATACCCCGACCCGGATGGCCAGTTCGGCCTGCGTCAGGCCGTGGCGCGCCCGAGCCTCGCGCAACGTGTTGGCAAGGCGCCTTCCGGCGAGGACCAGCTCACCCACCATCCGGCGCCGCCCGACGCTCTCCGATGATCAAGCTCGACTGCAGCGTCAGGCAGCCGACAAGCAGGGCCGCTTCGATGGCCGGACGCAGCATCCCACCACCCCGGTAGGCGTCAAATACGATCGCCCCAAGACAGGTCGCCAGGGTCACCAGGAAGGCCCTGTTGACGGCGATCAGATAGCGGAATTGTGCGCCCTCGTCGCCGAGATCCGTCGGCCGCCAGCGCAAGCATAGCGAGCCAGTGAGTACGGCCCAGACCAAACCATCTGATCTGGAAAATGCGGTGTCAGTCTCAATGGGTGCAAACAGCACGCTACACTGCACGAGGAGTAAGCCGCCGAGCCCGAACACCATGAGAACGCGACTGACCGTCATATACCGATCAGTACGCTCCTGGTTCAGCCACCGCAGTCGTGGCGTCTCCCGAGGATCATGGCCCCAGCTTCTGCTAAGATTAGGGGCGAGGGCGCCAAGTATGGAGAAGGCAAGCAGGATGGCGAAACGAACGAGTTCGGGCTGAAGGTTCCAGCGTTGCGCGATCCACTGCGACGATCGCCACCATGCTGCGAGCACCGGAACCGTGATAGCGAGACCGAACAAGATCCGACGCCGCCGGATGGAGCGAAGCAACTGCTGTTCGTCGAAGGTTTCGAGGTCGGGCATGAGCGCAGGTCCACATAGCTACCCAAGTATAGTAACCTATGGGTTACATCTTCAAGTGGTTAGTGCGTCCGGTGCCTTTCGCTCGCCAGGCGGCAACCTGCCTCTGACCGCCTATGCTACCGCAGGAGAAGCCCGAACGCGGCGCATATGCGGCGGGCGTTCTCCACTGGCGTCGTGTCGGTGGTCTCGATCTCGAGGTCGTAGGCCTGACCCCGGTGGACACGGTCAAACTGCCAGCGGGCCAGTCCAAGCTCGCGGTCGCCTCGTGCTCGCTCACGTGCCTCGAGCACGTCGAGTGGCGCGAAGAGCCCGACGAAGCGCAAGGTGGCCTGCGTCAGGAGCGCCCTGTACTCGTCGGCTTCGGACGCCTCCATCATGACGTCGTCCACGACGAGGTCGTTGCCCTGCGCCGCCAGGGCCGCGATGGCGTGGCGCATGCCGCGCATGGTCCTGGCCATGACCGGCCCGGTCTGGATGACTATCGAAGGCTTGCCGTCCTCCTGGATGGTCTCGAAGATCATGCCGTCCGGATGGCCGAACATGCGCTCCGGCAACATCGCGGCGAACGTGTCCACTGAGACGTGGAGGAACGGCTTCACCGCGACGTCCTGCAGCGCCCGCGCCGTCGAGGTCTTCCCGACGCTCCCGACGCCGTTCAGGATGATGACGTAGGGTCGTTCCGGCAAAGGTCGCCTCCTGACTAGCCGGTTTCGGCGGCGAGGGGAGCCATCGTTCCCTGACCACCCATCGTGGAGGCACGCGATGTCTGGAAGCAAGGCCTCATGGGCGGCGCTCGTCTACGCAGCGATCGCCACCGGGACGATGGTGCTGAACGCCGCAGCACCCAGTGCCGCAAGCCAGCCGCCCCCGCCGGTGATCCGCCACTACCCGCCGCACCCGGCGGCGTTCCTGCTCTGCTTCGTCCGAGATACCGCCAGCTTGACCGAGGGTTCTAAAGCTGACCTGTCACGGGCGCTTCGCGACCAAGTGTGACCTTGCCCCCTGAACCGCCCCCGTTTTGAAGTTAGGGTCCGTCGACAGG
>CAXTVX010000057.1:0-21769 GCA_964247755.1 uncultured Acetobacteraceae bacterium | reverse complement strand
CCACCACCGATTTCGGCTTCCGCGACGTGCCGCTGCACCAGAAGAAGCCGATGGTGCGCGCCGTGTTCGACAGCGTGGCGCCGCGCTACGACCTGATGAACGACCTGATGTCGCTCGGCATCCACCGTGCCTGGAAGCGCGCCTTCGTCGCCGCCCTGTCGCCGCGGCCGCAATCGACCTTGCTCGACCTGGCAGGCGGCACCGGCGACATCAGCTTCGGCTGGCTGCGCGCAAGCGGAGGTCCCGCGATCCTGTCCGACATCAACGCGAGCATGCTGGCGGTCGGCTACACGCGGGCGGTGGAAAACGCCCTGATCGGCAACCTCCGCTTCCTGGTCGCCGACGCCGAGCGCCTGCCGCTCCCCGACCGCAGCGTCGACCGGGTGTCGATCGCGTTCGGCCTGCGCAACTGCACCGACAAGGCGGCGGTGTTGTCCGAGGCCAGGCGGGTGCTGAAGCCCGGCGGACGGTTCCTCTGCCTGGAGTTCTCCCGCGTGCAGGTGGCGGTGCTGGCGCCGGTCTACCGCGCCTGGTCGTTCGGGGTGCTGCCGCGGCTGGGCCAGGCGGTAGCGGGCGACGCGGCCAGCTATCGTTACCTGGCCGAAAGCATCGCCAAGTTCCCCGACCAGCAGGCGCTGGCGCAGATGCTGCGCGAGGCCGGCCTCTCCCGGGTCGCGGTGCAGAACCTGTCGGGGGGCATCGCCGCGATCCATTCCGGCTGGCGCTTGTGAGCCAGACGACAGGAACCCCGGGGGCCGACCCGCTGCACGGGCGGCGCGTGCTGCTGATCGTCAGCGGCGGGATCGCCGCATACAAGGCGCTGGAGCTGATACGGCTGCTGACCGGGCGTGGCTGCGCGGTGCGCTGCGTGCTGACCGCCGGCGGCGCGCAGTTCGTCACCCCGCTCAGCCTCCAGGCGCTGAGCGGCGCTCCGGTGCACACCACGCTCTGGTCGCTCACCGACGAGAGCGAGATGGGCCACATCGCCCTGTCGCGCTCCGCCGACCTCGTGGTGGTGTGCCCGGCCTCGGCCGACATCCTGGCGCAGATGGCGGCCGGCCTCGCCTCGGACCTCGCCACCACCCTGCTGCTCGCCACCGACACCCCGGTGCTGGCGGCGCCGGCGATGAACGTGCGCATGTGGGAGCACCCCGCCACGCGCGCCAACGTCGCCACGCTGCGCGCCCGCGGCGTCCATCTGGTCGGGCCGGACGACGGGGTGATGGCCTGCAACGAGTTCGGGCCCGGCCGCCTCGCCGAGCCGCCGGTGATCCTGGACGCGATCGCCGCCCTGTTGTCGGGCGCGTCGGTGCCGCAGGACCTCGGCGGCCGGCATGCCCTGGTCACCGCCGGCCCGACCCACGAGCCGATCGACCCGGTGCGCTACCTCGCCAACCGCAGCAGCGGCCGGCAGGGCTACGCCATCGCCGCCGCCCTCGCCGCCCGCGGTGCCCGCGTCACCCTGGTCAGCGGCCCGACCGCGCTGCCAGCCCCTCCAGGGATCGCCCCCGTCGTGGTCGAGACCGCACGCGAGATGCTGGCCGCCTGCGAGGCCGCCGGTCCGGCCGACGTCGCCGTGCTCGCGGCCGCGGTCGGCGACTGGCGCGCCGCGTGGCAGTCACCTGGCAAGCTGAAGAAGCGGCCCGGCCATGACACGCTGTCCCTGGATCTCGTCCTCAACCCGGACATCCTCGCCCTGCTGTCCGTGTCCGGCCCGTCGCGCCCGGCGCTGGTGGTCGGCTTCGCCGCCGAGACCGACGCGCTGCTGGAGAACGCGCAGGCCAAGCGGGTCGCCAAAAGCTGCGACTGGATCGTCGCCAACGACGTCGGTATGACCGGTGGCGCGGAGGGCGGCGTGATGGGCGGCCTGCACAACCAGGTCCACCTCGTCACCGCCGCCGGCATCGAGACCTGGCCGCGCCTGGACAAGACCGAAGTTGCCACCCGTCTTGCCGCCCGCATCGCGGCACGGTTGGCCGGGAGCCCTGCGCAGTGACCGCCCCGGTCCTGGCCATCCGGGTCCGCCGACTGCCGCATTCGGCGGGACTGCCCCTGCCCTCCTACGCCACCGCGGGGGCTGCCGGCATGGACCTGCTGGCCGCGGTGGCGGACACGGTGACGCTGGCGCCGGGGGAACGCGTGCTGGTGCCGACCGGTCTCGCGGTGGCGCTGCCGCCCGGCCACGAGCTGCAGATCCGGCCACGGTCGGGCCTGGCGCTGCGACACGGCATCACGGTGCCGAACGCGCCCGGCACGATCGACGAGGACTACCGTGGCGAACTGCAGGTCATCGTCATGAACGCCGGCACCACTCCGTTCGCGATCGAGCGCGGGATGCGGATCGCCCAGGCGGTGCTGTCGCCGGTGCTCCGGGCCGAGTGGGAGGAGGTCGCAACGCTGGATGGGACGGCGCGCGCCGAAGGCGGCTTCGGCAGCACCGGCTTCGGCAGCACCGGCTTCGAAGGCACCGGCGTCGACGGAACCCGCCCCACAACCGTGACGAACGCCCCGGCTGGCGACGCACCCTGAGGTAGGGTAAAGCCGGCGCACGGTGAACAGGAATGCCGACTGAGGGGCTCCATGCTGCCAATGCGCTTCGCCGCCATGCGCGTCCCGGCCAATGCCTCCGTCCAGACCCGTCCCAACCTGTTCGACTTCGTCGCCATCCTGGTGATGCTGGGCCTGGCCCTGGCGTTCGGCAGCATCGCCCGGCACACGCTTGCCCCGCTGTCGGCGCCCGGCGCCACCGAGATCCACCTCCAGGCGGCCTACCTTCCCGGCTACGCGGTCCGCACCACGCTGCGCATGTTCGCAGCCCTGGCCGTGTCCCTGCTGTTCACCTTCACCTATCCGGTCTGGGCGGCGAAGAGCCGTCGTGCCGGCGCGCTCCTGATCCCGATCCTCGACATCCTGCAGTCGGTGCCGATCCTGGGCTTCCTCACCTTCACCGTGGTGTTCTTCATGGGCCTGTTCCCCGGCCGCGTGCTGGGCGCCGAGCTTGCGGTGATCTTCACCATCTTCACCGGCCAGGCCTGGAACATGGCATTCAGCATGTACCAGTCGCTGAAGACGGTGCCGGCCGACCTCGAGGAGGTGTCACGCGGCTTCGGCCTGTCCGCCTGGCAGCGCTTCTGGCGGCTGGAGGTGCCCTACGCCATGCCGGGCCTGGTGTGGAACACGATGATGTCGATGTCCGGCGGCTGGTTCATGCTGGTGGCGGCCGAGGCCTTCACCGTCGGCAGCACCCACGTCACCCTGCCCGGCATCGGCTCGTTCATCTCGGTCGCGATCGAGCAGCGCGACATGGTCGCGGTGTTCGAGGCGATCCTGACCATGCTGGTGGTGATCCTGCTCTACGACCAGCTGCTGTTCCGGCCGCTGGTCGCCTGGTCGGCACGGTTCCGCTTCGAGACCACCGCCGGCGCCGTGGCCGAGGACCCCTGGATGCTGGCGCTGCTTCGCCGCACCCGCCTGCTGAACCGCGGCAGCCGGCTGTTCAGCGACATGCTGACGACCATCGGCGGCCTGCCGCTCGGGCCGCGCCCCGCGGCGCAGCGACGCAACCTGGTGCCGAGGCGGCTCGGCGACGGGCTCTGGTTCTCCCTGCTGATCCTGACCGCGGCGGTCGCCGCCTGGCAGGTGACGCTCTACGCTCGGGCCAACTTCAGCCTCGCCGAGATCGGCCACGTCGTGCTGCTCGGCGCCTACACCCTGACCCGCGTGGTGCTGATGATCGTGCTGGCGACGCTGATCTGGGTGCCGGTCGGGGTCTGGCTGGGCTTGCGGCCGGTCTGGGCACGCCGGGCCCAGCCGGTGGCGCAGTTCATGGCCGCGTTCCCGGCCAACCTGTTCTACCCAATCTTCGTGATAGCGATCGTGCACTACCACCTGAGCAGCGACGTCTGGCTGACGCCGCTGATGATCCTGGGCACGCAATGGTACATCCTGTTCAACGTGATCGCCGGCACCGCGGCCTTCCCCGGCGACCTGCTGGAAGCGGCGCGCAACTTCCAGATCGGCGGCTGGCGCTGGTGGCTGCGCGTCATGCTGCCCGGGATCTTCCCGTACTACGTCACCGGCGCGCTGACCGCCTCAGGTGGGGCCTGGAACGCCGCCATCGTGTCGGAGATCGCCAGCTGGGGCAGCACCACCCTGACCGCCTCGGGGCTCGGCAGCTACATCCAGCAGGCGACCAGCGCCGGCGCCACCGCCCGGGTGGCGCTCGGCGTGGTGGTAATGTCGTCGTTCGTGGTCGTGTTCAACCGGCTGGTGTGGCGTCCGATGTACGCCTTCTCTGCCCGTCGCCTGACCTTCGCGTGACCGGGCGCCCGATGCCATGACGATGGACAGCACCGCCCGGATCGCCGCGACGCTCCCGGACGCGTCGGACGAGCTGATCCGCATACGCAACTGCCGCCAGTCCTACCACAAGGAAAGCAGCGCCGACCTGGTGGTGCTGGACGACGTCGACCTGACCCTGGTCGCGGGCGAGATCGTCGGCCTACTGGGCCGCTCCGGCTCCGGCAAGTCCACCCTGCTGCGCATCGCGTCGGGTTTGCTGCGCCCCACCTCCGGCGAGGTCACCTGGCGCGGCGTGCCGCTACGCGGTCCCGCTCCCGGCGTCGCCATGGTGTTCCAGAGCTTCGCCCTGTTCCCCTGGCTCACCGTGCAGGCCAACGTCGAGCTGGGGCTGGAGGCCAAGGGCGTGCCGCGGGCCGAGCGCGAGCGGCTGGCCGAGGAGGCGATCGACCTGATCGGCCTCGGCGGCTACGAGAACGCCTACCCGAAGGAGCTGTCCGGCGGCATGCGGCAGCGTGTCGGCCTTGCCCGTGCCCTGGTGGTGCATCCAGACCTGCTGCTGATGGACGAGCCGTTCTCGGCACTCGACGTGCTGACCGCGGAGAACCTGCGCACCGACCTGATCGAGCTGTGGTCGGAGAAGAAGCTTCCGGTGAAAGCGGTGATGATCGTCACCCACAACATCGAGGAGAGCGTGCTGATGTGCGACCGCATCCTCGTGTTCTCGTCCAACCCAGGCCGCGTCGCGCACGAGCTGCGCGTACCGTTCCCGCACCCGCGTAACCGGCACGATGCCGCCTTCCGGCTGTTCGTCGACCGCATCTACGGGCTGATGACGCGTCGGGAAACGCCGCCGGTCGACGACGCCGCCGCGGCCAAGCCGGGTGCCGGCTTCAACCAGGCGCTGCCGGAGTTGCCGATGAACCTGATGGCCGGCCTGATGGAGACGCTGGCCGAGCAGCCCTATCGAGGCCGCGCCGACCTGCCGCTCCTCGCCGGCTCACTGCAGCTGGAACTGGACGACTTGCTGCCGCTGGGCGAGAGCCTGCAGATGCTGAAGTTCGCCGAGCTGGAGGAGGGCGACATCCGCCTTACCGCCGAGGGCCTGCGCTTCGTCCAGGGTGACCTGGACGAGCGCAAGCGGATTCTGGGCGCCAGCCTGATGAAGAACCTGGCGGTGGTGCCGGCGATTCGCCAGGTGCTGGACGAGCGCTGGAATCACCGCTCGCGCGCCGAACGCTTCCGCGACGAGCTGGAGGACCACATGTCGCCGGACTACGCCAGGCGGACCCTGCAGACGGTGATCGGCTGGGCCCGCTATGCCGAGCTGTTCGACTTCGACGAGGAAGCCGACCAGTTCTTCCTCGACGAGGACGACGACTGAAGAGGCTCAGCCGGCACGACGTTCCGAATCCGGACGGCGCAGCCGGTCGGCGAACGCCTTGCGGAACTTCGACACCTTGGGCGCTATGACGACCCGGCAGTAGCCGGCACCGGGGTTCAGCGCGAAGTAGTCGTGGTGCTCCGCCTCCGCCGGATGGAAGGTCGGCAGCGGCAGGAGCTCGGTGACGATCGGCCCGTCCCAGATCCCGGCCGCCGCGATCTCCCGCATCACCGCCTGCGCCGCGTCACGCTCCGCGTCGGATCCGGTGAAGATCACCGAGCGGTACTGGCTGCCGACATCCGCACCCTGGCGGTTCGGCGTGGTCGGGTCGTGGATGGTGAAGAACACACGCAGCAGGTCAGCATAAGATAGCACGGCGGGGTCGTAGCTGATGCGCACCACCTCGGCATGGCCGGTACGGCCGCTGCAGACCTGTTCGTAGGTCGGCGCCGCCGTGCCGCCGCCGGCATAGCCGGACAGCACGTCCGACACGCCGTCGAGGTCCTTGAACACCGCTTCCAGGCACCAGAAGCAGCCGCCGCCGAGCACGGCGATCGCGGTTCCGCGCCCTGCAGGGCCCGCGGCCGCACCGGACACGGCGGTGGAATGATCGGACATCGGATTGCCTTTCGTGGGTTGCGGCAGGCGAACGGTCTGGACCGTTCGCTGCGGAATGGCGAAGCTGGAGATGGCGATGCGGTGCGGGGGCGAACACCCCCGACGGGGAGGATCCTGCAACCGCGTCCGGGATGCGACGATCTGGCTGCAGCAATGCGTCGCCATGACCAGGGAGAGAGAACGAACGATGTCCGACAACCCGCTCGACGACGATCCGGCACGGGACGAACGCGTCAAGGAGCGCGCCTATCACCTGTGGGAGGCCGATGGCCGACCGCACGGTCAGCACGACGAGTACTGGGAGCGGGCCAGTGAGCTGGTCAGGATGGAAGGCGCCGGGCTGGCGGGGCAGCTGCCGAACCCGGCCTCTCTGCCCGGCGCCGACCCGTCGCTGACCGAGCCGGTCGAGGAAGCGTCCATCCAGGAGAACCTGGGCGAGTTCCCGGACCGGTTCGCCGACCAGGGCGAAAGCCAGCCGACGCCGAAGCCGAAGCGCGCCGCCCGCGCCAAGGCCGCCGAGGACGGCCCCGCGACCGGCGCCCGAGGCGGGACCAAGCCGACCGCCGCGACCAAGGCCGTGCCTGAAAAGCCAACCACGGCCGCGAAGACCGCACCCGCCGCCAAACCCGTTGCCAAGCCGGCCACCCCTGCGAAGGCCACGCCCGAGCCGAAGCCGACACCGGCCGCGACGCCCAAGGCGCGCAAGCCTAAGGGCTGACGGTCACCTACTTGGGCACGACCACGGCGGATCCGTCCGGCGTGGTCGCCGGCGGGTGGATCACGGGGGTGCTCTGCGGCGACATCCTCGGCGGCCTGATCCGCATGCCCGGATCGATGCCGCGATCCGGCGCCACCACCGCGTGCATGCGCTGGCTTCGGGAATGGGCCGCCGCGGCACCTTCCCCGGCCGCCGTCTGCGCCAGGCCTGGCGGCGCTACGCCCGACACGGCGCAGCCGAGCAGCATGGCAAGGAACCGGTTCACGGTGCGCGGCATGACGACCTCTCCGCTCGACGCTCCTTCAACGGGACGCCATGTCGACGGTTGCAGCCATGCCGGGCCATCGTCGCCACGTCCGCGATCGCAACCGGTTCACGTTCGTCCACCGGCCGCGGTCTGGTTCCTGTTCTGACGAGCATCCTTGCCGATCAGGTGACCACACCTGATCCGGTGATGCTCTAAAAGCGATGGCGCAGCCGGTCCGGGATCCGCCACAGCGAGTCGCCGCTCAGATGCAGGTCGATCCGGTACAGCGCGTCGCCGCGGCCGGCAGCGCTCTGCGTCACCTGGTCCTGCCACGCTGACAGCATCGGGTCATCCGGCAGCAGCGTCACGTCCCGCTTCGGCAGCCCCGCCATCGCGCGCAGCATGCCTTCCCAGGTCCCATCCGGCATGCGCTGGTGCGATCCGGCCTCCGGCGTCACCCAGGGCTGGCTCCGGGTGCGGTGCAGCCGCAGGAGGCCGGACGGCAGGTCGGCATAGCGCAGGTGGAACAGGAACAGCGGCCCGAACCGCGGCCCGTCGTCGATGCAGTGGAAGCCCGGCGCCCAGGCCACCCGGCGGCGGATCATCACCGGCTTGCACATGGCGCTGCTGGTGCGGAGCCAATCGCGCTGCAGCGTCACCGGCCGCTCCCAGTCCAGTGCCGGCTCCGCGTCCGGCAGGTGGATCACGTCGAAGCCGGTCGCCGTCACCACCGCGTCGCGGTCCAGCGACGCGGCGAGCGCGACCAGCGAGCCGTGCACCGCCGGATCGGCCACCAGCAGCTCGTCGACGTCGGTGTAGATCACCGCCTCGTACCAGTTCAGCAGCCCGGCACAGAAGTCGGACACGAAGCCGCAGCGGCGGCTGTCGTCCTGCGGCGAGCGCGGGATGCGCACCGCATTCGCCTGTCCCAGCACGGCTGCCGCGGTGCTGCCGTCGTCGCTGCCGTGGTCGAGCACGAAGCAGTTCGCCGCGTCGGCCTGTGCTCCGTAGTGGCGCAGCCAGACCGGCAGGAACACCGCCTCGTTGTAGACCATGGTGACAACGGCGAGCGGCGCTTTCATCAGCGACATGTATCCCGCTTCGCCGCCCGACTGAATGCCCGCCGGCGCTGCGGGCACTTGAACCGCCCGCGCCGGTCCTCCATACGATGGCTGCATGGCAACCATGCAACGGCCGGACCTGCCCGCCGCCTTCCCGCGCAGCGCCGCCGGTCGCGCGGCATGAGCACCACTGCCGGCGCGGAGGTCGTCAGGCCGCGGGTCCCCCGCCTCGGCTTGCGCAAGACCCTGGCGCAGATCGAGGCCGAAACCCACTCGCACGGGCTGAAGCGCAGCCTCGGCGCGCTCAACCTGACCATGCTCGGCATCGGCTCCACCATCGGTGCCGGCATCTACGTCATGACCGGCACAGCGGCCGCGAACTATGCCGGCCCTGCGATCCTGCTGTCGTTCCTGGTCGCCTGCCTCGCCTGCGTGTTCACCGCCCTGTCCTATGGCGAGCTCGCCTCGACCATGCCGGTCAGCGGCTCGGCCTACACCTACGCCTACGCCTCCATGGGCGAGGTCGCGGCCTGGGTGGTGGGCTGGCTGCTGCTGCTGGAATACGGCATCAGCTGCGCCGGCGTCGCGGCCGGGTTCTCCGGCTACGCCACCAGCCTGCTGCACGATCTCGGCGTGAACATCCCTGCCTGGTACTCGACCTCGTTCGTGCAGACCCTGCCCGGCCCGCACGGCACCACCCTGCTCGACGTCGGCCACGGCATGAACCTGGTCGGCGCCTTTGCCTCGGTGATCGTGACCGTGCTGCTGGTGATCGGGGTCCAGGAATCAGCCACCGTCAACAGCGTGATCGTGGTGCTGAAGGTGTCGGTGCTGCTGGTGTTCGTGGCACTCGGCATCTCCGCCATCCATCCCGCCAACTGGACCCCGTTCATACCCCCCAACGAGGGTGGCTTCCGCTATGGCGTCCCTGGGATCTTCCGCGCCGCCTCGGTGATCTTCTTCGCCTATGTCGGCTTCGAAGCGGTCTCGACCGCCAGCGCCGAGGCCCTGAACCCGAAGCGCGACGTGCCGATCGGCATCATCACCTCGCTCGGCATCTGCACCGTGATCTATCTCTGCGTCGCCGCGGTGATGACCGGGGTGGTGCCCTACAAGCAGCTGGGCGTCGCCGACCCGCTGGCGATCGCGGTGGACGCGATGCACCAGCCCTGGCTGGCGCTGTTCGTGAAGATCGGCGCCGTGACCGGTCTGTGCTCGGTGATGCTGGTGCTGCAGTACGGGCAAAGCCGGATCTTCTTCACCATCGCCCGCGACGGGCTGCTGCCGCGCGTGTTCTGCGTGCTGCACCCGAAGTTCCGCACGCCCTGGATCGGCACCATCCTGCTGGGCTTCGGCGTCGCCGCCGCCACCGCGCTGCTGCCGATCGACATCATCAGCGACCTGGTGAGCCTGGGCACCACCACTGCGTTCGGCATCGTCTGCTTCACCGTGATCTGGCAGCGCAACGCCAACCCCGGTCTCAGGCCGCCCTTCCCGGTGCCGCTCGGGGCGCTGCGCATCCGCGGCGTCTGGCTCGGCATCGTGCCGATGCTGGGGATCGCGTTCGCGCTGGTGATGGCGGTGCCGCTGCTGATCGACATCGTGCGCGCGCTGCTGAACCACGACCCGGTCCCGGCCCTGCTGCTGCTCGGCTACGTGGTGATCGGCGCGCTGTGCTACCTCGTCTACGGCTACCGCCATTCCCGGCTCGCGGCCGACACCGCGGCCGCACGTTGCTCGGAACCGCCCGCATGCTGAACTCCCGGATCCTCCTGATCACCTGCCTGATGATCGTGGGCTTCGTCATCACCTCGATCAGCATCTGGGTGCTGGCGTTCAACTTCAACTCCAGCAACGTCCCCGCCTGGACCGGTCGGTGGCTGGCAGCCCGGCTGCCGATCCTGATCGGCGTGCTGATGGTTGTGGCCGGCTTCCGACTGCTGTCCTCGACCCGCGTGCCGCGTCCGGCGAGTGCGCCCGACGACGATCCGGCACCGTGACCTGCGGCGCTACAGCGACCGCAGCACCGCCTCGTATTCCGCCGGCACGCCGCAGAAGGTGATCACCCGCTCAGGCACCACGTCGTAGTGGATGCGCCGCCCGATCCGGATCAGGTGGTTGTAGAGCGGCGCCACGTACAGCTCTGACAGGGTCGGACTTGCCCGTTCCTGCGCCAATGCCGAACGGAAGTCGGCGGCGCGCGCGAAATGGTAGAGCCCGTCGCAGCACAGGTCGGAGATCGGCTGCTTCTCCGTGGTGCGCGCCACCAGCGGTTCCCCGCCGGCCTCCTCAGCCGGCCCGACATAGGACCAGTTGGCGCCGCTGCCGTGGAACACCTCGAGATAGCCGTCGGAAGATCCGAACCAGGCCGCCTCGGGAAAGGCGTAGCGGGCACGGAACGTGTCGATGTTGAAGATCGTCACCGGTTCGGCGTCGCCGACCGCCGCCTGCCCCAGACCAAGTTCCACCGTCTCGGCCTGGCCGGCGGTTTCCTGTTCCAGCATCGCGATCCGTGCGTCGGCAATGCCGAGCCGGGCACACTCGCGTCGCAGGAACGCTTCGGTGTCGGCGATGTGGCGTCCGATGAACAGGAACGGCGTACCTGCGAACAGGCCCGCGAAGCTGCCCACCGCATGCGCGAACACAGTGGTGTCGCCCACCGGCAGCATGTATTTCGGCAGCGCATAGCCGGCCAGGGTGAAGCGACGCGACAGGCCGGCCATCGGAATCACGATCATCGGGAACCTCAGAGCCTGGAGTACAGCCGCAGCGCGTTGGCGATGAAGGCGGCCTGCCGGTCCGGCCGGTCGGCATGCAGCGGCAGCATCGACAGGAACAGCCCCACCGTGATCGCCCGCACGTCGCGGCCGCCGGCCTGCAGCCCGTCCACCTCGAACTCCGACAGCGCGTCCTGCAGCCAGCCGTGATGCGTGCTGGCCTCGAACCGGATCGAGAACGAGTGCGGATCGGGCCGCTCCAGCGTGTAGCGGCCGGCGACGACGTGGTCGTAGTGGCCGTGGATCGAATGCGACAGCTTGGCGAGGTCGTAGCGGGTATCGCCGAAGATCGAGCGCTGGCCGGACTCGGTGTAGCCGCGGGGGTCGATCACGCTGATCCGCGCGGCACGCGAGTTGTACAGGATGTTGCTGAAGCAGAAATCGCCGTGCATCACGTTGTCCGGCCGCCCGGAACGCAGGTCGATCAGCTGCACCACCTCGTCAGCGATGCGCCGCAGCGAGGGAAGCGGCCGTCCGTCCAGCCGGTTCGGATGGTCGATGTCGTACCCTGTCTCCTCGGCATAGCGCTGCAGCCGGGCCCCGGTCTTCGCCACCGCCAACTCGGTCAGGATCGCGTCGCCCGAGCCCTGGCCCCTGCACGCGGTGCACGCCTGCAGGAAGTCGTGGCAGGAGCGCAGGATGTTGCTCCAGGTGTTGCGGCCGATCGAGGAGAACACGAACAGCTCCGCCAGCGTCGGCGCGTACTGGTATTCGGTGCTGTAGAACGCCAAGCCGGAGGACTCGCCCGCCTCCAACAGGCGCGCGCTGAACGGCCGCACCGGCGCCGGGATGGAGCCGAACCAGTTCGCCTCCGCCTGCATCTTCGCGGCGTCCGCGCTCGACTTGCGCACGGAGACGGCATCGATGTGCAGTGTGTTGAACGAGCGTGCGGTGGTGATGGAGCGACGCGAGCGGAAATAGGTCTGGATGTGGCCGAAATCGTACCAAGTCTCGACCGCCACTGCGCGAAGCGGCCGCTCGCTGGTGTACAGGCTGAGCCCGTCGATGAAATCGCCGCGCGCCCGGGTGATCGCGCGCACCAGGGCGCGGCTGCTGCTGAACGAGAAGTAGCCGCACGCCACCGGGCCGCCGCGATCCTGGCCGCTCCCGGCGCCGATGTTCTCGAACCGGGTCACGTAGCCGTCCACGACGGTGACCGCCGCCCAGGAATAGTCGTCGCCCTCCGCGTGCACGGCGATCAGGTCGCCGCCCTCCGGCGGCAGGTCCTCGATCAGGGTATCGCCATGCAGCACCTGCACCGGACCGGCCGGAAGATCGATGAAGTTGATGGCATATACGACGGACTCGCCCAGCCGCAACCCTTCGGGCACACGCAGCAGGGAAACGTTGAGCTCCTCCAGCCGCCGCAGGTCGTAGGCCTGCGGCATGAAGCGCTCGGGGATGGTCAGGTAGATCGGCAGGTCGGTGCCGAGGCGGGCGACCTGCGCCTCGTAAAGCCGCGCAACGCCCACCGGCAGGAACGCCGGCGGCACCTCGCCGAACTCGGCCGACAGCTCCTGTCCGGGATAGGCGGCGGAGGTGATGAGGCGATACCCGGCCAAGGTTCAGCCAGCCGGCCGGATCAGGGTCTCGATCTGCTCGCGCGACATCGACACGAACTCGGATGGACGCACCGCGCGGTCGTCGACGTAGAAGCCCTCGAACCCGCACCACGGCTTGCCGACATAGATCTCGTCATACGGCACGTCGTGGCGCTGCAGCCACGCGATAATTACCGGCAGCGTGTTGGCGTTGATCTTGCCGACCGAGCCCGCATAGGTGCGCATGTTGCGCGCGGTCTGGATGATGATCTCGTAGCCGTCCGCCTTGTATTCGCGCAGCCTCGCCACCAGCGGCAGGTTCGGCTCCTTGTCGGGATAGGAGCGGGACGCGTCAGACACGGTCAGCGTGTCGTCGAGATCGACCACCAGACGTTTCACGGGCTTTGTTCATCCTTTCGACGATGCCGACCCTGCTGCAACCGGAGGTTACGCTATCATCGCCGGCGCAACGACGGCAATCTCGCCGTGTCCGCCACGGCATCGACTGTGCTGCCGGCTCAAGGCTTGGCGGTTCGCTTCTCCGGCACCGAGTCGTTGGCGGCCGCCGGCACGTCGCTCACCACCGAGCTGATGGTGTCGCGCAGCACCAGCACCCGGACCCCGGCGGCGATCTCGACCTCGATCTCCGACGCGCCTTCCTTGACCTTCTGCACCACGCCGATGATTCCGCCCGCGGTCACCACCCGGTCGCCGCGACGCAATGCGGCCAGCGTCGCCTTGAGCTGCTTCTGCCGCTGCTGCTGCGGCCGCATCAGCAGGAAGTAGAACACCCCGAACACCAGCACGATCGGCAGGATGCTGGCGAACTGCCCGAGGCCGCCGAGCGGCCCCGCGTTCTGCGCGGCACCCTGGGCCGCATCCTGGGCGTAGGCGGAGGAGATCAGGAGGTTCATGGCTTGGTACCCGCAGCGGAGCGTGCCGCTTGCCGCCCCGTGCTGCGGACCATAGGTTTCGCAGGGCGTTCACACAAGGAAACCCCCCTCGCCCATGGATCCGGCACTGCTCCCCGCCCTGTTGCCCGCCCTGCTGCGGATCGCCGACGCCCTGGAGCGCCTGACGCCGCCGGAGCCGGCGCCGCTCGACACCGGGTCCGCGGACGCCTTCGTCTGGGTGCCGGCGACCGGCCGGCTCGACCCGGTGCACGAGGTCGCGGCGGTGCCGCTGCGCCTGCTCGCCGGCATCGACCGGCAGCGCCGGCTGCTGCTCGACAACACCGCCCGCTTCGCCGCCGGCCATCCTGCCAACAACGCCATGCTCTGGGGCGCGCGCGGCACCGGCAAGTCGTCGCTGGTCAAGGCGGTGCATGGCGAGCTGCTCGGCCGTCCGGCCTCCATCCCTCCTGGCGACGCGGCGCCGGGACGCCGGCTGGCGCTGGTCGAGATCGGCCGCGACGACCTCCACTCGCTGCCGGCCCTGCTCGACCTGCTGCGCCAGGAACCACGCCGGTTCCTGCTGTTCTGCGACGACCTGTCGTTCGAGCGCGAGGACGCCGACTACAAGGCGCTGAAGTCGGTGCTGGACGGCGGCCTGCGCGGCCGTCCGGCCAACGTGCTGTTCTACGCCACCAGCAACCGGCGCCACCTGATGCCGCGCGACATGATCGAGAACGAGCAGTCCACCGCGATCACCCCGGCGGAAGCGGTCGAGGAGAAGATCTCGCTGTCCGACCGCTTCGGCCTGTGGATCGGCTTCCACGGCATCGACCAGCCGACCTATCTCGCAATGGTCGAGGCCTATGCCGCCGACCGCGGACTCGTCATCGCGCCCGAGCGGCTGCGCGCGGAGGCGATCGAGTGGTCGGCGACGCGCGGCGCCCGCTCCGGCCGCGTCGCCTGGCAGTTCGTCGAGGACCTCACCGGCCGGCTGCGCATGGCGTGAGTCCGCGGTCAGCCCCGGCGGTCGAGCGCGTCCAGGATCGCCGACGCCGTGCGGTGCCAGGTGATCGGGCGGAACCCTTGCCGCACCTCCTCCTGCCACGCCGCCAGCCCGGGCCGGTCCTCGATCGCCTGCCTGATCACCCGGGTGGCATCGTTGACGTCGAACGGGTCGAAGTAGCGTGCGAGCCGTCCGCCCGCTTCCGGTAGCGCGGTGGCGTTCGAGGCGACGCACGGCTTGCCCATCGCCAGGCTCTCGCTGACCGGCAGTCCCCAGCCCTCGTAGAAGGACGGGAACACGGTGAACAGGCAGCCGGCATACACCGCGCGCAGCTCGCGGTCGTCCAGCCCTTCCACCACGTGCAGCCGCCCGTCGAGGTTCCGGCTGTTCTCGATCTGGCTCATCAGGTCGTTGACCATCCAGCCGACCTTGCCCGCAAACACCAGGTCGGGCACCCGCTCCGGTCCCATCTCCTCCAGCAGACGGCGCCACACCCGGAACAGCAGCAGGTGGTTCTTGCGCGCCTCCACCGTGGACACGAACAGCACATAGGGCCGTCCGTCCAGCACCGCCTCCAGCATCGTCGGCAGCGGCCCGGCCGGCTCGCCCAGCTGGTCGGCCACGGCGCCGAACCCGGTGCCGATCGGCACCGGCCGCACCGGGCGCCGCAACGACACGTTGTCGCGCGCGCACCACGACGACAGGTCATCGGCGGTCGCCTGCGAGTTCGCGAACACCATGTCCGCCAGCGGCAGCACCGCAGTATACCAGTCGCGATACACCCGCGTGGTGCCGCGATCGACCCATTCCGGCCGACGCACCGGGATCACGTCGTGCAGCAGCACCGCCAGGCGCAGGCCCAGCCGGCCGCGTGCGTGGGCCGCCAGCTCGGCATAGTCGAGCTCGAACCAGGGCGAACCCAGCACCGCCAGCACGTCGCCGCGACGGGCGATGTCGGCCAGCCGGCGCGGCGGCGCTTCCACCGCCAGCTCGCTCGGCACGGGCCTCGACAGCACCGTCCGCACCGAGGGCAGCCGTGCCGCCCGTCGGCCACCTTCGCGCATCCCGGCCAGCGCCACCTGCCCGGCCGCCCCGGCCAGCGCCGCCACCGCCTGCGCCTGCATCACCGCGAACAGGATGCCGGGCCGCCTGATCCGGTCCGGCAGCACGCCGGCTGCACGCTTCAGCACGCGGATCGGCAGCCTGCGCCGTTGCCTCCCCGCCGGCCCGGCTGCCGGCTCCGGCGTCGCCTGCGGCAGCGCATCGGCAGTGGACGGCGAACCCGGGCCGGGCTGCGGCGGCTCCGGCCGCAGCCGCCCCTGGTCCGCCGGACGGTCGGTGACACGGCGGAACAACGCCTGCAGCACCATCCAGTCCGCCTCCACGAAGCCGCGCTCGGCGGTCGCGTGGCGCAGGAAACCGATCCGGCCCGCCATTGCCGGGTCCGCCATCGCCGCGCGGTAGATCTCGAAGCAGACGCGCTGGATCCCGGTCGGCCGGGCGTTGCGCTGCGCGAAGTGGAACAGGTCCTCGACGTCGAACCAGATGCGCGGCCGGTCGGTGCCGCCGGTCGGCACCTCGTCACGCATGGGCCACAGCATCGCGCGGGACCGGCCGCTCCTCCCACGCGAGCCCGGCCAGCAACGCGTCCGCCGAACGCGTCCACGGCACCGGCACGAACGAGCGCCGCACCACCTGCTCCCAACGCAGCAGGTCCTCCCGGTCGGCCAGCGTCGCGCTGATCACCCGCATCGCGTCGTGGAGGTCCAGCGGGTCGAACATCCGGGTCAGGCCGCCGCCCGCTTCCGGCAGCGCGCTCCCGTTCGCGGTGATGCAGGGCTTGCCGGACGCCAGGCTCTCCGTCACCGGCAGGCCCCAGCCCTCGAACAGCGACGGCAGCACGGTGAACAGGCAGCCCTCGTAGAGCCGCACCAGCACCGCATCGGACGGATCCTCGACGATCAGCAGCTTGCCGTCGCAGTAGTTGGTGTTGCTGATCTGCAGAAGCAGGTCCGATACCAGCCAGCCGATCCGGCCGGCGAACACCAGGATGGGCAGATCCTCCGGCGGCACGGTCTGCGCCAGGCAGCGCCAGACCTGGAACATCAGGGCGTGGTTCTTGCGCGCCTCGATCGTCGACACGAACAGCACGTAGCTGCCGGGGGCGGGCAGGGCGTGATCCGGCACCGGCTCGGCCGCCTCGCGCACCGCGTGCAGCGACGCGGGAAACCCGGTGCCGATCGGGATCGTGCGCACCGGCCGGGTGTCCGGCCGGCCCTGGCCGGACAGGAATGCGTCCACGTCGCGTGCCGTGGCGCCCGAGATCGCGAACAAGGCGTCGAGCGACGGCAGCACGCCCTCCAGCCAGGTGCCGAAGCTGTCGACCAGGCTGTGGTGGCACCACTCCGGCCGTCGCAGCGGGATCAGGTCGTAGAACAGCGCCGCGGTGCGGACGCCCTGCTCGCGCCGCGCGCGCTCCAGCAGCCGCCCGTAGTCGGTGCGATGCCAGGAAGCCCCCAGCGACAGCAGCCAGTCGCCGGGACGGGCGACGTCGCGAAGCGCCACCCCTTCCCGCACCGGCTCGACCAGCTCCGGACGCTCGGCCGCCTGGGTCCCGGACGCGTCGGGGCTCGGCTCCCGGCCGAACTCGGACAGCGACTGCAGCGCCGCCTTCTGCAGGACGCGGAAACGGTGGAAGCGCTCGCGCGCCGGTCCGGGCAGCCTGGCATCCACCGCCGCGGCGATACGGCGCTGCAGCCGGCGCGGCGGGCGCGGTCTTGCCGGCGGCGGCGCCTGTTCCTGCTCGATCCGCGCCGCCGTCAGCCCAAGGCAGAGCGCCCGCACCTCTGCCCAGGACACCAACCGGAAGGTGTCGCTGTGCGGTCCGATCCGCACGAAGCCGATCCGCCGTCCGGCGGCATGGCCCCGCGACTCCAGCGCACTGTACAGTTCGAAGGTCAGGCGCTGGATGCCGCTCGGCCTGGTGTTGTGGCGAACGTAGTGGAACAGGTCGTCGACATCGATCCAGATTGCAGATGCCTGTCCCATCCCTGTCCCTCGTCCCTGGGAGCGCAGGAACCATGCGACGGTGCCACCGTCAATTCCGTTACAATCCCCTGGCCACGCGACCGCCGCCGCGGACCAGCCGCCAGATACGGCGCGGCGCCGCCGGATCCAGGCAGCACCCGCCGCTCTCGACCGTTAGCAGCGGATGCAGGAACCGCTCCTGGCGCAGCACCGCACGGTGACGCACGGCCACCCGGGCCCGGCTGCGCTCCAGCTGCCGCCAATTGTCCGGATCGGAGTCCGGCGTACGGCTGCCGAGCTCGTCATGCAGCAGCACCGCGTCCCGCGCCAGCAGCACGCGCAATCCCGCTTCGCGCAGCCGCAGGCAGAGGTCGAGGTCGTTCCAGGTCACCGGCAGCGCGTCGTCCAGGCCGCCCAGCCGCCCGAACACCGCGCGGCGCAGCGCCAGGCAGGCACCGGTCACCGCCGGAACCTCCCGCACCGGCGGCAGGCGCGGATCGTCGCACCGCAGATGCGTCGCCCTCGGACCCGGCCCGAGCACCACCCCGGCATGCTGCACCGTCCCGTCGGCGTAGCGGAGCAGCGCGCCGACCGCCCCGGCTCCGGGCAGCAGGCAGGCCCGCACCATCGCCCGCAGCCAACCCGGCACGATGCACGCCACATCGTTGTTCATCAGCACGACGATGGCGCCGGTTGCCGCGGCAACCCCTGCATTGTTCAACGCCGACCAGTTGAACGGGCCCGGCCGGTGCAGCACCCGGCACCCGTCCCGCCCGAGCCGGTCGATCAGCGCCAGGGCCTCCGGCTCGGTGCTGCCGTTGTCCACCAGCACGATCTCGACGGCCGGATAGTCGGTGCAGGTGCGCAACGAGCGCACGCAGCGCTCCAGCAGCTCGGCCCGGTCCCGCGTGGCGATCACTACCGAGACCGCCGGCATCGGTCCGGCCGGGGCATCCTCCTCGGGCACCGGCGGCCCGAACCGCACCAGCCGGTGGCACAGCACCGCCGGCAGGTGCACCAGCCGTCCCGCAGCCGGCCCGCCGCCGCCGTGGCGCCCTCGCCTGTCGCGCCGGATGGCAAAGCCCGGAACCCGGCCCGGCCGTTCCGCCGCCGGCCAATCGCCGCCGGAGGTCAGCACCGGATCGACGCAGGACCCATCGTCGCGCCGCCGGTCCTCGTCGCACCACACCATGCCGGCCCAGGGCCGGCGGCAGGCGGCGAACGCCAGCAGCGCCAGCGCCGACGGACACAGCGTGTCGCCGGGGTGGAGCCGGCCGGTCCAGCGCGCCTGCGGCAGACGCTCCGCAGCGGCCACGGCAGCGACCCGCCCGTCCGGCGGCAGCACGAAGCCCGCCGGCAGGCTGCCGCGCAACACTAGCCGCCAACGGCCGTAGATCTGGCCGGACAGGCTGGCCAGCGTGGCGTCGAGCTGTTCCGGCCGGTCGTCCGGTCCGATCTCGACCACCAGGCCGATCCGGGGCCCTGCCACACGCAGCAGTGGGAACAGCCGCCTGGCCGCATCCGACAAGGCGTGCCCGGTTTCCACCGCCCAGAGCCGGTAGGCCCAGCCGGGATACACGTCGTCCGCGGCCGGATCGACCCCCGCGCAGAACAGCGCCTCCAGCATCGGCGCCTCGCGCACGCGGGGGCTGCGCACCAGCCCGGCCACCAGGGCGGGAACATCCGACGCCGCCTCGACCCAGGCGGCATCGAACTGGCCCGCAGCACCACCGGCTGCCTGCCAGATCCGCAAGCCGATCGCGACCGGCGCCAGGCCAGCCCAGGCCATCGTCCCCTCTGCCGTGTGCAGCAGCGACAGGGCGACCGCCTCCAGGCTTTCGCCCTGGTCGAGCCGTTCCGCGTGATGCAGCAGCCCGCCGCGATCAACGGTGCGGCGGAGCAGGAGCCGGTAGAGATGGACCACGCTGAGGAGGCGCTCGACCTCGCCGGGCCGTCCGCGATGCTCGCCCAGCAAGTGGTCAGGCCCCGATCCGCTCCAGCCCGCCGAGATACGGACGGAGTGCTGCCGGGACGTCGATGCCGCCATCCGCGCGCTGGTGGTTCTCCATCACCGCGATCAGCGCCCGGCCCACCGCCACGCCGGACCCGTTCAGGGTGTGCACGAACTCCGGTGCCGCCTTCTCCCCCGCCACCGGATCGGGGCGCATGCGTGCGTCCATCCGGCGCGCCTGGAAGTCGCGCGTGTTGGAGCACGAGCTCACCTCGCGCCAGGCCCCCTGCCCCGGCAGCCAGGCTTCGAGGTCGTGGGTGCGGGCCGCACCGAACCCGGTATCGCCGGCGCAGAGCAGCATGCGGCGATACGGGATCTCCAGCCGCTCCAGCACGGTCTCGGCCGCACGCGTCATGCGCTCGTGCTCGGCGGCGCTGCCTTCCGCCGCCACCACGGACACCAGCTCCACCTTCATGAACTGGTGCTGCCGCAGCATGCCGCGCGTATCGCGTCCCGCCGCTCCTGCCTCGCTGCGGAAGCAGGCGGACAGCGCCGTCACCCGGATCGGCAGGGCCGACTGCGGCAGGATCTCGCCCGCCACCAGGCTGGTCAGCGGCACCTCGGCGGTCGGGATCAGCCAGCGCCCGTCGGTGGTGCAGAACGACTGGTCGGCGAACTTGGGCAGCTTGTCGGTGCCGTACATCGCCGCCTCGTTCACCAGCAGCGGCACCGCGTGCTCGACATAGCCGTGCTCGGCCACGTGGAGGTCGAGCATGAACTGCCCGAGCGCCCGCTCCAGCCGCGCGAGCGGGCCACGCAGCACCACGAAGCGGCTGCCGGACAGCTTCGAGGCGGCGGCAAAATCCATCATCCCCAGCGCCTCGCCGAGCTCGTAGTGCTGTCTCGGCGGAAACGCGAAGTTCCGCCTGGCGCCACGCTCGTGCACCACCACGTTGGCCGCCTCGTCCGCGCCCTCCGGAACCTCCGGATCGAGCCGGTTCGGCAGCTCGGCCAGCGCAGACTGCACCGCCAGCGCCTCCGCCGACGCGTCCGCCTCCAGCCGGTCCATCTCGGCCTTGAGCGACACCGACTCCGCTTCCAGCGCCGCGGTCCCGTCGCCGGCGCGCCGGGCCTGGCCGACCTCCCGCGACAGGGCGTTGCGACGCGCCTGCAGCGCCTGCAGCGCGGTCAGGGCCGCCCGCCTGCGCTCGTCCCGCCCCAGCAGCGCCGCCGCCGCCGCGGGCAGGCCGCGGCGGGCAAGCGCTGCATCGAAGCCGTCGGGATCGGCGCGCAGCGCGCGGAGGTCGTGCATCAGCCTTCCTCCTCGGCCACCGGCTTCGGCTCGACCAGCCGGGCGCAGATGATGGATATCTCGTACAGCCCGATCAGCGGCACCGCGAGGCCGGTCTGGGTGATCACGTCCGGAGGCGTCAGGATCGCCGCCACCACGAAGGCGCCGACATAGGCGTAGCGGCGCACCTTCCTCAAGCCTTTCGAGGTCACCAGCCCGACCCGGGCGCACAGCGTCAGCACTACCGGCAGCTCGAAGGAGATGCCGAACGCCATGATCAGCTTGGTGACCAGCGCCAGGTACTCGCTCACCTTGGCCTGCAACTGGATCTGCAGCTGGTCGGGACCGGTGGTGGTCTGGAAGCTCAGGAAGAACTTCCAGGCAAACGGGAACACGAAGTAGTACGCGAGCGCCGCTCCGGCCAGGAACAGCACCGGCGTCGCCACCAGAAACGGCAGGAACGCGCGCTTCTCGCTGCGGTACAGCCCGGGGGCGATGAACATCCAGGCCTGGATCGCCACCACCGGGAAGCTCAGGAACGAGGCGCCGAAGAACGCCACCTTGATGTAGGTGAAGAACGCCTCGTACAGCGCAGTGTAGATCAGGTGCGGCGGTTCGCCCTTCTGTCGCATGATGTGCGCCAGCGGCTCGGCCAGGAACAGGTAGATCCGCTGCGAGAAGTGGTAGCAGAGCAGGAACCCGACCGCGAAGGCGATCGCGGACCACAGCAGCCGCCGTCGCAGCTCGACCAGATGCTCGAGCAGCGGCATCGCCTGGTCGTTGATGGGATCGTCGGCCAGGACAGTCTGTCTCCGGAATGGGATGGGGCGCGGCCGGCGCCGTCAGCTTGGCGCGGCGCCGGAACGGTCGCCGGGACGCCCGAAGCCGGGAGGCGCGGCCCGGCGCCCGGTCGCCGGATCGGCATGACGCGGCCGCGGCGGCACGAAGGCGGGTGGCGC
>CAXTVX010000056.1:0-21928 GCA_964247755.1 uncultured Acetobacteraceae bacterium | reverse complement strand
AAGAAGATCACCAGCACCGCCATCACCACCTTGGAGCTCATGCCGAAGCCGAACCACAGCACCAGCAGCGGCGCCAACGCGAACACCGGCACCGCCTGGCTGAGCAGCAGGATTGGCATCAGCCAGCGCTGCACCCGGGGCGAGAACACCATCAGCAGCGCGCAGGCGGTGCCGAGTGCAGTGCCGATCAGCAGGCCGAGCACGGTCTCGGCCAGCGTGGTCAGGGTGCTCCAGGCCAGCAGGGTGCGCTGCTGCCACAGGGCGGCGGCGACCGATCCGGGGCCGGGCAGCAGGTAGGCCGGGATCCCGGCGGCGCGGCTCGCGATCCACCAGACCAGCAGCAGGGTGAGGAAGGTGAGGAGGGGGCGGACGATCCGGGCGGCGCGGGTCATAATGGCGCATGGCCTGCGGTCAGCAGGCGCATCAGCTCGCCCTGGGTGCGGAGCAGGGACGGGTCGTCGGGCGGGCGGGGAATGGGGCCGGGCACGCGGATCGGCGGGCCGAGACGGGCCGGATGGCCGGACAGCACCACCAGGCGGTGGCCGAGGCGGCAGGCTTCCAGTGGGTCGTGGGTGATCAGCAGCACGGTGCGGCCCACCAGCAGCTCCGCGGCGAGGTCCTGAACCCGGGTGCGGGTGACGGTGTCGAGGGCGGCGAACGGCTCGTCCATCAGCACGAAGGGACGGTCCTCGTAGAGGGTGCGGGCGATGGCGACACGCTGTCGCATGCCGCCGGACAGCGTGGCGGGCAGGGCGCCGGCATGGTCGCGCAGGCCGACGCGGTCGAGCAGGTGCAGGGCGCGCGGGCGGTCCGGACGCTCACCGCGCAGGCGCGCGCCCAGGACGACGTTCCCGATCACGCTGGCCCAGGGGTAGAGCAGGTCCTGCTGCGCCATGTAGGCGATGCGGCCGGCGAGCGGATGGCCATCGGTGGCGGACACCGTGCCGGCCTCCGACCGGGCGAGGAGGGCGGCGATGCGCAACAGGCCGGTCTTGCCGACCCCGCTCGGTCCCAGCAGCACCAGGAACTCGCCGCCTTCGACCAGGAGGTCGAGCCCGGCGAAGATCGTGCGGCTGCCGTGGCGCAGCGTCAGCCCATCGAGACGGAGGCCGGGCGGCGCCGTGGCGGGCAGGGAGGCATCCGGGCTCATGCGGACAGGGTAGCGGAGCGCGGGCGACGCGGCACCTCTCGACGGCCGGAGCCCGGATGGTGATGCTGGGACGTCCGGCAGAAAAAGGGAAAGACATGGAGCACGGCATCTCGGACCTGCTGCCGGGGCTGGAAGACGGGTTGTTCGGGCGGTTGCGCCGGGGGGCGGCGGCGGAATGGGAGGCCTATGTCGCGCATCCGTTCGTGCACGGGCTCCGCGACGGCACCTTGGCCCCGGCGCGGTTCCGGCACTTCCTGGTGCAGGACTACCTGTACCTGCTGCAGTACGCCCGCGCCGCGGCGCTCGCGATCACCAAGAGCGACACCCTGGCGGAGATGCGGGCGGCGGCGCAGACCGTGTCCGGGCTGTTGCTGGGAGAACTGTCGCTGCACGTCGAGTACTGCCGCGGCTGGGGGCTGGACGAGGACGCGCTGGGGGCGCAGCCGGCCTCGATCGAGACCCTGGCCTATGCCGGCTTCGTGCTGGACCGGGCGCAGAGCGGCGACCTGCTTGACCTGGTGTCGGTGCTGTCGGCGTGCCTGGTGGGTTATGCGGAGATCGGTGCGCGGCTGGCGGTCGACCCGGCGACGCGACGGGATGGCAACCCGTACCTGTCGTGGATCGAGACCTATTCCGGGCCGGCCTACATGACGCTGGCGCGGGACGGGATCGCGCGGCTGAACGCGCTGGGGGAGACGCGCGGCGGGGAGGCGCGTCATCCGATGCTGCTGCGGGACTTCCGCACCGCGGTCCGGCTGGAGACGGCGTTCTGGGGTGGCGCCATGGCGGTGGGCGCGGATCCGGTTTGAACCGGAGAATGGGTCGTGCGAGCGTTCCGTTCCTCGCTCGGCCGGAGAACCGAATGACCCAGGCGCCTGCACGGCATTCCTTCCGCGAGCATCCGGCCCTGGCCGATCTGGTGCTGAACTTCGACCCGTCGGCGCCGCAGGAGCGCTACCGGGCGCTGATCGGCGGCGAGGCGGTGTCGCCCGAGGCGGCGCTGCCGCAGCCGGTGCCGTGGCCCGCGGGAACCGCGCCGACGGCGGCGCCGCTGGCCAAGGCGCCAGCCGGGACCGCCGACCTGTCGCGGTTCGCAGGATACGACGCGGTGGTGGTGACCTGGACCGCGGCGGAGGCGGCGGCATTGGCGACGCTGTTCACCCCCGGGCACCCGGTGTCTTCGTGGTACGAGTACCGGCACGACGTCGCGAGCTACATCCCCCTGGTGACCGGCCGCCAGGCGCCGTTCAACGGCACCGAGGCCGACGAGGCGCGCTACCACCACAGCCTGGGGCTGTACTTCCCGTGCACGATCGGCGGCAAGCGGGTGCTGCTGTTCAAGTCGGGGCTGCACCTGGCGTATGACGGGCCGGCGGTGCCGGTGCGGCGGCTGATGACCGAGATCGCGCAGACGGTGGGGCCTGCCACCTTCATCACCACCGGGACCGGCGGGGGCATTGGCGCCGGGGTGAAGCTCGGCGACGTGGTGGCGGGTGGCACGGTGCGGTTCGACTGCCACGCGCAGTTCAAGGCGGAGCCCTGGGCGACCGCATCCTACGCGGCGACGCCGCTGTCCGCCGCGGCGCTGGCGCTGCTCACGCCGGCGCTGACCGGGGTGAACGCGGCGCGGATCCCGGGAGCGCGCGCAGCACCGGAGGTGTTCGCGACCAAGGCCGACGCGATCGTCACCACCGACGTGTTCGCGTTCGATGACTCCACCGACCATTATGGACTGCAAGGGCTGGGGCAGGCCTGCGACATGGGCGATGCGATGGTGGCGCAGGCGCTGTCCGCGTTCCCGCACGTCACCTTCCACGCGATACGCAACGCGTCGGATCCGCAGATCGACAATCCTTCCGGGAACATCGAGACAGCGGCGAAGCAGGCGGCGTCGATCTATGCGCGCTATGGTGGCCTTACGACCGCGGCGAGCGCCATCGCCAGCTGGGCGGCGATCCGGGCAGCGTGATCGGTCGCAGCCGGTAGAAGGGGTTCCCGTGAAGACCTGCATCATTCTCGACGACTACCAGGATGCGGCGCTCGGCTTCGCCGACTGGGGGCGCCTCGCCGGCCAGGTGGCGGTGTCCAGCGTCCGCGACGTCCTTGCCGACGAGGATGCGGTGGCGGCGCGGCTGGCGGACGCCGAGATCGTGGTGATCATGCGCGAGCGCACCCGGTTCCCGGCCAGCCTGCTGCACCGGCTGCCGAAGCTCCGGCTTCTGGTCACCAGCGGGATGGGCAACGCGGCGGTCGACCTGGACGCGGCGCGGGCCAACGGGGTCGTGGTGTGCGGCACCGGGGGGAGCCTACGGCCGCCGGTGGAGCTCACCTGGGGCCTGATCCTGGCGTTGGCGCGCCGGATCGTGCCGGAGAACGCGAGCCTGCGTGCGAACGGGCGGTGGCAGGACAGCGTCGGCATCGACCTCGACGGGCGCCAGCTCGGCCTCGTCGGCCTCGGCAGGATCGGCAGCGACGTCGCCAGGATCGGGCAGGCGTTCGGGATGCGGATCGTCGCCTGGAGCCCGAACCTGACGGCGGAACGTGCCGAGGCTGCGGGGGCGGTCCTGGCGTCGTCGAAGGAGGCGCTGCTGGCATCGAGCGACTTCGTGAGCATCCACCTGGTGCTGTCGCCGTCGACGCACGGGCTGATCGGGGCGGAGGAGCTGCGTCGGATGCGCAAGGAGGCGTTCCTGGTCAACACCGCCCGTGCGCCAATCGTGGAGGAGGCGGCGCTGGTGCAGGCGCTGCAGGAGGGATGGATCGCGGGTGCTGCACTCGACGTGTTCGAGACCGAGCCGCTGCCGGCCGACCATCCGTTCCGGCGTCTGACCAACGTGCTGGCGACGCCGCATCTCGGCTACGTGTCGGAGCGGAACTACCGCACCTTCTTTGGCGAGGGGCTGGAGGACATCGAGGCCTGGCTGGCGGGGACGCCGATCCGGACGCTGGGATGAGCGCCCGGACGGCCTAGTGCCCGGTCTGCAGGAACGGGATCGGGGCGCCGGCGTAGATCGAGCTCGGCAGGCGGCCGTCCCAACGCTGGGCGCGGGTATAGTCGGCGAGCGCCGCATCCGATGCCACGGCGGCCGCCAGCAGGCGGGTGGCGGCGGCCTGGGCTTCGCCGTTCTTCTGCGTCGCGTAGGAGGTGGCGTCCGCCTGCAGGTGGGTGGACTCGGCCAAACCGCGGGCCTGCTCGATCGCCTGGTTGGCTTGGCCCGACGCGGTGATGCGCGCGGTATCGGCCTCGATCTGTGCCTTGCGCTGCAGCCCCTGCGCCTGCTCGATCTGGGTCTTGACCACCGCTGCCTGGGCCTGGGCGTCGCGGAAGCTCTGGGCGTAGTCGAGGTTGGTGAGCTGCACGTCGGTGACGTCGAGGTGATACAGCGCCCGAGCCCGCTCCTTGACGACCGCGTCGACGCGCGACACCAGCGCGCCGCGCTTCTCGGCCACGTCGCTGACGTTGACGGTGCCGGCGGCGATCTTCCACTCGTTGATCACCATCGAGCGCAGGTTCTGCTCGTAGCCCTGGTTGTGCACGAACAGGTAGCCGACCTCGTCCACCGGGACCTGGTACTGCACCGTCAGCACCGCGTCGATCTCCTGGTTGTCGATGGTGTAGGTGTTGAGCTGCGGCGTCTCGAACTGCTGCGTGTCGGTCGGGAAGTAGTGCACCGCGCCGAAGAACGGCCATTTGAGGTGAAAGCCGGGGTCGGCGATGCCGGCATAGGCGCCGGCATTGGTGATCACCGCGCGCTGGTTCGGCTGCACCTCGTAGCCGGTGCTGAGGATGCAGGCGGCGACCAGCAGGCAGCCGAGGCTGATCGCGATCGCCTTCGGGCTAATGACCGAGAGCGACCAGGGACGCTTGGGCGCGGGTCCGGTGTTCCAGTCCATCGTCTGGCTCCTCAGCCGGCCGCCGGCCGCGCGCGGGCCTCATCGACCAGGCGCAGCACCATCGGGGTCAGGCGGCGCACGATGATGGTGACGCCAGGTGGCGACGGGTGGATCCCGTCGCCCTGGTTGAGGGCGTGGTTGCCGGCAACGTCCTGGAGGAAGAACGGGTCGTAGATCAGGCCGGGACGACGCGACAGGCGGTCGAACACGGCCCGGAACGCGTGGAAGTAGGGCATGCCGAGGTTGGGCGGCGCGTACATGCCGCTGAGCAGCACCGGGATGTGGCGGGCGGACAGGCGGTCGAGGATGGCCGCGAGGTTGCGCTCCATCTGGCCGGGATCGAGCCCGCGCAGCCCGTCATTGGCGCCAAGCTCCACGATCGCGGCGTCCGGATGATCGCCCAGCGCCCAGTCCAGCCGGGCGAGGCCACCGGCGCTGGTGTCGCCCGACACGCCGGCGTCGAGCACGGTGGCGTGTGCGCCCGCCCTGTCGAGCGCTGCCTGGAGCTGTGCCACGAAGCCCTGGTCGTGCGGCAGGCCATAGCCGGCAGTCAGGGAGTCGCCGAGCGCCAAGATCCGGACCGTGCGCGGCGAGGGATCGGCGTTCACTGCCGTGGTGGCTCCGAAGGACAGCAGCAGGGCGGCGGTGATCCGGCGGAGCCTGCCGCCACGTCCCTTGGTGGAACGTTGGGCGCGGCCATATGGAGCCTTCATGGATGGACAGATGCCTTCGGGTGACCGGCCCGCACTCGTGGAAGCGCGCAACCTCTGGCTGACGGTGCCCGCGCGCCCCGGTGCGGTCAACACGAAGCGCGGCAGGGCGGGGCCGGTAGAGGCGCTCGACATCGTGCGGGCCATGTCGCTGACGGTGTCGGCTGGCGAGTCCGTGGGAGTGGTGGGGCCGTCCGGCTCCGGCAAGACCAGCCTGCTGATGCTGCTGGCCGGGCTGGAGCGGCCGAGCCGGGGGGAGGTGCTGGTGGACGGCATCGACCTGGCGACGCTGGATGAGGACGCGCGCGCCCGGTTCCGCGGCCGGAACATCGGCATCGTGTTCCAGTCGTTCCACCTGATCCCGACCATGACCGCGCTGGAGAACGTGGCGGTGCCGCTGGAGCTGGCGGGACGCAGGGACGCGTTCGCGGTGGCGGAGGCGGCGCTGCGCGAGGTCGGGCTCGGGCAGCGGCTCGGGCACCTGCCGGGGCAGCTCTCGGGCGGCGAGCAGCAGCGTGTGGCGATCGCGCGCGCGTTCGCGCCGCGTCCGGCGCTGCTGCTGGCCGACGAGCCGACCGGCAATCTCGACGCCCGCACCGGCGACACCGTACAGGCGCTGCTGTTCACGTTGCAGCGGACGCACGGCACCGGGCTGCTGCTGATCACCCATGACGCGGCGCTGGCGGCGCGCTGCGATCGCAGGCTCGCGGTGGCGGACGGGCGGTTGTTCGTGCCGGAGGCGGCGGCCGCATGAGCGGCAGGGCGGCGACGTCGGGCACCGTCCGGCTGGCGCTGCGTCTGGCGTTGCGCGACTGGCGCGGCGGACGCGGCGCGCTCCGCGGCATGGGCATCGTGCTGCTGTGCCTGGCGCTCGGGGTGGCGGCGATCGGCACCATCGGCGGCCTGCGCGACGCGATCCAGCAGGGGGTGGCCGAGCAGAGGCGGGCGATTCTGGGCGGCGACCTGGCGATCGAGGACAACGAGCCGTTGCCGCCGGAGCTGCCCCGCTTCCTGCAGGGCCGCGGCGCGCGGACCTCCATCGTGGTGCGGATGCGCACCATGGCCTACGGGCCGGATGGGCGGCGCATGCTGGTGGAGCTGTCGGCGGTGGACGGGGCGTATCCGCTGGTGGGCGCAGCGGCGCTGGACGGCGGCAAGGAGCTGCAGGCGGCGCTGGCCGGATCCACACCCTTGCCTGGCCTGACGGCGGACCCGCTGGTGGCGGACCGGCTCGGGTTGAAGCCGGGCGGGATGGTGCGGATCGGCGACGAGCGCCTGCGCGTCCTGCCGAACCTGGACAAGGTGCCGGATTCGGCCGGACAGACAGCCCTGGCGCCGCCGGTGATGATCGCGCGCAGTGCGCTGGACGCGGCGGGGCTGGTGCGGCCGGGCACGCTGCTGACCACGTCGCTGCGTGTGGCGTTGCCGGACGGGCCGGCGCGTGAGACGGCACGGGCGCGGCTCGGCCGGTCGCAGG
Source organism: uncultured Acetobacteraceae bacterium (assembly GCA_964247755.1). Lineage (GTDB taxonomy): Bacteria > Pseudomonadota > Alphaproteobacteria > Acetobacterales > Acetobacteraceae > Lichenicola. The sequence continues at coordinate 14,697 of CAXTVX010000056.1, read as the reverse complement.
CGTTGGCGCAGGCGGTGGCGGTGGCGTTTCCCGGCGAGGCTTGGCGCGTGCGCGACATCGACGACGCGGCGCCGGCGCTGACACGGGCGGTGGGGCAGGTGGCGCTGTTCATGACGCTGATCGCGCTGGCGGCGCTGCTGCTGGGTGGCATGGGCGTGGCGGCAGGGGTGTCGAGCTGGTTGGAGTCGCGGATCGGGACGGTCGCGGTGCTTCGGGCGGTGGGGGCGACGCCGCGTCTGGCGGCGCTGGTGGTCGGGCTGCAGGTGGCGGGGCTCTGCGCGGTGGGCATCGTGCTTGGGATGGCGGTGGGGCTGGTGCTGCCGCCGCTGGCGGTGCGGGCGCTGGGCGGGCTGCTGCCGGTGGCGCCGCACGAAGGGCTGCAATGGGCGCCGGTGCTGCTGGCATCCGCGTTCGGCGTCGCGGTGGCGGCGCTGTTCGCGCTGTCGCCGCTGCTCCGGGCGGTGTCGGTGCCGCCTTCGGTGCTGTTCCGCGGGCCGGCGGGACTGGCCGGGCCCGGGGAACGGCGGATCGCGACCTGGGGGGCCCAAGCCGGGCTGGTGGCGCTGCTGGTGCTGCTGGCGGTGCTGACCGCGCCGGACCGCCGGTTGGCGTTCGGGTTCTGCGTCGTGGCCGGGCTGGTGCTGCTGCTGTTCCGGCTGGCGGCGTTCGGGCTGACCGCCGCGGCGCGGTCGCTGCCGCGGCCGGCGGCGGGACCTGGCGTGCCGCGCATGGCAGTGCGGCTCGGGCTGGCGGCGCTGGGACGGCCGGCGGCGCCGGCGGGGCAGATGCTGCTGGCGCTCGGCGCGGGGCTGACGGTGCTGGCGACCATTGCGCTGGCGCAGGGCGACCTGCGCGCGTCCCTGTTCGACCAGCTGCCGAAGCATGCGCCGTCGTTCTACTTCATCGACATACAGCCGGACGAGATGCCGCACTTCGCGGCGGTGGTGCACGGCGTGCCGTCGGCAGGGGAGGTGCGCTCGCTGCCGAGCCTGCGCGAGCGGGTGGTGGCGGTGGACGGGGTGCCGGCGGAGCGGGTGGCGGCCACGCCCGGGACGCGCTGGGCGCTGCGCGGCGACCAGGGGCTGACGATCGCGGCCACGCCGCCGCCGGGTACGCACATGGCAACGGGGCGCTGGTGGCCCGCTGGGTATGACGGGCCGCCGCTGCTGTCGTTCGATGCCGGCCTGGCCGCGGGCTGGGGGGTGCATGTCGGCTCGGTGATCCGGCTGAACGTGCTCGGGCGCGACGTCGACCTGCGCGTGGCCAGCCTGCGCAACGTGGATTGGCGCTCGCTGCAGCTCAACTTCGCGTTCATCGCCTCGCCGGGCCTGCTGTCTGCGGCGCCGCACTCGATGGTCGCCACCGTCGCCTCGAACGGCACATCGGCCGGCGACGCGTCGATCCTGGCGGCGGTGACCGACGCGCTGCCGAACGTGACCGGGATCCGGGTGGCGGACGTGCTGGCGCAGCTCGGCAGCATCGTCGGCCGGCTGGCCTGGGCGCTGGCGGCGATCGGCGGGGTGGCGCTGCTCTCGGGCGCGCTGGTGCTGGCCTCGACGCTGGCGGCGGCGCAACGGCAGCGGGTGGCCGAGGCGGCGGTGCTGCGTGTGCTGGGGGCGACGGGTCCCCAGCTCCGGGCGGCCTGGCTGGTCGAATTCGCGGTGCTGGGGGTGGTGGCCGGTCTCTGCGCCGGCGTGATCGGCGGCGGGCTGAGCTGGCTGCTGATGCGCGAAGTATTGCGGTCGCGCTGGATCTTCCTGCCGTGGACGCTGTCGGGAGTGGGTGCCGGGGCCATTCTGCTGATGCTGGTGGCAGGATATCTGGCGACCCGCCGGGCGCTGGCGGCGAGCCCGGCGGTCCTGCTCCGCGGCTGACACCACTTCCCGGCACCAGCCGGGAAGGGTGCGGGACTTGGCCCTACTCGGCGGCAGCGTGCTCGCCGTGCAGCAACGAACTGGTCATCGGGCGCGGGATCAACGACCACAGCACGCGCGACTCGGACGGCTCGGGCTCGGAGCGGACGAGGTCGAAGCCGGCGCGGCGCAGCGCACGGATCGACACGAGGTCGAGGTGCGGCACGGCGTCGCGGATGTCGGAAAGGTCCTGCATGGTCAAATTGGTCTGCATCGTTCTGATCCCCCTGCCGCCTCCTGGCGGCTGCCTGCCCGGTCCCGTCTTGCGCGGGACTCAGTCTCGATCCTGAGCCATTCGTCGCTCGACGGCAACGGTCCCATTTTTCATGCCGGTCGGCAACACGGTCGGGTTCGTTACCTTTCTAGAATGGCGTTGTAGGCCGGATCGTTGCCATCCGTCCCGCCATGGCAGGATCATGAAATCGCGAGCACCGTCGTCGCCGGACTGCCAGGGAGGAAGCGTTGGACAACGTCGAGATGGCCCAGGACAGCCTCGAGCACGCGCACGGGCACGGCGGTCCTGATCACGCGGCCGCACCGCGATCGACCAGGCTGGCCGCAGTGCTGGTGGCGGTGATCGCCGCAACCGCGGTGGTGGTGGAGATGGATGCCGGCGACCAGCAGACTGCCTACCTGGCGCACGACGTGGCGGCGTCCGACCTGTGGTCGCAGTACCAGGGCAAGTCGGTGCGACGCACGGTGATGCTGGACGCGGCGGACGTGCTGGACGGCGAGGCGGCCCTGCTGCCCGAGCCGACGCCGCCGGCCAGGGCCGACCGGATTGCGCGGATGGCGGCGGCAGATCGCAGTGCCGCGGCGCAGCTTGCCGACGATCCCGGGCATGAGGGGATGCGCCAGATCGCGGCCCGGGCCCAGGCCGAGGAGGGCGCGCGCGACCACGCGCTGCACCTGCACGAGGGGCTGGAGCGCAGCGTGCGCGGGCTGCAGATCGCGATCGTGCTGGTCGGGCTGTTCATGGTGACGCGCCTGTTCTGGCTGCTCTTCCTCGGCGGGGCGCTGGCGGCGGTGGCGTTCGTCTATGGCATGCTGGCGGGGCTCGGCCTGGCCTGAGGCGGCCGTGGTTGACCGCGGGTGGCGGGCAGGCCGACCATACCGCCCAAAGCAGCACAAGCCGGTGGCACATCCGGCCGCCAGGAAAACGTGGCGGAAAACGTCGCGGGAAGCGGAGCGGAAACGGGCATGACCGACGAGATGTTCCACGTGAAGCCGGACCTGGCCGCGTCCGCGCACGTCAACGCCGTGCGGCACGGGCTGATGACCAACCACGCGCTGCACGACCCGGACTCGTTCTGGCTGGAGCAGGCGCGCCGGCTCGACTGGTTCCGCATGCCGACGCTGGCCGGCAGCGGCGGCTTCGAGGGCGAAGTGCGGCTGTCCTGGTTCTCCGACGGCATCCTGAACGCATCGGTCAACTGCCTCGACCGACACCTTCCGGAGGATGGCGATCGTATCGCGCTGATCTGGCAGGGCGAGGCGGAGGACGACGTGCGCCACGTCAGCTTCCGCGCGCTGCATGCCGAGGTGTGCCGGCTGGCCAACGTGCTGAAGGCGATGGGGGTGCGTCGCGGCGACCGGGTGGCGACCTACCTGCCAATGGTGGTGGAGGGGGTGGTGGCGATGCTGGCCTGCGCCCGGATCGGCGCGGTGCACGTGGTGATGTTTGCCGGCTTCTCCGCCGCTGGCGTGGCGAACCGGCTGCGCGATAGCGGGGCGGTACTGCTGGTCACGGCAGACGAGGGCAGGCGCGGCGGCAGGCGGATCGCGCTCAAGGCGCTGGCCGACACGGCGCTGGAGCTGCTGGAGGCGGAGGGCGACAACCCGGTGCGGCAGGTGCTGGTGGTTCCGGTGACGGACGCCACGGTGCCGATGCGGGCCGGGCGCGACCTCGACTACCGGTGCCTGGTCGGCGAAGCGGAGCCGGACTGCGCGCCGGAGGAGATGGCGGCGGAGGACCCGCTGCTGATCCTGTACACGTCCGGCAGCACCGGCGCGCCGAAGGGGCTGCTGCACACCACCGGCGGCTACCTGCTCTGGGCCAGCCTGACGCAGGAGATCGTGTTCGACCACCGGCCGGGCGACGTGTTCTGGTGCACCGCCGACCTCGGCTGGGTGACCGGGCACTCGTACGTGGTGTACGGCCCGCTGAGCAACGGCGGCACCACGCTGCTGTTCGAGGGCACGCCGTCCTGGCCGGAGCCGGGGCGCTGGTGGGGTGTGATCGACAAGCACCGGGTGAGCGGCTTCTACACCGCGCCGACCGCGATCCGCTCGCTGATGCGCGAGGACCCGTCGGTGCTCGACGCCAGCACGCGCGACAGCCTGCGCGTGCTGGGTTCTGTCGGCGAGCCGATCAATCCGGAAGCCTGGCTGTGGTTCCACGAGCAGGTCGGCCGTGGGCGCTGCCCGCTGGTGGACAGCTGGTGGCAGACCGAGACCGGCGGCATCATGATCGCGCCGCTGCCGGGTGCGGTGGCGCAGAAGCCAGGCTCGGCCACCCTGCCGCTGCCGGGCGTGTGCCCGGTGCTGGTGGGCCCGGACGGCACGGTGTCGGAGGGCGAGGCGGAAGGACATCTGTGCCTTGCCCGCTCCTGGCCCGGGCAGGCCCGCACGGTCTGGGGCGACCACGAGCGCTACGTACAGACCTACTTCTCGGCCCATCCGGGGCTCTACTTCTCCGGCGATGGCGCGCGTCGGGACCGGGACGGCTATTACTGGATCACCGGGCGGGTGGACGACGTGATCAACGTGTCCGGCCACCGCATCGGCTCGGCCGAGGTGGAAGCAGCGATCGGGTCGCACGAGGCGGTGGCGGAAAGTGCCGTGATCGGCGTGCCGCATGCGGTGAAGGGGCAGTCGCTGATGGCGTTCGTGATCCTGCGCGGCGAGGCCGAGCCGGCGCTGGAGGCGGAGATCGCGCGCCATGTCGGGCACATGCTCGGTCGCTACGCGGTGCCGGACCGGGTGCTGCTGGTGCCGGATCTGCCGAAGACGCGCTCGGGCAAGATCATGCGGCGCATCCTGCGCAAGGTGGCGACCGGCGAGCACGAGCAGCTCGGCGACGTGTCCACCCTGGCCGACCCGTCGGTGGTGGACGCGCTGGTCGCGCGGATCGGGGGATAGCACCGGATGGCTTCCACCGACGCGCTGCCTGCGGTCGAGAGCGACATCCCGGCCCGGCTCGACCGGCTGCCCTGGTCGGGCTTCCACATGCTGGTGGTGTCGGCGCTCGGGATCACCTGGATCCTGGACGGGCTGGAGGTCACCATCGTCGGCTCGATCGGGCCGACGCTGCAGGACAAGCGCACGCTCGGGCTGTCGATGACGCAGGTGGGCAGCGCCGCTTCCGCCTACCTCACCGGCGCGGTGCTGGGCGCGCTGCTGTTCGGCCGGCTGACCGACCAGATCGGGCGCAAGCGGATCTTCAACGTGACGCTCGGGCTGTACATCGTGAGCGTGTTCGGCACCGCCTGCGCCTGGGGGCCGATGAGCTTCGTGCTGTTCCGCTTCCTGACCGGCTTCGCGATCGGCGGCGAATATGCGGCGATCAACTCGGCGATCGACGAGCTGATCCCGGCCAAGGTGCGTGGTCGGGTCGACCTGTTCGTGAACGGGTCGTTCTGGATCGGGGCGGCGGCGGGAGCGGTGGTGGCGCTGCTGCTGACGGGCCAGGGCATCTCGGCGCATGGCTGGCGAATCGGCTTCGCCGCCGGCGGGGCCATGGCGTTCGTGGTGCTGTTCCTGCGGCACTGGGTGCCGGAAAGCCCGCGCTGGCTGCTCACCCACGGCTTCGTCGAGGAGGCGGAGGCAACGACGCGGCAGATCGAGGCCTGGGTGGAAACCGCGACCGGAGTGCCGCCGGAGCCGGTGTGCCAGACGATCACGGTGCATCCGCGTCGCAACTTCAGCTTCCGCCTGATCTTCGCGGCGATGATCGGCGGCTACAAGATGCGCTCGGCGCTGGCGCTGCTGCTGATGGTGGCGCAGGCGTTCCTCTACAACGCGGTGTTCTTCACCTATGGCCAGGTGCTGACCCATGACGAAGGGGTGCTGCCCGGGCGGGTCGGGCTGTTCATCCTGCCGCTGACGATCGGCAACGTTCTGGGCCCGTTCCTGCTGGGACGGCTGTTTGACACCGTGGGCCGCAGGCGGATGATCTTCGCCACCTTCGGCACGGCAGGCGTGCTGATGCTGGGCGTGGCCGTGCTGTTCGCGGGCGGGCAGCTCACCGCGGTGACCCAGACGCTCGGCTGGATGGCGATCTTCTTCTTCGCCTCGCCCGCCGCCAGTGCCGCCTACCTGACCGCGAGCGAGATCTTCCCGCTGGAAACGCGGGCGATGGCGATCTCGATCTTCTATGTGCTGGGCACGCTGATCGGTGGCGTCGGCGCGCCCTACCTGTTCGCCCGGCTGATCCAGATGGGCGGCCGGGTGCCGCTGTCGCTGGGCTATGGCGCGGCGGCGCTGCTGATGCTGGCGGCGGGGGCGATGGCGCTGCGGTTCGGGGTCGACTGCGAGGGCAAGTCGCTGGAGGAGGTAGCCCGGCCGCTGTCCGGCTGACCGCAAGGCCGGGAAGCGGGCCGGATCGATCGCTGCCGTTAAACAAATGGAAACCTCGGGCATCTAGACGTCCGGATGCCGGATCGGCGCGTCCGCGTCGGGCGGACGGGCGTTCTCGACTGTGCAACAAAAACCGATCCGATCGTGAGGCGCGTGGCTGTGGGGCCCGGGCCGGTGCTGTTCCGCCGCGGGCTCGGGGCGGGCGCTGGTGGATTGTTGCTGTCTGGATGCTCGCCAGCGTCGGTGCTGAACGTGCTGGCGCCGGACCGGCTCGCCGCGGAGGGCGTCCGGTTCGGGCTGGAGGTGCGACAGCGCCTCGACATCTACCGGCCGACCGGCAGCGGGCCGTTTCCGGTGATGATGTTCCTGTATGGCGGCGCGTGGGACAGCGGCGACCGCGCGATGTACCGCTTCGTCGGCGACGCGTTCGCGGCGCATGGCATCCTGACCGTGATCCCGGACTACCGGCTGTGGCCGCAGGTGCGCTATCCGGTGTTCCTGCAGGACTGCGCGCTGGCGCTGGCCTGGACACGCGCCAACATCGCCGGCTACGGCGGCCTTCCGTCGGCGCCGGCGCTGATCGGACACTCGGCCGGCGCCTACAATTCGGCCATGCTGGCGCTCGACCCGTCCCTGCTGGGAGCGGTGGGGCTGTCGCCAAGCCGCGACCTGTCGCGTGTGGTCGGGCTGGCCGGGCCGTACGACTTCCTGCCGTTGCACAGCGACGAGCTACGGGCGGTGTTCGGGCCTGGCCCGGCCGGTCCGTCGACGCAGCCGATCAGCCATGTCGACGGGCGGAACCCGCCGATGCTGCTGGCGGCCGGCACCGCGGACGGAACGGTGATGCCGGCGAACACGATCCGGCTCGCCGCCCGGATCCGGGCCGACGCCGGCCCTGTCGAGGAGCGGCTTTATCCGGGAGTGGACCATCTCGGGATCGTGGGCGCGATCGCCCGGCCGCTCCGGTCGCTGGCCCCCACCCTGCACGATTGCCTCGCCTTCCTGCGCAGCTGAGAGCATCCGGAAACGGCTGCGGATCGTAACGATGGCATGATGCGCGTCCGATCCTGTGTCCGTGCCCGATGATCACCCTGGCCGCCGCGCCAGACTGGTTTATGCTGCTCACCTTCCTGAAGGGGTCGTGGCGGAGCATGGACGAGCGAGGGGAGCCCGCCGCCGAGACCGAGATCACTCGGCTGCTGCGGTCCTGCGCGGAGGGTGACCAGACGGCGTTCCATCGCCTGTACGAGCTGCAGTCGCCGCGGCTCTACGGGCTGGCGCTCCGGCTGCTGCAGCAACCGGCGTTGGCATCGGACGCGATGCACGACGCATTCGTGCAGGTGTGGCGCAGGGCAGCCCGGTTCGACCCGTCGCGCAATGCCGGCGAGGCCTGGCTCGCCAGCCTGCTGCGCTACCGCGCGATCGACATCCTGCGCAGGCGCAGCCGCGAGCAGTACGGCATCGAGCGGCAGGAGGAGGCGGACGATGCGCCGGACGCGCTCGACCGGCTCGCCGGGAAGGCGGACAGCGAAGCGTTGCACCGCTGCCTGGAGGAGCTGGAGGAGGCGCAGCGGCGGGCGGTCGTGCTGGCGTTCATGGACGGGCTGTCGCATGTCGAGCTCGCGTCGCGGCTGCGGGCGCCGCTCGGCACGGTGAAGTCCTGGGTGCGCCGCGGGCTGCTCGGCCTGCGGCGCTGCCTCGAGGCATGAGCGGCGCGGGCCCGTTTTCGGAGCCGGACGAGGCGCTGACGGCGCTGGCCGGCGAATACGTGCTGGGCACGCTGCCGCGCGACGAGGCCATGCGGGTCGAGGTCGAGGCGGAGGGCGATCCGGCGCTGGCGGGCGCGATCGCCGACTGGGAAAGCCGGCTGGCGCCGCTGCTGTCGGCGGTGGCGGCGGTGGCGCCGCCGGCGGGGCTCTGGCCGCGGATCGCGGCGACCGCGTTCGCGAGCGCGGACCGGCGGCCCGGAGCCGGCGCGGTCGGGAACCGGCGTCCGGGTCTCCTGCGCAGCCTGCCACTCTGGCGTGGCATCGCCGCCGCCGGCGTGCTCGCGGCGGCCGCCTCCGGGATTGCGCTGTCCATCCGGCCGCCGGCCGGGGTTCCGGTCGCGGTGCTGGCGCCGGTCGGGGCGGCGAGTCCGGCCTTCGTGCTGGAAGCCGCGCGCGACGGCAGCCTGGACGTGGTACCGATCCATCCGGCGCCGGTGCCGGCGGGACGCGACCTGGAGCTGTGGGCCCTGGCCGAGGGGGCGAAGCTGCCGAAGCCGCTCGGCGTGCTGCCGGCAGGTGGCGTGCGCCTTGCCGCGGACCGGCTGCCGGTGGGACCGGCGCAGATTCTGGTCAGCCTGGAGCCGGCTGGCGGTTCTCCCACTGGCCTTCCGACCGGGCCGGTGCTCTACGGAGCCGCCATCGGGCGTCCGCAGTGACGCCGGCTGCGAACGGACCCCCTGTCTCATGGATTGCCCGGATCCTCCCACGGAGCGCTGGCTGCGGTTGCGGTTGAGCGGGCTGGCGCCGGCGCGGCCGTCGCCCTGGCCCGGGCCGGAGGCGGGCACCGGCCGGGCCGCGGTGCTGGTGCCGATCATGCTCGGGCCGCCCTGCGTGTTGCTGACGCGACGCTCTGCGCTGCTGCGCCATCATCCCGGCCAGGTCAGCTTTCCCGGCGGCCGCGCCGACTCCGAGGATGCCGACGCGGTCGCGACCGCGCTGCGCGAGGCACAGGAGGAGGTCGGAATCGATCCGCAGCTGGTGGAGGTGCTGGGCCGGCTGCCGCAGCAGGAGACCCATGCCGGGGAGTTCAGCATCGTGCCGGTGGTGGCGCTGCTGTCGCCGCAGGCCACCTGGTGCGCCTCGGAAGGAGAGGTGGCGGCGATCTTTGGGCTGCCACTGGCGGTGCTGGCTGATCCCGAGGCGCCGCGCCTGATCGAGGCCGGACCGCGCGCCGGTTCCTGGTCATGGCCGCATCCGGAGGAGGACATCTGGGGTGCGACGGCAGCGATCCTGCTCGCGCTGTCGCGGATGCTGCGCGACTGAGGACAGGGTCCGGAGGGTCCGGGCGAGCAGCTCGACCTTCAGGGAACAGGGGGTGGCGCGGACCGATCGGCGGTGGCCCGACCTTCCGCCTCCGCGGCGTATAGCGCCATCTCGTCCAGCACCCTGGCTCCGAGCGCTGCCTCAAACCGGCTCCGTTCGCCGCCCGCCAGCGCGTCGGGGCGGTCGCCGCGGCCGAGGTTGGAGCGGAAGATACCGGCGGCGCTGACGGGAAGGAAGTCCTCGTACAGGATCGGTTCCGACGTGTCTGGTCGGAAGAAGGCGAGGCCGGCCTCGCGCAGGCTGTCCGCGTGGTCGGGGAACCCGGCGAACACCCGGCGCAGGGTCGCTTCGTGCGGCGCACCGTCGGCGATGGCGGCCTGCGCCTGGGTAAGCAGCCAGTCGTAGAGGCTGCGGCCTTCGGGGGTGAGGGCAGCGCCGCGCTGCTCGATCTCGCCGAAGCGGGCAGTGTGGGTGCCGGCGTCGTCACCCTCCGGGCCGGGGAACAGCACCGGCTCCTGCAGGGCCTGGAAGCTGGTCTGCCGGAGCAGGATCGGCACCTGCCGGCGCGGCGGCCCCTCGATCACCGCCTTCGGGTTCATGCCGGCGTCCCGCATCGCCGCCTGTGCCGCGTCGATGTCGCGGGTGCGCGGGGTCAGGTGGTTGAGGTGCGGGCCGCGGAAGCAGACCACGTCGGCGACCAGGGGATGCGCCGCCTTCAGCCGGGCGTAGAGGGTGGCGTCCACCGCGGCGGTGCGGTGCCAGCGGAACACGTGCAGCGCCTCGGCGATGAACGCGTCCGCGTCGGGCTGCGGCAGGCCGTTCTCCGCTTCGGCCAGCGCCAGCAGCTCGAGCAGTCGGGGGGTGGCGATCCGCCGCCGGGACAGGATCGCGTCGGCCTGCTCGCGGAGCTCCGGGTCGGCGATCAGCTCGAGCCGGAGCAGGGAAGTGAAGACGCGGAACGGGCTGGTCGCCAGCCCCCGCGCGGTGATCGGGCGGAAGGCGGTGGAATGCACCGGCACCCCGGCCGGGGCGAGGTCGTAGTAGCCGACCGGTCGGAGGCCCAGCACGGCGAACAGCCGGGCGACCAGGGCCAGCTCGTGCGCAGTACCGAGCCGGATCGCGCCGTGCCGCTCGACCTCCAGGCGGTGGTCGGCGTCGTCCGAGGCGAGGCGGTTGGTGCGGGCGACCAGGGCAAGCAGGTCGCCGTAGAGCGGCACCTCGCGGCGATACATCCCCGACAGCGCGTCCGAGAACCGGGCGCGAAGGATGTCGGGATCGACGAGGGCGGCGTGCGGCATGGGGAAGCCCTAGCGCGAGAAGCGGGTGGACAGGAGGATCATGGAGGTGGTGCGCAGCACGCCGTCGAGCGCGCCGATGCGGTCGATCACCGCGTCGAGCTCTGCGGTGGAGGCTCCGCTTACGACAGCGATCAGGTCGACGGCGCCGCTCACTGCATGCAGCTCGCGCACGGCGGGAAGCTTGCGCAGCATCGCCTCCACCGAGGCGGTCTGCTTCGGCGCCAGGGTGATCAGCACGTGCGCCCGAACCGCCTGCTCGGCGGCGGGAGACGCCGCACGCACGGTGTAGCCGAGGATGGTGCCGTTGCGCTCCAGGCGCTCGATCCGGCCCTGCACCGTGGTGCGCGACAAGCCGAGCCTGCGGCCGAGCACGGCGGCGGGCAGGCGCGCATTGTCGGTCAGCAGCTCGATGAGCTGCCGGTCGGTGGCATCCGGCGGCATCTCCGGACGGTAGCCGCCGGCCTCGGGCTGTCAACCGCACCGGCGTCGGCAGGGGGCGGGCCGTCTCCCGCCGGCGCCGACGCGGCCGGGTGGCTGGCGAGGCTGTCGCGTGTCTTTTGCGGGTAGAGCTGCATCAGGGCGACCAGCACGCCGTTGGTCCAGCCGAACCCGACCTGCAGCGGATATTCCCCGCCGCTGCCGCCAGCATCCGCCGATGCGGTGCCGGCACGGACGTCGTACTTCTCCAGCAGCACCCCGTCCCGGGCGTAGCCGGCGATCTCGCGCTCGATCCAGCGCTGGGCGATGGTCGCGGCGAGCGCGGTCTCGCCGTAGTCGCGCAGGCCATTCACCGCCATCCACTGCATCGGCGCCCAGCCGTTCGGGCTGTCCCATTGCTGGCCGTTCGGCATCGGGCTGGTGGCGAGCCCGCCGGGGTGAAGCAGTCGCCGGCGCAGGCTGTCCGCGATCCGGTGCGCTTCCGTAGGCGTGGCGAGGCCGAGGAACAGAGGCATGGCGGTTGCCATCGAGACGACGGGACTCAGGCTGCGGTCGGTCCACACGTAGTCGGTGAACACGCCGGCGCGGTCGTCCCACATCAGCCGCCGTATGGCGTCGGCGCGGCGGTCGGCGAGGGTGCGATACAGTGCGGCGCGGCCGCTGTCGCCTTTCAGGGCGTAGGCGTGCGACAGGGTCCGCTCCATGTGCGCGACCAGGCTGTTGAGGTCGACCGGCAGGATGGCGGTGGTGCGGATCGTGGACAGGGTACGGCCGTCGCCGAGCCAGCGCGAGCTGAAGTCCCAGCCGCTTTCGCCGGCGGCGCGCAGGTCGCGGTATAGTTCGGCCGCAGGCCGGTCGCTCTGCTGCGCCGTCTCCACGTCCTGGCGATACGACTCGTCGCGCGGGACGGCCCGGTCGTCCCAGTAGCGGTTCAGCACCGTGCCGTCGGGCAGGCGCACCACGTGACGAAATGCCAGGCCGGGGGAAAGGCCGGCGACGCCGTCCATCCAGTAGTCGTACTCGCGCTGCAGCTCCGGCAGGAAGGTCAGGTAGGTCGCAGGCCCGTCATGGGCGGCCAGAAGATCGATCATGCAGGCGAAGAAGGGCGGCTCGGAGCGGCTGAGGTAGTAGGTGCGGTTGCCGTTGGGGATGTGGCCGTAGCGGTCGACCAGGGAGGCCAGGTTGCGGATCATGTCCCGGGCGAGGTCGGGATGGCCGTCCCGCTGGAGGCCCAGCATGGTGAAGTAGCTGTCCCAGTAGTAGATCTCGCTGAACCGGCCGCCGGGCACGACATAAGGGAAGCGGAGCGGCAGCAGCGAGGAGGCGGGCCCGGCCGGGTCGGGCTGACGCTCCAGCACGGTCCACATGGTCGCGATGTAGCCGCCGACGCTCTGGTCCGGCCGCGGCTTGAAGGGAACGAGCTTGCGCTGCGGCAGGGTGAAGTGCGCGGCGACGAACGCCTTGAGGTCGAAGCCGGGGCGGGAGGAGGCGCGGTCGTAGTCGGCCATGACGGTCCCGGGGTCCTGGTCCGGGATCGCGTCGGCGAAGGTCTTCTGGTCCGCGAACACCGAGGCCAGTTCGACCGCCCGGTACAGCGGGCCGAACAGGACCGAAGGCGGCTGGCGGGTCGAGGGCGCAGGTGCGGCGGGTGTCGGATGCACTCCGGTTGCGGCGACCGGGTCGGGCCTTGCCTGTTCCGGCAGGACCAGGAGGCAGGCAAGGGAGACGGCCAGGCTGGTGGCGCTTCGGCGGCGTCCCGAAGCCGGGACGGAGTTGTCGCTCACCATGGGGTCCGCCTGGTGGTGGGCGCGCCGGGCCGGAGGGTCGATCGTGGTTCTCCACGCAGGAGCGGGCTGGCGGCCAACCACACGCGCTCGTGCAGGGCGGGGAGCGAACAGGCGCGCCGTTTTGTCGTTGCCCTGGTCATCCAAAGGAGGAGACCGCTCATGGCCCTGTTCACCAAGCCGATCAAGACGCTCGACGACCTGTTCGTGCACATGCTGCAGGACATCTATTACGCCGAGCACCAGATCACCAAGGCGTTGCCGCAGATGATCGCCAAGGCGACCGACCAGAGCATCAAGAACGCGTTCCAGACCCACCTGCAGGAAACGGAAGACCAGATCACTCGGCTGGAGCAGGTGTTCCGTCTCCATGGCAGCGAAGCGAAGGCGGTCACCTGCGAGGCGATCGACGGCATCATCAAGGAAGCCAAGGAGACCTTCGGTGACATCAGCGACCAGGCAGTGCTGCACACCGCGCTGATCGCGAACGCACAGGCGGTGGAGCATTATGAGATCACCCGCTACGGCACCCTGGCGGCGCTGGCAAAGCAGCTCGGTCATGCTGACATGGCCAAGTTGCTGGAGCAGACGCTGGAAGAGGAAAAGGCGACCGACCACAAGCTGAGCGCCCTGGCGGAGGGCAGCATCAACCGGCACGCCGCGGCGGCCTGACACCTGGCGGAACCGGCGTCCCTGCGGTCCAGGACGCGGGGACGTCGGAGCGGCGTCGGCGACGTGTCGAGTTGCCCCAGGCCGTGTCCGTGGCCTAGAAGCGGCCCCGGTTGCGGAAAGGCGCCATGCTGCAAATCGATGCACTCACCTTCAACGCCTGGGGACGGCGCTTCTTCGACCGTGCCTCGGTGACCCTGCCCAACCCGTCCAAGGTCGGGCTGGTGGGACGAAACGGGGTCGGCAAGTCGACGCTGTTCAAGCTGATCAAGGGCGAGCTGCAGCCGGATGGTGGGGAGCTCGGTATCCCGCGATCGGCGCGCATGGCGACGGTGGACCAGGAGCATCCAGCCACCCCGGTGGGCCTGCTGGACACCATTCTGGCTGCGGATACCGAACGGGCGTCGCTGCTGGCCTCGCTGGACACGGCCGACCCCGAGCACATGGGCGAGATCTGGTCGCGCCTGATGGAGATCGACGCGGATACCGCTCCGGCCCGGGCGGCGGAGATCCTCCACGGGCTCGGCTTCTCCACCGCAGACCTCGACCGGCCGATGGCGGAGTTCTCCGGCGGCTGGCGCATGCGGGTGGCGTTGGCGGCGGCGCTGTTCTCCGCCCCAGACCTGCTGCTGCTGGACGAGCCGACCAACTATCTCGACCTGGAGGGTGCGCTGTGGCTGGAGGCGCGGCTGGCGCGCTATCCGCACTCGGCGCTGATCATCAGCCATGACCGCGAGCTGCTGAACAACTCGGTCGACTTCATCCTGCACATCACCGAACGCAAGCTGGAGCTCTATACCGGCGGCTACGACAGCTTCGAGAAGCAGCGTGCGGAGAGGATACGGCTGCAGAGTGCGCAGCGGGTGAAGCAGGAGGCGGAGCGGGCGCACCTGCAATCGTTCGTCGACCGGTTCAAGGCGTCGGCTGCCAAGGCGGCGCAGGCGCAGAGCCGGGTGAAGCGGCTGGCGAAGATGGAGCCGATCGC
>CAXTVX010000055.1:0-23280 GCA_964247755.1 uncultured Acetobacteraceae bacterium | reverse complement strand
GCGCTGCGCGACACGCCGAGCTGGGACACGCTGTTCGGGCTGCTGAACGAGTACAACCAGTCCTGGGCGAAGGGCGCGTCGGCGCTGGTGGTGGTGTTGTCGAAGTCGACGCTGCTGCCGCCCGGCAAGGACCGGGAAATCCCGTCGCATAGCCACTCGTTCGATACCGGTTCCGGTTTCGCATACCTGGCGTTGCAGGCTTCCATCTCGGGTTGGGCGGCGCATGCCATGGTCGGCTTCGACATGGACACGGCGTTTGCCAAGCTGCAGGTGCCGCAGGGCTACCGGGTGGAGGCGGCAATCGCGATCGGGCGGCGTGGAAGCAAGGAACTGCTGCCGGAAGCGATGCAGGGGCGGGAAGAGCCGAACGGGCGCAACCCGGTGACGCAGTTTGCAATGGAAGGGCGCTTCCGCAACGAGGCCTGACGCGGGCGGCGATGAGCCGGCACGGACCCGGACGGCGGCATGGCGCCGGGAAGAGGCCGGAGCCGAACGTCGGCGCTCCGCCACCGCCACTTCCCGATGCGGGGCGGTGGAGGACGGTGGGACGTGCCGTCATGCTGCTGTGGTGCCTGGGCGGTTTCGGCGTGCTGCTGGCGGGTACCCTGTTGCAGGTCGGGCCGTCCGGGTGGGCGTCGGGCTGGCAGGTACGGCATTGGGGTTACGACAACCCCGTGCTCTCGTTCCTGCCCGGCTTCGTGGTTCTCGCCATCCCCTTGGTCGTGCTGCAGCTGGGATCGCGACGGACGGGACAGCCGATCCCGCCCGCCGCGCGGCAGGGGCTCGACCAGCCCAGTCCTCCGACGGGTGGGCCACCATCGCCGGAGCGGATGGCCTGGGCCCTGCTGCGCCTGGGCTGTGGCGCGCTGATCGCGGCGCCGTTGTTCCTGCTTGCAGGCGGCATCGGCTTCGGGCTGGTGGTGCTGGTCGGCAGCCGCGGCGCGGGGACACGGCTGCCCGAGCTGACGCTGATCGCGGTCGCGAGGGCGCATGGAGAGCTTCCCGGCTATGCCCGGCTGGTCGATGCGATCCGCCGGCCCGAGGCCACCTGGCTGCACGAGTATGCGATCCGGCAGACGCTGTATCGCGAGGCATACACGCCGCTGACGGGTGCCGGCTGGACGACCGGCGACCCGGTGGTGGTGCTGGAGAAGCGGTCCACGGTGGCGGGCGAGGCGATGGATGCGCTTCCGCCGGTTATGGAAGGCGGGCTGGCGCGGGGTGCGTTGCCGAGCTGGATGCTGGTCGAGTTGCGGCGCCGCGGCGTCGCGGTGACGGACGATCCGGTGGTGCTGAGCCGACGGGCGCTGGGCGGGGTCGTGCCGGGCGCTGACCTGGTGGGGGCAGGGGTGTGCGCCGGGCTCGGCGGGGTGTTCGCGCTCGTGTCCCTGGCAACGTCGCTGGCCTGGTTCCGTCAGCGGCGCCGGTTGCTCCTCAAGGCGGCGTCGGGATGATGCCGTTGCTGTTCGGGCGGCGGGACACGGCGTGGGGCGCCTGCGGCGGCGTGATGCTGGTTGCCGCGTTGACGGCTGGGATGGCGGCGCAAGCGGGCCTGGGAGGGGCCGGGATCGCCGCCGCGGCGGTCGCGGCCGGGTGTGGCCGTGGCTGGGTTCGCGTGGTTGGCCAGGCGGCTGCCGCCGGACATGCGTCTGCGTCCGGTGGACGAGGCCGGACGGCAGGACGCGGCAGGGCCGCCGCCGGCCGACATGGTCCGGTTGCGGGTGGCGCTGTGTTGCGAGCCGATGGCGTTCTACCGCCTGGACGTGGTTCTCGATGGAGTGCGGATCGGCCAGCTCCGTCCGGGCACCGCGTTCGTGGTGCCGATCCGGCTGGGACAACACGTGCTGTCGGCGCGGGTGTGGCTCCGCCGCCTCGAGTTGCGGGACCAGATCAACGCCTTGCCTGGAACCGACTCCGACTTCGTCATCCGGGGGTCAGGCGGGACGTCGAGATCCCATGCCGTCGATCGGCACGGCCTGCCTAGTTTGCTGCGCGATCGGCGCATGGTCCTGGTCGAGCCGGTGCCGCGCTTCGGGTGATCAGGGCAGGAGAACCGTGGCGGAGGCCTGCGCTGCGATGCCTTCGCCGCGGCCGGTGAAGCCGAGCCGCTCGGTGGTGGTGGCCTTGACGGAGATCCGGTCGAGGTCGACCCGCAGCAGGGCGGCAAGGCGCTCGCGCATCGCGCCGGCATGCGGGCCGATCCTGGGCTGCTCGCAGATCAGGGTGACGTCGGCGTTCACCAGCATGCCGCCGCGGGCGGCGATGCGCTCTGCGGCGTGGAGCAGGAAGCGAGCGCTGTCGGCGTCCTTCCAGGTGGTCTCGCTGGGCGGGAAGTGCCGCCCGATGTCGCCTTCCGCCAGCGCGCCGTAGATCGCGTCGCACAGGGCGTGGATGCCGACATCGGCGTCGGAATGGCCGGCGAGGCCGCGGGTGTGCGGCACGGTGATGCCGCACAGGATCAGGGGCCGGTCCGGCGCGAACACGTGCACGTCGAAGCCGGTGCCGGTACGCGGCAGGGGGGCCGGGGCGATGAGCCGCTCGGGTCGCATCGGATCCTCCTCGACGGTGGGCGGGATGTCCTCGGAACCCGGCACCAGCGCCACCGCGTGTCCGGCCCGCTGCAGCAGCGAGGAGTCGTCGAGGAGGGCCGGACCGTCGGCGGCGGCACGATGAAGGTCACGCAGCAGGGCGAAGCGGAAGCCCTGCGGGGTCTGCGCCCGCACCACGTCTTCGGATGGAACGGTGCCCGCGACCATGCCGTCGCGGCAGCGCTTGAGCGTGTCGGTGACGGGGATGCAGGGGATGGCGCCGTCATGGCGTTCCAGGGCGGTCAGGACGCGCCGGACCAGCTCGGCCGGGACGTGCGGGCGGGCGCCGTCATGCAGCAGCACCAGGTCCGGGCGCTGCTCCGCCGGCAGCGCGTCCAGAGCCTCCAGTCCGGCGCGGACGCTGTGCTGGCGAGTGCCACCCCCTGGCAATGAGGGA
Source organism: uncultured Acetobacteraceae bacterium (assembly GCA_964247755.1). Taxonomy (GTDB): domain Bacteria; phylum Pseudomonadota; class Alphaproteobacteria; order Acetobacterales; family Acetobacteraceae; genus Lichenicola. The sequence continues at coordinate 20,295 of CAXTVX010000055.1, read as the reverse complement.
CACAGGATCGCGTCGCCGAGGTCGAGCCCGTACAGCGCCTCGGCCAGCAGGGCGGCATCGCCGATCGGCTGCAGCACCGCTACATGCGGCAGCAGCGCTTCGGCGGCATGATGCACCACCGCGCGGCCGCCGAGCTGGACGAACTGCGTCGGCACAGCGTCGGCGAGGCGGCGTCCGGTTCCGTCGGCAAGGAGGAGGGCGGCGATGCGCATGGGCGGAGCAATGCTGTGCGGCCGGGATTTGGTCAACATCTTCGGAACTTCGCGACCGCCGATCTTCCATTCGATTGCATGGGAGAACCGCAACGCGTAATTTGCCCAAGACATGGGCATTCCAGACAATTTGCAGGCAGAAGGGGCTGCTCCGGCGGTGGCGACGCTGCCGGTGCGGCTGCGGCCCATCGACCTGGGCGGGGTGGTGATCGAGCGGCCGGTGATCCTGGCGCCGATGTCCGGCGTGACAGACCTGCCGTTCCGTCGTCTTGCGCGGAGCCTGGGCGCCGGGCTGGTGGTGTCGGAGATGATCGCGTCGTGGGCCATGGTGCGCGAGAACGCCGCGACGCTGCGCATGGCGGAGGTGACGGGTTCGGGCCCTAATGCGGTGCAGCTCGCCGGGTGCGAGCCGGACGCGATGGCGGAAGCGGCGCGCATCGCGGTGGATCGCGGTGCCGACCTGATCGACATCAACTTCGGTTGCCCGGTCAAGAAGGTTGCGGTGGGGCAGCAGGCTGGCTCCGCGCTGATGCGCGACGAGCGCCTGGCAGGGCGGCTGCTGGAAGCGACGGTGGGCGCGGTGCCGGTGCCGGTCACGCTGAAGATGCGCATGGGCTGGGACCACGGGAGCCTGAACGCGCCGGTGCTGGCACGAATCGCGGAGGCGTCCGGCATACGCATGGTGACGGTGCACGGTCGCACCAGGCAGCAGTTCTACACCGGCCGGGCCGACTGGCGCTTCGTGCGCGAGGTCAAGGAGGCGGTGCGGCTGCCGGTGATCGTCAACGGCGACATCCTGGGCCTCCCGGACGCGCGGGATGCGCTGCGGCTGTCGGGCGCGGACGGGGTGATGATCGGCCGCGGCTGCTATGGCAGGCCTTGGCTGCCGGCCCAGGTGGCGCAGGCGCTGACGACCGGCGAGGTCCTGCCGGATCCGGACCTCCTCACCGAGAAGGCGATCGTGCTGGAGCACTACCGGGCGATGCTGTCGCATTTCGGCATCCACCCGGGGCTGCGGCTCGCGCGCAAGCACGTGTCCTGGTACTCGGCCGGTCTGCCCGGCTCGGCGCAGTTCCGCGCCGCGGTGAACCGGATGGACGACGCGGCGGCGGCGGTCGCGCTGATCGAGACGTTCTACGACCGCCAGATCGAGGCCGGCAGCGGTCGTGAGACCGGCGACCGGCTGGCCGAGCCGGTGCGGGACGTCGCCGCGTGAGGGCGGCGATCGCCGAGGACGCGAAGAAGCCGGGGCGGAAGATCGCGGCCAAGATACCGGCGGGATCGTCGCCGGTTCCCGACACGGCGGCGGTGATGGAGTCGCTGCCGATCCCGGTGCTGATGCTCGACGAGGCGAATGGCATCTGCTTCGTCAACGGGGCGGCGGAACCGTTCTTCGGCATGTCGAAGGGACAGCTGCGTCAGCTGGGCCTGCGCGACCTGGTGCCGCTCGACCATCCGCTGTTCCTGCTGATCGAGCAGGTCAGGTTGAACGGCAGCACGGTGGTCGAGCACGAGCTGGTGCTGGAAGGACCGCGTCTGCACCGGCAGGGGATCACCGTGCAGGGCGCGCCGGTGATCGAGGCGGCGGGGTTCGTGCTGCTGACGCTGCACGATGCGTCCGCGGCGCGGGCACTCGACCGCCAGCTGTTCTTCCGCAACGCCGCCCGCAGCGTGTCCGGGATGGCGGCGATCCTGGCGCACGAGGTGAAGAACCCGCTATCCGGCATACGCGGCGCTGCCCAGTTGCTGGAGGGCACGGTAGGCGAGGCGGATCGCGAGCTGGCCGTGCTGATCCGTGACGAGGCCGACCGCATCCGCGCCCTGGTGGAGCGGATGGAGATGTTCAACGAGAAGCCGATCGAGCGGCGCCCGGTGAACATCCATAGGGTGCTGGAGCACGTGCGCATGCTGGCGCAGCGCGGGTTCGCGGCGCATCTCCGCTTCGTCGAGCTTTACGACCCTTCGCTGCCGCCGGTGTGGGGCAACCGGGACCAGCTGGTGCAGGTGCTGCTGAACCTGGTGAAGAACGCGGCGGAGGCGATCGATGCCGGCAGCGGCAGCGGCGAGATCACGCTGTGCACCGCGTATCGCAGCTCCGTCCGGCTGGCGGTTTCGGGATCCGACCAGCGCATGCACCTGCCGCTGATGGTGACGGTGCGCGACAACGGGCCTGGCATCTCGGACTCGATCCGGCCGCATTTGTTCGAGCCGTTCCTGACCACCAAGGTGACCGGCACCGGCCTGGGGCTGGCGCTGGCAGCGAAGATCGTGGGCGACCACGGTGGCCTGATCGAGATCGACAGCCGTCCGGGACGTACCGACGTGCGGCTCCATTTGCCCGTCCTCGTCGAGGATCCCGACGGGCGGTAACGGATGACAGCCCGTGCCGCGTACCAGACCATGACCAGAAAGCCCGGTTCTCCATGACCCTGCCTACCGTGCTGGTCGCCGATGACGACCGCTCCATCCGAACCGTACTGACCCAGGCGCTCGGCCGGTCCGGCTACCAGGTGCGGACCACAGCCAACGCCGCCACGCTGTGGCGCTGGGTGGAGGACGGGGAAGGCGACCTCGTCATCACCGACGTGGTGATGCCCGACGAGAACGGCCTGGACCTGATCCCCCGCATTAAGCGGATCCGGCCGGAGCTCAGGATCGTGGTGATGAGCGCGCAGTCGACGTTGCTGACGGCGGTGAAGGCGGCTCAGCGCGGGGCGTTCGAGTACCTGCCCAAGCCGTTCGACCTGAAGGAGCTGCTGTCGGTGGTGGGACGCGCGCTGGCGGCGCCCGCGGGCGCCTCGGCGGACCGTCCGGCGGCGGCGGATACGGACGAGCGCATGCCGCTGATCGGCCGGTCGGCGGCGATGCAGGACATCTACCGGATCATCGCCCGGCTCACCACCGCCGACCTCACGGTGATGGTCAACGGCGAGAGCGGCACCGGCAAGGAGCTGGTGGCGCGCGCGCTGCACGACTACGGACGCCGGCGGGGCGGTCCGTTCGTGGCGATCAACATGGCGGCGATCCCGCGCGAGCTGATCGAGAGCGAGCTGTTCGGGCACGAGCGCGGTGCCTTCACCGGGGCCACCAACCGCAACCAGGGGCGCTTCGAGCAGGCGGCCGGCGGCACGCTGTTCCTGGACGAGATCGGCGACATGCCGCCGGAGGCGCAGACGCGGCTGCTGCGGGTGCTGCAGGAGGGCGAGTTCACCACCGTCGGCGGGCGGCAGCCGATCAAGGCCAACGTCCGCATCATCGCCGCCACCCACCGCGACCTGCGCCAGCTGATCCGCGCCGGCACGTTCCGCGAGGACCTGTTCTATCGGCTCAACGTGGTGCCGATCCGGCTGCCGCCGCTTCGCGAGCGGATGGAGGACATACCCGTCCTGGCGCGGCACTTCCTGGACAAGGTCCAGCAGACCGGGCTGCCCGGCAAGATGCTGTCCGAGGAGGCGATCGGGCGGCTGCAGGCGCATCGCTGGCCGGGCAACGTGCGCGAGCTGGAGAACCTGATGCGCCGGCTGGCGGCGTTGTATCCGCAGGAAGTGATCTCCGCGGAGGTGGTGAGCGGCGAGCTGGCGGAGAACGTGGCGCACGAGGATCCGGAGGCGACCGCCGACGACCAGGAGCGGCTGGCGCAGGCGGTGGAGCGGCACATACGCCAGTTCCTGGCCGCCAGCCGCGACGGGATGCCGATGCGCGACATCTACGACAAGGTGATCGCCGAGGTGGAGCGGCCGCTGATCCAGATGACGCTGGCCTCCACCAAGGGCAACCAGATCAAGGCGGCCGCCATGCTCGGGCTGAACCGCAACACCCTGCGCAAGAAGATACGCGACCTGGAGATCCCGGTCGTGCGCGGGATCGGCTGAACGGCATGGGCGAGCTGGAGGCCGGCGACACGCTGACGAGGCCGGCCCGCGCTGCACGGCGCAGCCGGTGGGGGCCGCCGGTGTTCGACATCCTGCTCGGCAAGGTGTCGACGCTGATCATGGCGGCGACCGCGCTGGCGCTGGGCGTCGCCACCTTCGCGGTGCTGTCGCGCGGCATGTCGCTGACCAGGCGGCCGCATGTCGAGGCCGGGCTGTTCGTCAGCAACCTGGTGGTGCTGCTGCTGCTGGCGGCAGCGCTGGCGGGGCGGCTGGCGCGGGTGGTGGCGGAGCGCAGGAGCGGCCTGGCCGGAGCGCGCCTGCACGTGCGGCTGGTGATGCTGTTCGGCGTGGTGGCGGTGGTGCCGACCATCGTGGTCGGCGTGTTCGCGGGCGTGTTCTTCCACCTGGGCATCCAGATCTGGTTCAACGACCGCGTCCGCACCGCGCTGGGCGAGGCGGTGCAGGCGAGCCAGGGCTACTTGGTGGAGCACAACAACAACATCCGTGCCGATGCGGTGTCGATGGCCAACGACCTGAGCCAGGCTACCACGCTGCAATATGTCGATCCGCAGGCGCTGCAGCAGGCGTTGATCGACGAGAAGAACACCCGCGGCCTCAACGAGGCGGCGATCTACGACCCGCGCACCAACCAGGTGGTGGTGTCGACCAGCCTGCTCGGGGTGATCGGGGTGGCGGTGCCGCCGCAGTCGGTGACCATGCTGGCGCGCTCCGGCGAGGTGCCGATCCTGGACAGCGCGGACGGGCAGACGGTGAGCGCGGTGGCCGGCATCGACGGGCCGGATCCGGGGCTGCTGCTGCTGATCAGCCGTCCGGTGGACCCGGTGATCCTGGAGCACATGCACCGCACCCAGGCGGTGGTGGCCGATTACGACAGGCTCGACAAGAACCGGTCGGCGCTGCAGCTCACCTTCGTAGTGATCTTCGCCCTGGTGGCGCTGCTGGTGCTGGCGGCGGCGGCCCTGATCGGGCTGGTGCTGGCGAACCAGATCGCACGGCCGGTCGGGCTGCTGATCCTGGCAGCCGAGCGGGTGAGCGGCGGCGACCTGGCAGTGCGTGTGCCGGAGGCGGAGCGCGACCACGAGCTTGGGGGCCTGTCGCGCGCGTTCAACCGCATGACCAACCAGCTGTCCACCCAGCGCCGCGAGCTGATGTCGGCGTATGGCCAGATCAACGAGCGGCGGCGCTTCACCGAGGCGGTGCTGTCGGGGGTGTCGGCAGGCGTGATCGGGCTCGATGCGGAACAGCGGGTGGAGCTGCCCAACCGTGCCGCCAGCGCCCTGCTGGAGGCGGACCTGGTCGGCTCGGTTGGCCGCAGGCTGGCCGAGATCGTGCCGGAGTTCGCGCCGCTGCTTCGGCTGGCGGCGACGGAGCCGGAACGGGCGCAGACGGCAGAGGTGCAGCACGGCGCGGCATCCAGCCGCCGGACGCTGCTGGTGCGGATCGGTCCGGAGATGCGCGGCACGGTGACGGAGGGCTACGTGGTCACCTTCGACGACATCACCGAGCTGCAGTCGGCGCAGCGCAAGGCGGCCTGGGCCGACGTCGCGCGACGCATCGCGCACGAGATCAAGAACCCGCTGACGCCGATCCAGCTATCTGCCGAGCGGCTGAAGCGCCGGTTCCTGCGCGAGATCACCACCGACCCCGAGACGTTCAGCCAGTGCGCCGACACCATCGTGCGCCATGTCGGCGACATCGGCAGGATGGTGGACGAGTTCTCAGCCTTCGCGCGCATGCCGCAGCCGATGATCCGGCCGGAGGACCTGTCGCGCATCGCCCGCGAGGCGCTGGTGCTGCAGAAGAGCGCGCATCCCGAGATCGGCTTCGTCACCCGGCTGCCCGACCGAGGACCGGTGGTGCCCTGCGACCGGCGGCTGATCGGGCAGGCGCTGACCAACCTGCTGCAGAACGCGGCAGACGGGATCGCCATGCGGGCGAAGTCCTCGGACCGGCCGGAGGACGTGCCGGGATCGCAGACCGTGGTGGGCACGATCTGGCTGTCGATCGAAATGAGGGAGCGCGAGGTGTGGCTGTCGGTGGCCGATGATGGCGCCGGGCTTCCGCCGGACGACCGGCAGCGGCTGATGGAGCCCTATGTCACCCACAAGCCGAAGGGAACCGGGCTGGGGCTTGCCATCGTCAAGAAGATCATGGAGGACCATGGAGGCTCGGTCATGCTCGACGACCGCGGCGGTGGGGGAGCAGTTGCTACATTGATAGTGCCGGGAAGGTCATCCGATGGCGCATGAGATCCTGATCGTCGACGACGAGCCCGACATCCGGCTGCTGATCGAGGGCATCCTGCGCGACGAGGGCTACGACACCCGGATCGCTGCCGATTCCGACCAGGCGATCGCCGCGTTCCGTGCCCGCCGCCCGTCGCTGGTGGTGCTCGACATCTGGCTGCAGGGCTCCAGGCTGGACGGGCTCGGCATCCTGAAGGCGATGCAGGGCGAGGAGCCGGTGGTGCCGACCATCATGATCTCCGGACACGGCACCATCGAGACCGCGGTGGCGGCGCTGCAGCTGGGTGCCTACGACTTCATCGAGAAGCCGTTCCAGTCGGACCGGCTGCTGGTGGTGGTGCGTCGGGCGCTGGAGGCGGCGCGACTGGCGCGCGAGAACGCGGAGCTGCGTCTGCGTGCGGGGCCGGAGACCACCCTGCACGGCGAGAGCCAGGCGATCCTGGCGGTGCGGGCGCAGATCGAGCGGGTGGCGCCGACCGGGTCGCGGGTGCTGATCTCGGGGGCGGCCGGGGCGGGCAAGGAGGTGGCGGCGCGCATGATCCATGCGCGGTCGCGTCGGGCCGAGGGACCGTTCGTGGCGCTCAACTGCGCCACGCTGGCGCCGGGCCGGTTCGAGGAGGAGCTGTTCGGCATCGAGGGCACTCCGGAGGGCCCCGGGCGTCGTACCGGACTGCTGGAGCGAGCACATGGCGGGACGCTGCTGCTCGACGAGGTGGCGGACATGCCGATGGAGACGCAGGGCAAGATCGTCCGTGCGCTGCAGGACCAGACGTTCGAGCGTCTGGGTGGTGCCGTACGGGTCAAGGTGGACGTGCGCGTACTGGCGACCACCAACCGCGACCTGCAGGCGGAGATCGCAGCCGGGCGGTTCCGCGAGGACCTGTACTACCGGCTTGCGGTGGTGCCCCTGCGGGTGCCGAGCCTGCGCGAGCGGCGCGAGGACATCCCTGATCTGTCGCGGCTGTTCCTGGCGCGGTCCGCGGAGACCGCCGGGCTGCCGGCACGCGACCTGTCCGCGGACGCGCTGGCGGCGCTGCAGAGCTACGAGTGGCCGGGCAACTCGCGCGAGCTGCGCAACCTGATGGACTGGCTGCTGATCATGGCGCCGGGCGGGTCGGACACCATACGGGCGGAGATGCTGCCGCCGACGGTCGGGCAGGGGGCGCCGGCGCTGCTGAAGTTCGACAGTGCCGCGGACGTGATGGGTCTGCCGCTGCGCGAGGCGCGCGACCTGTTCGAAACGCAGTACCTGCAAGCGCAGCTGCTGCGGTTCGGCGGCAATATCAGCCGAACGGCTGGTTTCGTGGGCATGGAACGCAGTGCCCTGCACCGGAAGCTGAAGCAGCTGGGCGTCAGTTCCGAGGACCGGATTCCCAGCTGAGCAGCCGTCACCGCGCCGGCTTTGCTGCCGCTGCTTCCGCTGCTACTCTGGATGTCAAGGCCTGCTGGCGTCCACGCCTGACAGGACCGCAACAAGAAGAACAAAGGCCTGGCCATGGCTAAGGACAACTCGCAGAACGTGCAGGACGTTTTCCTGAACCACGTTCGCCGCTCGAAGACGCCGGTCACCATCTTCCTGGTCAACGGCGTGAAGCTCCAGGGCATCATCACCTGGTTCGACAACTTCTCGGTGCTGCTGCGTCGGGACGGCCATACCCAGCTGGTATACAAGCATGCGATCAGCACGGTGATGCCGGCGGCACCGATCGCGCTGTTCGACCAGAACAAGGCGGAAGGCGGAGCCGAACCGGACGGGGACACGGTGTCGGCGAAGGGCGCCGCCTGAGGGTGGCGACCGGCGAAAGGATGCAGCCGACACGCGCTGCGGTCATCCTGCCCTGGGACCGTGAGGACCGTCAGCATGACAGGCCGTCGGATGGCCATCGCCACGAGACGCGTGCGGCGGAAGCGCGTCTGGAGGAGGCGGTCGGCCTCGCGGCGTCCATAGGGCTGGTGATCGTGCGCCGGGCCGTGCTGCCGATCCGTGGCAGGCGGCCGGCGACCCTGCTCGGCAGTGGGCAGGTGGAATCCCTCGCCGAGACGGTCGCGGCGGATGCGGTCACCGTGGTGATCGTGGACTCGCGGCTGAGCCCGGTGCAGCAGCGCAACCTGGAGCGCTCGCTGGGCTGCAAGGTGATCGACCGCACCGGGCTGATCCTGGACATCTTCGGAGAGCGTGCGGCCACGCGGGAGGGCTCGCTGCAGGTGGAGCTCGCGCATCTCGAGTACCAGCGCAGCCGGCTGGTGCGGTCCTGGACCCATCTGGAGCGGCAACGCGGCGGGTTCGGCTTCCTGGGCGGTCCCGGCGAGACGCAGATCGAGGCGGACCGGCGTCTGATCGGCGACCGGATCGTGCGGCTGAAGAAGGAGCTGGAACAGGTCCGGCGCACGCGCGGGCTGCATCGCGACGCGCGCAGGCGGGTGCCGTTCCCGGTGGTGGCCCTGGTTGGCTACACCAACGCGGGCAAGTCGACGCTGTTCAACGCCCTCACCGGGGCGGCGGTGCATGCGCAGGACCAGCTGTTCGCCACGCTGGACCCGACCATGCGCGGCCTGATGCTGCCGTCGGGACGCAAGGTGATCCTGTCCGACACGGTGGGCTTCATCAGCGAGCTTCCGACCGAGCTGGTGGCGGCGTTTCGGGCGACGCTGGAAGAGGTGGCTGAAGCCGACGTCATCCTGCACGTGCGCGACGCGGCGCACCCGGACAGCGCGGCACAACGCAGCGACGTGATCGCGGTGCTGAACGGCATGGTCGAGGACGGCACGCTGGACGCGGCATGGCCGGAGCGGGTGATCGAGGTGCTGAACAAGGCTGACCTGCTGGGCGGCCTGGATCAGGTTACGGCACGGGGTGCGGAGGTCATCTCCGCCATCACCGGCGACGGATTGGACCGGCTGGCGGCGGCGATCGACCGGCACATGCTGCAGGCGACCGAGCAGGTGGAGTTCCGCGTGACCGTGCAGGATGGCGCCTCGCTCGCCTGGCTGTACGCGCATGGCGAGGTGGTCGACCGGAGCGATGGCGAGGAGGAGATCCGGCTGGTGGTCAGGCTGCTGCCGGCCGACCATGCCCGCTTCGAGCGGCAGCAGCATCAGGACGGGGCGGATCGGCAAGAGTCGAACCGGACACGCATCGCGCCGTTGACCCGCCGCGCGTCGGGCGGCACCGACCGGCGGCGCGGCGTGAAGGACTGGGGATGAACGGAATTTTTTCGGTGGCCGATGCGGTCGAGGTGACGCAGATCCTGCGTGCCGCGGCCCGTGCGGAGGTCATGCCGCGCTTCCGCCGCCTCGGCAGCGGCGACGTCCGCACCAAGAGCGGGCCGACCGACCTCGTCACCGTGGCGGACGAGGCGGCGGAGCGGCTGATCACCCAGGGGCTGGAACGGCTGTTCCCGGGCTGCGTGGTGATCGGGGAGGAGGCCACTGCCGCCGATCCTGGCCTGCTCGACCGGCTCGGTGACGCGGAGCTCGCGTTCGTGGTGGATCCGATCGACGGCACGTCCAACTTCGCCGCAGGAGTGCCGCTGTTCGGGGTGATGGCGGCCGCCGTGATGCGTGGCGAGGTGGTGGGGGCGGTGATCCATGATCCGCTCTGCGACGATGCGGCCGTTGCGGTCAGGGGCGAGGGAGCCTGGCTCGAACACGCCGATGGGCAACAGGTGACGCTTCGGGTGGCGGCGCCGGCGGCACCATCGGAGATGACCGGCAACGCAGCCTGGCGGCACCTGCCGCAGCCGCTGCGCGACCGGGTGGCCCTCAACCTGCCGCGCGTGCTGGCCAGCTGGGACTACCGCTGCGCCGCGCAGGAATATCGTGTCCTTGCCTCAGGGCACTGCCACTTCCTGATCTTCAACCGGCTGATGCCGTGGGACCACCTGCCGGGCTGGCTGCTTCATGCCGAGGCGGGCGGCTACTGCGCGCATTTCGACGGCACGCCATACCTGGCGACGGACCGGGCAGGGGGGCTGCTCTACGCGCCGGACCGGGACAGCTGGCTGGCGCTCTACGACACCTTGCTGGCAGCCTGAGCGTTCACGTCCTGCCGCTCCGCGGCCTTGGCGGCCTGCCAGCCGGCTTCCATCTCGTCCAGCCCAGTTTCCGCGAGCGACCGGCCGGTGGCCTCGATCGACCGCTCCATGTGCTCGAAGCGGCGCTGGAACTTGGCGTTCGCCTCGCGCAGGCAGGCTTCCGGATCGAGATGGAGGCTGCGGGACAGGTTGGCGATGGTGAACAGCACGTCACCGATCTCGTCGCGGAGCCGGTTGGGATCGGCGCCATTGAGCTCGGCACGCAGCTCGGCCAGTTCCTCGGTTATCTTGTCGATCACCAGCACCGGCTGTTGCCAGTCGAAGCCGACGCGGGCGGCGCGGGCGCACAGCTTGCTGGCGCGCGACAGGGCGGGGAGGTTGAGCGGGATGCCCGCCAGGACGCCCTGCTGGGCGCGGCTGAGGCGCTCGGCCGCCTTGTTGTCTTCCCAGGACGAGCCGGGGTTCGGGACGGTCTCGCTGCCGAAAACGTGCGGGTGGCGTCGCACCATCTTGTCGGCGATCAGGCGGGTGATGGTGGCGAAGTCGAAGCGGTTCTCCGTCTGGCCCAGGCTGGCGTAGTAGACGACCTGCAGCAGCAGGTCGCCGAGCTCGTCCGGAAGGGCCACCCAGTCGCGACGGGCAATGGCGTCGGCGACCTCATAGGCTTCGTCTATGGTGTAGGGCGCGATGCTGTCGAAGGTCTGCGCCCGGTCCCACGGGCAGCCGGCCGTCGGATCCCGGAGAGTGGCCATGATGTCCAGCAGGCGGATCAGCTGCCGGGCCGGGTCGGCATCGAGAGTTACGGGTTCGGTCATCAACCGAGGGTGCCCGCGGGCCGGTGGCCCGGCAAGTCCGCTACGGGGAGCTCTGCTCCACACACCGTATAATGAATATTATGCCAACTCGGATGGTCAGCTGGCGGGCCGTGGCGGTGATGCCAAGTGCGTTGCAAGCACGGTGTCGGTCTGGCGGTCGATCTCCAGCAGACGGACCTCGTAGCCCCACAGGTCGGCCAGGTGGCGCAGCGAGGCCCGGGCGTCCTTCTCGTCCAGCAGATGGCCCGGGCTGGTGCGGTGCTGCAGCCGGAGGCAGCGGTCGCCCGACAGGTCGACGTCGACGATCTCGATGTCGACGTAGAAGTTGCCGGGGTCATAGGACCGGGCGACGCTGCGGCGGATGTCGCGGTAGCCCTGGGCGTCGTGGATCGCGTCGACCAGCAGGTACGGCTTTTCGGTGTCGTCTCGCAGACGGAACAGCTTGAACTGGCGCATCACCGCCGGCGACAGGAACTGCTGGATGAAGCTCTCGTCCCGGTATTCCGCCCAAGCGTGATGCAGCGTGCCGATGGCATCGCCATTACCGGCGATGTCCGGGAACCAGGCGCGGTCCTCGGCGGTCGGCGCGTCGCAGACCCGGGCGATATCGGTCATCATCGCGTAGCCGAGCGCATACGGGTTGAAGTTCGGTCCACCGCCGCTGTCGAAGCCTGGCTGGCTGATCACGTTGGTGGTGGAGTGGATGGTCTCCAGGAAGGCAGCGTCGTCGATCTGGCCCCGCGCGTGCAGCCGCGACATGATCTCGTAGTGCACCCAGGTAGCGCAGCCCTCGTTCATCATCTTCGCTTGCGGCTGCGGGTAGAAGTACTGCGCGATGAGCCGGACGATGCGGATCACCTCGCGTTCCCACGGCGCCAGCAGCGGCGCATTCTTCTCCAGGAAGTAGAGCACGTTCTCTTCCGGCAGGCCGAGCCGGCGGCGGCGCTCTGCCGCGGTGTCCGGCCCCTTCTCCGCCTTGGTTCCTGGCACGGTGCGCCACAGGTCGTTGAACACACTGGCCTCGTGCTCGCGCCGGTCGCGCTCGCGCTGCTGCTCGGCCTTGAGATCGATCACCCGCGCGCCGCTGTGCCGGTGCACGCCCTGGTTCTGCAGCGCGTGCGCCGCGTCGAGGATGCGCTCGACCGCCTGGACGCCGTGCCGGTCCTCGCACTGCGCGATATAGCCGCGGGCGAACTCGAGATAGTCGAGGATGCCGGACGGCGCGGTCCATTCGCGGAACAGCCGGTTGTTCTTGAAGAAGTGGTTGTGGCCGAACGCGGCGTGCGCGATCACCAGCGCCTGCATGGTGGCGCTGTTCTCCTCCATCAGGTAGCTGATGCAAGGATCCGAGTTGATCACCACTTCGTAGGCCAGGCCCATCAGGCCGCGGCGGTAGGCGTTCTCGTGACCGACGAAGCGCTTGCCGAACGACCAGTGCTTGTAGATCAGCGGCATGCCGTGGGAGGTGTACACGTCAAGCATCTGCTCCGACGTGATCACCTCGATCCGGTTCGGGTAGACGTCGAGCTTGAGCTCGTCGAGAGCGATACGCTCGATCGCGTCGTAGGAACGGCGCAGGATGTCGAAGTTCCACTCCGAGCCGCTGTAGAGCAGTCCGTCTGGCGAGGAACCGGCGGGTGTGCCGATGGCATCGAGCGGGCTCATGGGCACCCTCCCCTCACGCGGCTTCGGGCTTCTTGGCGAACAGGTCGCGGAACACCGGGAAGATGTCGCGCTTGTCGCCCACCTGTCGCATGACAAGGCGGTCGTTGTTGTCCGCGACGCCGCGGTAGCCGCGCCACAGGTCGGTGTCGCCACGGATCACGGCGCCGGAGCCGACGATCTCGATATAGGCGTAGTACTGTACCAGGGGCAGGATCTGGTCCTTGAGCAGCGCGCAGGATTTCGGCGTGTCGCTGCCGGAGTTGTCGCCGTCCGAGGCCTGCGCCACGTAGATGTTCCAGCTGTCGGCGGGATAGCGCTCGGACTGCACCCGGAGCAGCTCGACCAGGGCGGACGAGACGATAGTGCCGCCGGTGCGCGGGTCGTGGAAGAAGGTGTCCTCGTCGACCTCCTCGGCCACCTCCGAATGGCGGATGAACACCAGGTCGACGCGCTTGTAGCGTCGCTCCAGGAACACGTGCAGCAGCAGGAAGAACCGCTTGGCGAGGTCCTTCATGCGTTCCGTCATGGAGCCGGACACGTCCATCAGGCAGAACATGACCGCGCGCGTGGTCGGCTTCGGCGTAACCGTGAAGCGGCGGTAGCGCATGTCCACCGGGTCGATCCACGGCACCCGGTTCATCCGGCGCAGGGCGATGTGCAGCTCAGAGCGCAACGCGTCCAGCGCGTCCGGGTCGCCGCCGTCCTGCTCCAGGGCGGCAATACGCAGCTCCAGCTCCGCGACCAGGTCGGGCTTGGGACGACGCAGGCCGATGCGCCGTGCCATCGAGTGGCGCATGGTGCGGCCGAGGTCGAGTTGGGACGGCGAGCCGTCGCTGCTGAGGCCGGCGCGGCTGATGGTGGTGGTGTCGGTGCTGGCGATCTGGCGCTTCACCAGGTCGGGCAGCGCCAGGTCGTCGAAGAAGGCGTCGAGGAACTCGTCGCGGCTCAGCACGAAGCGGAAGCTGTCCTCCCCGCCCCCGTCCTCGCCCGCCTCCCCGGCACCGCCTTTGCCCTTGCCCGATGGCGGCCGCTGCAGGCGGTCGCCGGGCGAGAACACCTTGTTGCCGGACAGCACGACGTCGCGCACGCCCGAGGAGAACACGCGGTGCAGGCTCGGCTCGTTCAGCGCGTCGGACGGGATCGAGATCGCGCGGTCCTGCCCCACCTCGCGCAGCTTGCCCGACGCGACCGCGTCGCGGGCGGCGCGCTGCACCGCCTCGCGCGCCCGGACCAGGACGCGCCGACGGTTTTCCAGGTTCTTGCCGTGCGGATTGGGCCGGCGGTCGATGATGTCCACGCGTCAGGTCATCCGCTCGTCAGGCCGACTGCTTGACGCGCATGTACCACTCGACCAGGCGGCGCACCTGCCGCTCGGTATAGCCACGTGAGACCATGCGCTCGACGAACTGGCCGTGCTTGGTCTCGGTATCGCCGTCCTTCTTGGAGCCGAAGCTGATCACCGGCAGCAGGTCCTCCACCTGGGAGAACATCCGCTTCTCGATCACGTCGCGGATCTTCTCGTAGGAGTTCCAGGACGGGTTGCGCCCGCCGTTGTTGGCGCGCGCGCGCAGCGAGAACTTCACCACCTCGTTGCGGAAATCCTTCGGGTTGGCGATCCCGGCGGGCTTCTCGATCTTGGTCAGCTCGGCGTTCAGCAGGTCGCGGCTCATCATCTGGCCGGTGTCGGGATCCTTGAAGTCCTGGTCCTCGATCCAGGCGTCGGCGTAGTCGAGGTAGCGGTCGAACAGGTTCTGGCCATAGTCGTGATAGCTTTCCAGGTAGGCCTTCTGGATCTCGTTGCCGACAAATTCGGCGTAGCGTCCGGCGAGTTCCGACTTCAGCACCGCGAGGTAGCCGGCCTCGACCTCCGGCGGGAACTGCTCGCGACGCACCGCCTGCTCCAGCACGTACATCAGGTGCACCGGATCGGCGGCGATCTCGTTGGAGTCGTGGTTGAAGGTGGCGGACAGCACCTTGAAGGCGAACCGGGTCGACACGCCGTCCATGCCCTCGTCGACGCCGGCGGCATCGCGATACTCCTGCATGGTCTTGGCCTTGGGATCGGTCTCGCGGATGTTCTCGCCGTCATACACACGCATCTTGGCGAACTGCGACGAGTTGGGATGAGGCTTTAGGCGCGACAGCACGGCGAAGCGGGCGAGCATCTGGAAGGTGTTGGGCGCGCAGGGCGCCTCGCCCAGTGCCGAGGAGCGGATCAGCTTCTCGTAGATGCGCGTCTCCTCGGTGGCACGCAGGCAGTACGGCACCTTGATCACGCAGACGCGGTCGAGGAAGGCCTCGTTGGTGCGGTTGTTGCGGAAGGTCTGCCATTCCGCCTCGTTGGAATGGGCCAGGATCATGCCGGTGAAGGGGATGGAGCCGATGTTCTCGGTGCCGACATAGTTGCCCTCCTGCGTCGCGGTAAGCAGCGGATGCAGCATCTTGATCGGCGCCTTGAACATCTCGACGAACTCGAGCACCCCCTGGTTGGCGCGGTTGAGGCCGCCGGAGAAGCCATAGGCATCGGGATCGTTCTGGCTGTGGGTCTCGAGCTGACGGATGTCGACCTTGCCGACAAGAGCAGAGACGTCCTGGTTGTTGTCGTCGCCCGGTTCGGTCTTGGCGATGCCGATCTGGCGCAGTTTGGAGGGATGCAGCTTGACCACGCGGAAGCGCGACAGGTCACCGTCGAACTCCTCCAGCCGTTTCAGCGCCCACGGGCTCGCGATCCCGGTCAGCACGCGGCGCGGGATGTTGTAGCGGGCAAGCAGGCTCGGTCCCATGCGCTCGACATCGAACAGGCCGAGCGGGGACTCAAATACCGGGCTCAGCTGCTTGCCCGCCTTGAGCACGTAGATCGGCTCGCGCTCCATCAGGGTCTTGAGCCGCTCGCCGAGTGACGACTTGCCGCCGCCGACCGGGCCCAGCAGGTAGAGGATCTGCTTGCGCTCCTCCAGCCCCTGGGCGGCGTGGCGGAAGAAGCCGACGATCCGCTCGATCGTCTCCTCCATGCCATGGAAGTCGGAGAAGGCCGGATAGGTCCGTATGGTGCGGTTCATGAACACGCGGGCGAGACGCGTGTCCTTGGAAGTGTCGATCGGCACCGGCTCGCCGATCGCCTTGAGCATGCGCTCGGACGCGCTCGCGTAGCAGGACGGGTCGGCGGCACACAGGTCGAGGTACTCGGCGAGACTCATCTCGGTTTCGCGCCGTTCGTCGCGCATGGCGGTCGCAAGCGTGAAAACGTCGTCGAGTGGCGCCATGCAGAGCTCTCCCCAAACGCTGGGCGCCCCGCCCGATCAGGGAGATGGCCACGCCCGGACCGGATTTATCCTGTCCTGTGTCGTGATCTCCTGTCAGGTCCTCCCAAAGCGGAGGCCGCGGCGGATAAGGTTCCGGATTGCCGGAACCTTCCGTCCGTGGTCGAGGCAACATCACCAATCCTGCGCAACGGAACCTTCGAACCGCCGCTTCGTGAAGGCTATCGCTGCCTCAGCGCACGATTCAACTAAATTGCAGGCCGCGCCACCAGGATCGACCGGCGATTGCAGGCGTGACACAGGACGGTGATCTAGAGCGACAGGATCATCCCGTCATGGCCGGCCTCGATGCCGGGCGGCAAGTTGGCGTGCAGCCAGGCCCAGTCCATGTCGGTGCCCATGTGGGTCAGGATCGTGCGGTCGATGCCGAGCCGGCCGGCCCAGCGCATGACCAGGCCGAGATCGGCATGGGCCGGGTGCGGGGCGCGCTGGAAGCAGTCGACCAGCCAGATGCGGGTGCCGGCAAGGATCGACAGGGCCGTTTCGTCGAGCCGCACCACGTCGGTCGAGTAGCTGAAGTCGCCGATGCGGAAGCCGAGGGTGGTGCCGCTGCCATGCACCTGCTCGAACAAGGCAAGACGGCTGCCGGCGATCTCGACGGTGGTGCCGGCGCATACCGGGTGCTGCAGCATCACTGGCCGATAGAAGCCGGGCGGCGACCAGGGTCGGAAGGCGTAGCGGAAGCGGGACTCGATCTCCGCCAGAACCGGCTCGGTGCCGAACGCCTCGATCGGGCGGTCGAGGACGCGGTTCAGGCTGCGCACGTCGTCCAGTCCTGCGACGTGGTCAGCGTGGGCATGGGTATAGAAGACGGCATCGATCCGGCCGATGCCGACCGACAGCAGCTGGGTGCGGAGGTCGGGCGAGGTGTCCACTAGCACCCGGTCGCCCCGCGCGTTCTCAACCACGATCGAGGAGCGGCTGCGCCGGTTGCGGGGTTCCTCAGGGTTGCATGAGCCCCAGTCGCCCCGCCCATCCGGACCGCCCAGCATCGGCACGCCGGCGGAGCCGCCGCAGCCGAGGATGATGACGCGCACGGCGGCTAGGCCGCCTTGCTGAACAGGCGGTGGAAGTTGGCGGTGGTGAGGGTGCCGAGCGCGTCGTCGCTCAGGCCCCGGACGCCGGCAAGCACGGACGCGGTATGGGCGACGAAGGACGGCTCGTTGCGCCTGCCGCGCCTCGGTGCAGGCGCGAGATAGGGCGCGTCGGTTTCCACTAGCAGGCGGTCGGACGGGATCCGGCTCGCGATCCGGCGCAGCTCGTCCGATTTCGGGAAGGTCAGGATGCCGGAGAAGCTGACATAGCCGCCGAGCGACAGGGCGGTTTCTGCCAGGCTTTCGCCGGAGCTGAAGCAGTGCAGCACGAAGCGGAACGGACCGCCCGCTTCGTGCTCCTCCGTCAGGATTGCGGCCAAGTCATGGTCGGCATCCCGCGCGTGGATGACCAGCGGCAGGTCGGCGATCCTGGCGGCGCGGAGATGAGCGCGGAAGCTGTCCTGCTGCAGCGGCCGCACCGCCGGCTCGCCGTGGAAGTAGTCGAGCCCGGACTCGCCGATGCCCACGATTTCCGGGGCGGAGGCCAGGTCGGCCAGCAGGTCCGGATCCGGCACCGCCTCATCGGCGACGTGGTCAGGGTGGGTGCCAATCGTGCACCACACCGATAGGCCCGGGCGGGCGTGGCGGGTTAGGCGGCGGGTCAGCGGCGTGGCGGACAGCCGGGTTCCGATCGTCACCATCCCGCACAGGCCGGCCGCCCGTGCCCGGTCGAGCAACGCGCCGACCTCGTCGTCGGCGAAGTGGTCGAGGTGGCAGTGGCTGTCGATCAGCATGCGTCAGCCCAGACCCACGGTGGGGGTCTCGACGTGCCTGGGGAAGATGCCCTGGGGCGGCGGAAGCGCCACACCGGCCTCCAGCGGGACCGCGAGTGCGGCAAGAGTGCGAGCCGCAGCCGGGACGCCGAGCTGGTCGAGCAGACGGCCCATGCTGTCCGGCATGAACGGCTGCAG
Organism: uncultured Acetobacteraceae bacterium; assembly: GCA_964247755.1. Taxonomy (GTDB): domain Bacteria; phylum Pseudomonadota; class Alphaproteobacteria; order Acetobacterales; family Acetobacteraceae; genus Lichenicola. The sequence goes on along the minus strand of CAXTVX010000055.1, from coordinate 2,105 downwards.
CACCGTTGCCATCTGACGCAGCACGTCGGCCAGCACGTGCAGCACCGATGCCATGCGCCCGGGATCGGTCTTCCTCAATGCCCACGGTGCTTGGCGGTCGATGTAGGCGTTGCTGGCCCGCACCACCTTCCAGATTTCCTCCAGCGCCTCGTGCAGGGCCTGCCGGTCGATCAGGCCGCGCAGGAGGGCGACAAGTGCGTCCGCCTGGGCCAGCAGCGTCCCGTCCTCGGCGGTGACCTCGCCGCGCGGTGGCAGGCAGCCGTCGCAGTTGCGCGCGACCTGGGTCAGCGTTCGCTGCGCCAGGTTGCCGAGGTCGTTGGCGAGCTCGACGTTCAGGCGCGAGATCAGCGCGCGCCGGCTGAAGTCGCCGTCGCCGCCGAACGGTACCTCGCGCAGCAGGAAGTAGCGCACCGCGTCGACGCCGAACTCGGCCGCCAGGGCACGCGGCTCGACCACGTTGCCGACCGACTTGCTCATCTTCTCGCCGTCCGCCGTCCACCACCCGTTGGCGAACACCCGGCGCGGCGGCTCGATGCCGGCGGCCAGGAGGAAGGCGGGCCAGAACACGGCGTGGAAGCGGATGATCTCCTTGCCGACCAGGTGCAGGTCGGCAGGCCAGAATCGCCAAAGCGGCCCATCCTGGTCGGGATAGCCGAGTGCGGTGATGTAGTTCACCAGCGCGTCCCACCACACGTAGATCACGTGGTCCGGATCATCCGGCACGGGAACGCCCCAGCTGAAGCTGGTGCGGCTGATCGACAGGTCCTTCAACCCCTGCCGGACGAAGCTCAGCACCTCGTTGCGTCGTCCCGGCGGGCCGATGAAGTCCGGGTTGGCGTCGTAGAAGGCAAGCAGCCGGTCCTGCCAGGCGGACAGGCGGAAGAAGTAGGAAGGCTCCGTGACCCACTCGACCGGGGCGCCGCTGGGCGCCACGCGGGTACCGTCGGCGCGGAGCACCAGCTCGTCCTCGCCATAGAAGCTTTCATCGCGGGTCGCGTACCAGCCCTCGTAGGCACCGAGGTAGATGTGGCCGTCCCCCTGCAGGCGGCGCCACAGCGCGGTGCAGGCCCCGAGGTGTCGCGGCTCGGTAGTGCGGATGAAGTCGTCGAACGACACGTTCATGGCCTGGGCCATGTCGCGGAAGTCGGCGGACACCCGGTCGACGAAGTCCTGCGGGTCGACGCCTGCGGCCAGGGCGGCCTGCTCGACCTTCTGGCCGTGCTCGTCGGTGCCGGTCAGGAAGAACACGTCGTGGCCGTCGAGCCGGTGCCAGCGCGCCATCACGTCGGCAGCGATCGACGTGTAGGCGTGGCCGACATGCGGCGCACCGTTCACGTAGTAGATCGGGGTGGTGATGGTGTAGCGTCGTGTCATCGCTCGCTCAGCAAATCCAGGCTCGACAGCAGTGCCTGCCTCTTGTCCAGGTTGAACCGGTCCGTCTCGGCCCGGATGCGACGGAGGTCTTGCCAGACCCCCAGCCAGTCGGTTCCGGATGCGAGGCCGGAGCCGCCGCGACGGACAGTCTCGCGTATCCGCCCCGATATGGCATCCGCAAGCAGCGTCAGGAAGGTCGCGAAGCCCTGCTCCTTGCGCAGGATCCGATCCGCCAACTCATAGCCGGCGACACCGGAGGCGCTGCCATCAAGCAGATCACGTACCAGCCCCGCCGTCGCGACGCCCTCCTCCCCGGCCAGCGCGACGGCCCGTCCCGGCGCACCGTGCGCTAGCTCCGCCAGCACGCTCCGGCTTGCTTCGTCCTCTTCCGGCAGCAGGCGCGCGAGGACGAGCATCATCTGAGGCAGGCCGAGCGGAGCCAGGCGCAGCAGGCGGCATCGACTGCGCAGGGTAGCAAGCAGGCGGCCGGGGCTGCTGCTGACCAGAACCAGCACTGCACGCGGCGGCGGTTCTTCCAGGATCTTGAGCAGCGCGTTCGCCGCGTGCCGGTTCAGCAGGTCGGCGTCGTCGAGGATCACCACCCGCCAGCCACCCTCCGCCGCCGTCCGGCGGAGGAAGTCGCCGATCGGCCGCACGTCCTCGGCGACGATCTCCGTCCGGTGCCGCTGGCGCTTCTCGTCGAAGGAACGGCCGATCGCCAGCAGGTCGGC
>CAXTVX010000054.1:0-23733 GCA_964247755.1 uncultured Acetobacteraceae bacterium | reverse complement strand
CGCGGGAGAAGATCTTCACCCACACGCGCAAGATGGAGATCGAGATCGGCGCCTATGCGGCGGTGGACACGCTGCTCGACTCCTGCTCGGACGCGGCGCGCGAGCTGCTGGCGTCCGGCGCCGGGCCGGCGCTGTCGTATCGCGCGTCGCGGATCCTGGGGCTGATGGGGGAATCGGCGCCGAACGAGGTGACCGGGCTGGAGGACAGCTACCGACTGGTCAACGACTTCCTGTCCAGCCTGACCGACAACCGCGCCACCGAGTTGGCGCAGGTGATTCGTGGTCGGGGGTGAGGCACGGGCGGGTTCAGCCTGACCGGTCGCCGAAGCAGTGGCCGGGTCGGTGCAAGGCCTGAAGCGGGAGGATGTGGCCGTTTCCGGTGAGGAGATCGGGAGCCAGGGTCGCTGGTAGTTTGTGGGCTCGCGGGTCGTGGTGCTGCTCCTTCCAGTTCTGTCGGGATCCCTTTCGTCGGGCTCCTCCCCTGGCGGCGCGCTGCGATCGTTCATGCAGCGCTTCCGGACGCGTCGAAGTGACACGCCGGGTAAAGCGCCCCAGGGGTGTGGTCAGCCATCGCCTGGCGATGAGGACCGCTCGCCTTCCGCGACGAGCCAGGCCAGGAACGCGTGCAGCGACGGTGTCTTGTCGGCGTCGAATGGGGTGAGGGCGACGTAGCCGGGACGCGGAACGACGATCGCCGGAAACGGCGCGACCAGCCGTCCCGTCTCGAGCAGGCCGTCGAGGGCGGGACGTGGTCCGATGCCGAAACCAAGCCCGTCGGCGACTGCCTGAACCGTGACGAAGAAGTGGTCGAACAGGTGGTGACGGCCGGTCGGGTGCGGCAGGCCGGCGGCGGCCAGCCAGTCGGCCCAGTCGCGCGGCCGGGTTTCTGTCGCGAGCCGGGTAGCGCCCAGGATGTCCGCAGGCGTGCGGAGGGCGGCGTCCTCGAGAAGGGCCGGGCTGGTGATGAGCGTGTCGGCCTCGGCCAGGAAGGGCGTCGCCTGGTGCTGCGCCCAGATCCCCTGCCCGCTTCCTTGGCTGCTTCCTTGGCCGCCCGGTTCCGGCTGCCGGCGGATGGCGACGTCGAAGCCGCCGCGCAGCCCGTCGTGGAGCGTCGTCGTCGTCGAGACCGACACCTCCGCTTCCGGCCGCATCCGGTGGAACCGGTGCAGGCGCGGGATCAGCCAGTGCATCGCCAGGGTCGTCGGCGCGCTGACACGCAGGACCCTTGGCGCTGCCGGCCTGCCGCACGCGTCCGCCGCCGCGGTCACCCGGTCGAAGCACAGGCTGACCTCCTCGGCGAAGGCGCGTGCCGACGGCGTCGCCACCATGCGGCGGCCGACGCGCACGAACAGGCGCTGTCCCAGCCAGGTTTCCAGCCCGGCGACCTGCCGGCTGACGGCGCCGTGGGTGAGGCCGAGCTCGGCCGCTGCCGCCACATAGCTGCCGGTACGCGCGGCGACCTCAAACACGCGGAGAGCGGCGAAGGGAGGAAGTCGGCGCATGATCTGTGAGCCCCCGTCACAGGTATGGTGAACGGAGCGCGCGTGGTTGCGCAACGCTCACGGGTATAGATCGGAGTTCATGGCACAGGGCGACGGATCGACGGTTCCGGTTCACCGATGGCAGGGGCGGGAGGCGGCCGGCGGTGCGTCCGGGCGGCGGCGCAGCCTGGCCGGCGCCTGCGTCGCGCACATGCTGCACGACGGCTACACCGACCTGCTCTACGTGCTGCTGCCGGTGTGGCAGAAGGAATACGGGCTGTCCTTCACCGGCTTGGCGGTCATCCGTTGCCTGTACTACGGGACCATGGGCGGGTTGCAGGTTCCGGCGGCCGGTGCCACGGCGCGGCTCGGGTCGCGCCTGACGCTGGTGTGGGCGAGCCTGGTCGCCGCGGCGGGTTTCGAGGTGATGGCGCTCCCGGGCGGGATCGCGGCACTCGCCCTCGGCCTGCTGCTGGCTGGCGTGGGGTCGAGCGCCCAGCATCCGCAGGCGTCGCTGCTGGTGTCGCAGGCCTACGGGCAGGCAGGGCGCCGGCCGCTCGGGATCTACAACTTCGCGGGCGATCTCGGGAAGGCGGCGTTCCCGCCGGTGGTGGCACTGCTGCTTGGCGTCATGGCGTGGCGGCCGATCCTGAGGCTGATGGCCGTGGCGGGCGTCGCGGTGGCGGTGGCGCTGCTGCCGATGCTGCCGCGGCGGCCGGTGGTCGCGGCGGCAAACCAGGCAGGGGGTGCCGGTCCGGCGGGCCGCTCGGGCTTCGGGCTGCTTCTCGCGGTCGGCGGGCTCGATACCGCGACCCGCATGGGCTACCTGCTGTTCCTGCCGTTCCTCCTGCACGGGAAGGGAGCCGCAGGGGCGACGGTCGGATTCGGCTTTGCCGCACTGTTCGCGGGCGGCGCGCTGGGCAAGGCGGCGTGCGGCGCGCTGGGCGACCGGTTCGGGGTGGTGCGGAGCGTGATCGCCACCGAGGTGGCCACGACCGCGCTGGTCGTCGCGACGGAGTTGCTGCCGCTCGACGCGACGCTGGTGCTGCTGCCGGTGCTGGGCATCGTGCTCAACGGCACGTCGTCGCTGCTCTACGCCACGGTGCCGGAGCTGGCGCCGCAGGGCGACACCCGTCGCGCCTTTGCGGTGTTCTACACCGCGGTGATCGGGTCGGGCGCCCTCGCCCCGATCGCCTATGGCGGGCTCGGCGACCGCGTCGGGCAGTCGTTCGGAGTGCTGGCGGCGGGTCTGACCGCGCTGTCGACCGTGCCGCTGGTGTGGAGGTTGCGGCGGTCGATCTGAACCGGTCGGATGGCGGTCGCCGCCCGCGTGTCACCAACACGTCATGTTGCGGTGCAGCGAACAGATGGACGACGGCGCTCCAGCAGCCTATGTTGCGTTGCAGCATAGGCAGTTGGAGGCTCACATGACCATCACGGCAGATCCGGTCGAGACCCGCCAGGACACAGGCCGCCTCGAGATCTTCCGGTCCATTCTCGCCACCGTACGGTCGCACCGTGCGGTGCGACGCGAGCGGGCCCGGCTGGGCCAGGAGCTGGCGCAGTGCTCGGACCGGGAGCTGGCGGAGATGAACCTGAGCCGGGCCGAGATCCCGGACGTCGTCCGGCACATCCGGATCGGCTGACCCGGGACGCCAGGGCGGGCGCATCGCCCTCGCGATACGCGGCGGTCCGGGGCATGCTGGGCCGGCGGCAGGACGGCGGGACAGGCGGATGCGCGGCGCGACGGGGCTCTGGATCGGGCTGGTGGTGGTGGCAATCAACGGCTTGGTGTTCGGTCTCGACCTGCACGGCTTCCTCGCCGCGGCGCCGGGGACGGGGCGGAGCTTCCCGGTATGGCAGGCGGTGGTGCTGGCAGGGGCGTGCGTCTATCTCCTGACCGCCGGGATCCTGTTCGACCGCGAGCGGCGTGGGAAGCGATAGCATACTCGCAGCGCGGGGCTTGCCGATGCGTGGGTTTGCCCATACAAAGCGCGCCGTCGCGGCGGATGGGCGCGTAGCTCAGCGGTAGAGCATCGCCTTCACACGGCGGGGGTCACAGGTTCAATCCCTGTCGCGCCCACCATCCCTCACGATGCTTTCCAGCGGTTGCGCCCAGATTGGGCGGACGGCGACGTGGCTGCCTATTCGCTGGATTGTGCCAAGAAACGTCAAACGGTGCTTTCATCTGTGCAAAATCCGTGAAGCCAGATTATGCCCGTTCCTGCTTTGTTCGAAAATCAGCAGGAGCCGATGTCAAATACGCAGCGTTTTCCTCACGGTATACGTAGACAAGATCTCTACCACGTAATGGCTTAGATGAAGTGTCGATTAATCGAGAAGGCGGTTTGTGACTAGTATCTCAGCGATGGGAGGCTGGTTCCATATCATCATCGGCGTGCCTGATTGTAGATCATACTCCAGCCTCGCAGCCTTAAAGGCTTCCAATACAGCCTTTTGTTGTAGAGTCAGATGAGTTGGATTCACTACTCGAATAGCGACGCCGCTTGGCGGAGAATTGCTGAAACCCATTCCTACAGCGTTGGACACATGCCACCCGGCTAAGTTAAATGCGGCAACAAGTGCTTTCGGCATTTGAGCTGCATCGGCGGAGCCCGCATCGGAAACCATATGTACACGGGATCCCCTGAACTCTTCTAGGAAAGGCAGCATTGCACGACGTTGCTCTATGCCAAGCTGACGAGGGCTAAGCGCTGCAAGTTGTGGAATGATTTCGTCAATTCTAGCCTCAAGAGCATCCATTCGCGCTTTAGCTTCATCCGGGGTCGCCCCGCTAAGCTTGTCCTTGTAGTCCTGTAATTGCGCGTTACGAAGGTCCAAAGTGCTCTGTATATTTGAAAGTTGAGCGCCGTGCTGCCACTGACAGAAGCGCCAGAAGATGAACATCGCAACTATGATTGACGCGAAGAACAGGATGGGAGTGTGAGCGATGACGGCCCATTCGTCACCAAGTCGTTTACTGACGTCGGTCATGTCCACTTGGATGTCATAGCGGAAAGGTTTCGAATTTGGCGACTGCCGCCTCTCCCTTGGTAAGGGAGAGGTCCAGGGTTCGAGTCCCTGCAGCAGCACCAAGGACCCGACGGTAAATCACGATCGGGTAAATGGGGCCAATGACACCGATTAGAACTTCTTGTTCCCTTTTCGTTCGTACACGTATCTCCGCGTCACCATGCTCGACGCCCTCACCTTCCCATCCGGCCTCACCCTCGACGCTCTGCTCCGCCGCGCCATCGAGTCGGCTCGCTCGATCTACGTCCGCAAGGGCACGCCCGAGCCGCGATGGGTGGCCGTCTGGAACTGCCTGTGCGTCACGAAGGAGCACGCGCGCCGGCTGTGCGAGTGGGCGGGGCTGGACCCGGACGGGATGGTGCATCGGTAGGTGCCCGCCCTCGGCCACGTCGCCACCCTCACCTGCTGGCTCCACTTCTCCTGCCGCCGCTACCGCACCGACAGCCTACTTGAGCGCTTCGGCTCGGCCGCCGAGATGCACGTCATCATCGATGCGCTGGCCGCCGACTGCCCGCGCTTCAACGGAATGTGGGCGACGGCGGCACTGGTTGCGCCGGTCCCGTACCGGATTCCAGCCAATTTGAACGACATCACGCTCGGCAACAACAACGGCTTTGAGGTTGGTCCCGGCCGGGATCCGGCGACGGGGCTGGGCTCGCCTAAGGGGGATGCGATCGCAGCGATCCTGTCGGAGGCGTCGGTGCGTTCCTGACGCGCCCCGAGCCGGACCCCACCCCAGGGCCAACCCCGCGGCCCCCGATCAGACAGGTGCGTCGCGGTCGCGCGTCAGAAGCGGCGTGGGTTGTGGCTGCCCCTCGTAATAATCGGCCTCGCGCAGGAATCCGCGGCGATCGAGAGCATCGATAACGAGCGCGCCGCTGTCGGGATAGGTACAGACATCCCCGGGCGGCTCGGCGCCGATCGCGAGATAGACTAGGTCGCCCGTGCCGCCCGGGGTCGCGGGGTTGGCGATCTGATGGGCAATGCCCGTGTCGGCCGGACAGGAAATGCAGTCTCCGGGGCGGATCTCGTGCACGCGATCGCCGTAGCGGAACAGACCTTGCCCTTCGAGCACGACGAAGATCTCGTCGGCCATGAGGTGCGTGTGCGCCGGGCACGCGCTGTGGCCCGGGGGCACCCGCGTGGCGTTCATGCCGAGACGGCCCATCCCGAAGCGCCCCGGCCCCGCATCTCTCATCGCAGGCGTCAACGCGCGCTGGAAATGCGTCCAGGCGGCGGGCACGTCGGCCGCGATTTCCAGCGCCGTGTGCATGTTGACGATCGTAGGCGCCTTCTCGGTCATGTCGTCCCCTCGTATCCGCGCCAGACAAGCGCGGGCAGCCGATGATCGTTTGAAGCTCTGGCCGCCGCAGTGCACATTCCGTGCAGTAGAGCGACAAGTGTTAAGAACTTGTGTCTGCTTCGGCAACATAGCTGTCCACAACACGCCTTCACACGGCGGGAGTCACAGGTTCAATCCCTGTCGCGCCCACCATTCCCGAATCATCCTGACGATGCTTTGACCCAAGCAGGCGGGCCGAAACCCTTCACGCCCGCAGCCTCGACTTCGCGGATGCGGGCAGGGTATTCGCAGGCCGGACCGTGACCGTCCCGGACGACCGGCTCGACCACGGCGAGGGTCGCTTCATCACGGGCAGGCACCTCGATGGCCGGTGCGTGGTGCTCGCCTGGATGACGCTCCGGAGCTGACGACGGAGATGCTGGATCGGGCCGAGGTGTTCGATGGCGACCGTTTCGTTCGGCGCGGCCGAGGGCGGCTGAGGTCGGATGCCCCGAAGGAGACGATCGCCATTTGCCTGGATCAGGACGTGCTTGAACGCCTGCGGGCTTCGGGACCGGGTTGGCAGTCGCGCGTCAACCAGATGCTGCGGTGGGATCTTGCCCTGGACCCGGTCGGACGCTGACGGGTTCGCGTCGGTCGCGTCGCCCGTCGAGGCGCGGCAATATGAACGTCGTTCAGAAGCCGAACATGTGGTCCAGGGAGAAGGCGCCGGTTTCCTCCATCAGGCCGTGGTAGCCGAACAGACGGCAGGTGGTGTCGCGCACCAGCACGTAGCCGTGCGGGCCGGCCAGGCCGAGCAGCTCCTCGCTGAACAGCAGGTGCGGCCAAAGCATGGTGGAGCCGGAGCAGGCGATCTCCACCGATCGCTCGCTCAGCACCTCGCCGGTGCCGTCGTGCAGCACCAGCTGGGTGCGGGAGCTGGGGTGCCATGGGGCGGAGGCGGGATACATCATCGCCGCGAAGGAGCGGCGGCGGCGGTCTCCCAGGCGCAGGAACAGGCGGGTCGACAGGCCGGGCGGTGGGCCGGAATAGGATTGCGGCTCGTCGCGATAGGTCATCGCGGTGTTGAAGATGTGGGCGCCGAAGCTGGTCTCCGCGACGTGGCCGCTCCCCAGGTGCTCGTAGCGCACCAGGGCATGCAGCCAGCCGTCGGCGGAGCCGCCGTCGCGGAAGTCGTAGACCAGCTCGGCGTGGCCTTCCGGGGCGTCCAGTTCCGACAGGTCGAGCGCCAGGGCGTGGTCGCGCGGCAGGCGGCCGAGGTAGCGTTCGGCGACCTTGGCGCCGGCGGTGTCGAACACGTCCAGGCGCAGCGGCAGGTCCTGCTGCCGCTCCGACATCGGGGTCGGCTGCACGATCGAGCGGAACCGGTCAGGGGGCAGCACCGGGAAGGGGAGCAGGTAGCCGCGGCCCAGGGTCGGCGGCAGGGTCGAGATGCCGGGATCGGGCACGAGGTCGGCACGCTCGACGTTGAGGTGGGCGATGCGCCGGCGGCCGCCCCGCGTCACCTCGTAGCGCGGGCGCACCACGTGGCGGCCGGCGCGCAGCTCGACCTGCGCCGGCCAGTGCAGCCCGGGCAGGTGCGCCGACACGTCCACGGCGACGCTGGCGTAGGGGGGGACCGTAAACGGGAGGGGTACCGGCGTTCCGGCGCCCATGCGGTCCAGGCTGACGGCGCCGGCGGGGATCGGCACGGCGTGGCTGTTCTGCAGCCAGAGCACCACCGTCTCGTCGGGGCGTGGGGCGGGAAGGTTGGCGTAGCGGTCGGAAGGCCAGGCGTTGGCGTCGTGGGTGACGGACAGGCTGCCGCCGCCGGGACCGTCGCCGTTGTCGTAGGTGTCGAGGGCGTACTTGACCACGTCGTGGCCGGACACGTTGATCGCGTGGACGAAAAGCTGGCCGCGGAACGGGGGCAGGTCGAAGCGGCGCCGCACCGCGCGGCTGTCGATGGAGATGCCGCCGGCGCCGGCGGCCATGGGCTCCTCCCAGGTCGCCAAGGGGTGGCCGGCCTCGTCGAACAGACGCAGCCAGAGCCTGACCGCGCGCGCGCCGTAGGAGGCCCAGTAGTTCGCGGTTACCAGACGGGTGGATAGCCCGTCGGCCTCGCGGAAGAAGGCGTAGTTGGTGGCGAAGTTGAGCCGGTCGAGGTAGGCGCGGCCGGAGGTCAGCATCTCTGCCGGCAGCCGGGCGTCGTCCAGGGTCGCCACCTGCATGCCGCGCGGCAGCAGGTGGCCGATCCGGGCCAGTATCCGGCCGGCGTCGAACGCGGTCACCAGCAGCGTGGCCGCGTCGCAGGAGGGCAGCGCCGTCAAGGGCAGTGCCTCGGTGCGGAGCATCGGGCGGCCGACCAGCGACACGTCCTGCACGTAGCACGCGGTCGCGGGAGGAAGGTCGGGGTGCAGCGCGAACAGCATCGCGGTGGCGCCGTCGGGATCGAACACCGCAAGCGGGCCTTGGCGGCGCAGGCGGTCGCCCAGCGCCGACAGCGCTTCCGCGGCCAAGGGATGCGCCAGCGCCTTGTAGAGCACGTTGCCGCCCTGGCGTGCGTCGTATGTGTGGATGTCGAGCATGGGGCGTCGCGCTCCCGGCGCTACGGGTGTGAAGGGTCGGGCAGGCCGAGCCGGCGGCACAGCTCGGCCGCGACCGGTGCGGTGTCGTCCAGCGGGGTGGCCGGTCCGTGGGGTAGCGTGCCGTTGAAAATCCGAATGCGGCCGGCGTCAATCAGCCCCTGGAGGAACAGGCCGATCCGGCGCGAGCGGCCGGGCAGCGGCACCACGGCGACGGGGACCGCGGTCGCGGCGGCTTCGGAGACCATGGACACGCTGTCGGCGGTGGCGATGATGGCGTCCGAGCAGGCGAGCAGGCCGAGATAGGGGTTCTCTCCGGTCATGTCCCAGAGGAAGGCGCCGAGCGGCGACAGGCGGCGGTCCAGCACCGCGCGCACGGCCGCGCCGGTGCGGCGGGAGGGGGTGATGGCGAGGCCGGCGCGGTCGGTGCGGACAAGAGCGGCGAGGCCGTCCGACAGCGCCTCCGCCTCGGCGGGGCCGAGCCGGAACCGGCCGTTGGCGCCACCGACCAGCACCGCCACCAGCGGCCTGGGCAGGTGGGCGAAACGTGGGGTCCAACGGAGGCGGGCGTCGGCCAGCACGGCGGGCGTCACCCGGTGCAGCGCGGTGCGCGACAGCAGGACGTTCGGGCCGTCGATCTCGTCATGGCGGTTGGCCACCACCAGGTCGAAGCGGTCCAGCCGCATGCGCGGGTTCTGGATCTGCACCACCCGGCGCCCCTGCCGGCGCAACGCAGCGCCGATGGCGGCGCCGGTGCCGCCGACGGTCAGCACCAGCCCGTCCGGCAGGCCGGACAGGCCGCCGACCGCAGCGAGTGGCGCCGGCCAGACGCGGGCCGGGATCCAGCGCCAGGGCTGCGCGGCGATGAGAGTGCGGCGTTCGGCGACGATGCCGGCACGCTCGGCGAGGCCGACCGCCTGCGCCTCCAGTCCGGCGTAGCCTTCGGTCAGGATCACGCCCGGCGTGGGGGCGACGCGTGCCGCGACGGGCCTGCTGTCCCGCACCATCTGGTCCTGCATGGGCCGCTTGTGCGAGCCCGCCTTGCCGGCGTCAATCCGGCGGTTGGTGGGGTAGTGTTCCGGTTTGAAATGAGCGGAGCGCGAGAGCGGCAGCGATGCGTTGCCGGAACGCATGCTCCCCCGGTGTTCCCTGGGCCATCGCGTCGGCCGCGAGCCTGGCTGCGTAGGTGTAGGCATCTCAGCCATGGGCGTCGCTCAGTTCGCGAGCCTTGCAGAACACCTCGACGAACGCCGATCGCCAGATCTCGACAGGGTCCGTTTTGTCGGTCGGGCGCCACGCTCTTCCAAGCTTAATCTCCTCGGATGAGCGAGAACGGAGAGTCCTAGCTGGCCTCGACCCGTGCGAAGAAGCGAAGCAGCGCGTCGAGGGCCACCGCCTCAAGAAGTTCCATCTCCGGGGGAGGCAGTCTCGCCCGGACGCGGTCGATCAGCTCATCGGGAACATGAACAACGATCTGCATGTCGCCTCCTGCTCGCCCCGAGCCTACAGGAAGCTGCGTCTTTCAGGCTGCCGCTCGTCAGGGACGATCAAGTCCAGGCCGGGACACTGTCGTCGGTGTCGGCGGCTTGACAGGCAGGCCGGGGTGCCGTCCAACGCCGCTGCCGCGCCGGACACCACGGTTCCCTGCCCCGGATAAGCCAGCGCCATGAGCGACTTTTCCTCCCTCGGCCTGGCCGGGCCGCTGCTGGCGGCTCTGCAGAAGGCCGGATACAGGGTGCCCACCCCGATCCAGGCGCAGGCGATCCCGGCGGTGCTGGCCGGGCGGGACGTGCTGGGCATCGCGCAGACCGGCACCGGCAAGACCGCCGCCTTCGTGCTGCCGATCCTGCACCGGCTGCTGGAAGGTGCGGGCGGCCGGGCGCTGGTGCTGGTGCCGACCCGGGAGCTGGCCGGCCAGGTCGGGGAGGTCGTGCGGGCGCTCGGGCGGCAGACCCGGCTGCGCACGGCGGTGCTGGTGGGGGGCGTGCCGAAGGGCAAGCAGGCGAAGGCGCTGGCCGGGGGGGTCGAGGTCGTGGTGGCGACGCCGGGGCGGCTGCTGGACCATCTGGCCGACGGGGCGCTGCGGCTCGACGACACCGCGGTGCTGGTGCTGGACGAGGCGGACCACATGCTCGACCTGGGCTTCATCGACGAGGTGCGGAGGATCGTGCAGGTCCTGCCACGGGAGCGGCAGACGCTGTTGTTCTCGGCCACCATGCCGCCTGACATCGCGACGCTGGCGGGGCAGCTGCTGCGCGACCCGGTGTCGGTGGCGGCGGGGCCTGCCGCTATGCCGGCGCCGCGGATCGACCAGCGGGTGGTGTTCCTGGAGGCGCGGGAGAAGGCTCCGCTGCTGATCGAGCTGCTGCGTCGCGGCCGGATGGGCCGCAGCCTGGTGTTCACCCGCACCAGGCAGGGCGCCGACGCGCTGGTGGCGGCGCTGGACCGGGCCGGGGTGCGGGCTGGGGTCCTGCACGGCGACAAGAGCCAGGCGCAGCGCGATCGCACCCTGGCGGAATTCCGGGCGGGTGCGTTCCCGACGCTGGTGGCGACCGACGTGGCGGCGCGCGGGCTCGACATCGACGGCCTGACCCACGTGGTCAACTTCGAGCTGCCGGAGGTCGCGGAAGCGTATGTGCACCGGGTCGGGCGCACCGCGCGGGCGGGGGGGCGCGGCATCGCCGTCACCCTCTGCGCGCCTGCCGAGCGGGCGTCGCTGCGGGCGATCGAGAAGCTGCTCGGCGCCCGGCTGAAGGTGTACGAGGGCAGGCAGGCGGCCGGCTGATGCGGCCTCAGGGCGCGGTGGCGGCGTCCACCGGGGCCGGCTCGGCGGGTAGGCCGGGCGGTCGGGGCGGATCGCCGCGCTTCAGTACCTCGCGCCTGATCCCGTCCAGCAGCCGGGTAGCCTCGCCGGACCAGGCACGGCGTGGGTCCTCGGCGTCGGGCAGCGGCGGCGGGTCGGCCAGCAGGGTCTCGATCGCGCCGCGCAGCGCGCGAGGGTCGGGGGCGCACAGGATCGCGCCGGCCTGGCCGCGGAACTGCTCGGCGAGGCCGCCGACGCGTGTCGCCACCACCCAGCGGCGGGCGGCGATGGCGGCCGCCGCGACGCCGCTCTGGCTGGCCTCGCGGTAGGGCAGGATCACCGCGTCGGCCCAGGCGATCAGGGCGGCGATCTCCTCCTCCGGCACCCAGCGGTTCTCGACCTGCACCCCCGGGGTCGCCGCCAGCCGCGACAGCTCGGAGGTCCATGGCCCCTGCCCCACCACGCGCACCGCGAGCCGCTGCTCCAGGCCGGGGTCGCGCAGCGCGTCGGCCAGCAGGTCGAGGCCCTTGTAGGGCAGCAGGCGGCCGAAGCAGAGCAGGCGCAGGCGGCCGCCATGCGACAAGGGCGGCAGCGGCGGCGGGCCGAACACGAACGGCGGCAGGCTCGCCATCAGCAGCGCCCGTCCGGTGACGGCGCCCTGCTGTCCCAGCCGGTCGGCGACGTGGCGGGTGAGCGCCACCAGGCCGTCGGAGCGGGCGATCAGGCGGCGCTGCAGCAGGGTCTGCGCCGGCGAGCCGTCGCCGGGATGGCGGTCGGCGTCGTGCACCACCACCAGGAACGGGACCCCGAGCCGGCGCAGGGCGGCGGCCATCTCCAGGTCGAGCGGGCCGGGCATGGCGCAGATCGCCACGTCCGGACGCAGCGCCGCCACGCGCCGGTCCAGGGTGCGTCGTCGGAACGGGGCGCCGAGCAGGCGGACCAGGTAGCCGAGGAGGTTGCGATAGGTCGGCACCAGCAGGGCGCCCGGCACCGCGTGCCGGCCCAGGATCTCGGCGCCGGTGGAGAGCGACAGCATCGCGTCGCAGTCCGGCAGCGCGTCCAGCCCGGCCGCCATCTCGATCGCCACGCGCGGCCCGGCGCCGCGACGGCCCCACTGCCAGACCAGCACCCTGACCGGCCGTCGGGTGCTCACGCGCGCGGCGCCCCGATGCCGTCGAGGGCGGCGCGCAGGGCGGTGCCGTCGAGCCTCCTGGTCGCCGCACGGTGTGCGGCCTCGCCAAGGGCGGCGCGGCGTTCGGCGGAGTCGGCCAGGCAACGGAGGGCGGCGGCGGCCTGGCCGACATCGGCCTCGGCCCAGACCGCGCCGGGCGCCTCGAACACGCCGCGCGGGTCCTGCGCCGGAACCAGGCGGTAGCCGATCGGCATGCCGCAGGTGTCGTCGATGAACTCGGCGGTCGCCGACCAGTCGGTCGCCACCACCGGCCGGCCGAGCAGCATCGCCTGCGCCGGCACCAGGCCGAAGCCTTCGCTGCGGTGCAGCGACAGCACCACGTCGCAGGCGCGGGTCAGAGCGTGCATGTCGGCGTCCGGCAGCATGCGCGTGTCCAGGCGCATGTTGGCGGCACCCGCCAGGGCGTCCCGGAGCAGCGCGAGGTCGGCTGCGTAGTGCTCGGCATGGCCCACCTTCAGCAGCAGCAGCCGGTCGGCCCGGTCGCCGAACGCCTGCCGGAACGCCGCGATCGCTGCGAGGGGATTCTTGCGCGCGAAGCTTGACGCCAGGTTAAACGAGCACAGCACGACCACGGCGCGCTCCGGCAAGCCGAACGCCTGGCGGTCCAGGGCGGAGGGCACGGGCGGCGCCAGCGCCACGGCGTGCGGCACCACGCGGACGCGGCCGGGCAGCAGCGGCTCGAGGGCGGCGGCGGTGAAGCGCGACGGCACCCAGGCCTCGTGCACGTGGCGCAGCGCCGGCCGCCAGGTGTCCGGCACCACCGGGAGTTCCCAGGCCCAGTAGCCGACCACGCGCCGGCCGCGTAGGGCGCGGCGTCCGAGCCCGAGCAGGGCGGCGGGGAGCTGCGGCGCGTTGACGTGCAGCACCAGCGCGGCCCGGTCCGGCCAGTGCCCGGCGTCCCGGGACCGGATCCCCGGCCCAACCGGCACCGCGACGCAGGGCACGGCCATCTGCGCCAGCGCCCGGGCCATGATCCGGGCCCCCTCGCCGAGCCCGGAGGAGCGCTCGATCTCGCCGCCGACCACCACGCCGCCGCACTGCGCCGGCGGTACCGGGTCCGGCCGCGGTGCCAGCCAGGCACTGCCGCGCGCCAGCCAAAGGCGGCGCGGGCGCGCCGGCAGGGCCTGCCAGGCGCGGTGCAGCGGGTGCAGACCGGGAGAAGCGTTCGGCATCGGGTCGGCCGATCCTGGCGGGGCGCCCGGTGTCCGGCAAGTGCGGGGGTCCGGCAGGTGCGAGGGGACTCCGGTTCGCCCTGCGGGACGCTCGGTGCCCATTGCCGCGGCACCGGTCGCGTATAGGATGCCTGCATGCCGAGCCCGGAGCGCCTGTCCACCGTCGAGATCCTGGAGAAGCTGGTCGCGTTCGACACGACCAGCCGCAACACCAACCTGCCGTTGATCGACTGGATCCGCGACTACCTCAACCGGTTCGGCGTCCAGAGCCGCCTGAGCTTCGATGCGACCGGGACCAAGGCCAACCTTCATGCTCTGCTCGGCCCGGAGGGTGGAGGCGGACTGGCGCTGTCCGGCCACGTCGACACGGTGCCTGTGGACGGGCAGGACTGGAGCACGGACCCGTTCGCGCTGCATCTGGCGGACGGCCGCGCCACCGCGCGGGGGGCGGTGGACATGAAGGGGTTCGTCGCGTCCGCCCTGGCGGCGGTGCCGGACCTGCTGGCGCTGGAGCTGCGCCGGCCGGTGCACCTGTTCATCAGCTACAACGAGGAGGTGGACTGCGACGGCGCGCGCGTGCTGATGCGCGAGCTCGCCCCCGAGGCACGGCCGGCGCTGTGCGTGGTCGGCGAGCCGTCGATGATGAAGCCGATCACCGCGCACAAGGGGCGGCTGTCGGTGCGCGTCACCGCGACCGGGCGGGCCGGGCATTCCAGCCAGCCGGCGCTCGGCGTGAACGCCGTTCACGCGGCCGCGGAGGCGATCGCCTGGGTGGCGGCGGAAGGGCGGCGTCTGGAGGCGGAGGGGCGCCGGGAAGCCGGGTTCGATCCGCCGAACAGCACGATCCATGTCGGGCTGATGGAGGGGGGATCGATCCTGAACATCATTCCCGGGCGCGCCAGCTTCGAGATGGAGTGGCGCACCATCCCGGGCGACGACGCGGCGGTCGAGCTGGAGCGGATGCGGGCGCACCTGCGCGACACCACCGAGCGCTGGATGAAGGCGGTCGATCCCGAGGCCGGCTTCCGCTTCGAGGCGCTGGACCTGCTGCCGCCGCTGTCGCTCGACCCGGGCCACCCGCTGGTCGGGCTGGTCAAGCAGGCCAGCGGCGCCAACCGGGAGGGCAAGGTCAGCTACGGCACCGAGGCCGGCATCTTCCAGGGTGCGGGGATCGCCAGCATCGTGTGCGGCCCGGGCGACATCGCCCAGGCGCACAAGGCGGACGAGTGGATCGCGCTGGACCAGCTCGCGGCGTGCGACGGCTTCATCCGCCGGATCGCCCGGCACCTGACGCGCCCATGAGCGCTCCGACGTGAGCGCGCCGGCGTGAGCGCTCCGGCTGCGGACGACCCGCCAGGGGCCGGCGGGGCACGGCAGCCGGGCGGCGCGGAGCCGGCGGCGGCCGCCCCGGAGCTTTCCGGCCTGCCCAACACCGTGCGCCTGCCGCGCTTCGAGGTGCACCTGCGGCCGCCGGACCTGTCGGCCTGGCGCGACGGCAACACCGGGTTGCAGGGGGTGATGCAGTTCGACTCCGGGCAGCCCGGGCCGCACGTCGCGATCACCGCGCTGATGCACGGCAACGAGATCACCGGCGCCATCGTGCTGGACGAGCTGCTCCGCACCGGCTTCAGGCCGCTATGCGGCAGGCTGTCGGTCGGGTTCCTGAACCTGGCCGCGTTCGCGCGCTTCGATGCCGGGCAGCCGACGGCGTCGCGCTTCGTCGACGAGGACATGAACCGGGTCTGGGACGAGACCATCCTGGGCAGCCGCCGCAACTCGGTGGAGCTGTCGCGGGCGCGGGAGCTCAGGCCGCTGTTCGACGACGTGGACATCCTGGTGGACCTCCACTCGATGCTGTGGCCGTCGGAGCCGCTGATCCTGAGCGGGCCGACCGACAAGGGGCGCCGCTTCGCGCTGACGCTGGGTACGCCGGCGATGGTGGTCACCGATCATGGGCACAGCAGCGGCCTGCGGCTGATCGACTACCGGCCGTTCACCGATCCCGACGACCGGCGCGTCGCCTGCCTGGTCGAGGCCGGGCCGCACTGGGAGGCGGAAACGGTGGAGACGGCGCGGATCGCGGTGCGCGCGGTGCTGCGCGAGACCGGGATGATGGAATCTGTGCCGCTGCCGGGGCCGTCGCCGCGGCCGCGCTGCGCCGCCGTCACCAGCGTGGTCACCGCCAGCACCGGCAGCTTCTCCTTCACCCAGTCGTTCCGTGGCGGCGAGGTGATCCGCGAGGCCGGCACGCTGATCGCGCGCGACGGCGGCATCGAGATACGCACGCCGCACGACGATTGCCTGCTGGTGATGCCGAGCCTGCGGCCCAGCCGTGGGCATACCGCGGTCCGGCTGGCGCGGCTGGCCGATGGCGGCTGATCGTGCCGGGGCTCAGGATGCGAGCGCTGGGGGTGTGGGGGCTGGTGGTGGTGGCACGGCGCGTGCAGGTTCCGGTCACGGTCCGGTGAACCGGGACCGGTGAGACGACCGCATCGTCCGGCAGGAGTTCCCCAGCGCATGTCCCAGTCCGCCGCCCAGGTGCAGCCATCCGCCCTCTGGCGGCGCAAGCCGATCGAGCAGTTCACCGAGGCGCCAGAGGACGGGCCGTCGCTGAAGCGGGTGCTGGGGCCGGGGGCGCTGGTGGCGCTGGGTATCGGCTGCACCATCGGCGCGGGGCTGTTCTCGCTGACAGGGATCGCAGCCTCGGAGAATGCCGGGCCGGCGGTGGTGCTGTCATACCTGGTGGCGGCGATCGGCTGCGGCTTCGCCGGGCTCTGCTACAGCGAGCTGTCCAGCATGATCCCGATTGCGGGCAGCGCGTACACCTATGCGTATGCCACGCTGGGCGAGTTCGTGGCGTGGATCATCGGCTGGGACCTGGTGCTGGAATACGCGGTGGCGGCCGCCGCGGTGGCGGTGAGCTGGTCGCGCTACGCGGTGAAGCTGCTCGGCATCTTCGGGGTGTCGCTGCCGCCCAGGCTGTGCGCGTCGCCGTACGAGACGGTGCATCTGGCGGATGGCAGCAGTGCTGTGGGACTGGTCAACCTGCCGGCGGTGTTCGTGATCGTGTGCGTGTCGCTGCTGCTGATGCGGGGCGTGTCGGAATCGGCGCGTGTCAACAACGTGATCGTGGCGATCAAGATCGCGGTGATCCTGGCGGTGATCGGGTTCGGCATCCCATACATCCAGACTGCGAACTACGTGCCGTTCATCCCGCCCAACACCGGCAGCTTCGGCCAGTTCGGCATCTCCGGGGTGATGCGGGCGGCGGGGACGATCTTCTTCGCCTATGTCGGTTTCGACGCGGTGTCGACCTGCGCGCAGGAGGCGCGGAACCCCAGGCGCGACATGCCGATCGGCATCCTGGGCAGCCTGGCGATCTGCACGGTGGCGTATATCGCGTTCTCGCTCGTGCTTACCGGCATGCTGAACTACCACCTCATGCTGAACGACCCGGCGCCGGTCGCGACTGCGATCGACCAGACGCCGTACGGCTGGCTCAAGCTCGCGGTGAACTTCGGCATCCTGTGCGGCTTCACCTCCGTGCTGCTGGTGCTGCTGCTGGGGCAGAGCCGGGTGTTCTTCGCCATGTCCACCGACGGGCTGCTGCCGCGGCTGTTCTCGGCGGTGCACCCGCGCTGGCAAACGCCGTGGCGCTCCAACCTGTTCTTCATGGTGCTGACCAGCCTGCTCAGCGCGTTCCTGCCGATCAGCCAGCTCGGCCACATGACCTCGATCGGCACCCTGCTGGCGTTCATCATCGTGTGCATCGGGGTGATGATCCTGCGCAGGCGCGATCCCGGGCGCGAGCGCGGCTTCCGGGTGCCGTTCGGGTCGGTGGTGCCGGTGCTGGGCGTGCTGTCCTGCGGGGCGATCATGGCGTCGCTGGACGGGCTGACCTGGATCCGGCTGGTGATCTGGCTGCTGCTCGGGCTGGCGGTGTTCTTCGGCTACAGCCGGCGCCACAGCCGGCTCGGGCATGGGGTCTGACATGCCCCGGTCTGACATGCCCTGGTCCGGCGGGGCGGGTTCGATGCAGCGGCTCGGCCTGCGATGGAGCCGCGGATGACGGTCGGCCGGTTCCCCTCCACCCGACTGCGGCGCAACCGGCGCGACGGCTTCACCCGCCGGCTGGTGGCGGAGAACAGCCTCGGCGTGGACGACCTGATCTGGCCGGTGTTCTTTACCGAGGGCAGCGGCACCGAGACCGAGGTGTCGTCGATGCCGGGGGTGAAGCGGGTGTCGCTGGACCGGCTGGCGGCGCACGTCCTGCCGGCGGTGCGGCTCGGCATCCCGGCGGTGGCGCTGTTCCCGGTCACGCCGGTGGAGCGTCGGGACGCGGAGGGCACCGAGGCCGGCAACCCGGACAACCTGATGTGCCGGGCGGCGCGGCTGCTGAAACAGGAATATCCGGAGCTGGGGCTGGTCGGTGACGTGGCGCTGGATCCGTATACCGACCACGGGCATGACGGAGTGATCCGGGACGGCTACGTCGCCAACGACGAGAGCGTGGCGGTGCTGGTGCGGCAGTCGGTGAACCAGGCGCGGGCGGGGATCGACATCCTGGCGCCGTCGGACATGATGGACGGGCGGATCGGCGCGATCCGGACGGCGCTGGATGCCGAGGGGCTGATCGACACGCGGCTGATGAGCTACGCGGCGAAGTATGCCAGCGCGTTCTACGGGCCGTTCCGCGACGCGCTTGGCTCCGGCGGGCTGCTGCGCGGCGACAAGAAGACCTACCAGATGGATCCGGCCAACGGCGACGAGGCGCTGCGCGAGGTCGAGCTCGATCTCGGGGAAGGGGCCGACATGGTGATGGTCAAGCCGGGGATGCCGTACCTGGACGTGATCCGGCGGGTGCGCGACCGGTTCGGGGTGCCGGTGTTCGCGTACCAGGTGTCGGGGGAGTATGCGATGATCGCGGCGGCGGCAGCGAACGGGTGGATCGATCGCGAGCGGGCGATGATGGAAAGCCTGCTCGGGTTCAAGCGCGCCGGGGCCAACGGGGTCCTGAGCTACTTCGCGGTGGACGCGGCCCGCCTGCTGCGCGGCTGATGCGGCATCGCCGCCTGTCGGTGCGGGTGCTGCGCGGGATCGCGGTCGGGCTCGGGGCGGTGCTGCTGGTTGTCGTGCTGGGCGTGGGTGGCGCGCTGTGGGCGACGCTGCCGCCGCGGCATCAGGTCCTGCGCCTGCCGGGGCTGCACCAGCCGGTGTCGGTGAGCATCGACGACAAGGGGGTGCCGCGGATCGCGGCCGCCGACCTCGTCGACGCGGCGGTGGCGACCGGATACTTGCATGCGCGCGACCGCATGTTCCAGATGGAGCTGACACGGCGCGTGGGGTCGGGGCGGGTGTCGGAGATCGCAGGTGCCGGCGGGCTGCCGATCGACCGCACCATGCGCGTGCTGGGGCTGCGGCACCTGGCCGAGGCGGCGTATCCGGCGCTGCCGGCGGACACGCGGGCGCTGTTCGACGCCTATGCGCGGGGGGTGAATGCGGCGATTGCGGCGCGCGGCCGGTTCATCGCGCCGGAGTTCCTCCTGCTGGGACGGCCGGAGCCGTGGACGCCGGTGGACTCGCTGCTGTGGGGGCGGCTGATGGGGCTGTCGCTGGCAGGAAACTGGCGGGTCGAGCTGGACCGGCTGGCGCTGGCGCAGCGCGTCCCGCTGGCGCGGCTGCTCGGGCTGTGGCCGGACCAGGCGGATACGGCGGCGCCTCAGGCCGCGCGGGTCGAGCCGGGGCTGTCGCGCCTTGCGGCGCGGGTCGGCCGGGCGGTGCCGCGGTTCCCCGACCCCTTCACCCTGCCGGAGGAGGCGTCGGACGAGTGGGCGGTGGATGGGGTGCACAGCGCCACCGGCGCGCCGCTGCTGGCGGGCGACCCGCATCTCGCCTTCGGCTTTCCGGCGATCTGGTACCTGCTGCGGGTCGATGTGCCCGGCTATGCCCTGACCGGGGCGACGGCGCCCGGGATCCCGTTCCTGGTGATCGGCCAGAACGGGCACGTGGCCTGGACCTTCACCAGCAGCAGCGCCGACACCCAGGACCTGTTCGTCGAGACGCCGCTGTCAGGCGGGCGGTATGTGACGCCGGACGGGCCGCGACCGTTCGCGGTCAGGCGGGAGGTGATCCACGTGCGCGGCGCGCCGGACGTGGTGCTGGCGGTGCGCAGCACCCGGCACGGTCCGGTGATCAGCGACATCCTGCGGTCCGCCGATACGGGCGGCCGGGTGCTGGCGGCGTCGATGGAGAACCTCCAACCGGAGGATCCGGCACCGGGGCTGGCGGCGCTGGACCTGGCCGGGGACGTGGACGCGGCGGGACAGGCGGCGGCGCTGATCACGGCGCCGGTGCAGAACCTGCTGGTGGCGGACCGCAGCCGGATCGCGCTGTTCACCACCGGCCGTGTGCCGGTGCGGCGGTCCGGCGACGGCAGCTTCCCGGCCGACGGGGCCAGCGGTGCCGGGGACTGGGTCGGGGAGGCCAGCGGCGGGGCGCTGCCGACGATCGTAGCGCCGGCCAGCGGGCACCTGCTGAACGGCAACGAGCGGACGTCGCCGCCGGACTTCCCGGTGTTCATGGGCCGCGACTGGCCGGGGTCGTGGCGGGCGGACCGCATCCGCGCGCTGCTGGACGCCCTGCCGCGTCACGACGTGGCGGGGTTCGTGCGGATGCAGACCGACGTCACCAGCGCGTTCGCGCAGGTCGTGCTGCCGCTGCTGCTGGCGCGGAGGCTGCACCCGGAGGCGGGCGGCACGGCGGCGCGTGCGCTGGCGCTGCTGGGCGGCTGGAACGGCGCCATGGCGATGGACCGGCCGCAGCCGCTGGTGTTCAACGCGTGGATGCAGCGCTTCGTCGCCGACGCGCTGGACCGGAACGGGATCTCCGGTGCGGCCGGGCCTTGGGAAGATGTGGCGGCCCTGCTGCTGTCGCCGGCCGGCGGGGCCTGGTGCGGCGGCGACTGCACGCCGGCGCTGGAAAGGGCGCTGGACGAGGCGGTGCGGGAGCTTGCGGCCAGGCAGGGGCCGGACCCGTCGGCGTGGCGGTGGGGGGCGGTGCATCGTGCGGTGTTCGAGAACGCGTTCCTGCAGGCGATCCCGCTGCTGTGGCGGCTGGGGCATCGCGAGGTGGCGGTGCCGGGCGACGACAGCACCCTGTTCCGCGGCGGCAGCGGGCTGCTGGACGATTTCCGGTCGCGGCATGGGGGCGCCTATCGCGGGGTCTACGACCTGGCCGATCCGGAGCGGAGCCAATTCGTGGTGACGCCGGGGCAGTCCGGCAACTGGCTGTCGGGGGATGCGTGGAATCTGATGCAGGACTGGGCGGACGGTTCTACACTGACAGTCGGACGCACTCCCCGACGGGTCGCCGCGACGATCTCCCTGGTGCCGTGAGGCGGGGGCGCAGGGTCGGCATGGGCGATCGAGCAAGGAGCGGACCCGGAGACCGGATGCGAGCGGCATGACCTATACAGCGCCCAAGCGGCCGCAGTTCTTCTACACCACAGCCCCCCTGCCCTGCCCGTATGTCGCCGGCCGCACCGAACGCAAGGTGGTCACCGAGATCGCCGGGCCGGACGCGGAGGCGCTGCACGACCGGCTGTCGCGGGCGGGGTTCCGTCGCAGCCACAACATCGCCTATGCGCCGGTCTGTCCGGCCTGCAACGCGTGCGTGCCGATCCGGATACCGGTGGCGCGGTTCCAGCCGGGGCGCACGCTGCGGCGGATCCAGAAGCGCAACGCGGCGGTGGAAGGCTTCGAGGTGCCGGCGCGGGCGACCACTGAGCAGTACGCGCTGTTCAAGCGCTACCAGCAGGCCCGGCACGGCGAGGGCGACATGGCCTCGATGAGCTTCTACGACTACCGGGCGATGATCGAGGACACGCCGATCGAGACGGTGCTGGTGGAGTTCCGCGATCCGGAGGACGAGCTGGTGGGCGTGTGCCTGACCGACCGGCTCGGCGACGGGCTGTCGGCGGTATACAGCTTCTTCGCGCCGGAGCATGCGGCGCGGTCGCTCGGCAGCTTCGCCATCCTGTGGCTGATCGAGCGGTGCCGGGTGCTGGGGCTGCCGCACGTGTATCTCGGCTACTGGGTCTCGGACAGCCGCAAGATGGCGTACAAGGCGCGGTTCCGGCCGAGCGAGATCCTGTCGATGGGGGCATGGCGGGAGCTGGAGCGGCCGCCTGCGGATTAGGGTGCGGAGGGACCGGCCGTGAAGGTGCCGCCGAGCCAGGTGCTGGTGCTGAGGACGCCGGACAGCACCGTGTTCCTGGGGCCGCTCGGCGCCTGGGGGATGTCGGAGCTGGGCTCCGTTGCGGTGCTGGACAAGCCGTTCGAGGACTTGAACGACCGGCTGGCGTTGGGCACGCTGGAGACGCTGAAGGGCGACAGCTGGCAGGTGGCCAGGTTGCGCACTTACTTGGCCGGGCCGGCGATCACCGGATACGGGTCGGTGACGGTGCGCACCACGCGGCACGACATGGCGCACGTGTTCCGGAACCTGCGCACGCACCTGCGGGCGCACCGGTTGCGGGCGGTGGTGATCCGGAACCACGAGCGGGTGGTCGCACCCTCGGCGGCGCAGCGGGATGCGGCGGGGGCGCCGCGGTCGCCGGGAGCGGCCAGCGCCGGGCCACAGGTGGCGCGCCCGTCGCAGCCGGGGCTGCCGAGCACGCTGTTGCAGGGCGGGAGCCTGCCTGCGTCGCGGCCGCAGGCGAACGTGGCCGGTTGGTCGACGCTGGACCGGCTGATGGCGCTGCTGCACGACACGCTGCCGCTGCTGGGCCCGAGCTTGCGGGCGCACGTCGAGGCGATGACAAGCACCGAGGCGATCGCGCACATGCTGGCCGGGATGGCGCTGATGGCGGGGCTGCAGGCGGTCCCGGTGGTCGGCGAGGCGGCGGATGCGGCGTTCCTGGGCATGGCGTATGCGTATGCCGGGTGGGACGGGCTGCGGGCGATCGTGCACCTGGTGGAGGCGGTGCAGGCGGCGGTGAGGGCGCGGTCGGAGGCGGAGATCGCAGCCGCGGCGCCGGGGGCGGCGGACGCGCTGGTGACGCTGGGTGGGGCGTTCCTGGATGCGGTCGCGCTCAAGATGGCGAAGCGGAGCACCAGCGGGGGTGGAAAGGACGTAGTTGCGGAGGGGTCAAGCCAACCTCCTCAGGTAAATGCACAACGTGGCGCCGGGATCGGTAGGAAAACTTCGCCGGCGAACACATCAACGGTCTACCACGTCACCTCAAGTCCAGGTGCAGCGCAGGGCGTTTTGGGCGGCATCAATCCCGATTTCTTAAACCCAAACAGTCGCTTTGGGAGAGCGTTCTACGTTGCGGAGCAGCCCGACACGACGTTGGCGGAACTTGCTCATCACAATGTCGATCCATCAACGGCTATCCGATTTTCGACAAACAACGACGCGATGAACGTGCTTGATCTGACCGATCCGGAGACTGCTGCTGCATGGAACTATACGGGTGGCCCCATTACCCCAGCAACACAAGAAATGGGAACACAGGCGTCAACGCAAGGTTACAATGCAATTCGCTTTTACTCGGAACGAGCACCCGGAACAGCGAACTATGCAATCCTGGACGACTATAACGAAATTCTCATTCCTGTAGCGGTATCACCGGCAAAACCATGAAGCTTCAGATGTTTACCTATACCTGTGAACCGCTGGGGCATGTGTTTCATGCGCCGGAGCTACCCTTCACCAGCTACGGGGAATTTCTGCTCCGAGACGAAACAGGCACAACCACGGCGTACTTGAACGGCCTCTTCGATCCGACCTATTTAGAAGTTGGTGCTTTGTTAAAGGGGCTTCCTCAAACAGAGCGTTTGACCGCAAGTCAGCGTGCCGACGTGCTACAACGTCTTTATGGGGAAGTCGCCTGTAATCCTGATGCTAATGGAAATCCATTTATCATCGGACAGCACCCCAAGTGCCCGGTGTGTTCGTCGGCCACCATGCGATCCTGGGATGAGGCCGTTCCGATGGAATTCGTAGAAGTTGCTGTGCCTCCTGTGAGCCATCTCAAGTGGCAATCTCTTACAGAAAAGCAAAAGATTGAGAGCGTGGAGCTCTGGCTCGCCACGAACAGGAAGTAGAAGAAGCGGCAGTGTTTTCACCTAGGCTCAGGACCTATTAAACTGCTTGCTGGAGCTGATCTTGGCTGATTCATTG
>CAXTVX010000053.1:0-24253 GCA_964247755.1 uncultured Acetobacteraceae bacterium | reverse complement strand
CGCATCGCCGGCTGCCTGCACATGACGATCCAGACCGCGGTGCTGATCCAGACCCTGACCGCACTCGGCGCCACCGTGCGCTGGTCGTCGTGCAACATCTTCTCGACCCAGGACCACGCCGCCGCGGCGGTGGCCGCCGCCGGGGTGCCGGTGTTCGCCTGGAAGGGACTGAACGAGGAGGAGTTCTGGTGGTGCATCGAGCAGACGGTGCGCGGGCCGGCCCAGGAGAACGGTGAACCCTGGACGCCGAACATGATCCTCGACGATGGCGGCGACCTCACCGTGCTGATGCACGACAAGTATGCCGACCTGCTGGAGGACGTGCGCGGCATCTCGGAGGAGACCACCACCGGCGTGCACCGGCTGTGGGAGATGGCCAAGAAGGGCACGCTCAAGGTGCCGGCGATCAACGTCAACGACAGCGTGACCAAGTCGAAGTTCGACAACCTGTATGGCTGCCGCGAAAGCCTGGTGGACGCGATCCGTCGCGGCACCGACACCATGATGGCCGGCAAGGTGGCGGTGGTCGCGGGCTACGGCGACGTCGGCAAGGGCTCGGCGGCGTCGCTGAAGAATGCCGGCTGCCGTGTGCTGGTGACGGAAGCCGACCCGATCTGCGCGCTGCAGGCGGCGATGGAAGGCTACGAGGTGGTGACGATGGACAAGGCCGCGCCCCGCGGCGACATCTTCGTCACCGCCACCGGCAACATCGACGTCATCACCATCGAGCACATGCGGGCGATGAGGCATCGCGCCATCGTCTGCAACATCGGGCACTTCGACTCCGAGATCCAGATCGAGGCGCTGCGCAACTACGTCTGGGACAACGTCAAGCCGCAGGTCGACGAGGTGGTGTTTCCCGACGGCAAGCGCCTGATCCTGCTGTCGGAAGGACGGCTGGTGAACCTCGGCAACGCCACCGGACACCCGTCCTTCGTGATGTCGGCGTCGTTCACCAACCAGACCCTGGCGCAGATCGAGCTGTGGACCGCACCGGAGGGCAAGTACGAGCGCAAGGTGTACACCCTGCCGAAGTCGCTCGACGAGAAGGTGGCGGCGCTGCACCTGGCCAAGGTCGGCGCCGAGCTGACCCGGCTGTCGGAGAAGCAGGCCGCCTATATCGGTCTGGAAACCCAGAGCGGCCCGTTCAAGCACGAGCTATATCGCTACTGAGCTGGACAGTTCCCGCCCGGTTCCATGACGCTGGAACCGGGCGGAACACTGTGACTCAGGCGACGCCGGATCCGTCGCCCGGCCGCATGATCCCGGAGCCGGCCCGCGGGAACAGCGTCCGGCGCATCATGGCCTCCTCCGCCTCGGCCTGCGTCGCGAACTCGCCGGACGTGGTGCTCAGCATGTTCCCGCCCAGGGTGCGGACCGCATAGTGTCCGTTGGGCAGCGCGATGACCTGCATGACCGCTTCCATGTCGACCTCCTGATCTGGATGCGTGTCCAACAAGGCGGAAGCCGGCGG
Organism: uncultured Acetobacteraceae bacterium; assembly: GCA_964247755.1. Taxonomy (GTDB): domain Bacteria; phylum Pseudomonadota; class Alphaproteobacteria; order Acetobacterales; family Acetobacteraceae; genus Lichenicola. Next base: position 22,779 of record CAXTVX010000053.1, on the reverse strand, counting down.
CAGGATGCCCGTCCGTCCGGTTAAACTCCGGACAGGGGCACAAACGCGGTGCTGGTGCCGCTACCACGCGGTGTAGCCGCCATCGGCATACACGATGCTGCCGGTCATCAGGCTGGCGGCGTCGGAGGCGAGGAAGTGCACCACCGAGGCGATCTCGTCCGGCTGGCCGACGCGGCGCATCGGCGTCCCGTCCAGCCACTGCGCGTAGAGACGCGGGTTGTTCATGCCGAACCGGGTCAGCGGCGTCTCGATGTAGGTCGGCGCCACCGCGTTGACCCGCACGCCGCGCCCGGCCCACTCCGCCGCGAGCGACTTCGTCAGGTGGTGCACCCCGGCCTTGGACGCGTTGTAGGCCGCCTGCTCCTGCGGCCTGACCACGACCCCGCCGGCCATCGAGCCGATGTTGACGATCGCGCCGCAGCCCTGGTCCAGCATCACGCGGCCGAACCCGCGGCAGCAGCGGAACACGCCGTTGAGGTTGACGTCGATCTGTCGCAGCCAGGTGGCGTCGTCGAGGTCCTCCGCCTTGATCTCCGACACCACGATGCCGGCGTTGCAGACCAGGATGTCGATCCGGCCGTGCAGCGCCAGAACCGCGGCAACGGCATCGGCCACCGCGTCGGTCCGCGTCACGTCGATCGGGAGGCCGCTCGCGATGCCGCCCGCAGCGCGCACCGCCTGCGCCCCCATGTCCGCCCGCACAGGGTCAAGGTCGGCTACTACCACCGTCGCCCCGGGCCGCCGACGAGCTCGGCAACGTGCGGGCGCAGGGCGCGGTGGCGGGCTCGCTCGGCCGGCTGTTCGACCGGACGGGCGCACAGGTCGAGCACGAGCTGGCGCACCGCACCCTGGCACTGGAGTTCGAGCAGCTGCACGGTCGCGACGTGGTGCTGCTGTCCGGCGGCCTGCAGAAGGTGGAGGCGGTGCGGGCGCTGCTGCGCACCGGCACCGTCCAGGGCCTGGTGATCGACGGCGATGCCGCCCGGGTGCTGGCGGCGACGCTGCCGTCGGGTCCTCTTCCATGATGACCGGGACGGCGGTGCTGGAGCCTGTTGTCGATCTGGTCCATGTCGCGAAGTCGATTGCCGGGGTTGTGGCGCATGGCTCGAGGTGGCCGAAAACCGACTGTCTGCTTAGGAACTGCGAATTCGGGAAACCGGACATCGAATGACGCTGAGGTGTCTGCGGTCAGCAGTTCTGGTCGTCCCACGCGAGGAAACAGGTCTCTTTCCGAGGCGGCGGTTCGTGTTCCTGCCGGCACGCTGATGGGACGCACCGCACAGGCGACCGACCGCGACCGGATGGCACAGGTTGTCGATCGGGTGAAACGGGAGCCCCCTGGATCGTGCGCCTTGCCAACGCAGCTTGATCTCTATGTGTCGCCGCCCGATACCTTTAGGGGATGGCCACCCTCGCTTGGCTCGAACAGGAAACCTCCCATGGCTAAGACACCTGGCACGCCGAAGGCTAAAACGGACGCTCCGGCACAGTTCGACATGAACAGCCGCGAGCGGAAGCGCGGCGGCAAGGCAGGCTCCGGCGGTCCGGGCCGCGGTCGTGACGAGAAGCGTCCGCCCGGCCGCATCGTGAACCTGCCGCCCGCGTCGGTCGATCGCGGCGAGGGCTGGGTCATCCAGAAGATTGGACGGATCGACCAGGCCTCCCATGTCGCCATGGGCGCAGAGTATCGCCTGATCTTCGAAGGCCACGACCCGCTGGTGTTCGACTACCTGAGCGCCGCCCGGGACCGTGCCAAGGAGCCACCGCCGGAGACCGTCAAGGTTGCAGAGGTCGCGGCCGATCCGGTGGAGGAAACGAGTGCCCCGGAAACGCCGGCTGAGGAGCTGTAGGCGAGCGCTGTTCACGTTGGTCGCTCTGAACCAGGAGCAGATCCCGGACGGGCTGGCGCGCGACGGGGTGGTTTGGACGGCTGTGTTCGAGCACCCCTGAAAATCCGCGTCGGCCCATCCGAACACGAAAAGACCGAAGCCTGTCGGCCTGTTTGGCCGTGACCGGACAGGCAGCTTTTGAGCGAGGACCTGCAAGAGCGGACGTTCGCCACGCTGTGGCGCCGGGCTGACCTGCGACGCGGAGCAACCCTCAACTCGGTCCGAAGCTGGTGGAGCGCGAGAGCGCATCCCAGGCAGCCAGTTCGACCTCCATGGCTTCGAGTTTCTGTTCGACCAATCCGAGCGCGTCATCTCCCAGGAACAGCCGCACCGGCGGGTTCACGGCCTCGACCAGCGCGAGCAGCGCGTGCGCGGCCTTTGTCGGGTCGCCCGGCTGGTTGCCGCTCTTGGCTTGTCTGGCGGCGCGAAGCGGGTCCATGACCGCGTCATAGTCGGCAATGCTGCGGGGCGTGCGGTCCATCGACCGTCCGGCCCAGTCGGTGCGGAACTGGCCGGGCGCCAGAGCGGTCACCCGAATCCCGAAACCTGTCACCTCCTTGCCAAGTGCTTCGGAGATGCCCTCCAGGGCGAACTTGCTGCCACAGTAGAAGGCGATGCCCGGCATGGTGATGAAGCCGCCCATGGAGGTGACGTTGACGATATGGCCGCGACGCCGCTCGCGCATCCCCGGCAGCACCGCCTTCATCATCGCGACAGGGCCGAACACGTTGGCTGCAAACTGGCGCTGGAGGTCGTCCAGGGAGGACTCCTCCAGCACACCCTCATGGCCATACCCGGCATTGTTCACCAGCACGTCGACGACGCCCGTCTGCCGCTCGGCATCCGCCACGGCGGCCGGGACGGCACTGAAGTCGGTCACATCGAGCACGAGCGGATGGGCACGATCGGGCGAGAGCACCCTGAAGGCTTCTGCGTCACCAGCGCGCCGCATCGTGCCGATCACCCGGTGGCCGGCGTCCAACGCGCCCTTGGCGAACGCCCGGCCCAGGCCCGAGCTGACACCGGTGATGAGGAACGTCTTGGATGCGGCGGTCGCCATGGCCCGACTCCAGCTGACATGTTGACTATATCATGATATAGTCTTCCGCATGGCAGGCAGCAAGATCGACCCTTCCTCCCCTGTTGTCCGAGGCGAGGCGGTCCGTCAGCGGGTGATCGACGCCGCCGAGCGGCTGCTACGCAAGGGCAAGGCCGACTTCACCATGCGCGACCTTGCTGCGGAGGCCGGGGTCAGCTTCGCGACCCCGTTCAACCAGTTCGGGAGCAAGGCGGCGATCATGCAGGCACTCTCCACTCGCCGGATCGACACCATGGAGGCGCGTTTTGCCATGTCGCCGCCACCGGTTGACACGACGGCTCGCGTTCTGCTGGCCATCGATGCGGCGGTTGCCGTGATGCTGGAGGAGCCGGCCATCAACCGCGCGGTCATGGGTTGGCTCGGCACGAGCAGTCCTCCGCCCGGGCAGGTCTGGGCGCGCTCGGCCGCTCTCTGGACGCTTGCGCTGGGCGCGGGAGAAGGGTTGATCGCGGCGCGGCGGGAACAGGCACTCGGCTGCCTGCCGAGGCAACTCGCATTCGCCTTTCGTGGCGTGCTGTCGTTCTGGACTGCGGGCGAAATGCCCGACGAGGCGCTTGCCTCGGAAGCGCGACAGGTTGCGAGCACCTTGCTGCTCGGCTTCACCGAACGGCAGCTACTGGATGATCCTGATTTGTAGGCGCCGGACCGCGAACCACGCAGTTCACCGTCGGCCCTCGCGGTTGGCGATGCGCACCCGATGGTCCCGTTGCCGGCGGATCTGACCGGAAGCGGACCGGACGCTCGCGCGCGCACGGACAGGCGAAGCTGACGCTGGTGGCGAACGGCCTACCGTTTGTCACGCTCGCTTGAGCAGGCCCTGTCCACTCAACCCCAGACTCGTGCCGAGAAGCTCCGACATGCACCGCTCGGCTGCTGCCGCCTTGTCTGCTGGAGACAGGTCGCCATTCCCCAGGAGGGAGAGGATGTGACTGCGCCAGGCCTGCTGGCTTGGCGCGATCAGGCTGGCGATTGCGGGATCCCGATTGGCGCGCACCATGAGTTCGTTCATCACGACGAAGATGTCAGGCGTCTTGTGCATGTTGGCTTTTACATGCGCTGCGTAGCTGTTGATCCTTTCGTGAGCCGTCGCCCCGGCCGAACTCCCCTTGTCTGCCGAGAAGCGCTTAATGAAATCCTCCACCACCGCGGCGACAAGCGCCTCCTTGTTCGGGAAGTGATGAACGAGGGTGGATTGATTGATGCCCACCTCTGTCGCCACGTCCCGCAGGCGCAGCCCCTCGAACCCGAAGCGGACGATGTGATCGACCGTACAGGCGATGATCGACGCTTTTCGGTCGAGACCCTGTTCAGTCACGAGGAAGGCTTCCAGCCGGCCATGCGGGACGCTTGCAGCCTTCTGTCCAAGGGTCCACCGGCGGCAGAGCCCGACCAAACGCTCTGAACGGAGCCGCTCCGGCGACAAGCATCGGACGACACAGCATCAAGCCGCGACCTGTACCACCAACTGGATGGTTGACAAGCGGGAGATCGACACTCCATGAGTTATCAACCAACTGGTTGGTTGATTGTGGAGGGTGGGGGATGGTTGTCTCCGATGTTGATCGCTCGAAATTCAGTGAGCTTCTTCGCAAGCTGGAACTCGCCTGGAATGCGGGAGACGGAACGGCATTCGGTGCGCCGATGACGGAGGACGCGGACTTCGTCACCATTCGAGCAGATCATCTCCACGGCCGGGAGGCGATCGTCGACAGTCACCTGGGTATCTTCTCCACAATCTATGCAGGCAGCCGGAACCAGATCATTCTGGACTCTGTCAGGCAATTGAGTAAGACCGTCGCCCTGGTGCACGCTCGGTCGATCCTCGAGGCGCCTGCAGGACCCCTCGTCGGTCGCCACGAATCCACATTCTCGACGGTCATGCTTCGCGCGGATGGAGAATGGCAGATCACGTCGTTCCACATCACGCTTGCCCCGGAACGCGCAGCCTGAGCATGACCTTTCCAGGCATGGCAAGATGCTGCGCTGGTCCGGCCTCGGCGGTATCTGCCTGAAATCACCGTGTCGCTGCCGGCTGACGCGGTGTGCAGGACGACGTTCACCTGGGCTGCTTCACCCTCGGCATGGACCGGCAGCTATCAGGGAGCGGGCGTGACCGCCAGGACGCGTGAAAAAGACGCAGAGCTACCATCGACGGCTCAAGCCACAACCGAACCCATGTCCAAGACGGTTGCCTAGCCTCGGCTCCCGAACGACGCCGGCGGCACCATTCCCGCGGCGGGATAAGCGGGCAGCGGCGGCGGTGCCTTCGCCCGCACCGGCGGCAGGCGTCGCACCTGATCGAGCGCTACCTTCACCGCCGCGTCCAGCTGCCGGTCCTGCCCGGTGAGCGCTTCGTCGGGGCGGTCGTCCACGGTGACGTCCGGCGATACGCCGGCGTTCTCGATGATCCAGTGGCCGCCGGGATCGGACAGCGCGTCCTTGGGGATGGTGATGGCGGTGCCGTCCATCAGGCGCCAGGGCGCGTTGATGCCCTGTACGCCGCCCCAGCTCCGCGTGCCGACCAGTGGTCCCAGACCGTCGCGCCGGAAGTAGTACGGGAACTGGTCGCCGTCGGATCCGGAGCCCCAGTTCAGCAGCGTCACCATGGCGCGCGGCGGGACCGCGACCGGCAACGGCGACACCGCTCCCTCCCGGTTGACGAACCCGCCGGCCAGCCGGCGCCGGAGCACGTCCAGCACCGCCTGGCTGGTGAAGCCGCCGCGGTTCCAGCGCACGTCGAAGATCATCCCCTGCCTGTCCGCCTGCGGATAGAACTGGCGCACGAACTCGCCCCAGCCGCCGCCGGCGAAGTCGGTCAGCGCGACGTAGCCGATCCGGCCGCCGGACAGCCGGTCGACGCGGCGGCGGTTGCGCAAGGTCCGGTCGACGCTCCGGAGGGGCTGCTCGTCGGCGATCGGCGTCACCTGGAGGTTGCGTCGCGGCCCGTCCGCCGTGGGCGCCACCGTCAGGGTGACGTGGTCGCCGACGCCGACCAGCAGCGCGTCCGGATCGAGCGGCGCCGTCAGCTCGTGGCCGTCGATCGCCAACAGGAAGTCGCCGTCATGCAGGTGCAGGCCGGGTGCGGTCAGCGGGCTGGCGAAGCCGGCGCGGGTGTTGTCGCCCTCGAGGATGTGCGCGAGGCGGTAGCGGTGCGAGGCCGGGTCGAGGGCGTAGTCGACGCCGAGCCGGCCAGTGACGACCGCGGCACGGCTGTCGAGCCTGGCCCCGTGGCGCAGGAACGTGTGCGAGCTGCCGAGCTCGCCCTGCATCTGCCCCAGCAAATAGAGGAAGTCGTCCTCCGAGCCGAGGCGTGGCAGCAGGGCGGCATAGGCGTCGTGCACCGCCTGCCAGTCGTCGCCGTTCATCGCCCGGCTGAAGAACACGTCGCGGTCGAGCCGCCACGCGTTCTCCAGCATCTCGGCCCATTCCCGGCGCGGATCGACCGTCGCGCGCAGGCCCGACAGGTCGAGCGTCATGTCGTTCGCGATCCCCGGATCGGTGGAGGCGACGTGCCAGGCGCCGTCGCGCCGGAACGCCGCCGATCGGCCCCCTGCGGACAGGCTGTGGTCGTCCAGCCCGCTCGCGATCGTGCGGTCGGTCAGCGCGTCGAGGTCGAGGATGTGCAAGGCTGCCTGCTGCCCGGGCAGGTCGCCCTCGATCAGCTGCGGCGGCCTGGTCTCGTAGAACAGGCGGCGGCCCCTGAGCTCCAGGCTGGCGATGACGGCGGGCGTGACCGGCAACGCCACCGCGCGCGCCATCAGCCCGTGGAGGTCGACACCGAACGCAGCGGCCGGAGCTCCCGGGACGAACGAGGTGTTGCCCGACAACGGCGACGGGTCGTCCGGATCCAGGGTGGCAGCGAAGATCCCGTCGGAGTTCAGGGTGGCGATGATGGTTTCCTCGTCGCGGTCGGACACCAGCGGCAGCTCGTTGCGCTGCGAAACGAAGAACAGCACCCGCCCGTCGGCGGAGAACTGCGGCATCCGGTCGCTGTTCATGGCCGAGCTGACGATCACGTCGCGGCCGGTGGACAGCTCGTCGAGGTGGATCGCGCGCTGCCGGTTGGCGCGCATCGTGCTGTAGGCGAGCCAGCGCCCGTCCGGGGAGAACGCGGCGTCGCGTATCTCGGCGTAGGGGTCGGCGGCGATCCGGCGCGGCGCAGCACCGTCGACCGGGACCAGCCACAATCCGTGGTTGGCGTCCGCCACCGCGAGCAGGGCGCCGTCCGCGGACCAGGACGGCGTGTAGAAGTAGCCGGACCGGAACGACGTCAGCACGTGCTCGGCGCCGGCCGGCATCGTCCTGGTCGCGATCTGCTGTCCGCCGCCGGCGTCGGTCTCGTAGGCGATGGCGTGACCGTCCGGTGACCAGGCCGGATGATCCTCGTCCGCGCCCGACGTGCCGGTGAGGTCGCGTGCGGCTCCGGCGGCGGGGATGTCGAACAGGTCGCCGCGGGCGGACAGGAGCAGGTCGCCGCCGTCGGGCGACAGGGCGTAGTCGATGCCGCCGGTGGCGTCGGTGGCGCGCACCGTGTCGCCGGCCGCCACGGTGCGGGGCGCAGTGCGGGTTCCGTCGTCCGGAACCTCCACCCTGACCTCGCGCAAGGTGCGCGACGGCAGGTCGAGCGCGTAGAGCCGGCCGCCTTGCGTGAAGGTGATGGTGTGGCTGCCCAGCGAGGGCTCGTCGACGTCGAGATCGGTGAAGCGGGTCACCTCCCTGACGGTTCCGGAGTCGAGGTCGCAGGCCCAGATGTTGGCACGGAACCCGGCGCCGCGATCGGACAGGAAGTAGATCACGCGGCCGAACCACATCGGGGCGGTGTTGGTACCCTTCCAGTGGGTGACCCGGACCAGGCGGCGGGTCCGGAAATCATAGGTGTCGATGCCTTGTGCCTGACCGCCGACATAGCGCTTGGGCAGCGCGTCGTTGCGGTAGATCCGGTTGAGGGCGATCGCGCTCCCGCTCGGCGCGAACGACAGCAGCCCGGAATGGTCGAGCGGCAGCGCCTGCCGCAGGCCGCCCTCCACCGCGACCGAGTAGGCGCGCACGATCTTGGGCGACGGAGACAGGCGTGACGACAGGAACACGATCCGTTGCGAGTCCGGCGTCCAGGTGACCACCCGGTTGTCGCTGCCGCTCGGCGACGCGTCGAAGGTGAGACGCCGCGCCGCGCCGCCGGAGGCGGGAAGGACGTACACGTCGAAGGTCCCGGCCCGCCGCGCGGTGAAGGCGATCCAGCGCCCGTCCGGCGAGAAGCGCGGGAACAGCACGGCGCCCGGATCACGGGTGAGACGGCTGGCGACACCGCCGGCCAGCGGCGCCGTCCAGAGCTCGCCGCGGGCGACAAAGGCGATCGCGGTGGACGACGCGTTCGGATAGCGCATCAGCGGCGCGGCGGCGGCCCGGGCCGCTGGCGCGGTCGCGACCAGCAGCCCGATCAGGGACCAGCCGGCGAACCGTGGCATCCGGTCGGCTTCGGCGCCCAAGCTGCCGACGGCCTCAGCGGGCGACGAACATCCAGGCCAGGGCGGAGAACGGCAGCAGGGCCAGCAGGACGCGACCGGCACAATCGGCAGCGTCCTGCGCCTGCCGGGACGAGGCGATGCGGCTCAGCTGGCGGTGCAGGGTCGACATCCCGGCCGGGCGGCCGAACAGCGCGCTGTCGCTCTGGAACATGGCGTAGCCGGCATCGAAGCTGAGGGTGGTCATGGCGTCATCTCCTTGGCGTGGACCCGGTGGCCCATGCCGAAGACATTGCAGCCGGCGTGCCAGACGCGAACCTCAAGCTATACCTTTGACATTATTGATCTTTTCAGTTTGCCTCCAACACCTTGCCGGCAGGACTCCGCCGTTTTTCCCGACAGTTGGTGTCCTCTGCCAAGACATGGTCTATCCGCCTCCATCCTGCTGCTCTCGCTGTGTGGTCTCCGCCGAGCGGAGCAGGCGCAGGAAGTTTCCGCCCCAGATTGCGGCGATCTCGGGTCGGCCGTAGCCGCGGGACAGCAGCGCCGCCGTCACCGCCGCACTCTCCGCAGCACTGCTCCAGCCCTTGATGGCGCCGCCGCCGTCGAAGTCGGAGCTGATCCCGACATGGGCGATGCCGATGCGTCGCACCACGTAGTCGATGTGATCGACGAAGTCGGACAGGTCAGCCTCGCCGCCGCCGGCATGTTCGCCGCGTGGACGCAGGAAGCCTGGCATGGCGGTGATCTGGATCAGGCCGCCGGTATCGCGCAACACGTCGAGCTGGACGTCGTCGAGGTTGCGACGGTGGTCGCACAGCGCGCGGACGCAACTGTGCGTCGCGACCACCGGCGTGGACGAGTGCGCCGCCGCCTGCAGCATGGCCTCCCGCGACAGGTGCGACACATCGACCAGCAGGCCGTGGCGGTTCATCTCCGTGACTGCCTCGCGTCCGAGAGCGCTGAGGCCGCCATGGCGGGTCTCCCGGTCGCCGAGGTCGCGGCGCGGGATGGCGCTGTCGGCGATCGCGTTGTGGCCGTTATGGGTGAGGGTGACGTAGCAGGCGCCCTTGGCACGCACCGCCGCGATCAGCGACAGGTCCTCGCCGAACGCGTACGCGTTCTCGACCGCCGGCACGATCGCGATCGCGCCGTCCCGCCGTGCCTGCTCGATGGCGTCGGCAGTGGCGCACAGCCTGGCGCGGATGCCGTCCCGCTCGGTTCCCATCTCCCGGATCCGGTCCAGCATGGCCAAGACGCGCTCACGTGCTGCGGCGTGCCCGGCCGCGTCGGTCGCTGCTTGCGGGATGTAGGCGGCAAAGCAGCCGGCCGACACGCCGCCTGTGCGCATCTTGGGCAGGTCGACGCGCCGGCTCCCGCTCTCGATGAACGGGTCGTCGCCACCGGGCCACGGGATGTCGATGTGGCTGTCGAGGGTCAGGAGGGAGGCATGCAGCCCGGAAGGATCGCTCATCGCGCCACGCAACGCCGACGGGGACGTATTTGCAAGCGGCCTTGTCAGGCGCCGGCGGTTGGGCGATCCGGTCAGGGATGCGCGTCGTGACCTGGAACATCAACTCGTTGCGGCTTCGTCTCCCGCTGCTGGAACGGCTGGTCACGGAGCTGTCGCCGGACGTGATCTGCCTGCAGGAGACCAAGGTTCCGGACGAGCTGTTTCCGGAGGACGCCCCTGCCCGGCTCGGCTACCCGTTCCACCTGCGCCGCGGCATGAAGGGCTACAACGGCGTCGCCATCCTGTCCCGCGTGCCGATGCGCCTCGACGACACGGCGCCAGACTGGTGCCTCAGGAACGACCGGCGGCACCTGGCCGCGGTGCTCGACGCGCCCGGCGGCCCGGTCACGCTGCACGACTTCTACGTGCCCGCCGGCGGCGACGTGCCGGATCCGGCATTGAACCCGAAATACGCCCACAAGCTCGCCTTCGTGGACGAGGTGACCCGCCACTTCGCCGCCCGTCCCGCGCCGCGGCGCTGCGTCCTGGTCGGCGACCTCAACATCGCGCCGGGTGAGCACGACGTATGGAGCCACAGCCAGCTCCGCGACGTGGTGAGCCACACCGAGCCGGAGATCGTACGGATGCAGGCCTGGATGGACACGGGCTTCGTCGACGCGATGCGCCACATCGTGCCGCCGACCGAGAAGCTCTACAGCTGGTGGTCGTATCGCAACCGCGACTGGCGCAGCTCGAACCGCGGCAGACGGTTGGACCACGTCTGGGTCACCCCGGACCTCCTGCCGTCCCTGCGCGGCCTGATCGTCCACGAGGCGGCGCGGGACTGGCCGCAGCCTTCCGACCACGTTCCGGTGGCGGTCGACCTGGCGTTGTGACGTTGCAGCCCAGTGCGGTCAGGCGACGCCGCCGGCCGGGTCGAGACGGTAGCCGCCGCCCTCGGTGACCAGCAGGCAGGCGTTGGTGGGATCGGGCTCGATCTTCTGCCGCAGCCGGTAGATGTGGGTTTCCAGCGTGTGGGTGGTGACGGCGGCGTTGTAGCCCCACACCTCGTTCAGCAGCACCTGTCGCGCCACCGGACGGGTGCCGGCGCGATACAGGAACTTCAGGATCGCCGCCTCCTTCTCGGTCAGCCGGATGCGCCGGTTGCGCGTCGGCTCCTGCAGCAGCTTGGCCGACGGGCGGAACACGTAGGGCCCGATGGTGAACACCGCGTCCTCGCTGTTCTCGAAGATGCGCATCTGCGCCCGCAGCCGGGCCAGCAGCTCGGCGATGCGGAACGGCTTGGCGACGTAGTCATTGGCGCCGGCGTCGAGGCCGCGCACCACGTCGGCCTCGTCGTCGGAGCCGGTCAGCATGATGATCGGCATGCGCCGGCCCTGCTTGCGCTGATCGGCGCAGAAGTCTCGGCCGTCGCCGTCCGGCAGCGACACGTCGAGGATCAGCGCGTCGTAGCGCACCGACGGCTCGCCCATCAGCCGCGTCGCCTCCGCGATCGAATCTGCCTGTTCGACCGAGAATTCCCCTTCGAGCTGGAGCTGCTCGACCAGCGCCTTACGTAGCGCATGGTCATCGTCCACGATCAGAATGGGACGTTCACCCGCCATAGAAACGTTCTCCTGAGCGGCAGCGCGCAGAACCACCGGGCTGCCGGAACGATGCGACGAGGCGTATCCTGTCCGGCCGGTGGGAATGACCGCGAGCGACACGTCATTATTCACAACGCGGTGACAATGTTCGTGTGAGCATCGCGGCAGCATCGGCCGGACACACTTTCTCGTGAGCAGTGTCGGCGGCAGGCCATCCTGTCGCAGAACCCAAGGAGTGCCGGCATGAGCGAGGCCTGGATCGAGGCGGCAGGATCGGCAGCGGCCGTGCTGCGCATGGATGCGCTGGCGCTGCCGGCGGTGCTGGGTGCGGGCGGGATACGGGTCGACAAGCGGGAAGGCGACGGCGCCACCCCGGCGGGACTGCTGCGCCTGCGCCGGGTGCTGTATCGCGCCGACCGGGGACCTGCGCCCTCCTGCGCGGTGCCGCGCGAGGCGCTGGCTCCGGACGACGGCTGGTGCGACGACCCGTCGCATCCCGACTACAACACGCCGGTCCGGCTGCCGCATCCGGGACGCCATGAGCGGCTGTGGCGGGACGACCGGGTCTACGACCTGATCGGCGTGCTGGGCTGGAACGATGACCCGGTGGTGCGCGACCGGGGCTCGGCGATCTTCCTGCACGTGGTCCACCCGGACGGCCGACCGACCGAAGGCTGCATCGCGCTGCAGCCGGACGCGCTCCGGCTGGTGCTGGCGGGAGGCTTGACCGCGATCAGGGTCGATCCCTGATCGCGGCCAACGTCGCGGACGTCACGGCACCGTCGGGTTGATCCCGTAGGACTCGGCGAGGGCGTTCGCGTCGTTGATGTACGGGCTCATCTGGTGGTACTCGGCCTCCAGCGTCGAGAACTCGTTCTCCAACGCCGTCACCTCGGCGGCAGGTATCTGGACCGCGCCGCTGGTGACTTCAGGATAGGAGTAGCCGCTGATCGCGCTGCTGAACGGGGCGAGGTCGCTGACCCCCTGCTGCGTGCCGAGGTCGATCACCACGCCGTAATGGTCCATGTGCGGGTTGGCGACCACGGCGCTGGCGGATTCGGTGGAATCCGTTCCGTACTCGGCGATCGGATCGCCCTTTTCGACGAAGTTGACGAAGTTGTCTCCCAGCCTGGCGGCCGCGTTGTAGCCGGGCAGGCCGCTGGCGCCGAACACCAGTCCTCCCAGCCCGGTCAGTGACGCGACGTAGGAGGCCTGCATGCCACCGAGCGAGAACCCGGTCAGGTAGATCCGGCTCGCCGAGTAGCCCTGGGACACCGCCAGCGCCTGCACCGTCTTCTCGAACGCCAGCGCGTCGGCGTAGCCGGGGAGCGTGGTGGGGTCGTAGCCGGACAGGGTCGCCAGCGCCAGGTTCTCCTGGTTCTGGGTGATGTCCCAGCGATAGGCGATAATCACGTTGCCGACGCCGTCCAGATAGGCGTAGGCGGTCGTGCCGTTGTTGGTCGAGATCGACACCGGGTTGCCGGACCCGTCAAGCAGCGAGCTGAGCCCGTAATAGGGTGCGTAGTAGGCATTGACGCTGGCCAGCGTCGCCGCCTCGAACGACTCCATGCTCGGCGCGTCCGGCGGGATCACCAGGTTGCCGATGCCGAGGCCCGCGGACGCGATGCGCGCGGTACCGGCCGCGAACGCGCGATGCGCCGGGCTCATGGCCAGCAGCAGACAACACGAGCCGGCAAGGACGAGGCCGCTCGACCTCCTGCCGCGACCAGCCGAACCGCATGTCAGGGATCTCTTCACTTCCGGCAACCATTCTCTGTTTCAGAACCGCAGCAACATGACAGAAAACTGTCCTGGTTACGAACTATCTCTTTAATTCTGTACCAGCTCCGGCGCACGAGGCAGGCCGCCCGGCTCCGTGCCGCTGCGCTCCAGCACCGCCGCGAAGAAACCGTCGGTGCCGTGCTGGCGCGGCGTCAGCCGCAGGAAGCCGGATGCTGCCTGCAGCGCCTGCGCCGCGATCGGCGGGTCGAGCGTTCCCGGCGCCCGAAGGTCGAGCACCGCGAACCCGGGATGGCGCAGGAGGAAGGCCTCGACCTGCGACGCGTTCTCCTCGCGCAGCACCGAGCAGGTGGCGTAGACCAGACGCCCGCCCGGACGCACCAGGGCGGCCGCCCGGTCCAGGATGGCCGACTGCTTGGCGACGAGCTCGTCCAGGTCGGCCCGGGTCAGGCGGAGCCGGGCGTCCGGATTGCGGCGCCAGGTGCCGGTGCCGGTGCAGGGTGCGTCGACCAGCACCCGGTCGAAGCTGGCCCGGCGGCGCTTGGCCCACTTGTCGCCCTCCACCAGCAGGTGCCGCTCGACGTTGTGCACCCCGGCCCGGCGCAGGCGTCGCACCGCCCCGTCCAGCCGCGGCTCCGACACGTCGCACGCCACCACGTGGCCGCGGTTGTCCATGCACATCGCCAGGCCGAGCGTCTTGCCGCCGGCCCCAGCGCAATAGTCCAGCACGCGCATCTCCGGGCCGGCGCCGACCGCCTGCACCACCAGCTGGCTGCCCTCGTCCTGGATCTCGACCAAGCCGGCGCCGAACGCCTTGGTGCTCGTCACCGGCAGGCGCCCGGACACGCGCAGGCCCCAGGAGGAAAGCGGGGTGGGTTCGGTGGCGATCCCTTCCTCCGACAGCGCCGCCGCCGCCGCCTCGCGGGTGGTGCGCAGGAGGTTGACGCGCAGGTCCAGCGTCGCAGGCGCGGTCAGCGCCGCGATCTCGGCCCGCAACGCCTCGCCGAACTCGGCCGACAGCAGCGGCAGCAGCCAGTCCGGCACCTCCAGCGCCACCGCCTCCGGCATGTCGGGATGGTCCAGCGTGTGGCCTTCCAGCGCACGCAGCACGCGCAGCTCGAACGGCTCCAGTATGTCCGGGGCGTAGCGGCCGCCGGTGAAGGCGCGCTGCAGGCTTTCCACCGGGCGGCCGTCCAGCACCGACATCGCGCCCACCAGCAGGCGCGGCCGTGCGCTGCCGCCGGCGCGCTGCAGCCACCATTCCAGGTGGCGCCAGGCGCGCAGCACCGACCAGGCCTCGGCGGACACGGCGCGGCGGTCGCCCCCGCCGATGTACCGGCGCTCGCGGAAGAAGGCGTTGGCCACCGCGTCGGCAGGGCGCCTGGGTGCCGCCTCCATCGCGAACAGCAGGTCGATCGAGGCGGCGAGGCGGGCGTTGGGGGTCATGGCGGCTTTCCGGGTGAAGGACAGGGCGCTGCCCTGGACCCGCCAAGGGCAGTCGCCCTTGGAACCCGATCAACAAGGGGGTTTCCAAAGGGCGATTGCCCTTTGGTGGGTGCGGGCAAAGCCCGCGACGGTTCAGTCCTGCCGGTAGTTCGGCGCTTCCCGGGTGATCGCCACGTCGTGCACGTGGCTTTCGCGCAGGCCCGCCCCGGTGATGCGGCGGAACTGCGTGCGCGTCTGCAGCTCGGCGACCGTGGCGCTGCCGGTGTAGCCCATGCCGGCGCGGAGCCCGCCGACCAGCTGGTGCACCACCGCCGCCATGCCGCCCTTGAACGCGACCCGCCCCTCGATGCCTTCGGGCACCATCTTGAGCGTGTCCTTGATCTCCTGCTGGAAGTAGCGGTCGGCCGAGCCGCGCGCCATCGCCCCCAGGCTGCCCATGCCGCGATACGCCTTGTAGGAGCGGCCCTGGTACAGGAACACCTCGCCCGGAGCCTCCTCGGTGCCGGCGAGCAGGGAGCCCACCATCACCACGTCGGCCCCGGCGCCGAGCGCCTTGACCAGGTCGCCGGAGGTGCGCACCCCGCCATCGGCGATCGCCGGAATATCGCGGTCGTGACAGGCGCTCGCGGTCTCCAGCACCGCGGAGAACTGCGGCACGCCGACGCCGGCCACCACGCGCGTGGTGCAGATGCTGCCCGGGCCGATGCCGATCTTGACCGCGTCCGCGCCGGCCTCGATCAGCGCCAGGGCGGCCTCGGGGGTGGCGACGTTGCCAGCGATCACCTGCACCGTGTTGGACAGCCGCTTCACCCGCTCGATGGCGCTCATCACCCCGCCCGAATGGCCATGCGCGGTGTCGATCACCAGCACGTCCACCCCGGCTTCGACCAGCGCCTCGGCACGCGACAGCCCGTCGGCACCGACGCCGGTCGCGGCGGCGCAGCGCAGCCGGCCCATCTCGTCCTTGTTGGCGAGCGGGTGCGCCACCGCCTTGTCCATGTCCTTGACGGTGATGATGCCGATGCAGCGGCCCTGCGCGTCCACCACCAGCAGCTTCTCGATGCGACGGCTGTGCAGCAGCTGGCGAGCCAGGTCCGGGGTGGCGCCGTCGGTCACCGTCACCAGGTTGTCGCGCGTCATCAGCTGCTCGACCAGGGCGGCCGGGTCGGTGGCGAAGCGCACGTCGCGGTTGGTCAGGATGCCGACCAGGCGCTGCGTGCCGGGCTCCACCACCGGCAGGCCGCTGATCCGGTGCTGGGCCATGATCGCGCGCACCTCGGCCAGCGTCTGCTGCGGCTGCACGGTCACGGGGTTGACCACCATGCCGCTTTCGAACCGCTTCACCCGGCGCACCTGCTCGGCCTGCTCGTCCGGCGACAGGTTCTTGTGGATCACGCCGAGCCCGCCCTGCTGCGCCATGGCGATCGCCATCGCATCCTCGGTGACGGTGTCCATGGCGGCCGAGATCAGCGGGATGTTGAGCCCGATCCGGCGGGTCAGCCGGGTGCGGGTGTCGGTCGCGTGCGGCAGCACCTCCGAGTAGGCCGGCACCACCAGCACGTCGTCGAAGGCGAGCGCCTCGCGGATCCGGTCATGGGTGCGCAGCGTGTCGGAACGGCCGTCGGCGTGGGATTCCATGACGCGTGGCTCCTGCGGGGGAGCGCCCGGATGCGGCCTCGCCGCCGCGCCTCGGCCCGACCTTTGGCGGCTCCCCCTACAATGCGCCTCCACGACGTGCAAGCGATTGCATAGGCGCCGCCGTCCCGGCACCCTCGCGCCATGACCGATCCCGTCCGGGCTTGTCGCACGTTCCTGCTGCTGGCGGGGCTTCCCGCGGTGTCCGCGCTCGGCGGTTGCGCCGGCGGCGGGCCGCCGGTGCCGGCTCAGGCGTCGGACGCGCCGCACTTCGCCTGCCCGGACGGGCGCAGCTTCGTCACCCAGTTCGACCCCAACACCCACCAGACCGACCTGTGGCTGAGCGGCGACGGCCTGCACCGCTTGAACCCGGTGCCGGATCCGCTCGGCGGTGTGCTCTACCAGGATGCCGACTACCAGCTCCGTCCCGGTGCGGACGACGCGTCCAAAGCGCTGACCGACCGCTCCACTACCCAGCGACAGGCCTGCACCCGGACCCAGGTCCTGGAGCAAGGTCCCGGCCGGCCCCAGCAGTGACCGCGTCGGCGCGGCGTCAGGACCGCGCCAGGGCCTGCTGCAGCTCCGCCTTGGTCATGCGCGACCGACCGGCGATCCCCTTCCCGGCCGCCTGACGATACAGCTCGGCCCGCGTCGGCGACCCGGTCTCCCGTGCCTCGCCGCGTTCCGCCGCCTCCGTCCTTTGCAGCGCCTTGCGGTTCTTGTCCGGCGGCACCCGGTTGGAAACGCCGGCCTCGCGCAAGCCGATCGCGATCGCCTGGCGCGGGTTACGGACGGGGCCGCCTTGCGCCTGTTCGAGTTCGCCCTGCTTGAACTTGTGCATCACGCGGCCGACGATCCGCTTCTGCTTGTCGTTCTGCCTGGCTGCCATCGATTCCTCCTCCGGTGTCCGGACAACCGGTGGTTCCCGGTATCGTTGCATCGATCCGGCGTGTCCCGGTGACGGATCAGGGCGCGACGCCGGCAGCCGAGGGTGGATGCCCGGTCCGCCGGCACGTCGGACCTGCGACGCCGGGCAGATGCCGTCGCAGGCAGGATCGAGCGGCTGGCCAGGACGGGTCGGCAGTGTCTCGTACTCGTCCGCGGTCAGGTCGCGGTCCGCCTCCGCCGTGGGGCTGACGGTGTGCCCCAGGAGACCGGGATGGAACGACCAAGCGCGGAGCGGCTCCGGCATACCGCCGTAGAACGTCCCGGCTCGGTAACAGGTGAAGCGCAACGGCTCGGTCGGCCGCGGTGGACGACGATCCCCGCTGCGTCGCCTGCCGCGTCATCTCAGCGGGTAGCTAAGGGCGGAGTCGGCCCGCCAGCAACGGGTCGCGCGGCGGCGGATCGCCGCGGGCCACCGTCACCCTCATGGTGACAAGAAAGCTGACGTCGTCCACTGTTGCTGACGGCTTCGAGGGTGCAGCCCGTATCACGCCCCGTCCCGACGGGCCCGGCCGCCGCCGGAGGCGCCGGCGTCAGGCGCGGTGGCTGGCCCGTCTCGCCAGCAGGTTGGCCACCAGCCCGGTCCAGCCGGTCTGGTGCGAGGCGCCGAGCCCCTTGCCGGTGTCGCCGTGGAAGTATTCGTGGAACAGGATGAGGCCGGCGAAGTGCGGGTCGCTTTGCAGCTTCTCGCAGTCGCCGTAGATCGGTCGCCTGCCTTCCGCATCGCGCAGGAACAGGCTGTTGAGGCGGTCGGCGATGTCGTCGGCGATGTCGCGCAGGGTGCGGAACTGTCCCGACGCGGTCGGGCATTCCACCAGGAAGTCGCGGCCGTAATAGCCGTGGAACCGGTCCAGCGCTTCCACGATCAGGAAGTTCATCGGAAACCAGATCGGCCCGCGCCAGTTCGAGTTGCCGCCGAACATCTCGGTGCGGCTTTCGCCCGGCTCGTAGGCGACGTCGATCCGCGCACCGTCGTTCTCGAACACGTAGGGGTTGTCGGCGTGGAATCGCGACAGCGAGCGCACGCCGTGGTCGGACAGGAACTCGGCCGGATCCAGCACGCGCAGCAGCAGCCGCTTCATGCGATGGCCACGCAGCAGCGACAGCAGGCGGCGCTCGCCGATCCCGGGCTCGTCCCAGCGTGCGACCAGGCCAGCGAGGTCGGGGCGCCGGCTCAGGAACAGGTGCAGGCGGCGGGAGAAGTTCGGCAGCCGCTTCAGCATCGCCGGCTCCAGCGTTTCCACCGCGAACAGCGGCGTCAGGCCGACCATGGAGCGCAGCTTGAGCTCGCGCATGGAACCGTCGGGCAGGTTCAGCACGTCGTGAAAGAACTTGTCGCTCTCGTTCCACAGGCCGACGCCGCGCGCGCCGATGTCGTTGATCGCCTGCGCGATGTAGAGGAAATGCTCGAAGAACTTGGACGCGATGTCCTCGAACGCGCTGTCCTCCATCGCCAGCTCGAGGGCGATGCGCATCATGTTCAGCGCGAACATCGCCATCCAGGCGGTGCCGTCGGTCTGGTCGAGGTAGCCGCCGGTGGGCAGCGGGCGCGAGCGGTCGAACACGCCGATGTTGTCCAGCCCGAGGAAGCCGCCCTGGAACACGTTGCGGCCCTGGTTGTCCTTTCTGTTGACCCACCATGCGAAGTTCAGCAGCAGCTTGTGGAAGATCTGTTCCAGGAAACCGCGGTCGCCGACGCCGTTCTGTTCCTGCTCGATCTGGTAGACGCGCCACGCCGCCCAGGCCTGCACCGGCGGGTTGGCGTCGCCGAAGTTCCACTCGTAGGCCGGGATCTGCCCGTTCGGATGCATGTAGGCTTCCGACGACAGCAGCAGCAGCTGGTCCTTGGCGAACGCGCTGTCGATCATTGCGAGGGTGACGCAGTGGAAGGCGAGGTCCCAGGCGGCGAACCAGGGGTACTCCCACTTGTCCGGCATCGAGATGATGTCGGCGGCGTTCATGTGCCGCCAGTCGCTGTTGCGGCCGCGCTTGCGGTTGCCGGGCGGCGGCGGCAGGGTCGGGTCGCCGCGCAGCCAGCGGTACACGTCCAGAGCGTAGAACTGCTTGTTCCAGATCATCCCGGCCAGCGCCTGGCGCTGCACCAGACGTGCGTCGACGTCGCGTATGTCCTTCTGCAGGGCTGCGTAGAAGCGGTCGGCCTCGGCGCGCCTGGCGTCGATGATGGCGTCGAACCCTGCGAAGGGCGGGATGATCGGCTCGCCGCGCACCAGGCGCACGCGCACCGTCCACGCTTCTCCGGGTGCCAGGGTCGCGACATGCCAGGCGGCGCACTTGGTCGCGGGGCCTTCGGTGCGGGTGGCATTCTCGCGCCCGTCCACCACGTGCTCGTGGAACCCGTCCTTGTAGACCCCCTCGCCCGGCGCCATGCCGACGATGCGCGGGTTGGTCTCGTTCTCGCAGAACAGGACGCGCACGCCGTCCTCGACGTGGAAGGTGTAGTGCCCGAGCATCCGGTGCTCGGCGACCACCCGGTTCGCGCCGTAGGTGCGCATGGTCGGCTTCGGATGGTTCTCGCGCCACGACCAGTGGTTGGCGAAGATCAGCTGCGGCAGCACGTGCAGCGTTGCCGGGTCGGGGCCGCGGTTGGTCGCGACCACGCGCATCAGGATGTCGGCGTCGTCGGCCTTGGCATACTCGATCGACACGTCGAAATAGCGGTCGTCCTCGAACAGCCCGGTGTCGAGCAGCTCGAACTCGCCCTCGTGGCGCGACCGGCGGTGGCTTTCCTCGACCAGCCGCTCGTAGGGAAACGCGCCATGCGGATACTTGTAGAGCATGCGCAGGTAGGCATGTGACGGCAGCGCGTCGAGCTGCCAGTACAGCTCCTTGACGTCCTCGCCGTGGGTGCCCTGCGGCCCGGTCAGGCCGAACAGGCGCTCCTTGAGCATCCGGTCCTGCCCGTTCCACAGCGCCAGCGACAGGCACAGGCGCTGGGTGTCGTCGCTGAAGCCGGCCAGGCCGTCCTCGCCCCAGCGATAGGCGCGGCTCCTGGCGTGCTCGTGCGGCAGGTAGCCCCAGGCGTTGCCGTTCTCGCTGTAGTCCTCGCGCACCGTGCCCCATTGCCGGTCGCTCAGGTATGGGCCCCACTGGCGCCAGTTGCGCATCCCGTACGCCTGCTCCTCGAGCCGGCGCCGTTCCGAGTCGTGCAGCCGCAGGTCGCCCGCGCGCGGGGTGTTCATGCGACCGGTTCCGTATACGCGTGTGTCCGACCGGTCATGCCGTCAGCGGGCGTCCTTGCCGCGCAGCACCTCGCGCAGGGCCTGGGCACGCTCGGCCCGGAACCCCTGCGCCACCACGTAGAGCTCGCTGGACTCCTTGCGGCTCGCCGGCGGCTTGGCGTGCTTCACGGTGGCGAAGGCCTGCTTCATCGGTGCCAGCATGTCCTTTTCCGAGCCGCCCTGGAACACCTTGGCGACGAAGCTGCCGCCGTCCGACAGCACGTCCAGGGCGAAGTCGAGCGCCAGCTGGGCCAGGCCGATGATGCGGATGTGGTCGGTCGCGGCGTGGCCGGTGGTGTTCGGCGCCATGTCCGACAGCACCAGGTCGGCTGCCCCGCCCAGCATCTCCCGCAGGCGGGCGGGCAGGTCGGGATCGTTGAAGTCGCCCTGCACGATCTCCGCACCGCGCACCGGGTCGACCGGCAGCAGGTCCACCCCTACCACCCGCGCAGCGCCGCGCTTGACCGCGACCTGCGACCAGCCGCCGGGGGCCGCACCCAGGTCGATCACCCGCATGTGCGGCCGGATCAGCCGGAACCGGTCGTCGAGCTCGATCAGCTTGAACGCGGCGCGCGAGCGCCAGCCCTGGGTGCGGGCGGCGGCGACATAGGGGTCGTTCAGCTGCCGCGACAGCCAGCGCTGCTGCGCCGTGGTGCGGCCGCGCGCGGTGCGCAGCGACACCGACTTGATCCGTCCCGCCTGCACCGCTGCGGCGTCGCCCTGCGCGCCGCCTCCGGGCGCCGCCTCGCCGGTCCTGCCGACCCGGCGTCCCGGCACCTGCGAGGTCGGACCGCCCTTGCCACCGCCTGGCCCGCCACGCGCACTCATGCCGGCAGCACCGGAACCGGGGCGGCGATGACAGGAACCGGCACGAGGTCGGCGGCAGTCGAGGAACGGTCTCGCATCATGCGCAGCAGCATACCATCACGCAGGCCGCGATCCGCCACCACCACGCTGTCGGTCGGCCAGAGCCGCTGGATCGCCTCGAAGATGGCGCAGCCCGGCAGCACGGAGGCGGCACGCTCCGGCCCGACGCAAGGGTGGCGACGCAGGCCGTCAGGACCGAGATCGCGCAGCAGGGCGATCGCATCCCGGGCTGCGTCGTGCGACAGCACCACACCGTCCACCAGGATGCGCTTGTAGCGGCGCAGGCCGAGCGCCACGCTGGCCAGGGTGGTGACGGTGCCGCTGGTGCCGAGCAGCCGCACCACGCCCCGCCTGGCTTCGCGCCGGATGCAATGCACCGCCTCGAAGGCGTGCAGCCGTTCCGTCACGTGCTCCACCATCGCCTCGTAGCCGGACACGGTGAACACCCTGTCGCCGAACAGCTCGGACAGGGTCAGCACCCCGAGCGCGAGGCTCTGGTAGCCGGACAGCTCCGGCGCGGCGTCGGGCACGTCGGCGTGCGCGCCGCCGCGGCCGACGCGGACCCAGGCGATCTCGGTGGAGCCGCCGCCGATGTCGAACAACAGGGCGCGGCTGCGCGCCTGGCCAGCACCGCCGCAGGACCCGGCGGACGACGGGATGCGCAGGTCGCCGCGTTGCCGTCCAGCCGAAAGCGGATGAAGGACGGTCGCCGCGCCGCCGGCATCCCGTTCAGGCAGCGGCCGCTCCGGCAGGTCGGCCTTGAGCAGGGCCGCACAGCTTTCCAGCGCCAGCTCCGCCTCCTCGCGGGTGGAGATGACGTCAATCGACAGCCCGGTCTCGGTCCGCACCCGGTCCAGGAAGGCGCGGCCGTTCTCTGCCCTCCGGCACGCTTCCGTCGCGACCGCGCGCAGGCCGCGCAGCCGGCGCCGGCCGATCCGGGTGGCGCAGGCGTGCAGCGCACCGATGGTGCGGTCCATCGCCTCGTCGCTGAGCCGCCCGGAGTTCTGCAGCCCTTCGCCCAGCCGCACGATCCGGCTGAAGCTGTCGATGACCCGGAAACCGTGCCGGGTGGGGGCTGCTATCAGGAGCCGGCAGTTGTTGGTGCCGAGATCGAGCGCGGCGAAGGTCGGCGTGGACGGCTGGACGGCCTCGAACCCGAAGCGGGCGGCATGATCGATCATCGCAGGCCCCTCCGCAGCGGTTGACGTGGTCCGGCCATCATTCTTCGGCCGGCCCAGCACGGCGGGCAAGCCATATTCGTCCCACGCCGTGGACACCGCGCCCGCATGGTTGCCAGCTTTCGCTGCCGATGCTACCTCCCCTGCCGCACCCGATGGTGCCCGCCGCTTGGGGGATAGTTTAGCGGTAGAACTGCCGGCTCTGACCCGGCCAGCCCT
>CAXTVX010000052.1:0-24377 GCA_964247755.1 uncultured Acetobacteraceae bacterium | reverse complement strand
TTCCGGCTGCCCCGTGATCCTAGCCGCAGGGGGTGGAGAGCCGTCCACGACATCAGAAGCAGACAATCCGTTAAGGAGAAGTACACCGGCAATAGCGGCCATTCCTCGCTACGGATGCATAGACAGTTTTTTCAAACTCGAAGCGGAAGCACCCGAGGTCATTATGGTTTCTCAGACAGGACATCAGGGACCGTAAAGGGCTACAGTCACGCCGATCCCCGTGAGCAGTTGGCAAGGCAGTAAGCTTCCTGGTTTTAATGGCTAGGCTTCCGCATCCTCGTCTCTTACCGGAACACCAACCTCTCGCAGCGCCTCAGCGACAATGGGCCCGAGATGGAAATACCCGCTCTGCCTTATAGGCCCAGTCGCGGCCTCGATGGCGGCGATGTCAGCTGATCCTAGGGGATGGCGCTCATTAACGCTGCGAATGAAGGCGGCTAGAGGCCTCGGTATTCCCGCTGCGCTGCTGATCTGGGAGTTGTCCACCACCACGTTCAGTAGCTCGATAAGTTGGGAAGGCGTCGCGATCGCCTGGAACGGCATCACGAGCGAACCGTAAAGCGCCTCAGCACCTCTAAAGCTGCCGACGCGGCGGAAGCGTTGCAATGCCGGAGGCCAATACACCTGCAATGGATAAAGTTTCAAAGCGGCCCCAAGCATAACGATATTCTCGGTCGCAGAAAATTTGGCCACCGCAGCGTCTCGTAGCTCCGGAATGGTCGCAGCTGCGAACATGCCGAGATTGGCTTCAATCGGTAAGCTGTTTTCGATAAAGGCTTTTAATCGGTCCACTGCGGGCGATGGTAGTGCTGCCACTACATCCGGGAAGACACTCAGCAGCGAGTAAGTGTTCGGGAGGTAGTCGTCCGTGGCTGTCTCAATCAACTGCACCAGCTTCGGGCGCACCTCTGAGGTCCATATGGCTGCGTCATGCGTCTTGACTGCCGATAGAACGTATGGAAGCGTGGATAACTTAGTCTCCCAGCCAGGTGGCGTTCCCTTCAAAAGAGCCTTTGCCACGACCTGTGCAAATGAGGTCAGGACGTTCCGCCGCGAGTGTTGTAGAAAACGGCCTTCCACGTAGCGTAGGACTTCCTCAGCCCGCGTGGGAAAGGCAGCACTTTTAAAATCCTGATCGAACGCGTCGATGATCGTTCGGCCTTGAACGGGCCATTGAGAAAGTAAGTTTCTGACGGCCTCGACAATGTAGAGCCGGACAAGTTCCGGTTCGGGCGGGAAAAGGTTCCCGTCGGCGGTGAAAGCGGGATGTGCGCATAGGTTGCGGTCTTGTTTAAGCCGTTCAAAGTGCCGTCGCGTGATGGCATCAATGAACGAGAACTTCTGCTCCGCATCCTCAAGGAGGTTTGCCTCCATAGCCAGGAGCCGCGTAGTGTTGTTGGCGGTGACATTCCGATCGAATTCGGTGACGAAGTCGCGTGCTGCTGCATCCCCTGCCTCAGCAATCTCTCGGATCTTTGAAATAATGTCGAAAGATACCGCCACCCATACGGCTACGATCGCAGCTTTGTAGCTTCCCGCACGGTAAGCGCGTACCGCCTCTTCAATGTAGCTTCTTGAAAGGATGTTGCGCACCGTAAGGATGAGCGCGTCGAGGTCGGTCAGCCGGGAGTCCATACGTTATTAAACAATAGTTTCTAACAAGCGCGCAAGATAAAGAAACTCCGATCGTTGGAGCTTTGCGCACTATCCTGTCGTGACCTTAGCTAAAGCTGATCATTACTCTAGAGCTCGAGATATTGATAGCCTAGCTCGGGCATCAATATTTTGAGTGCCCTGAATGTCATAGGGGCAGCGTCTCTACTGCTTTAAAAGAAATCTTAGTCGAGATAAACCTCGTATTGAGGCCACTCGAGCACTCGGTGAGGGATATTCGGCCGTTCTTCGTAATTGAGTACGCCAGCAGGATACTGATAAATGGCCCACGTCAACGTCCCTAAAAGATCGTGCTGAGTTTCGGCCTGAACAACCGTCTCCGGCCCCATTCCCCGGCCTGGGTCGCTGACTTCTTCATCACCGACCTCAATCCCCGTGGCATCGATAACAATCAACCGTTCCGGATTATCTCCATCGAGATACTCGACGACGAGCCTGCCCCTTACCCGAATACCCATCTCGGTCCCCCGTCTGACCACCGTTCATACCGCTGAAACAACGGCCCGTCACGGTAGCGCCACCGAGGTTCAGCGGGATTGGCCGGAAGCGGACGGTCCACTCCGTAGGACATCGGTGAAAGAAGCAAACATCCGGTCCCATATCCGATTGCCACGTCGAAGGGAATGATCGACCCGAAAACCGAGCTCGGCGAACCCAAAATGGCGAGGAAGCGGTCGCAGGCTTGAGGGGCCTTATTTACGCCGGCTCCAAACCGTTCCGAAGCAGTGGTATTGCATAGTCTGCCCAAATTGCCTATCTTGCCCAGGGAGGAATGAGTTATGAGCGCTGCCAAGCCATCTGACGTCACGCGGGCCGCCCTGACCGAGGTGATCGGAAACAAGGTTAGGCGCCTGCGCCTGCCCGACCTTGTCGAGCTGGCCTCGACGCTGAAAGTCGCGGTGCCTACCGCCAAGCCAATCCGCCGGCGCGAAGCCAAGGCCGTGGCGCCGCCGGCCGCGCCGGACGGACCCGTGCTGCAGGGCGCCGGCATCGGCCCGATCGTCTCGGCCGCCAAGGGCAGCCGACTTCTGGACGCCATCACCGTCGACGATGAGGCGACCGATTGGGCAGAGAGCGAGCTCGTCGGGGCAGGGACTCTGGTCGAGCGGCTCAACATCGCGCGGGGCACCCTCGACAACTGGCGGAAGGCCGGCAAGATCGTGGCGCTGCGCAAGGGGTTGCGGAACTTCGTCTACCCGCTGCGGCAGTTCAATCGCCGCCGGCCCGTGGACGGCCTCGCCCAAGTCGCCGAGCACTTCACCTCGCCCGAAGAGACCTGGGAGTGGCTGGTCGCTCCGAACCGGATGACAGACGGCAAGGCGCCGATCGACGTTCTCCACGCCGGCGAGGTTCAGGACGTCATCAGGGCCGCGGCCGGAGCTTCTGACTACGCATGAAGCTGGTTGCGTCTAAACTCCGAGGGCGGGTGATCGCGACCAAGCTCGCAGACTGGCCGCGCATTCTGCCCACCAAACATCGCGCCACACCGGCCGGCGCAGGGTTTGGCTCAAGCCGCTATTCCAGCCCGATCGACACCTTCCGAGTGCTGTACGCCGCCATCGACTTCCCAACCGCCTTCGCCGAGGCGGTGGTGCGCGACCGGTTCGAGGGCAAGACACGTCGTTATCTCTACCGCCCGCACCTGGAGCAGGTCTGCCTGACGGCCGTCAGCTCCAGTCGTGAGTTTGCGTTGCTTGATCTGCGGGGCGCCGGTGCCTACGAACTTGGTATCGACACTGACACCAGCCGCGCCCGCGCGCACACGGTTGGCCAAGTCTTCTCGCAAGTGGTGCACGATGAGTTGCCCGACGTCGACGCCATCCTGTTCGACTCCCGCCTGACCACCGGCGCCTGCGTCGCCATCTACGACCGCGCCTTTCCCGCGCTGTCGGCGACCGTACCAATGGCTTTGATGCAGGCCGCCCTCCTGCCGGCGGAGCTCAACCGGCTGAACATCATCCTACGGCGCGAGCGGGGGTATGTGCCTTGAACAGACCGACGGATAATCCTTGCCCTGATCATGGGGCGTGCTGATGGCCGAGCGCCTTCGTATCCTTTCGCCGAAGCGGAACAAACGCCTGCAGACCGGCTGGGAAGGCTTCTTCCCCTACTATGCCGGATACCCTGAACTCTTCGCCCGCGAATTGCTGCAGAGCGCTAAGTTGCCACACGGTGCCGTCGTGCTGGACCCATGGAACGGCAGCGGAACCACTACCTACACCGCATCGACGCTCGGCCTGAACTCCATTGGAATTGACCTAAATCCGGTGATGATCATCGTTGCGCGCGCCCGCCTCCTGCCGCCCAGCGAGGCCGATCATCTTCGGCCCCTGGCCGCGACGATCCTCTCGCACGCCAATTCTGCACCGCCGACGCTGCGGCCTGATGATGCGCTGCTGGGATGGTTCGATCCGGCGACTGCGGCCTTTGTCCGAGGCATCGAACAGAACATCCGCCGAAGCTTGGTCGGGAGCATGACTAAGTCCCCCGACGGAGTGCACCTCGATCGAATCTCGGGGACTGCGGCGACGCTCTATGTCGCGCTGTTCGCCGCCTGCCGCCGCCTAGTCGCGCCATTCCGCTCGTCGAACCCCACCTGGCTACGCGCGCCCAAGCCCGACGGCATGCGGATCGCCGCGTCAAAGGCGGCTGTCGCGCGAGACTTCGGCGACAATGTACGGGGCATGACCGCGGCTTTGGTGGAGAAACGCGAGGCCGACCAGCGCCTAAAAAATCTGTCCCATCCCGGGGATTGCAAGGTAAGTCTGTCCGACACCGTTGCGATGAACCTGGCGGTCGGAAGCGTCGACTTCGTGCTGACCTCGCCGCCCTACTGCACGCGGATCGACTACACGGCGGCCACCCGCATCGAACTGGCGGTGCTGGCACCGCTTCTTAAAACCGCAGAGCGCGCGTTGGGTCGGCAGATGATCGGATCGACCCAAGTTCCCAAGGAAGAGATCGAGCTCGACGAGGCCTGGGGCAAGACCTGCCTCAGGTTCCTAGCCGCGATGAAGGCGCATCCCTCTAGGGCGTCGGACGGCTACTACTACCGCACTCACCTCGACTACTTCGACAAAATGAACCGCTCGATGCGGCGTCTGGCCGTTGGCCTGAAGGACGGCAGCCGCGCAGTTCTGGTGGTGCAGGACTCCTACTATAAGGACATCCACAACGACTTGCCGACGATCATCACCGAGATCGGCGCATACCACGGCCTAACCCTGAGCCAGAGCAAGGCCTTTCACCTGCGCTCCATGTCGGACATCAACCCAGGCCGCCAGACCTACGTCCGGCCATCGGGCGCCACCGAATCGGTGCTCTGTTTCACCAAATTAGCTCGGCCGCGCACGGCCGTCGCACGGCCTGGTTTCAGCCCCACGTAGGCGTGGATGACCGCGTAGAAGCGTGGGATTGCGTGGAAGAGCGTGGAATGCTATGTTAGGGGCATGTCTCGTACCGTCCCCATCGCTGAGCAGCTCGCGCGCAACGTCCAGCGCCAGCAGGATGCGTTTGCGGCGATGGCGAAGGCTTTGGCAGCCAGCGATACGACCGGCCGTGAGCGCGCCCAGGCGAAGATCGCCGAGCTGACGGCCGATTTTCAGCGGCTCACCGAAGCCCTGCGGTTCAACGAACTCGAAGCGCGCGACATTGCCACCCCTCGGGCCCGTAAGCCCGGCAAGCCGCTACGGGAGCTGGCGTTGGATGCTTTGGAAGATCTGGGGGTGCCGGCAGCGCCGGCGCTGATCGCCGACCTGACGGCGGCGCTGACCGGCGACAGGCCTTCGCCATCGCGGTTCGCCAGCCTGCGGCGTGATGAGGATAACGCCGCGCGTCGCAACATCGCCGCGCGTCCTGCCTGGGTCGTGCCGGCCATCAACGCCCAGCAACTGGCCGCCATTCCGCGCCTGCTCACCAGCTCGTCCTGGGATCTGGAACGGCGCATCGTGGGCGCGCGCAGCATCCGCACTGATAACCTGCGGATCGCCATCAGCCTGTCCGGCCGCCTGGCCAACCTGCGCGACGCTGGAGCGCATGAAGCCAAGCTGGTCGAGCGGCTGCTCTTCCCGTTCGCCCGCTCGGTGCCGGGGGCCGTCGAACACGGCAAGCCGATCGACACTGCGCGCACGATCAAGGCAGCCCGCGTGGAGCTGGCGCCGATCGAGGCCGCAGACCTGGAGGAACGCCGTGAGGCGGCCTCCAAGCTGGCGAGCGCCGGGCCACAGGTGCGCCTGTGGGGCCGCCCGGTGCTGTTTGACACCGCCGCGGCGGAGAGGGCGGTTCGGTGACGCCCGAGAACGCGCGCCTCGCCCGACTGCGCGGTGGCCTCCAGGCCGTCGAGGTCGGCGCACGTGGTCTCGAAAGCGTGGCCCGCAATACCCCGTGCACCCGCCTGCGGGCGATCATCATCGCAGGGCTTACCCCCAGCGAAGTGATCAAGAGGGTCTTCGGTGAAGACGGCGACGCCATGTCGCCCTTCGCCCTGACCCTGTCCCAGGCCTTCGAGCGGCGGCTGCTTGGCAACGGCGGGTCCTCTTTACTGACCGCCTACCGCGAGAAAGGCCTGCTGACCCAGACCGAGGTGAAGATCACTTCGGTTGAAGACCTGGCCCCCGGCGATACGCCTATGGCCCGCGCGCGCCGCGTGACCGAAACGCAGCGGCTGCTCGACCTGAAGCTCGCCGGCGATCCGCTCGCCCCGAACCTGATCCTGAACCCCCGGCTGCCGCTAGAGATCGTGGGCGTGTCGCACCCGGTGGAGCTGGCCTATTTGGTCGCCAGTGACGCCGAGCCCTCCCACCGGGTGGGCGTGATCAAGTCATTCGCCGACCGGGGCGGCAAGACCGACAAGACCGACATCCGCGCCGCCTGCCGTGAGGCGGCGGTGGGCACGCTGGCCCTTCGCCAGCACATCGCCCGCCGCGGCGGCGACCCGGAGATGGTGATTGACCGGGTCGATCTGGTGCTGAAGGCGCCCGCATCGTTCAACCCGCGGCTCTTCGCGCAGATGCGGGCGGAGTCGGAGCTGGCCTCGCTCATCCGCGCGCTCGCTTCGGCGCCTGCAGACCTGGACGAGGTCGAGCGCCTGCTGCCGGCCGGGGGCACGCTCGCCGATCCGGCCATGATCGAGCGCCTGCCCAACAACTATCGCTCAGCCTGCAAGGAGCATTGCGCCCTGTGGGAGCGATGCCGTGCACAGGCGTTGGCGGCCGGTCAGCCGATCGTCCTGGGCGATCTCGCCGCTGAACAGCTTGCAGCGGCCGGCTCCATCTCGCGCGCTCTGGATCTCTGGAACGGCAACGGCCGGCCCCCTGAAAACGACGCCGAGGACACGCTGATGCAGGCGCTGCGTGAGGCTGGCCAAGTGCTCGATCGGATAGCTAATGGCTGACCTGCTTCACGTCGCCGCCCGCCTGCGCGCCCTTCAGAACGGTCAGGCTGTGCCGATCGTCTCCCAGCGCCAGGTGGTGATCCAGCCACACGCCAAGATCCTCACCCTGATCTCCATGGCGGGCGAAGACACCTCCGTCCACGCCGCAGCCTTCGGAGGGTTCGGCGAGCAAGCCCAGGTGTTTGTCATCGCCGACCCGCGTCGCCGCGACGACCAGAACGTCCTGCTGCGCCAACTCCTGCCGCGCTTCGAAGCCTATTACGCCCGGTGCCGCGCCGACGGGACCTTCCCGCAGATCTGGGTCTCGTCCGCCGGCGCGCTGAGCCACCTCGACACCTTGGCCGACCGCCTCCGCTTTACCGACGAGCCCGAGATCCGCCGGCTCGGCGAACTATGGACCTACGCGGGCGAGCGCTCGCCGGTGGCCGGCCAGCAGGCTCTGATCAGCGCCTCGGGGGCGCTGCGCCTGCACTATGCCACTGGCCAGCAGGAGGCCGAGGACGAACACCTGCTCACCCTGCTCACGTGGATCGATCCTCCGCGCGGTCGCGACATCTTCGCCGTTGTGGCGGCTGCCGAAGAAACGCCCATGGGCGTGCAGACCGACCCGGGCTTCGACAGCGCCTCGCTGCAGCCGGCGATCACCGACTTCCACAACGCCCAGTCCGACGGCGAGCGCGCATTCCACCAGTCACGCATCCAGCACCTGCTCGAGGGCGTCATCCGGCCGATCTACACGGCGACCCAGCGGGCGATCGCGGTCCTCAGCCAGCCGCGCTGGCGCCACAATCCGGCGTTGGACGAGCTCGCCGAGCAAGAGAGTGGCGAATTCCAGCGCTTCATGGGCCACCGCGATGAGGGGCGATATCTACCCTACAAGGACTCTGCGAAGGCGAGCGCCATCAAGATCGCCGCCCGCGAGCGCGCCGTCGACAACGTCGAGGCCGGCATGCTGCGCCACGACCACGCCGCTCGCGAACGCGGAGTTGTGAAGGGCAGCGTCTTGCGCGGCCAGCTGGTCGGGATCCACGAACACCACCTGGGGCCCAGGCGGTACGAATACGACCTGGTCCTGACCAGCCATCAGGACGGACTGCACCTGCGTTTGGGCGACGACCTGTGGCTTCTCGATGGGCCCAACCTCTCGCTGCACATCACCGAGATCGAGCGGCGAGGACCCCTCACCTGGGTCACCGGCCGGGTTGGGACGGGCAAGAACGCCGCCAAGCGGATGGCGGCTGGCCCGACGCTCGACTTCGGACCTGGCGCGCCGAACTGGCGTCGGCTGGGACAGCAGCTGGTCCAGATGAATAACCGCATGGCGAATGCGCCCTGGACCCACGGCGGGGATATCCCGCCCGCCTCGCCCAACCGCCTGGTGATGCCTGCAAATCTTCGGGCTGCCGTTGAGGACCTGACATGACCGTGGCGCCCGACCCGCAAGCAGCGGCTGACGCCGCGCTGGACGCTGTCCTGGCCAGTCAATGGCAGGGCATACCCGCCCTTGTCCTGCGCAGCCCGCCCGGCGCCGGCAAGACCGGCGTGGCCCAGCGGATCGCTCTGCAGAGCGCAGCACTTCTGCGCGAGCGTTGCATGGTTGTGACGCAGACCAACGAGCAGGCCTTCGACCTCACGCGCCGACTGGTTACGAACGCCCGCGGCTTGCCCATTTACATGTTCGCGAAGGACGGACTGGATCTGCCGGACGACCTGCGGCACGAGCCCCGCCTGCGGATGGTCCATCGAACGGGCGACCTACCCGCCGACCCCTCCATCACGATCGGCAACGCGGCGAAGTGGGCATGGATCGATAGTACTGATCCGATGTTCGATATGCAGGTGGTCGACGAAGCCTTTCAGCTGCCGGACTACAAGTACCACTTGATCTCCAACCTCGCACCGCGCCAGGCGCTGATCGGTGACCCCGGTCAGATCGATCCCTTCGTGAACTGCGAGATTGAGCGCTGGCGCTGCAATCCGTCCGGCCCGCAAGTGTCTTGCCCGGCGGCCCTGGTGAAGCGCCACCCCGGCGTCATGCAGCTCGCCTTGCCGGTCTCGCGCCGGTTGAACGAAGACACCGTTAGCCTCATCCAACCGGCCTTTTATCCGGACATGCCGTTCCGGGCGATGAGCCGCGACCGGTCGGTCGCCTTCCGGATCGCCGGGATCATGCCGTTCGACGCGGCCCTGGACGGCGTCGCCGCCGGCGCGTCCATTGTCATGGTGGAGCTGCCGCCGCAGATCACTGGCGAGGCCGACGGCGAGCTGGCCCAGGAGCTGGTCGCCTCAATCTTCCGCCTGCTGCGCCGCCGGGCCGGGATGAGCGACGATGGCCGCGTCCGCGACGTGACCCCGGCCGACATCGGTGTCGTTTGCGCGCACGTCAGCCAGGTCAATGCGGTGCGTGAGCGCCTCGGGCCTGACATGGCGGAGGTCTTCGTGGAGACCGCCAACCGTTTCCAGGGCATCGAGCGGCCCTTCATGTTCGTGCACCATCCGCTGTCGGGCCGCGCCGACGCCACGGCCTTTCACCTCGACGCCGGGCGTCTTTGCGTGATGCTGTCCCGCCACCGGATCGGCTGCTGGATCTTCGGCCGCCAGGGCATCACCGAGCAGTTGACCCGGTTCGCGCCCGCCGGTGACCGCGCGCTGGGAATTGATGAGGATCTCGAGTACCGCGGGTGGCGCGCGCACCTGACTCTGCTGGTCGCGATATTCCAGGCAGGACGCCTCTACCCGGCGGTGAACGGACTAGCGCCGTCCAGCGCGGCCTAACTCCGCGTGCGAGATCGAGGCTGGTGTCGGGGCCTGACGACTAACAACAATGGTCCCGTCTTAGACGTGGCTACAGCTTCCACTCCTCGCGCTGAACTGACCCCTCTCCGCCATCACTAAGTGCAGATCGGGCTCACGGCGGGGCGATACGGTCCGCTCATGCTACGGCAGGGAAGATATCGGAGTAAGAAATATCCGTTTGGTCCGGCGAAGGGCGCGTGGAAGGACTCGAACTTTAGGGCAGACAGAGACGTCTGGATGCGATCGCCGACGAACAGGGCTCCATCATCGCTCCCGGGCCTTCGGCCGCAATTTGCCAGTCTAGAAGGGTCAGCAGGTGGTGGAGCGGCTCATCGGTGGGACCGTGGAAAGTAGGGAAGCTTCAACCTCCGCTAATGGCCGCCACCGGCCGCACCACTCCAGCCCGGAGCAAAGCGGCATGCACGGTATCTCCGCTCGCGTTCGCTTCTGCGGCAATCAACCTGACGTCGAGCGGGTCGCCGAGCACTGCCACCGGACGGGCCTTCGGCTTGCGCGTTCTCGTGCGCTTCGCCGAGGGCTTCTCCTCTCGCAGCATCGTGCCCGCGACCTCTACCATCTCCAACGGGTCGCCCGACGGTGTCCTCGCACGCGCCTCGGCAACAATCCGCTCGATCACGTCGGATCCGATCCCGCGCTTGGCCAGCGCCTCCCGGAGTAGGGCCGACGTGTCGTCCGGGGGCGACGGGGGTGGTTGCGAGGACTTCGGGGGTCGCACGCGCGCCTCCTCCGCAGGGACGCCGATTGCGCTGGCCACGGTGGCGTCCACGTGCTGGCTGAAGTGCTCCAGGTCTCGATAGGGGATCAGCGCCTCCGCCGTTCCGGCCCGAAGCGCGGCGAGCATCGGCTTGACGATCCTGAACTCGCGCGCCGCGACCGACTGCACCAACTCGGGCGTGATCAGCTCTGGGTCTTGCGGATGCAGCTCTCCAATGCGCGTCGCCTTGGCTTGAACCAGCACCATCAGGGACACAGCGATCGAAAGTATGCCCTGGCATTCGTCGTAGAAGGCGTTGCTGAGCTCCGGCGAGACCAGCGTCGGGTTCCTAGTCCACTGATACCGCATCAGCACGGCGAAAAATTCGTCCCATTCTTCGCCCCGGCGCAGCCGCTCCCAGAACGGTGTCCCCAGCCCCGCCGCGCGGCGGGCGCCACGGAAGTCCCTCTGGATGACGGCTGTCGCGGTCATAGTGCCGACGAGCATGACAGGGATGCCTGCGGTATTGACCAGCATAACGAGGAAATTCATCACCGCCGTCGGCCCCTCGCGCGAGTCTGCCAGGTTCTGGACCTCGTCAATGACAAGCAGCCCGACGGCATGCACCACGAGCTTGTTCTGCACCTGGAGGACGAGCAGGTCGGCCGTCTTCCGTTCCGCGTCGAGCATCTTGACGTAGTCCATGCCGACCCGCCTTCCCAGTTCGGTAAGGATGGTGATGCACAGGCCCTTACGGGTCGGCAGCGACTGGCACTCGATCATCACCCAAGGGACCTGCATGACTGAGCTGTCCGTCGAGGGTGTGAGCGTTTTTGGCAGTGCCTCGAGGACAATCCGGACGGAACGCGACTTGCCCATCCCGGGATGGCCGAGCACCGCGAACCCCATAGCTGTCGAAACCACGCGTGCCGATACCCGTCCGACGTCCCGATTCTCGATTCGGTCAACCGACTCGAGGATAGCCGCGTGATGCAGGCCCTTGGCAGGATCCCGCCCTTCGTAACTCTTCCGGATCACCATGCCGATCCGCTCCGCGAGTTCGACCTGCCGGGCGAGCGGTACATTGAGGTCGAGGAGCCGAAGCATACAGTAACGCCGCAGATGCGCCGGCAACCGGCGCTCAGCCTCGGAAAACTCGGGATTACGTTCGAATAGGTCTACCTCGCCCCAGTAGTCGCGAATGGGACCGAGTGCGGCGATGAAGGGGTTGCGTGCGTGCTCGGGGAGCATGGCGGGCGCGTCGCGGTCAGCCATTTCCGCCGTCCTTCTCTAACAAGCGAGCCTCCTGCTCCAGCCGCAATCGACGCCGCTCCGCGACCGTGGGTTCCGCCAACCGGAGCGCGGCGGGCAGCCTTGGAAAAGACACAACTTCCCCGGCGGGCTCGACGTCTGGCAGGAGGTCCCGGCGGAAAGCCTCCGCCTCGACAACGCGGTCGGACGCCTTCTCTGCTGCCCGAGCCTCCCGGATGCCCGACACCCGCGCCTGCGCGCTCCGCGGATCCGGGACCAGATCGGTCTTGCTCCGCCCACAGCCGGCGATCCGCTCGATTGCCGCCAGAGCGTCGGCACGAGCCACCTCCTCCCGCACCCGGTGGCTCGCCTGGATCCGGCGCTCCTCCCCGTCGATCACGGCCGCTTCCGCCAGCGTGAGGCCAACGCGATTCTGAGCGCGTGCGGTCAGACGAGCGAGTTGGTAGCCAGACGGCGACTTCTTGTCATGGACCAGGATGTGGTCGGTCAGCCGTGGGTCGTGGGAGACGGGCACCTTAAATCGGCGATCTCGGGCACGGGTAAACCAGCCCTGCTCAATCGCAGTATCGCAAACGTATAGCCGGCCGCCAAAGTTGATTCCGAACGGCGTCACGCTGGCCTCGCTGGCTGGCATCAGGGCGAAGCGAAAGCGGTCTAGCGGCGGCTGTCGCGGCGCGCCGCTCATGTTTTCTATACCCCAGTTCCAGAGCTCCAAAGGAATCGATGGCACTTCGTCCTCGGTCAGTGCGGGATGCCTGACGTAATCTTTGAGCACCGTTCCATTGTTGTGGAGCAGCACCGCAGTGATGATGATCTTCTGAAGGTCGTCAATGTCGAGGGCTGCGTCGAGCCTATAGTCGTGCGCACCGCGCTCGAGAAAATCCTGCTGCACTTGGCCTGGCACATATGGACCGAAGGTCGCCTGCAGGAGCTTAAATCGGACCTCCACCACGCCCTTCCAGTCTGCTCTGTACGGAGCCTTGTTTGCGACCCGCATATTGAACTGCCGTAGTACAGATTCGATGCCCGCTGAGATCATCTCGCCCCGGTCACCCTCCACGGTTCCCGGGACGTGGTGCGCGGGCCACTCGCCCTGCTCAATGTTGATACCGATGGAGCGGCAATACTCTACCTTGTCGGAGACGGCATTCGCGAGCGCCATCATGGCAGCGATCCAGGACGGTGACTCTAGACCTATGTAAATACCAACGATCATGCGGCTGAACACATCGATGACAACGTAGAGCGTCGGTCGGCCCACGATCAGCCGGCGGACCCGCCGCGATAGCACGTAGGTGTCGAGGACAGTTGCGTCGATTTGGTACACCGAGCCGGGGCCGATTGCTTGCGCCGTGGGGTGCCCGAGCAGCGGCCGCCTTCGCATCTCCCACACGCGTGGGGTAAGGCGCCTTCGCGTCAACGTCTCTCTGTCGATGTCCTTCGTGACCCAATAACGGAACTGCCGCTCGGTTGGCAGGCCGAGCTCGTCGTAGGGTGGGACCAAGACGTGCCGCCAGGCGCCCGTCCCGAGATCCTTCTCCTCGCGCATGAAAAAACGGCGTATGCCGAGGTGGTAGGCGCTGGTCAGGTCGTGGCGCTTCTCGCGCGCGTAGCTAAGGTCGATGGCTTGGCAGAAGAACCGCCGCATCTCCGGCGTGACGGCCACCCCCGGCGGTGCGCCCTCCGGCTTTGGACCGCGCTTCGGCCCACCGGGAACCACGTCCCTTGTCCTGCCGGGCGCACCGCAATTCCGGAAAGCGGGCGTTAGCGCCGCGCGGCACATACCACCGTGCAGATACTTGCGGAGGAGGTCGTCAATTGTCGTGCGCGCCTTGTTCGTCTCCCGCATCCGCTGCGTCACCAGCTTCGCACGGCGGAGGCGGTCGAATAGAGCCCACTCATTCGCTACAATGTACTCTATCAGGTCGTAGTTCGCATCCCGCCGTACCCGGGCGGCGTCGGTGAGCTCATGGTTCAGCGGGTGGACGGCAGGCTCGCCGCGCGACACCCGCCACGTGCCGGATTCTACATGCGAGGCGGCTTCGGCCGCCTCGATGCAATAAGGCCAGCTGGCGGGATCGGTGGTTTCCAAGACTACAAGCGAAGAGCCGTCCTGCGCCACCGCGAGCACGCGCATTCGGAAAGACGGGTCCCCCGCCGCCTTGATCTCGTCATGCCGCTCGAACACTGCGCGCCTCCCACGAACTCCGCTCGATGTCGGCCACGCGGACCTGCCCAAGCACCCCCGCTGGATCGAATGTATCAAGCGGGAGGACGATGCGTCTGGTGGCGCCCAGATGGCGAAATGCCGACAGGGCCTCGCCAGTCGGCCAGCTGCGACGCTGTTCGATGTCCCTGAGGAAGAGCGCTAGGCGAACGTCGGCGGCCGCATCCGTGGTGAGCAGCTCCCCGACCAGCGCGTCGCATCGCTCCTCCCAGTAGCCCGCATGGGGTACTGAAACCGCGTCCAACCAACGCCATTCGTGCAGCCATTGCAGAATGTCGCGCCGGCGCTCGTGGACCTCATGCTCCGTGACAAGCTGGAGTGGCACGCCACAACGTGTCCAGTAGCGGCGCTCGATCTCGATCTTCTCCAGCACTCGTCCGTCCTCAAGCAGCGCCGCTGGCTTGACGCTGACGGCAACCTGAGCGGACGAGCCGTCCGGACGGCGGTAATCAACTAGGAAATCCGTGGTCATGACGATATCGATGAGGCTGTTCGACGGATGACGTACCCCCATGGCGGCGGCAATAGCCCGCGTCGCGTCGCGGTCGAGCGGAAATTGCTCCCGCACCTCCGTCACGTCGCGACACCAGAATAAATCCAGCACCACGCCGAACTCGAGCCTGCTTAGGACGTGCATGACCCTCCGGTGGATTGGGTCCAGCAACCGCACGGCCTCACCCGTGGAGGGAACATCGCGCACCGTGAGCCACGGTGCGTAGGCAACGCCACGACCGGCTCCGCATTTCTGCTTCTGCTTGCGGGCAATCCTCGCCTCAGTGAGGTCGTATTTCCCCATGCCGTGTAACCTCGTGCGCTGTGGCCCGAATCGGTTAGTCGGTAGTATGCAAGCAAAAGGTAGCATAGCGACGAAGGCAAGGTAGCGCGTAAAACGGCCCATTAATCGGGCAGGATGGACCGGATGAACTGGTGGGCAATTGGGCTGGCGTGGCGGAAGACGTGGCCTGTAATCGATTACTTGCCCCGCGCCCCTATGGACTTCCGTTCACCGTGACCGGACCGTTGACCCTGACGTCAATGCGGCTGGGCTACTTCCCTCAACCGTACCCAAGGGAGATCCTTTACAGCATTCTTGCTCGCTGCGCCCGCCATCTCGGTAACCTCTCACAGGCGAGCCTCGACCGTCTTCTGTTCGGCGTCGAGAGGCGAAGGCGCAACATAGCGTTTTCAAGCCGGTTGGGAACAATAGCAGCCAAGTTGCCGGAGGGCTGCAAAATCACGGCGGAAACCCTGCTCCTGGAACACACAGTATTCCCTTACTACGCCGCACTTTTGGGTCCGGACCAGCGCCACCGTGCGGTCGCGTCAAGGCTGGCTGAAACTACGACGGCCTCATTCGGCGGAGCGGGTTGGAAGTGGTTTCGCACCGGCGACGTGTTGCGGTTCTGCTCGGAATGCTATGCCGCGATGAACAAACGTCACGGAGAGGCCTATTGGCTGAGAGAACACCAGATCCCTAGCGTGCTGGTGTGCCCAGAGCACGGAACGGTCCTTCGTTTCGCCGATATGTCGAGTATTGGGAGGAGGGCATACTGTGCGGCGACGATGGATAGCTGCCCCATCAGCGCCCCGCCGGTTATCGACGATCTCACCGAAGTGGCGCTGAATACGCTCAGCGAAATCGCGGTTCGGTCTCTGGACCTGCTTTCGGGTCATCGGACGCTGCTCTCAAAGCGAACCCGGCCACACGCCTTTCAAACCGCGCTGGTCGCTAAGGGGCTCGGCTGGGGAGCGACTTTCACAGATCCTGTAAAGCTGCGGCGCGCGTTGATCGAGCGTTTTGACCACTTGGAATGTGTCTGGCCGAACATCTTCTCAAGGACCGGGGTAAGGGGCAGTGCGGCCGTTGGTCGGATCGCAGGAAGCGGCGCCGAGGTGAGCGATCCGCTCATGCACATCTTGATCGCCATGACGCTTGAAAGTGT
Source organism: uncultured Acetobacteraceae bacterium (assembly GCA_964247755.1). Taxonomy (GTDB): domain Bacteria; phylum Pseudomonadota; class Alphaproteobacteria; order Acetobacterales; family Acetobacteraceae; genus Lichenicola. Next base: position 8,358 of record CAXTVX010000052.1, on the reverse strand, counting down.
GCCTGACCAGAGGCCCGCATTCGGATATGGACCGTGGTCATGCCCGAACCAGCTCGCCATGCACGATTCCAGTCTGCCGGTCACCCGTGTCGAGCGCTCTAGGGTAAGCGAAGACCCGGTGATCGGAAAGTTCTTCTGCCCGTGTGGGCACGTATTCGTTCGCTCGGAGAAGAGGACCGGCGAACTGTCGCCGTACGAGGTTCGCGTGTTCGGCGAGACTTTGCGACCTCTGCTGGAGAGAGCAGTGACAGAAAAGTGGGCGATCAGCCGTACTGCGAAGGCAGCCGGCATCGGAGAAGGCTCTCTCCTCACACAAGCAAGGGCCTTAGGTTTCGAAGCTCCATGGGAAATACAGTGGAGAAATCAGCCGACGCGGAGGTCCTCGAAATAGCCAAGGCGCTCGTGGCTGGCGTGGTTCCGCTAACGTCGCAGAGTTACGCGACTGTCCATTAAACGAGAACTGAGCGTTTTCAATTGTTGTAAACAACATCGCAGGAGAAGCGCCATGCGACTAAAGTGAGCGAATTCTGCTGGCCAGCAGAAGGTCGGTCGCCACGAAGACTCGCGTTGGAACTGAGCGATATCTTTTGTCAATTAACAATGGGCACGACGCTGCTGCTGGCCTGGAGCGGGCAGGGCTTCATGCTGTCGGCGGTGCCGATCTGGGTGCGACCCGTCGCGGTCGCGCTTTCCGTGCAGCCCGGAGATCCAGCCCTATGATAAATCCCGATGAGGAAAGACCGAAGGACCAGCCGATTTCCGCACATGCAGACCTTGGCGAGATCGCGATGAAGCTGGAGACAACGGTGTCCGGGATCAGCGTCCTTGGTGATCAGGCAATGCTTCAGGTCGCCTCGCTGAAGCGCCTCAACGCCAGCCTCAAGGCGGAACTCGAGGCGCTGGACGCACTTCGACGGGAACACGCAGGACGGCAGACCAGTGCCAGTCCGGACCAGGGGACGCATCAGGACGAGGGCTGACGCCCACCACGGGCTGGCCGCCGCCGCAAAGGGTGGGTCTCGCCGGCCGCTGCGCTGGGCCGGCTCGATCCCGCCGCTGAGCGCGGCGCCTTTGCCCCGCCGGCTCCGACCGCGGTGCCGGGGAAGGATCTCAGGGGAGATCCTGCCATGCCAAGCCAGACGACTGCGCGCCTCGCGGCGGCCGAACCAGACCTGCCCAGCTACGACCGGATCGTGGTGGCCTTCAGCGGCGGCAAGGATAGCGTCGCGTCGCTGCTGACGGTGCTGGAGGCGGGCGTGCCGCCCGAACGGATCGACGTCTATCACCACGACGTGGACGGCGCGGGGCCGTCCTTCATGGACTGGCCCTGCACCACGTCCTATTGCCGCGCCGTGACCGACGCGCTTGGCGTGCCGCTCTACCTGAGCTGGAAGGAGGGCGGCTTCCTGCGCGAGATGCTGCGTGATGGCGTGCCCACCGCGCCGATCTGCTTCCAGACGCCGGACGGCACGATCGGCTGCGTCGGCGGCAGCGGGCCCACCGGCACCCGGCTGCGCTTCCCCCAGGTCTCGGTCGACCTCAACCAGCGCTGGTGTTCCAGCTACCTGAAGATCGACATCATGGCGGCGCTGATCCGCAACCAGGACCGGTTCCTCGGCCGTCGGACGCTGGTCGTCACCGGCGAGCGCGCGGAGGAAAGCCGCGCCCGTGCGGGCTACGCAACCTTCGAGCCTGATCGCTCCGACACCCGCACCGGCACGCGACGCCGCCGTCATGTCGACCACTGGCGGCCAGTTCATCGCCTTCTCGAGGGCGAGGTGTGGAAGCTGATACGCCGCCACGGCATCGTGCCGGCACCGGCCTACCGGCTCGGCTGGTCACGGCTCAGCTGCATCGCCTGCATTTTCGGCGGCTCCGACCAGTGGGCCAGCGTGCGCTACATCGCACCGGAGCTGTTCGAGCGCATCGCCGCGCATGAGGACGCCTTCGGCCGCACCATCCAACGCAGCAGCGGCATCCGCGACCTCGCCGATCGCGGCCGCCCCTACCACGCGCTCGTCAGCCAGCCCCGGCTCGCCGCCCATGCCATGCGGCACGCCTGGGACGAGCCCGTCCGCATAGACCCGCGAGATTGGATGATGCCGGCCGGTGCCTTCGGCGAGGGAACAGGACCGAGCTGAAGCAAGCGGCGGAGACGGGTGCCAGCCGGCGTCCCGCCGCGCAAGGGTCGGGCCGAGCGCCTGCGGCGCCCTTGCCCGGCGCGCCGCCGGCCGACGCGGGAGAGGGGTTCCCACCAGACTAAGGAGACCCTCCCGATGACCTCCCGCCAGAACGGGATGGACTGGACCGACCAGGCCGTCTCGACCCTTCGCTCCCTCTGGGATGCGGGCCACTCGACCGCCGAGATCGGCCTGCGGATGCAAGTCAGCAAGAACGCGATCGTGGGCAAGGCTCACCGCCTCAAGCTGCCGCCGCGGCCATCGCCGATCCGAAGCCCCGCTGAAGGGCATCCGAAGCCGTCTACCGCCACCCCTTCGCCCAGGCCGCCGGTAACCATCCCCGTCGCCCCCGACCCGATCGACGTCCTATCTGTGTCGATCGTTCCGATTGTTCCCGCTCCGGCGAAGGCACCTGAGCCGCCTCCTGCTTGTGCTGTTCCTCATCGGTCACCGACTCCCAAGTTTGTCTGCCAGTGGCCGATCGGCACGCCGGGCACGTCGGCCTTCCGGTTCTGCGGCGACGAGCCAGCGCCCGGCAAGCCGTACTGCGACTGCCATTGCGACCGCGCCTACGTGCGACAGCGCGATGCCATCTCTGCCGCCGCCACGACCTGAGCCGGTGGGGGGAGAGAACATGACCACAGGCCACAGTCGCGCCTGGCAGCGCGCCAAGCGGGCGCGTCGGCGCATGCGGGCACACCCGATGGAGGCGCACGTCTTCACGTTCGGCTTCTTCGGTTCAGATGATCGGCGTACGGGCCGGCTAGCTACCGTCGTGGTGCGCGGCAGGATGGGCCAGACTGGCGCCATCCCGGCCGCCTACGACAAGGCCGGAGCCATTGCGGCCGGGCCGTTCTGCATCGACATCCGGACCTACCCATCCCGGACACTTCCGGAACGTACGCCGCACCTCGACCGGATCTGCGTCGCGCACACCGGCTTCCGGTGCTTTGTGGACCTGCTGATCGCGGTCGCGGGCTACTGCCCGTCGATCCGGCTCGACGTGATGGGCCGGGATGGCGTCGTGCTGGCCGCCGCCTATGACCGGGTGCAGGCGAGGCTGGGAGACAACCGTCGAGCCTTTGTCACCGGCGCGCTGGCCAGCAACAGAACAGGGACGGAGAAACGGGACGAGGGAGAACGACGAGCGGCGTAGAGCTGCCGCATGCCGGAGCACCGGCGCAAAGGGTGGGTCTCCGCCGGCCGCTGCGCTGGTCCGGCCTCGATCCCGGCGCGTAGCGCGCCGCCTTTGCCCCGGCACACCGGATGCGACTGCTGGAGAGGTGTTCAGAGCCAGGAAAGGGCCGAGCACCATGAGCTTCAGCCGCCGTCGGTCGCAGAGCGATCAACCCTTCACCCCACGCGACAACTACCAGGAGGTCACCGACCGCATCATCACCGCCCTTGAGGCGGGCGTGGTGCCATGGCGGCGAGCCTGGGACCCGGCCCTGGCCGGCCAGAATACGATGCCGTCCAACGCCACGACCGGCCGGTTCTATCGCGGCATCAACGTGTTGATGCTGGCCCTGTCGCCCTTCGCCTGGTCGACCGGCGACAACAGGTGGTGCTCGTACAAGCAGGCGGCCGAGCGCGGTTGGCAGGTGCGCAAGGGCGAGCGCGGCACCACGGTGTTCTTCTTCAAGAAGCTCGAGTGCCGGGATGGCGAGGGTGCGCCCGAGACCGCCGGCGATGGGACGCAGCGCTTCATCCCGATGCTGCGCGCGTCCACCGTGTTCCACGCCACCCAGATGGACGGCATCCCCAGCGCGGCGACGGCTGGACTACGGGCGGTCGACTGGCATCGCCCGGAAGCAGTCGACACCATCCTGCGCAACAGCGGGGTGATGATCCGGATCGGTGGCAGCCAGGCGTTCTACAGCCCGTCCAGCGATCACATCCAGCTGCCGCGACACGAGGCGTTCGAGTCAGCCGAGGCGTGGGGTGCCACTGCGCTGCATGAGCTGGCCCACGCGACCGGCCATGAGTCGCGTCTTGCTCGCGATATGACTGCAAAGTTCGGGACGTCGCTTTACGCGGAGGAGGAGCTCCGGGCCGAGCTGGCGAGCTGCTTTCTGGGCAACACGCTCGGGCTGCCGACCGACATCCCGAACCACGCCAACTACATCGCGGACTGGCTGGGCAAGCTGCGCGACGACAAGCGCGAGATCTTCCGCGCGGCCGCTGCAGCACAGCGTATCGCCGACTACTGCCTCGACTTCCATCCGGACCACCGGCGCGACGCCGATGTCAGCGACGCAGCAACGAACGATGAGGAGGCGGAACTGAAGCAGGCGGCATGAAGCGCTGCCGCATGCCGGTCCGTCGCGGCAAAGGGTGGGTCTGCGCCGGCCGCTGCGCTGGTCCGGCTGCGATCCCGGCGCGTGCCGCGCCGCCTTTGCCCCGCCGGGCCGGATGCGGCCGCGGGAGGGGGTCTTCGAGGAGAAGACGGAGGAAGGAGATCCCCATGAACGCCGTCTCAACCGCGACCATCCCACTGGCGCCGAGGGTGCAGCACGCACTTGGCTCCACCACTACCGCCAGCTTCGATTACACCGCCGCGCACCGCGAGGGCTGGACCGTGTCCGAGGCCGAACCGAACACCGACGGAACGCCCGGCGTGCAGCTGCAGCGCCTGGACGACCCGGAAGACGGTGAGCCCCGCTTCCCGGGCGACAAGGAGGTCTGGGGACATGTGGTCGCCCGCGCCCGTGCGGGCTCCGACCTACACCGCCAGGCCCTCGCCTTGGTCGACCCCTACGAGCTGTTCCTGATCGAGGCGACCTGCGGCCCCGTCTAGCGCCGCGGAACTAGCCGCTCAGCCCCCAGCACAACCGACCCTTTCCGGCCGCCCACCGCGATCCATCAGCACCCGGCACCCCGGCTGTCCCCCGACAGCCGGGCCCGACGTGCTTCCAGCACGGGAACCCTAACATGCCGAAGAACCCCGCCGGCCAGCTGTCGCTGGACGCCCTGTTCCACACGACCGCCATCAGCAGCAGCCTGACCCTGGATGGGGCCGGCAGCCTCCTGCCGCCCGACGAGCGTGACGATGTGTCCGTTGCCGACGCACCCGTCATCGTCCGCGTGCCGGCGAGGAACTGGCACCTCACCGATCGCCGCGCGCTTGCGCCGACCTGGAAGGGCCGGGCTACCGACAACCTCGCCGCCATCCGCCTGCTGCAGGAGCTGGAGACGGACGACCGCGCCGCCACCGCCGACGAGCAGTCGAGGCTGGCAAGGTTCACAGCCTTCGGGGCGACCGAGCTGTCCCAGACCATGTTCCGCCGCGCCGGCGAGCCATTCCGGCCGGGCTGGGAGGATCTTGGCGGCGAGCTGGAGCGGCTGGTCAGCGCCGAGGAGATGGCAGGCCTCGCACGGGCGACCCAGTATGCCCACTACACGCCCGAGTTCATGATCCAGGCGGTCTGGACCATGCTGGACCGCATGGGCTTCAGCGGCGGCAACGTGCTGGAGCCGGGCTGCGGCACCGGCCTCTTCCTGGCGCTGATGCCGGAGAAGGCGGCGAGCAAGGTCGCGCTGACCGGGATCGAGGCGGACCCGATTACGGCACGGATCGCGGCCAAGCTGTTCCCGGAGGCCTGGATCCGGGCCGAGGACTTCACCAAGGCGCGGCTGACCGAGCGCTACGACGTGGTGGTCGGCAACCCGCCGTTCTCCGACCGGACCGTCCGCAGCGAGGACTCTGCCGGGAAGCTCGGCCTGTCGCTGCACGACTACTTCATCGCCCGCTCCATCGAGCGTCTGAAGCCGGGCGGGATCGCCGCCTTCGTCACCAGCCGGTGGACGATGGACAAGACCCTGGCGAAGGCGCGCGAGCACATCGCCGGCATGGCCGAGCTCGTCGGCGCGGTGCGGATGCCGCAGGGCGCGATGAAGGCCGATGCCGGCACCGAGGTCGTGGTCGACGTGGTGGTGTTCCGCAGGCACCTCCCCGGCGAGGAGGGATCAGGCGCTGCCTGGCTCGACGTGCGCGAGGTCGAGGGCACCGACGAGGGCGAGGGCCTGCTGTCGGTGAACGAGTACTTCCAGCAGCACCCGGAGATGGTGTTGGGTCGGCACACCTGGACCAGCTCGCCGTTCGGCCCGACCTACACCTGCCGCCCCGAGGCGGGCCTGGACGTCGAGGTAGCGCTCGGCCGGGCGCTTGGCTTGCTGTCCGAGGGCGTACGACTGCCGGCACCCGACCTGCCGAAGGCCGACCGCCCGAAGGCATCGCGCATCGTGGTCGGCACCGCGGCCGAGGGTGCCACCGTCAAGGAGGGCAGCTACGTCCTGATCGGCGACGTGCTGCACCAGGTCCTCGACGGCGAGCCCCAGCCGGTGCTGGTGAAGTCCTCCACCCAGAAGGAAGGCATCTTCGCCAAGCACGCACGGATCCTGCGCGGCCTGATCCCGGTGCGGGACGCGGTGCGCGCGGTGCTGCGGGCGCAGGAGGCGAACGAGCCTTGGGGAACGCTGCAGACCCGCCTGCGCGTCGCCTACAATGGCTTTACCCGCCAGTTCGGCCCGATCAACCACACCACGGTCAGCCACAAGGTGGATGAGGCGACGGGCGAGGTGTCGGACACGGTGCGCCGGCCGAACCTGCAGCCGTTCCTGGACGATCCGGACTGCTGGCTGGTGGCTTCGATCGAGGACTATGACGTTGAGAGCGACATGGCCAAGCCGGGCCCGGTGTTCAGCCAGCGGGTGATCCACCCGCCGGTCGAGCCGGTCATCACCTCGGCAGCCGACGCCCTGGCCGTCACCCTGCACGAGGTCGGGCACGTGGATCTGGCCCGGGTGGCAGAGCTGATCGGCCGGTCCCGCGAGGAGACCCTGGCCGAGCTGGGCGAGGCGGTGTTCCTCAACCCGAGCCTGACCACCGAAGGCTTCGAGGTCTGGGAGACGGCCGACGCTTACCTGTCCGGCCTGGTGCGGACCAAGCTGGCGGCGGCCGAGGCCGCGGCGGCGCTCGATCCCGGCTATGCCCGCAACGCCGCGGCGCTGCGCCGGGTGCAGCCGGAGGACCTGCGGCCGTCCGACATCACCGCCCGGCTGGGTGCGCCCTGGATCCCGGCCGAGGTGGTGGCCCGGTTCTCGGCCGAGGTGATCGGCATCGAGACCGTGGTGCGCCACACCGTCGAGGTGGCGGCGTGGTCGATCGACCTGCAGGCGTTCGCGGGGCAGGCCGCGGCCACGTCGGAGTGGGGCACCCAGCGGCGCCACGCCGGTGAGTTGTTGCACGACGCGCTGAACGCCGTCATCCCGCAGATCTACGACACCTGGAAGGACGCCGACGGCGAGCACCGGGTGCTGAACGCGGCCGACACCGAGGCGGCGAAGGAGAAGCTGGCCAAGATCAAGACCAGCTTCGAGCGATGGATCTGGACCGACCTGGAGCGCACCGAGCGGCTGGCGCGCATCTACAACGACCGGTTCAACAACCTCGTGCCCCGGACCTTCGACGGGCGGCACCTGCGCCTGCCGGGCGCCTCGTCGGTCATCAGCCTGCGCGAACACCAGAAGCGGGTGATCTGGCGCATCATCAGCGCGGGCAGCACGTACATCGCGCACGCGGTCGGGGCGGGGAAGACCTTCTCCATGGCCGCGGCCATCATGGAGCAGCGCCGGCTCGGGCTCATCACCACGGCGATGATGACCGTGCCCGGGCACTGCCTGGCGCAGGCGAGCCGCGAGTTCCTGCAGCTCTACCCGAACGCCAAGATCCTGGTCGCGGACGAGACCAACTTCGTGCGCGAGAAGCGCCAGCGCTTCCTGGCCCGGGCCGCGACCGGCATTTGGGACTGCATCATCATCACCCACTCGGCCTTCAAGTTCATCCCAGCGCCGGCGGCGTTCGAGAAGGGCCTGATCCAGGCGCAGCTCAAGAGCTATGCCGACCTGCTGGAGAAGGTCGACGGCGACGACCGGATCACCAGGAAGCGGATCGAGAGGATGAAGGAGGGGCTGGAGGCCAAGCTCGAGGCGCTGGGCGCGGTCAAGGACGACATGCTGACCATCTCGGAGATCGGGGTGGACCAGATCATCGTCGACGAGGCGCAGGAGTTCAGGAAGCTCTCCTTCCCGACCAACATGAGCAACCTGCGCGGCGTGGCGCCGGACGGCTCGCAGCGGGCGTGGGACCTCTACGTGAAGTCGCGCTTCGTGGCGCTGA
>CAXTVX010000051.1:0-24941 GCA_964247755.1 uncultured Acetobacteraceae bacterium | reverse complement strand
ACCACAGGCTGAAATCCTCCCAGCCCATGGCGTCGCGTCGCACGTAGTAGCCGCCTGCAGCCGCCCAGGCCCATTTGGCCACCGTGGCCATGGCGTCGATGTAGTTGCCGGATGCCAGGTGTGCCGGGTCGAAGGGTGCCGCACCCATCACCGCGTCGCTGCCGCCGAACTGGCGGATCCGCGGATAGGAAAAGGCCGCGAGCGGCTCGGCATCGAGGGCGGCCAGCATCCGCGCGCAGGCCTCCGGGGCCAGCCGGTTGTCGGAATCCAGCACCGTGATCCAGGGCGTCTCGGCTTGGTCGAACACCACGTTGCGCGCCCCGCCGAGCCCGGCATTGTTGACCGTCCGCAGGATGCGCAGCCGGTTGAAGCGCAGCCGGTTGCATTCCGCCCAGTCCAGCAGAAGCGCCACCGAGCCGTCGCGCGAGCCGTCATCGACCACCACCAGGTCGATCGACTCCACCGTCTGCGCCAGCACCGAATCCAGCGCCTCGGCGAGATGCGCCTCGTAGTCGTAGGAGGTCATGCCGACGGTGACGCGCGCCTCGCCCAGCGCGTCGTGGGAGAACAGCACCTGGCTGTCCGGAACCTCCGGCAGCCCGGCGCTGCGATAGGCGCCGCGGCCGATCGCCAGCGCGCCGGCGCGTGCGCCCTCCACGCCGCCATCGAGGCCACGCAGCAGCAGCGTCCACAGCTCCGCCTGCCGCCGCGGGCCGAACTGCCACAGGCTGTCGTGATAGGCGGCGCGCGCCACCCGCGCCCGCAGCGCCGGATCGTCTACCAGGCGCAGCAGCACCTGTTCCCAGGACGCCGCATCCGGCGGCAGGAAGCCGGTGATCCCGTCCTGCACCGCGCGCCGAAACGGACCGGTGGGGGTGGCGACCAGGCACACCCCGGCCAGCGCCGACTCGAAGTACTTCAGCTCGCTCTTGGCCTCGCAGAACGGGTTGCCCTGCTCCAGCGGGCACAGCGAGACGTCGAACCGCGCCAGCTCCCCCGGCAGCGCGTCGAGCGGCACGGTGTCGCGCCACTCGATCAGCGCGGCGTGCGGCAGCAGCTCCGGGAACTCCTCGACCAGCAGCAGCCCTTCGCCGCTCCGCGCGTCGCGGAACAGCACCAGCAGCACGTCCGGCCGCTGTTCCAGCACCCGGGCCACCGCGCCGGCAATGGTGGAAAAATCCTTCTGGTGGGTGCGCGTGCCGCCGGCATAGCCGATCCGCAGCTTCCCGTCCGCCGGCCGCTCCCCACGCAGCCGCACGGCGTGGCGCGACGCGCGCTCGGTGGCCGCGTCGAAGCCGTTCGGGATCACGTGCACGACCGGATGCAGCAGCCCCGCACCCGCCGCCAGCTCGGCGGTGGTGGTGGTGCACAGGTCGCAGCCGGCCAGGGTGCGCTGCATGGCCTGGAAGTAGGAGCGGCCTTCCGCCTCGGACACGAAGGTGGTGCGCAGCCCGTCGATGATCTCGGCAACCGCCAACGACGGCTGCACGATCAGGTCGTCCAGGTCGAACACGACCCGGGTGCCGGCGGCATGGGCCAGCTCCAGCATGGTCCCGACATGCCCGCTCCATCCTGCGCGCCACAGCACCAGGAGGTCGGCGGCGGCGAGGTTGTCCGGACCGACGCCGAAGATGTCCACCACCTCCGTGTCGTAGCCCGAAGCGGCGCAGGCGTCGGCGGCGCGACGGGTGCGGTAGACCGCCCCGGGGGTTCCCGGCTCGCCGGCGACGAACAGGATGCGGCGCACCCGACGCCATCCGGCCGGGACTTCCGCCGGCCGCTCCGCCTCCGGCACGGCCTCGGGCGGAAGCGGGCCATCCGGTTCCACGAGCGGCGGCAGGGCGGCCGGCTCCGGCACCGCCGGCAGCAGCGGCTGCGCAGGCCCCGCCAGGTGCGGCACCGGCTGCTCCGGCGATTCGGCCGGCACCGGGCGCAGACGCCGTGCGACCTCCCGCAGCGGCCGGGTCAGGCGCCAGGAGGCCGAGCCGTGCAGCGCGTCGATGACACGCTGGCGCTCCGCCGAGGCCTGTCCGCCCGCCGCCACCCGGTCCTGCGCCTCGGCCAGCTCCCGCTGCGTCCGCAGGAGCTCGCGAACCGTGACGTCGTGCCCGGCCTGTCCCCGGCGCTGCGCGTCCGCGCCCGCCGCATGCGCGTCGGCTAGCGCGCGCAGCGTCCGGTCCAGCTCGGCGGCGAGCCGGGCGCGCGCATCCTCCGACGCGTCACGCTCGGCACCCAGCCTCGCGACCTCCCCGGTAAGGCGGTGCCGCTCGGCCTTTGTCGTCGCCAGCGCGTCCCGCAGCCGGTCATGCGCCTGGCCGAGCGAGTCGAGCGCCCGGCCGCACCGCTCGGCCTCCGCAGCCTGCAGCGTCCGCTCCGCATCCGCCCGCTCCAGCTCGGCCGTCAGCGCGTCGGCCGCCTGCGCACGGGCCGACGCTGCCGCACCAGCCCGCGCGTCGAGCCCCCGTGCCTGGTCCGCCTCCCAGCGCTCGCCCAGCAGGGCGAACCGGTCGCGCAGCCTGGCCGCCACCGGACCGCCGTCGAGCGCGAACAGCGGCCGCAGCGCCGGCGGCACCGCACCCGGCGCCAGCACGCCGAGCCCGTGCCCGTGCAGGAACTCGAACGACGGATGTCCTGTCCGCAGCGCCTCCCAGGCATGCCGGATCCCGGCCCCGCCTTCCCCGGGGTTGCTGCCGTGCAACAGCACCACTCCCTGCGGCGACAGCTTGGGCGCCCAGGCAGCGCAGTCCCGGACCGGGTCCTCCAGGCGATAACCGTGCAGGTGGAGGAGGTCGATGCTGCCGTCCTCGAAGCGCGACGACGCGTCCACGGGCGACATTCGGAGCAGGCGGGAGAAGGCGTTGTAGCGGGCGTCGTGAAACCGTGTCAGCTCGGCAGACACCGCCTCGTTCCCGGTAACGGCGTAGCAGCGGGTGGACAGCCCGGACGAGGTCACCGACTCGCAGAAGCCGGCATACGAAACCCCGTCACGGGTGCCGAGTTCAACCAGCAGCGCCGGCCTGAGGGTGTGCACCAGCCAAGCGGCGAAAGGCAGGTGGCCGTACCAGGTGCTGTCGACGTCCCGTCGCACCGGCCGCGAGAACAGCGGGTCCAGCGACGGCGCCAGAAGAACGGCGAGCCCGCCATCCGGCTGGCCTGGAACAGGCGGCTCGACGCGGTGAGACATCGATCGATGGGTGACGCAGGGTTTGCCCGTCGTCAATGGACTACGATCGCCCTGGTTGTAAGCACTGTCGCGATCCGGGAGCGCAACAACCGGCCTAACTAGTGCTGCAGAGGCCCGTTCCCGGTCCGAAAGCGGTTCGCGATCATTCCTTTTCGTCAATTCCTCATCAAGAATGTGACACAATGCTTAACTCAAGATTAAGTCATTGCCGGTAGGGGATTTCTGGTTGCACCGCGGCATATCCAACGCTAGGTTGCAATCGCACGCGCTGGTCGATCTGGCATCCCGCAAGGGTTGCCGTCAGCTGAGAAGGGGATGAAGAGATGGCAGGTGGTATAGTCACAGTGACCGGGTCGGGGGGGACGCATATCCCCGTGACCGTGAACGGGAGCCAAGCGTATACGCTGGCCCAGGATTACGCGAACGCAGTGAACACCGCGGCCGCCAACGGTACCCTGACTGCCACGAACGGCTCGGGTGACACCTTTGGGCCGGTCGGCTCGCCGGCCACCGCGGTCAACGAGTTCGTCGCGACCACGGGTGGCTTCTACACCTACCCGTCGGGCTACGAGTACTTTACCACCGACACCACGTCGAAGGTGTTCATCGACGCCAGCGCTGCCGCGACCGGCACCACGTTGAACACGCTGGTCGGCACCGGTGGCGCGGTCTACCTGGCGGGTTCCGAGTCCGGGGTGTTCATCGCCGGCGGCGGCAACAACCTGTTCATCAACTCGGGCGCGGGCGCCTACTCCGTTGCCACCAGCGACGGCAACGACAGCATCTTCGCCGGCTCGGGCGCGACCAGCATTGCCGCCGGGACAGGCGACAACTTGATCTATCTGGGTGCTGGCTCGGACACCGTGTTCTCTTCCGGCACTGACCGCATCTTCGCCAGCACCGGCCCGGCGACGATCGATGTCACCGGCAGCAGCAGCACGATCTACGGCAGCACCGGTACCCTCACTGTCGACGACACCCAGGGCACCGGCACCAGCATCTCCGGTGGCACCGGCAGCGCGTCCATCAGCGGCGGCACCAACAGCTACTACAACCTGAGCGGCCCCTCCACCGTGTTCGCCGGCACCAGCGATACCATCGCCGCGTCGGGCGCCAGCACCGTCTACGGCGGCACCAACACCGACTTCACCGAGACCGGCACGGGCTCCCTGCTGTTCATCGGCACCGGCGGCAACTCGACCGTCAACTCCGGCGCCGGCACGGCGACGGTATTCGGGTCGAACGGCTCCAACATCCAGTACAGTGGCGCCGGCACCCTGGTTGCGGGCGCGGGCAACGAGACCTTGAACGGCTCCGGCAGCACCCAGGGCTTCGCGGCATTCGTGACCAACACCGGCACCACGACGTCCGGTGCGGTCGTCATCGGCGGCACCGGTTCGGACACCCTGGTAGCCGGCGTGGGCATGCAGACCCTGACCGGTGGCGCGGGCGCCGCCAACGTGTTCGACATCGCCGCCAACGGCACGATGAGCGCTGCGAACATCACCATCAGCGACTTCGGCAGCGCCACCGGCAACTTGGTCGCCCTGTACGGCTATGGCGCCAACGAGGTCAGCGCGGCAGTCGCAACTGCCACGACCTCCGGCACCAACACCACCATCACCCTCGGCGACAAGTCCACGGTCACCTTCGCCAACGTCACGAACATCAGCGCCGTGCACATCATCGGCGGCTGACAAGGCTATCGGGTGGACGGGCCTCTGGCCCGTCCGGCCTTCGCGTGCAAGAAACCGGGCCTCTGGCCCGGTTTTTTTATGGGTCCTGCCCAATCGCCGACGGATCGTGATGGACCCATACCCGCCTTCGCCTGAACCGGCCGTCGCAGCCGGCCCCGGTGCGGATCCAGAGCAGCTGCGTCGCGACCTCGCCGCGACCACGGCCCTGCTGGACAGCGTCCAGGCCAGCCTTCGCCTGCAGGGCCTGCGTGGGGATGGCCTCCAGGCCGGCCTCGACGGCGCCCGCCACCGGATCGGCCAACTGGAACGCTCGGTTTCCTGGCGGCTGACGACACCGTTGCGCTATGCCCGCGCGCTGGCCGCCGGGCGCCTGCCGACCGGCCACAGCTTCGCCGAGGCCGCTTCCCACCTGGCGGAGATCGTCCGGGACGAGGGGTTTCCCGGCCTTGGACGCCGCGCCAGGCGGATGCTGCCGACCCCGATTCGACTGCGGCGAACCGGATCCGGCGCTTCCGGCCCGGACGGCCAGGACACGGCGCTCCACCCCTATGAGGGTCGCCCCGCCATCCGCCCGGGCCTGCTGTCGCCGCAGGTCCTCATCGTGGCAGAGCTCAGCGTGCCGCAATGCGCGAAATACCGGGTCTGGCAGAAGAAGGAGCTGTTCGAGCGTCTGGGCTGGTCCTGCCGAGTCATCGGCTGGCGCGAGATCGACCACGTCACCACCGCGCTGCAGCTCTGCACGGTGGTGATCTTCTACCGCGTCCCGGCCGAGAAGGCGGTGCTGTCGCTGATCGCCGAGGCCAGGCGGGTCGGGCTCGACCCATGGTGGGAGGTGGACGACCTAATCTTCGACGAGACGCTGTATCGCCGCAACAGCAACCTCCTCACGCTGGAACCGAGGCTGCGCCGCGAGGTGCTGAAGGGCGTGGCCCTGTACCGGAAGGCGATGCTCGCCTGCGGCCGCTGCATCGCCTCCACCGCCAGCCTGGCCGCCCGCATGCAGGACGCCGGGATCCTCGACACCCGCGTGGTCGAGAACGCGCTCGACACCGAGACCCTCGAGGTGGCGTCGGGCCTGCGCGCCGGCCGGAAGCCTGCGCCGGACGATGGTCCGGTCACGATCGTCTACGGGTCGGGCACGAAAACCCATGACGCCGACTTCGCCTGCGCGGCGCCTGCGATCCTGTCGCTGATGCACCGCCACGAGCGCCTGCGGCTGCGCATCGTCGGGGACCTCACCCTGCCGCCCGGCTTCGAGGCGATGGCCGCCCGGGTCGAGGAGATCGCCGGCACCAACTACCGCGCCTATCTCGGCCTGCTGTCGGTGGCCGACATCGCCATCGCCCCGCTCGAGGACACGGTGTTCAACGACGCCAAGAGCAACATCAAGTTCCAGGAGGCGGCGATCCTGGGCATCCCCTCGGTGTGCTCGCCCCGCCAAAGCTTCCGCGACGTGGTCGTGCCCGGGCATAATGGCCTGCTGGCCGACACCACGGCGCAATGGGAACAAGCGCTGGAGCGGCTGGTCCTGGACCCGTCGCTGCGCCGTCGCCTGGGCGGGCAGGGGTTGGCCGACGTGCTGGAGCGCTACGCGCCCGACCGGATCGCCCGGGACCAGCTGGCGGCGGTCGCGGGCCTGCCCGGGCCCGGGCCGCGCGCCGCGCTGCGTGTGCTGTCCGCCAACATCTTCTTCCCGCCGCAGAGCTTCGGCGGTGCTACGGTGGTGGCGCAGGAGCTTGCGACCCGCCTGGACCGCACCGAGGGGGTCGAGCTCTGCGTGTTCACCTCCAGGCCTCCCGTCGCCGACCGGCCGCCGTCGCTGCTGCGCTACGACTGGGACGGCATCCCGGTGTTCGCCACCAGCCTGTCGGCGGCCAGCGACCAGGTGGTGCAGCTCGACAACCCGTCCATGGTGGCGACCTTCGGCCACCTGCTCGACGCCCTGCGGCCGGACGTCGTGCACGCGCACTCGATCCAGGGCTTCGGCGCCTCGATCCTGCGCCTGTGCCGCGAACGCGGCATCCCCTACGTGGTGACGCTGCACGACGCCTGGTGGCTGTGCGACCGCCAGTTCATGGTGCGCGGCGACAACCGCTACTGCTTCCAGACGCGGATCGACCTGCGCGTCTGCCAGAACTGCCTGCCGCACGCGCACCATCTGGGCGAGCGCATGCGCATCATGACGTCGGTGCTCGACGGCGCCGCCCTGCTGCTGTCGCCGAGCGCGTCGCACCGCGGGCTCTACCTCGCCAACGGCCTGGCGCCGGAACGGGTCCGGGTGAACCGCAACGGCATCCGCCTGCCGGCCACGCCACGCACGCCGCGCCGTCCCGGCACGCGGCTCCGGTTCGGCTTCGTCGGCGGCGCCGAGCCGATCAAGGGCTTCCACCTCCTGCGCCGCGCGTTCGAGCGCCTCACCCGGCCGGACTGGGAGCTGGTGCTGGTCGACAACACCCTGAACCTCGGCTTCCGCTCGGTCGACGTCTCCGCCTGGAAGGTGGAGGGTACCGTCACCGTCATCCCGGCCTACACCCAGGACGGGCTGGACGCCTTCTTCGACCGCATCGACGTGCTGCTGTTCCCGTCGCAGTGGAAGGAAAGCTTCGGCCTCACCGTGCGCGAGGCCCTGGCGCGGGACGTATGGGTGATCGCCACCGACGGCGGCGGCCAGTCGGAGGAGATCGTCGACGGCGTGAACGGCCGGCTGATCCCGCTCGACGGCCGGATGGACGGCCTGCTGGAAGCGATCAGCGAGCTGCTTCTGCTGCCGGAGCGCCTCGACTGCTTCCGCAACCCGCACGCGCAGTCGATCGCCACCTATGACGGCCAGGCGGCCGAGCTGCTGACCTGGCTGCGCGAGGCCGCCGGGGTCAGCGCAGCAGCGTCCGCAGCGCCTGCGCCCGGTCCCGGGTGATGGCGGCGTAGAGCAGCCGCATGCGCAGCGTCTGCCTCGGGCAGGGCGGCACGTAGGGCGAGCCGTCACCCAGGTGCCGGTCGATCCACGAGGCGGGAAAGATGGAGCCCGCCGCGACCGCCTCCCGCCACGCACCCACCCAGCGCACCGCGGCCGGGTTGTCGCGCAGCAGCTCGACCTTCACGAACGGCACGCTGCCGTCGCGGACCAGCGACAGGAAGTCGAGATGCATCGGGTTGCCCGGCACCAGCCGGCGCAGCCGGCGCGCCGGCGGCCCCGCGCGTGCCGCCCAGCGCAGCCCTTCGGCCCGGATCGCCGCACCCAGCCCGAGCTCGCCGTGCAGCACGATCTCGGCCTTGCCCATCTCCCGGAACGGCTGGCGCAGCACGCGCGCGACCGCCGGTGCGGCAAGGGCGCGCGCGCTCAGGCACAGGAACCACGACTGCAGGTGCCAGGTGCCTTCCCGCGACTCGACCATGCCCCACACGTCGGGTGCCGCCTGCTCCATCGCGGCGACGACGGGCGGAAGCGGCGCCAGCGGCCCGAACACGCTGTCGTTGGCAAGCAGGATCGTTCCGGCTCCGTCGGCGCAGCCGCGTTCGATCAGATCCTGCCAGGCGCCGAAATCGAGTCCCCGGTTCGGGCGCGGATGCGGGATGGCGCCGAGCTGCGCCAGCGCCGCGCGATCGGCATCGTGCGGCTGCTCCACACCGGACATCGCGACATGGGTCGAGAAGCCGCACAGGCTCAACTGCCGGAGGTAGTGCAGCACATGGGGCGCGATCCGGCCGCCCGGATCAAAATGCGCGAACAGGCAGGTGCGTATCATTTTCCGAACGGATGCAGGACAGGTTGCGAAGTTTGCAGCTGGTTAACGAAAGGTCACGTGCGGCTGAGAGCCTTGCTGTGCTGCAAAGGCCCGATCACGGCGATGCAGGCGGATTTACCTCTTGGCGGCCGGCGCGAAGGCAGGCTAGAAGCCGAATCGTGAGTGGCAGGCTGTGGCATCTGGTGCCGGAACGGTGTCTTGCCTATTCGATCAGGAGACTCCCGTTTTCATGAGCAAGGCCTTCATTGCTGGCGTGATCCAGGATTCCGTCGACTGCACCGGCGTCGCCGCGAACCAGGCGGCGGCCGACCTGATCGCGGCGATCGTGCGCGAGCTCAAGAAGGAAGGCGGCTTCACGCTTCCTTCGTTCGGCACCTTCACGGTTCGCAAGACCAAGGCACGCAAGGCGCTCAACCCGCGCACCGGCGAGGCGGTCAAGGTGAAGGCCGGCAAGACGGTGCGGTTCAAGGCCAGCCCGAACCTCAAGAAGGCGGTCTGATCCACCGGTTCGTGTCCGGGCCGGGGTCAGGAGCACCGGTGCGGGCGCCGGCTGGGGCGGGAGGATTCGAACCTCCGCATGGCGGAATCAAAATCCGCTGCCTTACCACTTGGCGACGCCCCATCATCCCGGCGCCGGGTTCTCAATAGGAGCAGCCCGGATCG
Organism: uncultured Acetobacteraceae bacterium; assembly: GCA_964247755.1. Lineage (GTDB taxonomy): Bacteria > Pseudomonadota > Alphaproteobacteria > Acetobacterales > Acetobacteraceae > Lichenicola. The sequence continues at coordinate 15,654 of CAXTVX010000051.1, read as the reverse complement.
TCGTAAAGGGCGCAGCGCTCAGGTCAGCGGATCGACCGGACCGGGATCCGTCCCCTGCGGCGTCGGCGGCTCCGGCATCGGCATCCCGGGGGCCGGCACCCCGGGATCCGGCAGCAGGGTGTCGTCGATCAGCTCGGGCTCGACAGCCGGCCTGTCGGACCCGAACAGCGGCCGCCGCAGCAGCCGTCCGACCCGCTCCGCCCGATCCAGCGCCTTGTCGAGTGCCGCCATGGTTCCCGACAGGTCCGCGCTGTCGTCCCTGTCCCAGGCGCGCACCGCCTGCAGCCACACCGCGACCACGCCCTGGACGCGCAGGCGGCCGCCCAGGCCGGTGGTATCGATCCCGGCGGCGGCTGCGATCCAGGCCATGCTGTCGCCGGTCGCAGTCGCCAGCAGCAGCGCCAGCGGGGGATCGAACGGCAGGGACCGCAGCACCGCCTGCACCCCGCCGCGATACTGCTGCAGCACGTCGATCCGGCGCATCAGCAGGTCGAACAGCCGCTCGCGCACGGTGCCGGTGCCGGTCGAGCCGTCGTCGACCAGCGCCGCGCGGTCCGCCAGGGTGCCGAGCCGCAGCAACACGGTCGTGCGCATCGGGAACCGCACCCGCGCCTCGTCCAGCGGCAGCCCGGCTTCTCGCGCCGCCTCGACCACCGTCACGCGTCGCCAGCCGACCATCTCGGCGCGCGCCATCGCCGACTGGATCAGCGCCTGGTCGAACTTCTCGTGGTCCATGCTGTCCATCCCGTCCATGCGCCCGGCCTCGGCCCCCGCCACCGCCCCCGCCGTCGCATGATCTGGATGCGATATGGCGGCCTAGCTTGCAAGCGCCCGCGACCGCGCGGTCGCAGCACCCACCGCTTCGTGCAGCGCCTGCGGCCAGGCTCCGTCCGCCATCAGCACCGACAGCGCCGCCTCCGTGGTGCCGCCCGGGCTGGTCACCGCGCGGCGCAGTGCGGCCGCGTCCTCGGCCGATGACGCGAGCAGCGCGCCGGCGCCGGTGACGGTTTCCCGCGCCAGGCGGCGCGCCAGCGGGGCAGGCAGCCCCTGCGCCCGTCCGGCTGCCTCCAGCAGTTCTGCGAGCAGGAACACGTAGGCGGGCCCGCTGCCCGACACCGCGGTGACCGGATCGAGCAGCGCCTCGTCCTCGACCCACGCGACGCTGCCGGCGGCGCGGAGCAGCCGGTCGCACAGCGCGCGTCCGGCCTCGCCTACCGCCGGCTCGGCGACCGCGACCGAGATGCCGCGCCCGATCGCGGCCGGGGTGTTCGGCATCGCCCGCACGATCCCGCCGGCATCGGGCAGGGCGGAGCGCAAGCCGGACAGGGTGCGGCCGGCCATGATCGACAGCACCGTGGCCGCTCCCGCCAGAGGTGCCACCGCCGCCATCGCCGCATCCGCCACCTGCGGCTTGACCGCCAGCACGATCGCGGCCGGCCGGAAGCCGGACGGGATGGCGGCGGCGTCGGCCACGACTAGGTGCCCCGCCTGCTTCCGTTCCGACGGGCTCGGCTCGACCACCACCGACGGCGACAACCCTTCCGCGTCCCAGCCCGCCAGCAGGGCAGAACCCATCCGGCCGCACCCGACCAGGAGCAGCGGCGGAATCGGTGCCTCGTCGCCCACGAGCGTCAGGCCTCGCCGGCGCACTCCAGCATGGCGCATTCCAGCGCCTCCGCCGGCGACTTGCCGCCCCACAGCACGAACTGGAACGCCGGATAGAAGCGCTCGCACTCGGTGATGGCGATGTCGACCATGTCCTCCAGGCTTTCCACCGAGGCCCCCGCGGCGCCGCGCAGCAGCACCGCATGGCGGAACAGCGGCATGCCGTCCTCGGGATCCATGCCGAAATGGCCGATCCACAGCCGCTCGTTGGCCAGCGCCAGCAGCTCGAACAGGGCGCGCCGCTGCGTACTTGGCACCTTGAGGTCGAAGGCGCAGGTGAAGTGCATAGCGCTGATCTCGCGCGACCAGGAGAAGTAGAGCCCGTAGTCGCACCACTTGCCCGGTGCTTCCGCGGCCATCTCGGTGTCGGTGCGCCGGTCGAAGGCCCATTCGTAGCCGCCGACAATTTGTTCCATCACATCGAGGGGATTGGAGGCGGGCTGGCTGGTCTGCATGTTCAAGGCAGGCATGTGGGCTCCCCAGCGGTGGAGGGCGGCCCGGTCATAGCCGGGTCCCGTGTCTGCGAACCGGTGTCTCCCTGCCGGCCTAGGCGACGCGATCCGATTCTTGCGAATCAGCCGGCCGCCAGTCCCGGGATCCACCCGGTACGAGCGTATGGGCGCCGCGCCCGGCCCGCAAGCGTCCCGGCTCCAGGCGCCGGCGCTGCAAGCACCGGTTGCAGAGGCGGGAGGAGCCGGCGCCCGTCATGAACAATGTTCACGCGGCTGGTCGGTGGTGGTCAGTCCGCCAGCGGCAGTGCGTCTGGCGGCAGGTCGCTGCGCGGCGGCGGCCCGCCGGGCGCGCCGGCGGCACCGTGATCGTACGGTGCGACCGGCGGCGCTGCGCCACCCTTGATTTCCAGCGCCGATAGCCGGGCTTCCAGCAGCGCGATGCGCGCGGTGGCGGCTTCCTGCGCGTCGCGGGCATTGGCGGCGAGCTCGCTCACTGCGTCGAACTCGTCGCGCCGCACCAGCGACAGCGCCGACAGCGCCTCGTCGACGCGCGCACGCACCAGCGCGCCCAGCTCCTCGCCAATCCCGGCCAGGGCGGAAAAGGCGCCGCCGGCGACGCCGGCGAAGTCGTCGAAGATACGGGACCGTTCGGCCATGTCGTGTCCTCCTCGCACGCGTCCCGGTCGCGGGACGACGGCTGTACTATGGGGTGCCGGGACGCCGGTGTCACCGCTGCGGCTGGCATCGATGCGCGCCTCGCCTATAAGCGGCGCATGATCCTGCTCACCGGCGGCGCCGGCTTCATCGGCTCGTGCCTGCATGCGTCGCTGCAGGGCCGCGGCTGCGAGACCATGGTGCTTGACCGGCTGGGGTCGGAGGGCAAGTGGCGCAACCTGCGCCACCGTCCGCCGCAGCGCCTGCTGCCGCCGGACAGGCTCGACGCCTTCCTGGCCGGTACGCCACCGCTCGACGCGGTGGTGCACCTGGGTGCGATCAGCGAGACCACCGCACGCGACGGCGACCTGGTGTGGCAGAGCAACGTCACGCTGTCGCAGCGCCTGTGGTCGTGGTGCGCGGCGCAGGGCGTGCCGTTCCTGTATGCGTCCTCCGCCGCCACCTATGGCGCCGCGAACGGGGAGGGGGCGTTCTCCGACCATCCGTCCGGCCTGGACGCGCTGCGGCCGCTCAACCTGTACGGCTGGTCCAAGCACGCCTTCGACCTGTGGGTGCGTCGCGAGGTCGAGCAGGGCCGCCCGTCGCCGCCGCACTGGGCCGGGCTCAAGTTCTTCAACGTCTACGGCCCGAACGAGTACCACAAGGGCGGCATGGTCTCGGTGGTGAAGGTGAAGCACGACGAGGTGGCAGCGGGGGCTCCGGCGCGGCTGTTCCGCTCGGACCGGCCGGGCCTCGCCGACGGGGCGCAGGCGCGCGACTTCGTCTGGGTCGGCGACGTGGTGGACGTGCTGCTGTGGCTGCTGGACACGCCCGGCGTGAACGGGCTGTTCAACCTCGGCACCGGCATCGCCCGCTCCTACCTCGACCTCGCCCATGCGGTGTGCGACGCGGCCGGGGTGCCCCGCCTGGTCGAGTTCGTCGACATGCCGGACGCGTTGCGCGGCCAGTACCAGTCCTATACCTGCGCCGACATGACCCGGCTGCGCGACGCCGGCTACGGCGGGCAGTTCACGACGCTGGAGGAGGGGGTGCGACGCTACGTCGCCCTGCTCGGCTCCGCCGATCCGTATCTCTAGCCGCCTCGAGGACCGTCCCCGCCCATGCTGCCCGTGCTCGTGTTCCCCGACTTCGATCCGGTGCTGGTGCATCTGGGCCCGTTCGCGATCCGCTGGTACGCGCTCGCCTACATCGTGGCGCTGGTGATCGGCTGGCGGGTGATGCGCCGCATGGCGCTGCGCGGCCCCCAAGTGGCGACGCTGCTGCAGGTGGACGACTTCCTGACCTGGGCCACGCTCGGCGTCGTGCTCGGCGGCAGGCTCGGCTACGTGCTGTTCTACCAGCCCGGCCTCTACTTCTCGCATCCGGCGGCGATGCTGGAGCTGTGGCACGGCGGCATGAGCTTCCACGGCGGCGTGCTGGGCGTGGTGGTGGCGCTGGTGATCTTCACCCGCAGGCGGGGGATCCCGCTGCTGGGGTTCGCCGACCGGCTGGCGGTGGAGATCCCGATCGGGCTCGGGCTCGGCCGCTGCGCCAACTTCATCAACGGCGAGCTGTGGGGACGTCCCGCCGATCCGTCGCTGCCATGGGCGATGATCTTTCCGCGCGTCGACGCGGTGCCGCGCCATCCCAGCGAGCTCTACGAGGCGTTGCTGGAAGGGGTGGTGCTGCTCGTCGTCATGCTGCTGCTGGCGCGCCGGCAGTCGGTGCGCGAGCGGGCCGGGCTGCTGACCGGCGCGTTCCTGCTCGGCTATGCGGTGCTGCGCGCGTTCGCCGAGCATTTCCGCCAGCCGGACGCGTTCCTGGACTACCTCGCCTTCGGCACCACCATGGGCCAGCTGCTGTGCATCCCGATGGCGATCGCCGGCATCGGCCTGATCCTGTATTCGCGACGCGCGCCGGTGCTGTCGCCGCTCGCAGTGCAGGATCCCGCTTGAACCAGCCCGACGCCGAACGGCTCGACAGCTTCATGGCGCGCGCGAACGCCGCGTATTACGGCGCCTGCGACCCGTTCGCCGACTTCACCACCGCGCCGGAGATCACCCAGGCCTTCGGCGAGATCCTGGGCGCCTGGGCGGCGGTGACATGGCAGGCGATGGGAGCCCCGGACCCGGTGCTGCTGGTCGAGGCCGGGCCGGGCCGCGGCACGCTGATGGCGGACGCGCTGCGCCTGATCGGCCGGGTGGCGCCGGGATTCGCCCGGGCGATCCGGCTGCACCTGCTGGAAACCTCGCCGCGGCTGCGCGCGTCCCAGGCAGAGGCGCTGTTCGGCACCGGCGCAGCGCCCACCTGGCACCATCGCCTCGACACCCTGCCGGACGGGCCCTTCATCCTCCTCGCCAACGAGTTCCTCGACGCCCTGCCGATCCGGCAGCTCGTGCGCACCGCCAGCGGCTGGATGGAGCGCTGGGTCGAGGGGGACCGCTTCGTGCTGCGTGACACCGACCTGCAGCCGATCGCGCTGTCCGGCCGGTCGGTGGCGCAGGGCGACGTGCTGGAGCTGTGCGAGCCGGCGATGGCGGTCGTGCGGCACCTGGCCGAGCGGCTGTCGCGCCAGCCGGGCGCCGCGCTGTTCCTGGATTACGGATCCGACCGTCCCGGCACCGGCGACACGCTGCAGGCGCTGCGCCACGGCCGCCCGTCGCCGCCGCTGGAGCATCCGGGCGAGGCCGACCTCACCGCCCATGTCGACTTCCCCCTGCTGGCGCACCTGGCCCGGGAAGCCGGGGCGGCGGTGCACGGGCCGGACGGACAGGGAGCCTTCCTGACCGGGCTTGGCCTGTTCGCGCGCACCGAGCGGCTGGCGCAGGGCCGGCCGCCGGAACAGGTCCGGGCGCTGGCGGACGGCGCGCACCGGCTGGCGGCACCGGAGCGGATGGGGCGCCTGTTCAAGGTGCTGGGGCTGTGCCACCCGACGATGGCATTGCCCGGCTTCGTCGGGGAGAAAGCAGCGTGAGCGACAGGATCGGCCCCGTGTTCCTCCAGGCGGCGCTGCTGTCGCCGCTCCGGCACGGCTTCTTCACCCGGATCGGCGGCGTGTCCGAGGGCCCCTATGCCAGCCTGAACTGCAGCGTCAGCAGCGGCGACGCCCCGGACGCACTGCGCGAGAACCGCCGCCGCGTCGCAGACGCCATGGGCGTCGCCCCCGACCGGCTGCTCGGCATCACCCAGGTGCATGGCGACGCGGTCGCGACCGTGGTCGAGCCGTGGCAGCCGGGCGAGGGCCCGCGCGCCGACGCCATGGTCACCGACCGGCCCGGCCTGGCGCTGGGCGTCATCACCGCCGACTGCGCGCCGGTGCTGTTCGCCGACCGCGCGCGCGGCATCGTCGGCGCCGCCCATGCCGGCTGGAGGGGCGCTGCCGGCGGCATCCTGGACGCCACGGCTGCTGCGATGCGTGGGCTCGGGGCGACGGAGATCACGGCCGCGGTAGGTCCGTGCATCGCTCAAGGGAGCTACGAGGTCGGGCCAGAGCTGTGCCGGGCGGTGCTCGCCGCCGGAAGCGTCCCCGACCCGGAGCGCTTCTTCCTTCCCGGCCGTGAGGACCGGCTGCAGTTCGACCTGTCCGGCTACTGCCTGGCGCGGCTCCAGGCCTGCGGCGTCGACACGGTCGAGGCGCTCGGCTGCGACACCCGCACCGACGAGGCGCGGTTCTTCAGCCACCGGCGGCGCACGCTGGCCGGCGGCAGCCTGGCCGGCGGCAGCCCGATCGGGCACCAGATCTCGGTGATCGCGTGCTGATGCGCCGCTACCTCCTCCTGCCCCTCCTGCTATCACTTTCTGGTTGCGGAGATCTTCCCCAGCCCTTCGCCGAGAACCCGGGCGGGGACGCGCCGCGCCTGTCTGTGCCGCCGCCGAGCCGGCTCGACGTCCCGGTTCCCGCCGGCGCGCTGCTATCGGACCGCGACGCCCGGATCTGGAGCGACGCGCTGACCGTGTCCCTGCTGCAGAAGGAGGTGCCTGCGGTGGCGCAGCCGGTGCGTCGCGGCGACTGGCACCTGGAGGTGACCGCCCGCCAGCAGGGCGGGGAGGTGCTGCCGACCTACCGCATAGTCGGCCCGAACGGGCGGGTGCAGGCGTCGGAGGACGGAACCCCGGTGCCGGCCGGCTCCTGGACCGGCGCCGACCCGGCGCTGCTGCACGCCAACGCGGCGCTGGCGGCGGCACAGGTCAACGCCATGCTGAGCGGCATCCAGGCGAAGGAGGCGGAAGCGGACCCGAACAGCCTGCTGAACCGGATCACCCGGATCTGGTTCACCGGCGTCACCGGCGCGCCCGGCGACGGCGACATCGAGCTCGGGCGCGAGATGGCGACCCTGCTGCCGGACGACCACGATACGCTGCAGACCGATGCGAAGCACGCCGACTACACCGTGTCCGGCCACGTCTCGGTCTCGGCGCCGGACCGACAAGCGGGCAACATGCAGCACGTCGAGATCACCTGGACCGTGCGCAACGCACGCGGCCACGAGGCCGGAAAGGCGACCCAGCTGCACGACGTGCCGGCGCACTCGCTGGACGGGTTCTGGGGCGACGTGGCGGTGGCGGCGGCGCAGGAAGCGGCGGGCGGGATCCACGAGGTGATCAGCAACAACGAGGGCAAGCCGCGGCAGCCGCCCGCTTCCCGAACGACCCCGCTTCCTGAACGACCCGCTTCCTGAACGACACGGCCGGCCGCCAATCGGCCGCCAGCGCCTCGGGTTCGGGTGACAGGACCGGGCACGGTTGCTAGAAGGCGGCCGTCCCGATCTTCCCGGCATCCCCGGCTGCGGGGCGTCGATGTGGCGTCGGAGCCTGGTGTCATGAAGATCGTCGCCTGCAACAGCAACCGGCCGCTGGCCGAGGCGGTCGCCACCGCGCTGAACCTGCCGCTGTGCAAGGCCGTGGTGCGCCGGTTCGCCGACATGGAGATCTTCGTCGAGATCCAGGAGAACGTCCGCGGCGAGGACGTGTTCGTGGTGCAGAGCACCTGCTACCCGACCAACGACAACCTGATGGAACTGCTGATCATGATCGACACGCTGCGCCGGGGCTCGGCGCGACGGATCACTGCGGTGATGCCGTATTTCGGCTATGCGCGTCAGGACCGGAAGTCGGGACCGCGCACGCCGATCAGCGCCAAGCTGGTCGCCAACCTGATCGTCGAGGCGGGCGCGCACCGCGTGCTGACGCTGGACCTGCATGCCGGGCAAATCCAGGGCTTCTTCGACATCCCCGTCGACAACCTGTTCGCAGCCCCCTTGTTCGCCCGCGATATCAAGGAGCGCTACGAGGTGCGCGACCTGATCATCGTCTCGCCGGACGTCGGCGGCGTGGTGCGGGCGCGCCAACTGGCGAAGCGGCTGAACGTCGACCTCGCCATCATCGATAAGCGGCGCGAGCGGGCCGGGGTGTCGGAGGTGATGAACGTGATCGGCGACGTGGGGGGGCGCTCCTGCCTGCTGATCGACGACATCATCGACAGCGGCGGTACCTTCTGCAACGCCGCCGACGCGCTGATCGGCCGCGGTGCGTCCTCGGTCGGCGCCTATGTCACCCACGGCGTGCTGACCGGGGGGGCGGTGTCGCGGGTGGCGTCCTCGCCGATCGAGATGATGACCACCACCGACAGCATCCTCGCCACCGAGGCGGTGCGCCTGGCACCCAACATGCGCCAGATCTCCATCGCCCAGCTGCTCGCCAACGCCATGCGCGCGGTGTCGGACGAGAGCTCGGTCAGCTCCCTGTTCGATTGAGGCCTGCATGACGGCGACCCTGGCTTTCCGCCCGTTCTGGTACCTGCGTCACGGCGAGACCGACTGGAACGCGCGCGGCCTGAGCCAGGGGCGTTCCGACATCGTCCTGAACGAGACCGGCATCGCCCAGGCGCGGCGTGCGGCGCAGGTCATGGCGGAACACTGGCACGACCATGCGCCGATCGTGCGGGTGGTGTCGTCGCCGCTGAACCGCGCCTACCGCACCGCCGAGCTGGTGGTGGAGGCGCTGGCCGCACGCGACGGGGTGACGCTGCCGTTGTCGATCGACCCCGAGCTGCAGGAGGTGTGCTTCGGCGTGCAGGAGGGCCAGCCGATGGGGGACTGGTACGACAGCTGGATCGCCGGCGACTACACGCCCGAGGGCGCCGAGCCGTTCGACGCGCTGGTGGCGCGCGCGACCGCCGCGGTGGATCGCGCGACCGCAGTGGAGGGCACTGCGCTGGTGGTGTGCCATGGCGCCATGTTCCGGGCGCTGCGGCACGCGATGGGGCTGCCCGCCAACGTGCGCCTGCCCAACGCCGCCCCGCTCTGGCTGACGCCCGGCGGGCCCGGACGACCGTGGACGCTGGTCGAGGTCGGCAGGGAAGGCTGATGCCGGACGGGATGCTCCGGGGCGGTCCGCCCGATGGCGCCGCGCTGGTGCGGACGCTGGCCGCGATCGTCGGCCGCCGACACGTCCTGACCGGCGAGGCGCGCACCCGACGCTACCGCAGCGGCTACCGCTCCGGCGGCGGTGCGGCGCTGGCGGTGGTGCGGCCGGGCAGCCTGCTGGAGCAATGGCGTGTGGCGCAGGCCTGCGTGGACGCCGGGCGGATCGTGCTGATGCAGGCGGCCAATACCGGCCTGACCGGCGGCTCCACTCCCGACGCGGCCGGCTACGACCGCGAGGTGGTGATCGTCAGCACGCTGCGCATGAACCGGATCCGGCTGCTCGGCGGCGGCAGGCAGGCGCTGTGCCATCCGGGCGCCACGCTGGACCGGCTGGAGCGGCTGCTGAAGCCGCTCGGCCGCGAGCCGCATTCGGTGATCGGCTCGTCCTGCCTCGGTGCCTCGGTGATGGGCGGGGTGGCCAACAACTCGGGCGGCGCGCTGGTGCAGCGCGGGCCGGTCTACACCGAAATGGCGCTGTTCGGCAGGGTGGACGCGGACGGGCGGCTGGTGCTGGTCGACCATCTCGGCATACGCCTCGGGTCCGACCCGGAGCAGGTGCTGGAGCGCCTGGACCACGACGCGTTCGACGAGAACGACGTCGACTGGGACGCCGGGCGCGGCCACGACGACAGCTATGCGTCGCACGTGCGCGACGTGGAATCGCCGCTGCCGGCGCGCTACAACGCCGACCCGTCGCGCCTGCACGAGGCCTCGGGCAGTGCCGGCCGGCTGGTGCTGTTCGCGGTGCGGCTGGACACCTTTGCCGCAGAGCCGGACCCGGCGGTGTTCTATGTCGGGACGAACGATCCGGAGGTGCTGGAAACACTCCGGCGACGTCTCCTGCGCGAACTGTCGGCGCTGCCGATCGCGGGCGAGTACATGCACCGCGATGCCTTCGACATCGCCGACCGCTACGGCAAGGACACGGTGATCGCGATCGAGCGGCTCGGCACCGCGCGGCTGCCGGCGCTGTTCGCGCTCAAGGCTGGGCTCGACCGGATGCCGGGACTGCCGCGCGGCCTCGGCGACCGGCTGCTGCAGGGGATCGGCCGGCTGTTCCCCGACCACCTGCCGCCGCGCCTGCGCCGGTTCCGCGACCGCTATGCGCACCACCTGATGCTCAAGGTCGGCGGCCAGGTGGCCGACGAAACCGAGGCGCTGCTGCGCGACGTGCTGCAGGATGGCCAGGGCGACCTGTTCCGCTGCTCGGGCCCTGAGGCGTCCAAGGCGTTCCTGCACCGGTACGCCGCCGCCGGTGCCGCGGTGCGCTACCGCGCCCTGCACCGCAGGACGGTGGAAGACATCGTGGCGCTGGACGTGGCGCTGCCGCGCAACGCACGCGACTGGTTCGAGCGGCTGCCGCCGGAGTTCGAGGACGCGATCTCGCACCGGCTGTACTACGGCCATTTCCTGTGCCACGTGCTGCACCAGGACTACGTGGTGCGGAAGGGTACCGATCCGGTGGCGCTGGAGGCACGGCTGCTGGCGCTGCTGGAGGCGCGGGGCGCGCGGGCGCCGGCCGAGCACAATGTCGGGCACCTGTATCACGCCCCGCCGGCGCTGGCCGCGCATTACCGGTCGCTGGATCCCTGCAACTGCCTCAACCCCGGCATCGGGCAGACCAGCAAGCGGTACTGCTGGGGCGAGCCGGCCGGCAGCTGAAACCGTCGGCGTCAGTGCATCGCCTTGAGCAGGTCGGCGCAGGCGTCATGGCAGGTCCGGCAGGCCTCGGCACAGGCTGCGCAATGCGCGTGCATGCCGGCGTGGCTGCCGCACACGTCGCCGCATTCGCGGCAGACGGCGAGGCAGGCGGCGAGCTGGGCGCGCACCACCACCTCGCTGAGCGCGCCGATACGGGACAGCAGGATTGCGGTGGCCCCGCAGATCGTGGCGCAGTCCAGGTCAAGGCGGATGCAGGCGCGCAGCTCGGCGACCATCTCCTCGGCCAGGCCGGCGTCGGCGCAGGCGCTGCAGGACGCGGCGCAGTCGGCCAGGCTGCGCAGGCAGGACAGGATCGGGTCCAGCTCCTCCGGCGGTCGGGGATGGGCGCGCAGAACGGCGATCGCGTGGTCCATGGCGGAGATCCTTCTGTCGGGGGTGTCCGCCAGCAACGCCTGGCCCGTTGGCCGGTATGCCCTCACACGCAACTGTCAAGGATGGGCGTTGCGGTTCCTCTCGTGCCCGCCTAGAAGACCACGCGCACGTCGGCACCCCTGGAGGCCGGCGCGCTTGTTGTTCAGGAGCAGTTCAGTGACCAATTTCACGACGATCGAGGCGTCGGTGCGTGCGAGGGCTGGTAAGGGGGCAGCGCGCGCAACGAGGCGGGAAGGACTGGTGCCGGCAGTGATCTATGGCGCCAGGCAGGATGCCAGCCTGATCGCGCTGGACCCGCGTGTGGTGCTGCGCGAGCTGGTGAAGACCGGCTGGCGCTCGCGGCTGTACGAGATCACGGCGGACGGGCAGCCGATCCGCGCGCTGATGCGCGAGGTGCAGCTGCATCCGGTGACCGACCGGCCGATCCACGTCGATTTCCAGCGCCTGGCGCCGGGCGAGCAGATCCGGGTGGCGGTGCAGGTGGTGTTCACCGGCGAGGACACCTCGGTCGGCATCAAGCGCGGCGGCGTGCTGAACGTGGTCCGCCACACCATCGAGGTGTCGGTCGATCCCGACCACATCCCGGCCAGCTTCAGCGTCGACCTGACCGCGCTCGACATCAACGACAACGTGCGCTGGTCCGACATCGCGGGCACCGAGAACGTGTCGCCGGTGATCAGCGACCGTGACTTCGTGATCGCGACGGTGGCGGCACCGACCGTGATCGCCGAGCCGGAGCCGACGGTCGCAGCCGCCGCTCCCGTGGCCGCTCCGGCCAGGGGCACCAAGGCGCCGGGCAAGCCGGCGGCGAAGCCTGCTGCCAAGAAGTAGGCTGGCTCATGCTGCTTTGGGCCGGGCTCGGCAATCCCGAGCCCGGGATGAGGCGGCAGCGGCACAACATCGGCTTCATGGCGATCGACGCCGTCGCACGCCGCCATGGCTTCACGCCGTGGCGGAAGCGCTTCAAGGGCGAGGTCGCGGAAGGCGAGCTCGCCGGCCGCCGGATCCTGGCGCTGAAGCCGCTGACCTACATGAACGCGTCCGGGGAAAGCGTGCAGGCGGCCGCCGCGTTCTTCAAGATCGCATCCTACGACATCACCGCCCTGCACGACGAGCTTGATCTGGCGCCCGGCCGGGTGCGGGTGAAGAAGGGCGGCGGGGCGGCGGGACATAACGGGCTGCGCTCGATGGACCGTATGCTGGGCACGCCGGACTATTGGCGGGTGCGGCTCGGCATCGGCCATCCCGGCTCGAAGGAACGGGTGAACGGGCACGTGCTGGGCGACTTCGCCAAGGTGGACCAGGACTGGCTCGCGGTGCTGCTCGACGCGGTGGCGGACGCGGCGCCGCTGCTGGCGGATGGGCAGCCGGAAGCGTTCATGACGCGCGTGGCGTTGCTGGTGGGGAGCTGAGGAGCGATGGGATTCAACTGCGGCATCGTCGGCCTGCCCAATGTCGGCAAGTCGACCCTGTTCAATGCGCTCACCGCGACCGCGGCGGCGCAGGCGGCGAACTACCCGTTCTGCACCATCGAGCCGAATATCGGCCGGGTGGCGGTGCCGGACCCGCGGCTGCAGGCGCTGGCGGCGATCGGACGGTCGCAGAAGATCGTGCCGACCAGCCTGGAGTTCGTCGACATCGCCGGCCTGGTGCGCGGCGCCTCGCGCGGGGAAGGGCTCGGCAACCAGTTCCTGGCCAACATCCGCGAGGTGGACGCCATCATCCACGTGCTGCGCTGCTTCGCCGATGACGACGTCACCCATGTCGAGGGTTCGGTGGACCCGATCCGGGACGCCGACACGGTGGAAACCGAGCTGATGCTGGCCGACATGGACAGCCTGGAGAGGCGACTGCTGCCGCTGGTGAAGAAGGCGCGAAACGACAAGGAGGCAGCGGCGCAGGTGGCACTGATCGAGCCGATCCTCGAGGTGCTGCGCGAAGGCAGGCCGGCCCGCTTCGCGATCCCGCGCGGCGAGGAGGAGGCGGTGCGCCGGCTGCAGCTGATGACCGCCAAGCCGGTCCTGTATGTCTGCAACGTCGAGGAGGAGGCCGCCGCGACCGGCAACGCCTGGTCGGAGCGGGTGGCGGCCAAGGCGCAGGCCGAAGGGGCGGCGATGGTGGTGGTGTCGGCCGCCATCGAGGCCGAGGTGAGCCAGCTGCCGGATGCGGACCGGGCCGAGTTCCTGGAAGGCCTCGGCCTGTCGGACAGCGGGCTCGACCGGGTGATCGCCGCCGGCTACCGGCTGCTCGGGCTTGCGACCTACTTCACCGTCGGCCCGAAGGAGACGCGCGCCTGGACCATCACCACCGGCACCAAGGCGCCGCAGGCGGCCGCGGTGATCCACAACGATTTCGAGCGCGGCTTCATCGCCTGCGAGACCATCGGCACCGAGGACTACCTCGCCTACAAGGGCGAGGCCGGGGCCAAGGAGGTGGGCCGGATGCGCGTCGAAGGGCGCGACTATGCGGTGCGGGACGGCGACGTGCTGCTGTTCCGGTTCAACGTGTAACGGGCAGGGCTGCGGCGCGCAGCCGTGTTCATGCCTCCCGCGCGCCGGTCCACTCCGCATAGACGGTCTGGCACAGGCGCGTCCATCCGGCGACGTTCCACGGGCAGCCGGGCCGGTCGGTGGCGAACCAGTCGATGAAGCCGACCACCAGCCCGTCATGGATGCGGCGGATGCTAAGCGGCACGTCGTCGCCGCCCGCCCTGCACACGAGGAACAGCAGGCTCGGCCCGAACCTGTTCACCGCCGCGGCGAGCCTCGTCAACTCGGCCTCGCCCGGCAGCGGTCCGGCGTAGCGGTAGACGAAGATCTTGTCTCCGTCCTCCAGGTCCTCGGTCAGCTTGCGGGACAGGAAGCTCATCCTCTGGCACATCATCGCATGCGCCTGCTGCTCGGGGACCGAGATGCGCTCCAGATGGGTGTGGTCGCAGAAGATGTCGTAGGTGGTGTCGACCATCGCCCAGTCGGACGAGTTGGGCTTCGCCTTGAGCACCGTCGATCCGGGTGCGCCGATCCCGGCGAAGCCGGCCTCCAGCGCGCGCGTCAGGCTCGGCAGGCTGACGCCCGACCAGCGCAGCAGGCTCAACGGCTCGATCCCGCAGTGGCGCTGGAGGAAGCCGAACTCGCAGCCGTAGACCGTGCTGTTGTTCGAGCCGCCGCCGCCCAGGCTTTCGAACTGCGGCAGGATGCTCCCGATAGACAGGTCTTCCGCCTTTTCGCGGCGTTTGGTGTCGCGTCCGGGCTTCGTGTCGCCCGAAGCGGGTGCGCTACCGAGCAGGATCTCCTCGGCGACGATGATCTTCTCCTTGATGCCGAGGAAGTCCGGAAACCGCTCCGAGATGTCCTTCAGCTGGCTGAGATACTGCGGGTAGTCGCCCTTGAGCTTGACGATCTGCGCCCTAGCGTCGAGCAGATCCACCGTCATCCCCCGTGCGCCGGCACGTTCGACGATCAGCCTGTCCAGCTCGTCCAGGGGGATCTGCCGCGCGTCCGCGGCGAGGAAGCCTGACAGGTAGGCGAGGTCGACCAGGGGATGGTTCTCGTCCGGGAAGAGCTGCAGCATCTCCATCAGCAGCGACTGCGCCTCGCCGGTGCGGCTCAGGTGGACCAGCGTCCTGGACTGCCCGGCATAGCCCCACCAGTTGTCCGGGAACCGCTCGCGGATGACCTCGAACCGTCCGAGCGCCTCCTTCCAGTTCCAGACGCTTTCGGCGAGCCCAGCGTAGTCGAGGAACAGGGCGGGCTCGTCGGGAAGGCGCTGCTGTCCTTCCTCCAGGATCTGTTCCGCTTCCTTGATCCGGTCGAGCTTCCGCAAGGTTGCGGCGACTCGGGCATAGGCCCACCAGTTGTCGGGGAACCGTTCCTTCACGACGGTGAAGCGGCGGATGACTTCGGGCCAGTCTGCACGGGCTTCCGCGATGGCGCCGTGGTCGATGAACAGCGCCCGCTCCCCGGGCACCCGTTGCTGGCCCTGCTCCAGGATGCTGTCGGCCTCGTCGAGCCGGCCCAGCTCTCGCAGGGCGGCGGCGATGCGGGCGTAGGCCCACCACTCGTCCGGGAACTTCTCCTTCACGACGGTGAAGCGTCGGATGACCTCCGGCCAGTCCGCGCGGGCCTCGGCGACGGTGCCGTAGTCGATGAACAGGGCCTGCTCCTGCGGGAGCCGCTGCTGGCCCTCCTCGAGGATGCGGTCGGCCTCGTCCAGCCGGCCCAGCTCGCGCAGGGCGGTGCCTATGCGGGCATAGACCCACCACTCGTCGGGGAACCGCTCCTTCACGACGGTGAAGCGTCGGATGACCTCCGGCCAGTCCAAACGGGCCTCGGCGATGGTGCCGTAGTCGATGAACAGGGCGCGCT
>CAXTVX010000050.1:0-25853 GCA_964247755.1 uncultured Acetobacteraceae bacterium | reverse complement strand
TCCGGTGCCGCTGGCGCTTCTCGTCGAAGGAACGGCCGATCGCCAGCAGGTCGGCGTGGGTTCCGGCGGCCACTCGCCGGAACACTGGATCGGTGTCGGCGATGGTAAGGTCGGTTCCCGGCCTGCCGGCGAGCAGCCAGCGTCCGAAACGGAACGCCAGGGTTGCCTTGCCAATCCCGTGCGGGCCGGCGATCAGCCATGCGTGGTGCAGTCGATGAGCCTTGGCTTCGGCGACCAGCGTCGCCTCGGCTGCCTCGTGTCCCACCAGCCACCCCTGCCCTCCCGGCGCGGTGGCAGCGCTCATCCGGAAAGGCGCTCCAGGACCCTGTCCAGCAGCGCCCGGTGCACCTCCTCCATGTCGCCAGTCGCATCGACGACCACGATCCGCTCCGGCGCCGCCCGGGCGACCTGCCGGAACCCCTCGGCAACACGTAGGTGAAAGGACTCGTCCAGGCGCTCGTAGCGGTCGGGGTCGGTGCCACGGCTCGTCAGTCTTTGCCGCGCCACCTCGCGTGGCAGGTCGAGCAGCAATGTCAGATCCGGCACGAGCGGGGTCAGCGCAGTCAGCGCACGAATGAAGGCGAGAGGCTCCGCCTTGCCACGACCCAGTCCGTATCCCTGATAGGCCAGCGTCGAGTCGAAGAACCTGTCGCAGATCACTACGCGCCCTTCGGCGAGTGCCGGGACGATCGTGTGCTCGACGTGGTCGAGCCGTGCCGCGAAGTGCACCAGGATCTCGGCGCGCAGGCTGAGTCCATGATCCCCCTCAAGCAGCAGCGTGCGCAGTCGTTCGGCACCAGCGGCACCACCCGGTTCCCTGGTGTGCAGCAGGCTGTGTCCGTTGCGTTCCAGCCGCTCGGCGAGCAGGCGCGACTGGGTGGACTTTCCGGCTCCCTCGCCGCCTTCGAGCGTGACGAACACTCCGCTCACGAGCCGCCGACGAAATGGTCGAGCACCGCCACGGCGCGTGCCGGCAGGCTTTTCCGCCCCACCGCGGCGCCGGCGACCAGGGGAACCTGGATGTCGGTGACGGAGGCGCCGGAGATGGTGATCTGGCCGACCTGCTGACCGGTCCGGATCGGCGCCGGTATGGGAGCCTGGTAGTCGAGCGCCACCTTCACCCGGCTTTGCCAGCCGTGCGGCACCGTCACCAGCAGGTCGGCGGCGGCGCAGACCGGAACGTTGGCCGCGACGCCAAGCCAGACCGGTGCCACCTCCAGCGGCTGGTTGCGTGTCAGCAGGTGAACGTTCTCGAAATTGGCGAACGCCCATCCCAGCAGCCGCTCGCCTTCGGCGGCGCGGGCCTGCGAGGAGGGCAGTCCGTTGATCACCTCGATGATGCGGTTGCCGTTGCGTTCGGAGCTGACGCAGAGCCCGAACCCGCCGGCGTCGGTGTGTCCGGTCTTCAGCCCATCGGCAAGTCCCTTGTCGACCAGGACGTTGCGGTTGCCCTGGTTGATGTTGTTGAACTTGTAGTCCTTCTCGGAGAAGAAGTGGTAGTCGTCGGGGAAGTCGGCGATGAGGTGACGGGCCAACGTTGCAATGTCGCGCGCCGACATGAGATGGTCCGGATCCGGCCAGCCGGTAGCGTTGCGGAACTGGGTGTTCGTCATGCCGAGCGTCTTGGCCATGATGTTCATCTGCGCGACGAACTGTTCCTCGGACCCCGCGATGCCTTCGGCCAACACGATGCAGGCGTCATTGCCCGACTGGATGAGCATGCCGCGGATCAGGTCGGCGACGGACACCTGGGCGCCGAGCGGCACGAACATCTTCGAGCCCTGCATGCGCCACGCCTTCTCGCTGACCGGCAGCATCTGGTCGAGGCGCAGACGTCCCGACTTGAGCATGCCGAACACGAGGTATGCGGTCATCAGCTTGGTCAGCGATGACGGCGGCATGCGCTCGTCGGCGGCCTTCTGGAGCAGGACGGCGTTGGTCTGGAAGTCGCTGATGAACGCCCAGCGTGCCTCGGTGTCGAGTGGCCCGACCGGCGTGTCGGCGGCAGATCCGGTCGGATCGGGCACCACGTCCGCCGCGGCGGATGGGGGCGGCACCTTGGCCGCGCGATGCGGGCGTACGGCCGCAACTGCGGACGTGACAGAAAGAGGAAGCGCGAGGCTTCCGGCACCGGTCAGCAACAGCCGTCTGCTAGGCACTTCGATCCCTACTCGACGATGATACGCGCCCCGGTTACCCCGGCGCGACGGGCCTGGTCCAGAGCGGCATCCGCGTCGGAGGTTCGCTGGAACGGCCCTTCGCGGACGGTATACACGACTTGGCGCCCCTGCCCTTCACTTCTGACCGATCCTCCGAGTTCTGCCGCGACCTGATCGGCATAGCCACGCTGGCCGAACTGTCCGCCATCGATCCACAGCGCCCCTGGATCGGGAACGCCCTGCTGCACGACCGGGGGCAGGCGATCGTCGGCCGTGGCATCCGCTGCCGTGATCGACCGGCCTGCCGAGACCCGGTTCATGGCGGCGCCTGCCACGCCAACCATAGGGACGCCGGGTGTCGGGAGCGACTCCTCCTGCACGCCTTCCACTGGTGCCGCTGCGACGTCCAGGCGGGGGCCGCCGTCGGCTCTCTGGGAAGCAGTCTGGCTGTGGGCAGGATCGAGGGTGATGTCGACGCGGGCCGGAACGCCGGCGATCATTCCGAGCCGCAGGGCTGCCCGCCGGGTCAGGCCAAGCACCCGCCCCTGCTGCGCCGGCCCACGGTCGTTCACCCGCACGAGGATCGTGAGGCCGTTCTCGAGGTTCCTGACCACGACGACACAAGGGAGTTGCAGCGTCTGATGTGCGGCTGCCATCGCATCCGGGTCGAACCGCTCCCCGTCGGCCGTGCGGCCACCGGGCGGCTCAGGGACGATCGTCGCAAGTCCGGTCGCATGATAATCGAGCTGCTCCCTGGGATAGAACCAGGCGCCGCCTGCACCCTGCCAGGGCAGGCCTACGACGTAATGCGGCCTGGCCGGAGACGCCGATGGCTCCTGACGGCGATGGCAACCGGTCATCCAGGCCAGCAGGCCGAGCAGGACAAGACCGTGTCGGATCCGCCGGCGTCCGATCACGCGGCAGCGTTGCCGATGAGCCCTACCGCCAGGGCATAGAAGTCGGACGGGTTGTAGCGACGGATCACGTTGAAGTTCGAGTACACCATGAAGGCCTCGCCGCCGGCGCCGTCAGGCAGGAGAAGCGCCCCGTTCACGTCGCCCTGCGTGAACGGCGCTCCGTCCTGCCTGCGAACCCCGGCCTCGGTCCAGGAGGCGAGCGGCCGCACCGCCTGGCGTCCCGCCAGAGACGGTGCGATCGGACGGGTCAGGGTCACCGGCTGGCCCCACGGCTCGCCTGCCGTCCAACCGCATCGGGCGAGATAGTTGGCGATCGAGGCGAACACATCGGCCCGGTCGGTCCAGATGTTTCTGCGGCCGTCGCCGCTGTAGTCCACCGCATAGCGCAGATAGGAGCTCGGCATGAACTGCGGCTGGCCCATGGCACCGGCATAGCTTCCGAGCATCGACCCGGGTGCGACGTCACCATTGCCCAGGATGCGCAGCGCGTTCATCAGCTCGGCGCGGAAGAAGCCCGCACGGCGGCCGTCATAGGCAAGCGTCGCCAGGGAGTCCACGACGTTGAAGGAGCCGATGCGGGTGCCGAAGTTCGACTCCAGGCCCCAGATCCCGATCACCACGCGCGGGTCGACGCGATAGCGACGCCAGATGTCGGTCAGGAGCGGAAGGTTGTCCTGATAGGCTCCGGCTGCACCCTGCTCGCGGGCCGGCGAGATCACTCGGCTCCGATACTGGGCCCATGTGAGGGTGAACTCCGGCTGATGCCGATCGAGCTGCAGGACATGCGCGTTAGGCACCTCCAGCGCCAGAGCCACGTCAAGCACAGATGCCGGCACGCCTCGCTGCAGGGCCTCAGCCCGCACCTGCTGCAGGAACCCGGCATAGGAGCCGTCTCCCCGGGACGAGATCGGTTGACGGGTTCGTGCCGCCGCCGGTCCCGGTCCGAGGGCGGCCGAGATACCGGCGGATGCTCCGGCAAGGGTCAGGGCACGACGCGTGATCATGCCTGAAGCTGTGCCACAAGCTCCTGCATGGAACAACGCAGGGAGAGGAGTTTGCGTATCAATCGCAACGGAAGGCGGAGCAGGAGACGGTCCGGTAGCTGCCCTGGTGGCCATCCACAACCCGCAACCGGCGTATCAACCGGGCGTTGCTGCCGCGAACGGAGCGAGGCATGGCGGTGGAGCAGACGGTAGCAACAGCACGCCGTGGCAAGAAGCGTGGCCTGATCGCCCTTGGCGTCGCGATCCTGCTCATCATCCTCCTGATCATCTTCTGGAGCTGGGACTGGTTCATCCCGCTGGTCGAGCGACAGGCCAGCGCGACACTCGGCCGGAAGGTGACGCTGGAACACCTCCATGTCCGCCTGGGCCGTGTCACCCGAATCGTGGCGGACGACGTCGTCGTCGCGGGAACCGACGCGTTTCCGCATCCGCTCGCCACCACCCAGCATCTGACGATATGGGTCGACGTGGTTCCCCTGATCCGCCACTCCCAGATCGTGCTTCACCTGATCGATCTGGACCATCCGACGGTCGATGCTTCCGCAAGGGCGGATGGAACCAACAACTGGACGCTCGGCTCCGACACTCCATCCAAGACAAAGAGCGGCAAGTCCAGTCCGACGATCATCGGTGTGCTGCAGATCGAGGACGGTCAGGTGCATGTCAACGACGTCCCGCTGAAGGCCGACTTCAACGTCGCGGTGGATACGCGGAACACCCCGGATCCGGCAAGATGGCCGGTTCCCGCCGACCAGGGTCAGATCGTCGCCGACGCGAAAGGCACCTATGCCAGGCAGCCGATCGTCGGACGTTTCGTCGGCGGCGCCATCCTGTCGCTTCGCGACAAGGAGAAGCCTTATCCGATCGACCTCAGGGTGGCGAACGGCCCGACCCATGTCTCCCTGGTCGGGACCATCGAGCAGCCCCTGACCTTCGGCGGTGCCCGTCTCAAGCTACTCTTCGCCGGCCCGGACATGTCGCTCCTGTTCCCGCTGACCGGAGTGCCGATCCCTCAGACGCCGCCATATAGCGTCCAGGGCAATCTCGACTATGCGAAGCAGCGCATCTCCTTCCGGGACTTCGAAGGGCGTGTCGGATCGAGCGATCTCGGTGGCACGATCACGGTCCTCCCTGCCCACGTCCCCACCATCGACGCGACCCTGGCGTCCCGTCGGGTCGACCTCGCCGACCTCGGCGGCTTCATCGGGTCGAAGCCTGGACATGCGGGTGACACAAAAGGAGCACCAGCCAGCAGCCAGAAGAGCCCTGCTCGGTCCAACGGTGATGTCCTGCCGACTACTCCGTTCAACCTGCCGAAGATCCGCGCCGCCAACGTGCATCTTTCGTACAAGGGTGAGCACATCGAGAACCCGAACCTGCCGCTGGACAACATCGTCGCCAGACTGGAAATCCAGGACGGCAAGATCGACATGAAGCAACTTGACTTCGCAGTCGGGACCGGTCGGATCTTCAGCAGTGTGCTGATGGATCCATCCGGCAGGACGCTGCACACCCGGGCTCATGTCGATTTCCACCGCATCGACCTGTCCCGCGTGATGCAGGCGACGCACACCTTTCACGGCCAAGGCGTGATCGGTGGCCAAGCCAACCTGACAACCGATGGCGCCTCCATCGCGGCGATGCTCGGCAACGGGTCCGGCGGTCTCACGCTGGTGATGTCCGGTGGGGGAGACATCAGCGCCCTGCTTCCCGACATCGCGGGTCTGGAGTTCGGCAACGCTATCCTGTCGGCACTGGGCTTGCCGAACCGGGCACAGGTGCAATGCTTCGTAGCCGACATGCCGTTGAGGGACGGCATCCTGTCGACCCAGACGTTCCTGTTGCAGACAACGGAAGCGAGGACGGTGGGCCGGGGAACGGTCGACTTCAAGAACCAGACCATGGACTACAGCCTGACCACGAGGTCCACGCACTTCAGCGTCGGCTCGCTGCCGGGACCCATCAACATCACCGGCAAGCTCGGTAAGCCAGGAATTTCCCCCGGAGCCGAGGTGGTGGCGAGAGCGGGCACCGCGACCGGGCTCGGCATCCTGCTGCCGCCGTTGGCGCTGCTCCCGACGATCCAGTTTGGGGTCGGCGAAGCTGGTGCCTGCCAGGCAGCGATGACCGAGATGAAGGACCATCCCGCCGCGCTGCCGTCACCGCGCCGCCATCCAAGGTAGGCCTCGCCCGCGAGCGGACGTGAGAAAACAGGTGACGTGACCCGGCACCGGAGATATGCCCACCGCACCCGGACCTGTCCGGACGGTGGTTGGCATCTCCGCCCGCCTGAGTGACGTGGAGATCCGGTAGGTGCCAGGTAGTTCCGCGTCGTCGGTCATCCGGATCCGGTAGGGCGTGTTCCCGCTATCCGTCTCCAGCCTGTTCAAGGCGGCTGGCGTCCATCCTCTTCTTCAGGGTTTGGCGATCATCACCGGGACCTTCATCCTTGAGGACGCTGCCACGGTCCTGGCAGCGATGCAGGCGCAGGACGGAAAGATCGCCGTCGGGCTGGCGCTGGGTTCCCTTTATGTCGGGATCATCGCCGGTGATCTGGGGTTGTACGGCTTGGGCCGCTTGGCCACGTTGTCCGGTCGCATCAAGCGGCTCCTTCCTCCAGAAAGGCGGTCTCGTAGCCGGCAGTGGATAGAGCATCGCGTGTTTCGCGTCGTCTTCATCAGCAGGTTCATCCCTGGTGCGCGGTTGCCGACCTACACGAGTTGCGGCTACCTCCACGCGAGCTTCAGCCGTTTCGCCCTGGCCGCTGTCACCGCAACCTCGATCTGGACGACCCTGCTGTTTCTCGTGGCGCAGCATGTCGGCCAGTTCCTGATCGACCATCTCGGCGCCTGGCGGTGGTTCGGCGCTGTCGTGTTTGCCGCCGTGATCGTACTGATGGGCCGCCTCGTCACGCGCCTCCAGGGAGAGCCAGAATGACGGCAGTGGCCGCACCCGCCAGGATCGCGCACCCGAAGCCGATCTCGGCGTTCGAGTTCTGGCCAGGCTGGCTGTTCTATATTCCCGTCGTGGCCTTCTGGATCCTGATGGGTCTTCGTCATCGCAGCTTCAGCCTTCCAACCGCCGCGAACCCACGAGTCGAAACCGGTGGCTTGTGCGGTGAGCGCAAGAGCACGATCCTCGATCAGGCAGGACCCGCCGCGGCCGGCTGGATCGCCCCCTACTTCGTCCTGACAACTGGGGTGGATGACCTGGCCAGAGCGCTCGAAGCAATGGCCGAGGCTGGCCTGTCGATGCCGGTCGTGGTGAAGCCGAACATCGGCTGCAATGGAACCGGTGTTCGACTCGTAGATAGCCAGGAAGCCTTGGAAGCAGCTTTGCGGGCTTTCCCCAGGACCATTGAACTCGTCATACAGGAACTGGTCACATATGACGGCGAGGCCGGCATCTTCTACGTCCGCGAGCCCGGTGCATCAACCGGCCGGATCACTTCGCTGACGCTGAAGCAGGCACCCATCATCGTCGGCGACGGCCGATCGACTATCCGCTCCCTGGTCCTCGAGGACGAACGCTCGAAACACGTTCCCGAGCTCTACCTGCCGCGCCTGGCCAACCGGCTGGACGAAGTCCTGAAGCCGGGAGAACGCCTCAGGCTCGTGTTCGCCGGCAACCACTGCAAGGGCTCTATCTTCACCGATGGCAGCCACGACATTACCCGTGCGTTGACCGGCCGGGTTGATGCGATCATGCAGGCCATTCCTGATTTTCACTTCGGCCGGCTGGACGTGCGTTTCGAGAGCGCCGCCGCGCTGCGCTTCGGCGAAGGCTTCCGTATCATCGAGATCAACGGCGTCGGTTCGGAGGCCACTCACATCTGGGACCCGCGCACGTCGTTGTGGGCTGCCTACCGCGATCAGTTCAAGCACTACAGGATCGCGTTCGAGATCGGTGCCGAAATGAGGCGTCGCGGTGCGAAGCCGACGCCGTTGCTCGAACTCCTCGCCTTTTGGCGCCTGCAACGCCGCCTGATGGCCTGCTACCCATTGAACGACTGAAATCTCCCGACCTGAACGGGACGCGACCCTAGCTGTCGCAGCCGCCAGTTGCCCCACCGCTGCCGAATATGTATCGGCTGACCTGCTGCTCCAGGTTGGTCGGCTCGCACGTGTCGGTCACCGTCGCGTCGGACGGCAGCACCCGGCGCGAGGTGCCGGGATCGACCAGGAGAGCCTCACCGGACGTGAGAGTGCTGCTTCCGATCGACAGCCTCGTGTCAACTGGAAGCTTCAACATCTGGTCGATCTGGAACGTCACATCCGACGCCATGGTGCGTGGGTTAAGGGTGATCGTCGTCACCCGCCCGACCACGACACCTGCCAGGACCACATCAGCGCCCTCATGCAAGCCGTTGGAAGAAAGGAAGCTCGCGCGAAGCTCATAGGTCCGGCTGCTCCCGGTTCCGTTCAGCCTGGTCGCATAACCGTAGAACCCGACCGCCACGCAGAGCACGACCGCGCTGGCGGCTGTCGCGGTGATGCCGTGCCGTCCGAAACGGATCGTCGTCGTGGTCATGACTAGGCCATAGCCAGCACCAGCACCCGTGGTCAACTCCAGCGCCTTGCCGCCTGCCCGATTATGCGGCACCAGAGCCTGTCGCTTCGTCGGGGCCTCCCATGACTACCATCCAGGCGCTCATGCTCGCACTGCTCCAGGGGATCACCGAGCTGTTCCCGGTGAGCAGTCTCGGACATGCGGTGATCGTCCCCCGCCTGCTGCACTGGACCCTCGACGAGCACGGACCCAGCTTTCTGCCCTTCCTCGTCATGCTTCACGTCGGCACCGCAGCGGCCCTGCTGTTGTTCTTCTGGCGTGACTGGCTGGCCCTTGGTCGTGGGACCATCGGGGCGGCTGATCCACTTCATGTCAAGGAAAGCCGCTACATTGCCACGCTGATCATCGTGGCCACCATTCCAGCCGTCATCGTAGGCTATGTCCTGGAAAGTTTTCTTCGCAACCTGTTCGGCACCCCGCAGATCGCCGCGTGCTTCCTGGTTGTCAACGGCCTCATCCTGCTAATTGCGGATCGATTGCGTGCCCGTCTTCCGGAGGACGCCGACAAACCTATCGCCAGCTTGACGCTCATGGATGCATTCTTGATCGGCATCTGGCAGTGCACAGCGTTCCTGCCCGGCATCTCGCGCTCCGGCGCCACGATGACGGGCGGCCTGCTGCGCGGCATAAGCCACCAGACTGCGGCTCGTTTCTCGTTCCTGATCGCCTTGCCGATCATTCTGGCTGCAACCGCGTCCCAGCTCTTGAGGCTGCATCAAGCACACATAGGCTTGCAGGCGCTCCGGCCCGCGCTCCTTGGGGCGCTGGCAGCTGCGGTAGCGGCATGGTTGAGCACGGCGTTCCTCATGCACTACTTCCGCAACCACGAAGCTTGGGCTCTTCGCCCTTTTGCGATCTACAGCATTGTTGCAGGAGCGCTAAGCCTCGTCGCGTTCCGTGTTTTCTGAAGCCAGCCAGCCTGACGATCCCGGGCAAAGCAGGATGATAACCTGATGCTGCGCGTTTGGGCAGTCAGAACAACCCTCCCGATCATCCTGTCGATCGCGGCCCTGCTCACCAGCGCCGGACCGCGGAACATCGCCACGGAACCGGTGTCCCGGATGAGCGAGGACTGGTGGCGCACACGATTCGGGGAGAAACAGGTCGAGCTTCATCGGATGCCGGTCGACCTGTTGTGGCTCGGCGACTCCATCACGCAGAACTGGGAGCGATCGAGCGACGAGGGTTGGCGGAATTTCGCTCCGGCATGGCAGCGCTTCTATGGCGATCGCCACGCCGTCAACCTCGGTTTCAAGGGAGATAGCACTTGCCATCTGCTTTGGCGTCTTCAACACGGCGAGCTGGACGGCATCGCACCACGGGTGGCGATCATTTTGATCGGGGCGAACAATTTTGGTCATATCCATACCGATGCCGACGAGACGTTCGACGGCATCGAGGTGATCCTGGACGAAGTTCATCGGCGGCTGCCGCAAACCCGTATCGTTCTGCTCGGGGTCCTTCCCTCCATCCGTTCCGAGTGGGTGTCCAGGAACACGAGCCATCTGGATCACCGCCTCAAGGCGACAGCCGGTGATCGGGCCTACGTGACCTATGCTGACGTCGGTGATTTGTTCCTGACACAGGATCGGGTCGACCCCGCCAAGTTCATCGACCCACGTCTGACGCCTCCTGCTCCTCCGCTGCATCCGACCGCACAGGTCCAAACGGAGATCGCTGAGCGGATTGAGCCGATCCTTGCCCGCCTGCTCGGGGACCATGTCCATCATTGATGCTGGGTGCCTGATGGCAGCGGCTTAACGCTATGGCAACCTGGACAGCGCATGCTGTAACTTCTGTCTGGAGCGCCGCCGGCCGATGCAACCACACATCTTCATCGCCACGCCGTGCTATGGAGGCGTGGTCACTCAGGGCTACATGCAGTCCGTCTGCGCCCTGATGGCGGCCGCTCCGGAGGCAGGCGTTGCCCTGACCCTGGCATTGCTTGGCCAGGACGCCCTGATCACCCGTTGCCGCAACACCCTGACCAGCCACTTTCTCGCCACCCCGCAGGCTACACACATCCTGTTCATCGACGCCGATATCTCGTTCGAGCCGAAGAACGTGTTCCGCCTTCTGGCTGCCAGGAGATCCGTCGCCGCGGGCATCTATCCGCTGAAGGCCTATTACTGGGACAAGCTGTGTCAGGAGCGTCTGGTGCAGGGGGAGCCGATGGAAAGCGCGGGCCTCCACTACGTCGGCAAGCTGGAGGCAGGGGAACGCCTGCTGCGTGACGGAGACTTCGCCACAGCGGTCCACGCCGGGACCGGCTTCATGCTGATCGAGCGCGCCACCCTCGAGCAGATGCAGGAGGGATATCCGGAAACCCGGTATCGAGGCGTCGACGCCTACACGTCCGGCGACCGTTCCAGCCCGGGTGGCTACGCCTTGTTCGATTGCATCATCGACCCCACCAGCGGAACCTACATGAGCGAGGACTTCACGTTCTGCTCACGCTGGCAGCAGCTTGGAGGCCGGATCTGGCTCGACACCTGTGCCAGCCTGACGCACAACGGGCCCTCCGACTTCAAGGGTGTGCCGGATCGGCGGTTCACCTCGTCAGGCGTAAGGAGCTGACGGACGATCCTCTGCCAACTCCTGCGCGCATCAGCCATACCACTCGATCACCATCAACCCATCTGCGCCCTTTCCTCCGGCGCCCGAAGCGCCGCCGGCGCCACCACCTCCCGGCCACAACCCGTTCGAGCCGAGCGTGCCACCGAAGCATGCGCTGGCACCGAGTACGCCGAAACTGGGTCCACCGGCGCCTCCCACGCTGGTCGATCCAACCTGGAAGCCGCTCTGCCCGGGTCCAACCCCGAACGAGCCGATGAAGTTGATGCTGGTGGTCAAGGGTAGACCGGCCGCTCCGCCTACCCCGACCTGTCCGGTCTGTCCCCCCGTGCCGTTGATTCCTCCCGAGACTTGCACGAGGTTCGCGAACGCCGTTGTCGTGGAACCGTTCGTGCCCCCTCCCACCTGAATGGAATAGGACATCCCGGCCGCGACTGCGATCAGCACCTCCTCATACCCCCCGCCACCCCCGCCACCGCCGGGATAGCCCGCGCCAGCGCTCCCGCCGCTTCCTCCGGCCCCCCACATGCGCGCCAGAACCGACGACACGCCAGGCGGACATGTCCAGCTGTAGGTGCCGGCCGCACCCCAGGCCGCGCGATTCCGCGTCGTCGCTGCGGCAACGAAGGCGCTCGTCGCCAGCGCGAGGCTGGCATCGCCTGCGGAAGGTGTTGGCGCCGTGGGCGCTCCGGCAAACGCCGGAGATATGATCGGCGCAGCCTGAGGCAACTTGACCGATACGAACGGTGCACCGGCAGCAGCCGTGATCATGCTCGGATCGACTGCAGTTGCAGACCCGGGTACGATGATCTGCCACAGGGCCGTGTAGCCGGCTGGGACCGCCGACGGCGCTGTTGCGGCAAACACCACCCGCTGCTGCAATATGGACGCCTGGGCCTGCCCGTTGCCTTGGGCGCCAAACAAGGTCTGCCCTGGGTTGGCAGCGTTGTAGTAGGCGAGGGTTAAACTTCCTGCCTGGACCTCGACCACCCCACCGGAAATGATGGTTGTTCCGGTTCCAGGCAGGCTGACCACGACCGGAGCGGTATTGATCCCGGTCTTAACCACTAGGTCGCCATCCGGCGGAAGAGCACCATAATATCCGGCGTCGATTACCGTCGGCAGGGTCATGCTGCCTGGGCCGACTGTGACCGTCAGGCCGCCGCCTGGAGTGCAACCAAGCCCGTCGGCGTAAACGCTGCCGTCTCCGATCGTCATCTTGGCCAGGTAGCCAAGTGCGACCATCGTATTGCGAGACTGGAGCAACTGGTCCGTGTCGAGCGGCACGGCTCCCACATAAACGATTTGACGGTCCACCACTTCACTCCGGCTGTTGGTTCCGACTGTCCTGCAGCCGGCAGTTGCGCTAGCAGTTCAGGCGTGATCAGAGATCGGACATGTCAGCTCGTTGTTGTGACCCAGGCGATGCTGCCAGCCGGGATCACTCGGCAGACCGCCTCATTCAGCGCCACTTGGTCCACCGTGATGGCGGCTCCGGTCCACAGCGTCACCGGATCGTCCGCCTCACGTACGCCGACCTGCTGGCTGCTCGGTATGTAGCTCGTGGCGATCGATCCCGGCTCGATCTGCCAACACTGCGTCAGCAACGGCGTGTCCATCAGGGAGCTCGACTGCCCGCCCATTGTGATCGTGACGATGCGGTCCGCTGCTGTGCCGGAAGGCAGGGTCGTCGACAGTCTCTGCCAGGTTCCGGTGATCGAAAGGGCCGCAGCCGCATAGGCGACGGCGCCATACTGGTCGCTGAAGCTGAGGCTACAGGAGGTGAAGGTGTGATCCGGCGGCAGCATCAGCCAGAACGATGCCGTCACTGCGGATCCGGTCGTGACAAGCTGGATGGACGGCCCCGTGATCGTGCCGCCGCTGTAGACGCCCACCTGCATGACCGGCATGTCAGCCCACAGCGCATTCGCGCCCAATGGATCGATGTTCCATCTGGTGATGGCAGTGGCAGACGCCTGCTGGAAGCCGCTCCAGCCGATGCTGTCCTTGATAAGGTTGAATCCCCGCGGCTCGATCAGCAGGCCCGTCGCGTCGCCGTCGTTGTAGACCAGTCGCAGGACATGGCGTCCTGCGATCTGCATCACGCCGCCGGCGTCGATGAAGCTCGCATCTGACTCCCGCCGGGTCATCCTCCCGTCGGTCGACACCGCCACGAGGTACTGGAACGGGAGGGTCGAGGATCCGAGGCGCAACCCCGCGGTCCCATAACCCCCTCCTCCACCGGCCCCACCAACCGCTACGCTTCCATAGCCGCCGGTGTCAGCAGACCGGAACGGCTCGAACAGGATCGGCGCCCCTCCCAGCAGAGCGGCAACTGCCTGCGAGACCGCCGACCGCGTCGCACGTGGAAGCAGCAGGTTCGCACTAATCCTGCTACGGAATCCACCATCCGACTCCCCTGCCATGCGCTTGATCGTCGTGCCGAAGAAGTCGGCACAGATCATGTCGAGGAAGCTGCCTGTCGCGGACGAGATCCTGCTTTGCTGCACAACGAACTCGATGAGCGCGTAGCAGTACGCCCATCCGCAGCCTATGCCGGACAGGACCCCGTCCAGTACAGGCGTCGCGCTGGTCGTCGCACCTGGTGCGGTGAGCGGAAACCATGACGGCGGCAAGACCGCACGCATCCGCGATACCATGTCCGCGCAGGTACCGGTGTCGATCCCGCCTTGCCCTGAACCGCTCATGCGAGGAGAACGGCGATGGTGAAGACGCCGGACCTGACGACGGTACCCGCCTGTCCCCCGACATCCCGGCCTGCCCCGTCCAGCAGGACGTCCTGCACGTTCGAGACGTTGGTGTCGGCGTCGTAGCAGAGCCCGGCGATGCGCGAGATACGAAGCGCCTGACCAACTCCGAGGCCGTTGATGTAGCTCGCAAGTGCTGCATTGACGTTGGACTGCACCGATGTGCCGTCCGCAGACGGGTTGATCGTCATGGTCAGGCTGATCGCGGCCGTCAGCAAGGTCGGACCGGCGATCGAGATCGATGTACCGATCGGCCTGACCTCATCGACGGCAGCTGACACCGACGCCAGCAGCGCTGCGGTCGGATCGCCACTCCCATCATCCACGATGATGTGCACGTGTCCGGGCATGGAACTGCCATCGGCGGCCACGTTTT
Source organism: uncultured Acetobacteraceae bacterium (assembly GCA_964247755.1). Classification (GTDB taxonomy): domain Bacteria; phylum Pseudomonadota; class Alphaproteobacteria; order Acetobacterales; family Acetobacteraceae; genus Lichenicola. The sequence continues at coordinate 11,486 of CAXTVX010000050.1, read as the reverse complement.
CCTGGATGCTGTAGGTCAGGTTCTGTTGCACCGAGGCGATCGCATACACGAGCGCCTGCTCGGTCGCCTGCGCCCGGGTGTTGATGTAGGTGACGAAGCGCAGCCGGAGCGCCGCATCCGTTTCCGTTCCCTGGCCGCCAGTGAAGGCGGTCGGGTTCGACACGGTGTCGATGCCCGGGATCGCTGTTCCGAGGACGTTGACGACGCCGCTCTGCACGTTGCCTGCCGGACCTGCAACCGTTGCCTGCACCTGGACCGTGACCGATGCTGTCCCTGCCGGACGCGTGTAGGGGCCGTTCACCACTGCAAACGTCTGGGACCCGTCGCTCGTGCGCACGGTCGCGCCGGTGTTGATCGTGGCACTCTGCGTCGCAGGGCTGAAGGACGACAACACGACGCTGCCCGACGCGCTTGTCGCCGCCAGCCGGGTCATGCCGAAATCCTGCACCCAGCTGTCGGCATCGCTGCCGATACTGGTGGCCAACCGTGTCATTGTCAGCACCTGCAGAACCAGGTACTGCAGCCAGAGCCCGACGGAGGCCGAAGCCTCGAGGATGGCGCGCATGACCGATCCCACCGTCAGGTCGATCAGGCTGGAACACGCTCCCTGAACGGTGGACGCCATGCTGTCGACGAGGGTCGAGAAGTTCTGCAGGGAAAGCTGCATCTAGCCTCCGATCGGCAAGGTGAGTGTCTGGCTGCTGCCCGACACCGCGTCGGTGTAGGTGATTGCTGCGAGAACGACCCCTGGCGAGCCACTGGACAGCACGACCTGAGGTTCGGGAGTCGCCGAGACCGCTGCCTCGTATGCCATCTGCGCCTTGATGATCGCCGCGATCTGTTGTTGCGAGGCTACAGTGCCGATCAGGCCGGGTAGCCCGGCGCCGTAGGAAAGCTGCCAGATATATGTCGCAGCGCCGGTGAGTAGCCGATGCAGGACCCGCTGCTGGGTTTCCAGGTTCGCCGTGACAACCGCGAGGTCGCCCGTAGCGCCAAGCTGGAGGTCCTCTCCCACCACATGTGCCAGATCAGCCATGGGACGGCTCCGGCGCACCAGAAGCACCCTGCCCCGGCTGCACGGCCGAATGCACGTGACTGGCTAGGCTGACGTTCGCACCGACAACATCGCCGGTGACGCTCAACGTCCCGTCTAAGACCACGGTGCCCTTGAGAAAGATACTTCCCTTCGTCAGGTGCACGTAGTTGCCGCCGTCCAGGAAGATCCCGAGCTCACCCGGCTGGACCGGGCTTCCGGTCGCTGGACTGGACGGAGGCATGAGCGTGACGTCGAACAACCGCGCGACGACAACCGGATGTTCCGCGTCACCCTCCACCGGGACCACAAGCACCTGGGTTCCGATCTCCGCTGGACAGGCAATGCGCAGGCCGCTCGCCGCAATTGCGCCATCCGGGATCCAGCCGCTTTCCAGCCCTTCCGGCTGGATCGTGACCTTGACCGCGTGCGACACCGCATCAACGCTCGTCACGAGCGCGTGGCGAGGCTGACCAAGAGCACCGGCCTGCGTCGCCGCATGAAGCTTCACCGTCTCCAGCCAGTCACTCATTGCTGGTCACTCCAGGGTCAGACCGTCCGGTGATGTGCTGGATGAAGCCCTTCTCCAGCGACATCTGCCGCTCGATCTGGTCGAGCGTATACATCCCGTCCCAACCGGTCCCGGTGCCGCCGAGCCTTGCCCGGTTCCGCGTCGTCAGCTGCAGCTCCCCTGCCATCACGCCCCTGATGACGCGCTGGTGCGCACGCAGCTGCGAGTAGGTGGTCTGGGCCAGAACATCCGCTTGGTCTGCGAGCAGGTTCGGCTTCAGCACGAGGAACTGCTTGGCAGTGGTATCCGCGGTTTTCGGAAACACGCTGTTCACCTGTCGTCTCTGCCGACTGTTCCAGCTCGCAATCGTCACCTGGATCGGTCCGGACAGTCCGACCATCCGCTCCATGGTGAGGTCCGATATCGAGAGCGTCGGCGAGGCCGATCCGGCTTCCGGCGCCACGTACGTGATGTCGAAGGTGTCGGAGTCCTGATCGGCAGCCTGCTTGAAGTGCAGGGTCGTGCCATCGACCCAGAGATCATAACCTTCAAGGTTGGCAAGCTCTGCCAACAAGTCCCAGCCGTTGGCGTGGCGGGAGAACGCTCCGAACGCCGCCTTCGTATGCTGGATTTGATAGTACTGGCCGACCAACCCGCTTGTCGCATCGACGTCCGCCGACAATCCGCAAGCACCTGCCAACGTCGTCGCGAGCTCGGAACTGGTGTGGTTCAGGTAGGCGTCCTGCAAAGGCATGTCGATCAGCCGGGCCGCATGATCGCGACCTTCGATCGACACCAGGCCACTCACCTGATCAAGTCCGGCCCGATCCACCCCGCCGGTGATCATCGGCGTCCAGTTAAGGTCACCTTCCGATGCACCCAGGGGGAGAAAACCGAAGTCGATCTCGACGTTCAGGGTCTCCTGGTCGATCCAGTCCTGTCCAAGCGTGCGGGCGATCTCGTTGAAGCTCGCATGCACGCGGAAACTGGCCGCCTGTGAGCCCCGCCGGGACACGATCTCTGCGGAACGACATCCGTTCACCGGCGTGCCGTTGATGATGAGACGGACGCGGGGCCGCCTGACAACGCTTGCGCTCATGTGGGAGGCAATCCTCCCGTGGCGCTCGCATCAAGGCTCGGCAACAGCAGCGTCGTCAGGCCGAAGATCAGCGGGTCCTTGATGTTGTTGAGGGACGCGATCCTGTACCACTGCGTGGCATCGCCCAGTTCCTGCGCTGCCAGTGCGAAAAGATTGGTTCCGGCAACCACGACTGTTCGCATCATCACCTCAGGAATGAACGAGGGGAGCAGGTAGCTGTGCCGTGGCCGAAGCCACGTTCGAATTCGTCCTGTTGAGATACCCTCCGCCGCGCACCAGCGCAGCCAGTGCGGCAGCCTGTGCGGTCGCCGCTGCGAGAGCGGACGCTGACGTGAAGGACAACCCGCCAGCAGGCGCCGCGAGACTTCCCACAGAAGCCGCGTTGATCGCGGTGGAAACGGTCGCCGCCGCTGCTGTCAAGCCGCCCTGGATCTGCGCATACCCGGAAGAGTTTCCCGCTGTCGCACCCGGGATGACCGAAGAGGTCGTGGCAAGACTGGTTACCACCGATCCCATCATGACGGCGGAGGCGGCACCTGATGCGGCGGCAGCCCCACCGGCCAGGGCTGCATAGCTGGACACGGCCGCAGCACCGGCCTGCAGAACGCCCTGCGCGTTCGACAGATCGCCCTGCATGGCCAGATCGGCGCCCGATGCATCTCCCGTCAGGTTGCCGGGATCGGGCACGATCTCCGTCCGGATCCTGTAGGAGATGACGGCGCCCTGATCCTGATAGTCGTACTCGAAGTGGACGATGATGACGTTGAACATGTAGTCGCCGAAGCTCAGTCCGTACGGGCTGCCCTGCTGCCGCAAAAAATCCAACCTGCGCGCGCGTTGCGCAGCGTCCGGGCCGACGAACATGCCACGCCACGCGATCGTGCCCGGATCGGCGCCCATCGCATCAATGATCCGGCCGCCGCCCGGAGTCTTGTGGATCGTGACCGCCTGCGCGCCGCCGATGCTGATCCGCCCGGGAACCTCGTGACCGTCCAGGACGAGGTCACCGATGATGAGCGGGGCCGGCCGTACGAGCAGGGACGCGGCCGCCGACAGCAGCCCGAGATAGCCGCTCACTGCGGGATCTGCATGCCGGAGTGGATCGGCACCGCCCGGAGGTTCACCCGGGACGGCCCGTGCGCCGGCAGGGATGCCTGGCTTGCCTGTGACGACGCGGCGACCTGTCCCAGTCTCCGCCCGTCGATGACCACATCACCCATCAGGCTCACCATCATCATTCGTCCCGCCTCCATGCCTGCCCCGCCTTCCGCGACGGCGCCAAGCCCAGCTCCCTGTCGGCTGTCAGCGCTGCCCTGCATGACGCTACCGGTCGAGGACGCGCCGGACCTACCCGCCGCGAGAGCCGGCGGCACGACCTGGCGTCGCAGCACGTCCTGGCTCAATTCCTTTCGTGGAGCCGACACGACGCTGCGCTGCAGGACGGCAAGACGGAGTTGTGCATCGCTCATCGAGCCGAGCCCAGGCACTTCCAGCGGAAGGCTGCGGCTCGCTGACGACGAAGCGGGGAGGCCGATCGTTTCACCGCGAGATGCTCCCGGCGCCGCGTACATGATCTCCATCCCCGCCTTGCGGCCCGGATCGGAACCGTCGGCCGATGTTGCGCCACCGCTCAGAAATGGCCGCGAGGCGATCAACGACAGGGCCTTCCTGCCTCCGGTCGCCCTGCCGGCTGCTTGGAACGCCGCCGACCGCAGCGGGACCCTCGATGCCTGCTCCTGTCCGCTGCGGGTGGAGTGGCCGCTACCTCCACCTGCCAGAGCGGTCTCGACTTGTGCCAGCGGCGAGCGCAGCGATGATCCCGGCGAGGCCGCCTCGACCGCTGCTACCGGCCGCCGCGGCTGCGACACCGACTTGGCGGCCTCCCGTTTCAGCGGCGCCGATGCGGCCGAAACGACCCTCGTGGCGTCCTTCATCCGACCATTCTCCTGATCCGCGACCTTGACCGTTGGACGTGCATCACGGGCGCGCGTCCCGGAAGTGGCCGCCGCCACCGCTCGGGTCGGAGCCGGCATGGCAGCCACCACCGCCTGGCCGGGCCGCAACAGGGCGGGTGCCATCGCTTGCAGGCTGCTCACCGGCGCCGGACCGGCGACAGGCCATGCCGTCGCATCGGCGACCGCCTGCGGGGGAGACGGCAGATCCAGCCGGTGCAGCCTCGCCGGAAGCGGGAGATCACGGGAACCAAGCCGGGTCAGCCGGGCAGCCAGAGCCGCAAGCTTGTCCAGCCTCCGGCTGCCCTTCTCACCCAGAACGGCGAACCGCACGTCCCCGCGCCGACCAGGCGACGGATCCTGGTTCTTCCGATCCAGCAGGGCCAGACCGATGCGGTGCGACAGGATCAAGCTCGCCTCCCTTCGCCGGATCAGGACCCGTTGCTTCAGCCGACCACCGACCAGCTGAAGGAGCCCCAGTCGAAAACCTGCCCGTCGAGTTCACCAAGGGCGACACAACAGGCAAGGCGTCGTGTTTCCGACATGTTCATGACTTCCGACCACGGCACTCCCCCCTTCACCAGGAACAGAACCTGGCGAAGCAGGGAGTGCCTGCTCAGTTTTTTGCGGTATCGAGCTCCCGGTCACCCTGCCCGGCGGTTTCCGTCTCATCCGGATAATGCACGCGCGCCAGCGCCTCCATGCCGACGTTGCCGATCCGCCGTCCGAGCTCGCGGACGCCTTCCTTGGTGACCGGCATCATGACCGGCTTGCCGTCGATCGCGTTGACCGAGCAGATCATCAGCGCGTACCGCATCCAGGCGGACGAGGATGCCGCAGTTCCGGCAGCCTCGATCAGGTCGAGCATGTCGCCCGGATTGGCCTCGCGCAACGCGAAGCGTCGTCCATCGCCGCTGTCGATCTCCGCTGGCAGCGCCATCAGAGACGGTTCCTCTGGCTGGCATAGAAGCTGACCACCTGCTTGACGATATTCTCCGCCTGGTAGTGGCCGGCATGGGTCAAGGTCAGCGAGACCCCGACGAACTCGTAGGTGCTGGTCGAGCCGTCCGCCTCCGACACGTACTGGTAGACCGTTCCGGAACCGATCACGCCCGAGTTCCAGAACGCCGCCTCGATCGCGGCCACCAAGTCATCGAGCGCCGACGATCCGCGGTCGACCTGGAACTGCCCGCGCCATCCCGCCGGGGTGTTGAACTCGATCGGCACGCTGTTCAGCGGGTCGGAGCGCTGCTGGCGCACCTCCTGCTGGGCCTGGAACCCGGTCACGTCGCGCAGGTCGAGCCGTGTGCCGTTCCAGAGAAGAACGACCTGGCAGTCACGGCCGATACTGTAGGGATTACCCAATCGAGGCCTCCTTGCTGTGCACTGGCATGCTGGTCTTCAGTCGTGGATCAGCTCGGGGAGCTGCCGTTCGCGGTCGACACGGTCACACTCTGGCCGCCCTGCAGGTTGACGATGAACTTCTCGTTGATGCCCTGGTACTGCACCTGGACATCCGCCTGCACGTAGCCCAGCGCGGTCCGCGTCTGCGGGTTGTTCGAGCCGTCGCAGACCACCGCGTAGGGCATTGCCCCGGTGATGCTGCCGAGGATCCCCTGCTGCACCAGGCTCGACAGGTAGCCCAGCAGCGTGGCGCGGATGTTGGACAGCAGCGTCGAGTTGATGACGCTGCCGACATAGCCACCCATGCCGGCCGCCAGCGTCTCGGCGATGAAGTTCGTCATCCGGGTGTAGCTGTCGCCGGCGATCACCGCGTTGCTCGAGCTGTTGTGCCCGCAACGCACCGCCCAGTAGGAGCCACCAGGTGCAGGGTTGCAGATCACGTCGATGCCGGCGGAGAACAGCGTCTGCAGCTCGGCCGACGAGTAGGTCAACGCTTGGCCGCTGGAGGCGAGGCCACTCTTCTGGCTTCCGGCAATGCCCGACAACGGCTTGTTGAGGCTGGACTGCTCGGGCGACAGGTTCGCCAGGCAACCGGCGACAAAGCCCTGCGGGCTGACGATACGTGTCTGAGAGTTGGTCTGGTCGTACCAGAACAGCCAGTCGCCGAACATCAGCTTCGCGGCATAGCTGTCCAGGCCCGCTTGGTCCTTGGTCTGTACCGCAGTGGCGATGGAGTCGCCGCTCGGCCCGACAAGGATCATGTAGATCCCTTCCGACAGGCCGAAGCTGCTCTGCACCGTCCACTGGGTGGAGTCGCTGCAGTCCGCCAACATGCCGATGGCACATCCGCGGCCACGCAGCGCGTACATCCCGGTCCGGCTTAGTCCGTCATTGCCCACCAGCGACGACGCCGCGATCCCGCTGATCCCGTCCGTGCCGCTGAGGAGGGTCTGGCCGCTGATGGAAGCCGGCGCTGTAGTCGGCCCGTTGCCCGCGGTGGCGACGCACAGCGCGGAAGGTCCCCTTGTCGCGCTCGTTCCGTTGTTGACCGCGCTGATCACGCTAGCCCAGAAGGTCGGGTTGCCAACGCCTGGATCGAGGTTGTCGAAAACCTCCGGGAGCTGACCCGGCATCTGCAACGTCAACCGCCAGCTTCCTGCCCGCGATCCGGCACCCAGGTTGATGCTGATCTGGTTGCCGAGGCTACCAGAGCACACCGCGGTGAGAAGCATCGGATAGCTGTTGTTGCTGTAGAGCAGCGCATACGTCGCCGAAACGTCGGTACCGTCGGTCACCCGCACGCCAACGAACGAGGTGGCGCCCTGCTGCTGCGCGCAGGCGACAGGCGTGCCCAGGTCATACTGCCGTGCCAGCACCGGCCCGAACGCCGCATTGTAGTCGGCGATGCTGCCCATCACCACCGGCTGGTTGACCGGCCCCCAGGATGCGGTCCCGACGATGCCGATCTTGTCGGTCGGAACACCGTTGAGGGAGAGGGTCTGCGGCGACGCGATCTGGACGTACAGGTCCGGGACGACCAAAGCGGCCGTGTTCAAGGCGCCCGACTGGGTGATCTGCACCATGTCTCAGTGCTCCCCGCTCGGCGCGGCCGTGGTGCCGGTGCTCGGCAGCACCGGCACCAGCACCAGGTTGGCGTTTCCGCCTGCCAGGATCGCCTGGATCGTGGCGGGATCCGTGATGACGTCACCACGGTTGTAGCGACCGAACGCATGAAGCGCGATCAGCGCGGTGGGTGTGGGTCTGTTCATTCGAATCCTATCTAGTTGACGAGATCGAGTTGAGGGACCGTCGACTGCCGAACTGCCGCCGCCAGTGCTGCGCCGATGGCGGCCACGCGTCCCATGTCCGGTCCAGCCGCCGTGAAGGTCGGCATCAGCCAGCCACCCTCCGCAAGCTCGTTCCACGCGTAGATCAAGCCGACCTGCGCCGGACAGGTGGGGGCCTGCGAAACGAGGTAGTCCACCATCTCCACGACATGCGCGCCGAGCTGCGCATCGACCGGCGCGTCGTAATAGTTGTCGACGGTGAGGCCTGCAGGGATCGGGTAGAACGGCTGCGGGGTCTCGACCAGCGGCCGCTGGTCCCAGCCGCTCATGGCGGTCGGGATCATGGGAAACCCGGAGCTGCCGCGCGCTGCCCAGTCCGCCCGGGCCGACTGCGTCAGCGACGTATACGGCTGCTCCGAACCATCCAGCTGCGGCACTGCATAAGCGCCGCTCGCATCCGCACCCGCCGCCTGCGCCGCCGCAATGTTCGAGTACTCGGCTAGAGAAGCGCCCGACAACCACACGACGTAAGGGTTGCCGCCTCCCGCCGCCTGGACCTGCTGCCTGACAAAGCTGATCGCGGCGGCGACCCCGCCGGCGGGCAGTCCTGCGATCTGTGCTGCGGACGAGTCCAGCACCAGGTACAGAGGCCTGTTGCCGAGCACCGTCATGTAGCCGGGCTGCGTCATCATGCTGATGTCGCGCCGCAATGACGGCTGGTCCTGTCCTCCGCTCCCCCAGTTGGAGGTCTGCCCAAGCATGCAGAAGCGCAGCCGGCTTCTCAGGCTGCTGTTCAGGTAGAACTGCAACGCGAGGCTGAGCGTGTCGTTGGGTTGGAAGCTGTCGAACGCCCAGAAGGACAGGCCTGCCTGCAACGCCGCCACGATCTCCGCATCGATGGTCGCCTGCGTCGCTCTCGGCCAGGACGCCACGCCATCCGTCACCGTCGCACTCGAAGGCAACCGGTTCTGGAACGCCGGCAGCGACAGCGCGGCCGCGCATTGCTGGTCGATACTGTTCGCCGGGTCGTACCAGGCGTCGAACCGCACCGCGCCGAGCGGCGGAATCACCAGCGGCGCCGACGGAACCACGCAGCCGAACCCGACCTCGGGTCCGGTGCCGCCCAGGGTCCCGACCCCGAACAGCATCTGCGAGCCGGTCATCACCATCGTGGTCGGATACTCGACCACGTAGTCAAGGTTGCGCCGATACAGATTCGCGTTCTCCGACGCGTCCGTCTCGTAGGTATCGTGGTAGCGCAGGCGCGCGATTGTCCCGTCCGACAACGGAAACCAGTCGACGTCCGACAGGCTGTTGTCCACGCTGCTTGCCAGCAGGTCACGTCCTGCCGGCGTGGGACACCACACCGCGATCATGATGCCCTGCTCCTGGCGCCGGGTCTCCATGATCGCCGTTCCGCTGCCAACCACCCGGCCGGAAACCGTTGCCCCGCTAACGGTGACAGCGCTGCCGGCAGACGTCGCACCCGGGACGAGGCCGGCGAACCCGGCAGCTACGGTGATCGGCGTGTCCGTAGCCGAGACCGGCCAGGAATACGCAACGCCTCCGACCGTCAGGCCGGCAGTCTGCCCCACCCCGCCGGCGCCCCCGAAGGATGCCGTGTCACCGACGCACGTCACGGTGAGGGTCGGGCTCGTCTCCGAGATGGTCCTCCAGACACGCCGGTAGCGCGAGGTGTCCTTCGTGCTGTTCTCCTTGCTGAACACCGTCACCGTCTGCGTGCCGACGGCGAGGTCGGCGTTGAGCGCGCGGTTCGTAGGCCAGCCGCGGTAAATCTTCACCAGGGCGCTGCTGAGGCTCGGCTGCGTGGTCCCATTGGGATAGATCGCCTGCTCGACCAGGCTGCACAGGGCGGCCTCCACATCCGAGATGTCCGCCATCCTGTCGCTCGTCTCCGGCTTGAGGCATCATGTGGATCGGCCGCCACGTCAGGTCGTCGCGAGGCCTGCGAGAAGACGCCAGCCGAACGGCGACAGCTCCGCACTGACGATCTCGTAGTCCTGTCCGTTGCTGTCCTGGAGGCGCATCCCGAACACCAGGGTGATCCCCGGGATGGGTGGCGCCAGCACATCGTAATAGGCCGACTTGACGTCGCTCGGCAGCTTGGTCATGTCCTGCTCGCCACGCGTCCTAGCCGACATACTTACCGGCCAGCCCTGGGCAATCACCGCATCCGTGCTGCTGGTGCGGCCGCCATAGGAGTTCGTCCCGGCACTCGTGGTCACGTCGGTGCTCAACACGTCCAGCACCTGGTCGCACAACACGCACAAGGCCGGACGCAGCGGCTCGGTGCGCGCGACGAAGTGGGTATCGTCTCCGACCAGATAATCACCCTGCTGCACAAGCGTCGGATCAGCCAGCAGCGTGACGTAGGCGTGGTTGGGCTGGGCGGTGGAGATGAGCCTGAAGTCCGGGGTCACGTCGTAGGCGCAAAGGATGTTGCCGAAAGGCGAGCCGGAAATTGGTAGCGTGGCAGAAGTGGGTCGATAAAGCGCCTCCGACACGCCGACGATGGACGCGGCACGCGCCAGTCCATATGCGATCTTCTGATTGACGATGGTTTGCAGCAACGGCGTGCCTTCCAATCAGGCGATGGAAATGATCCCGCCGTTGTTCCAGAGCTGGCCGCTGCCAACCGCAGGCTGTGCGGCGGGCAGGCTTGCCATCACGACGCCGGTGCCGAACACCGGTGCCTGCGCCGTGAGAGTTCCACCGGAAACCTGCAGCGAGACGCCGGCGGTCAGCGGGCGACCATCCGGCGTGCTGGCCACCACGCTGCCGGCAGGCCACAGGTGAGTGCGAGACGGTCCCGCCTGCAGATCCGGGAAATAGAACCGGTTGCCGCCGCCGCCACTGGTGATGGTCCCGCCCGCCTTTACCGTGACCGGAACCGGCAGCGGAAACCAGAGCAGGAGGTTGCCGGCCGTCTGCGCGTCGAACAGTGCAGCGAACCCGATCGGCCCCCACGCTACGCCGGCGGGACCCACCGTTCCGCTCCCGACGTCTGCGACGATGCCGCTATCGAGATCCCCAAGCACGAACGGACGTCGCGCATAGGCCGTGTCTGCCGGCTCCGCCAGGACACCGGCCTGAACCGCACCGCCGTAGCCGATCCAGCCGTTGAAGAATATGGCCATCTTTCTCGCGAACCTCCGGCATGGACGGGAAACTAGATGAGGATGGCGGCGTCATCGCGGATCCCGGGCCCCACCGGAACGCCCAGGAAGAAGGCGAGCCGGCGACACCAGTCGTCGAACAAGCGCGCGCGGTCGATCACCTCAGACCGGTTGTGCTTCCACACGGAAGCTTGGTCGGTATCCAGGTTGCCGCTCGCGGCCGGAACCGCCTGCTCGAGCGCATACAGGTTCGACAAATACTGCCTGACGACCTGGAACTCGCTTGGTGCGAGGTTGGTCAAGCGGAACTCAAGCGTTCCATAGGCCTCGAAGAAGCGCCAGGACTGGAAGCCGGAACTTCCGGCTCCGTAGGCCGGATATCCGCAGAAGCGGCGCACATCCACCCGCTCGGCATCGGACAGCGGCGAGGTATCGAGACTAGACGATCCGGACATGCGCTCTTCCCCATAACGCGCAGCATCCGGGAAGGCGCCGAAGCGCCTTCCCTTTGCCGATGACTACAGGCTCTCGATCACCACGCCGCGCTTGAGGTAGCTGTTGGT